>DATBHJ010000029.1:0-47331 GCA_036557565.1 Gemmataceae bacterium
GCGTTCCCAGGCAGAGCCTGGGAACGAGGAAGGTTTGAAATCATCAGTCCGGGGCGAACCAGTGTCTGCCGTCGCGGGCCAGCAATTCGTCGGCTGCTTCTGGTCCCCAGGTGCCGGCGGCGTAGTTGGGAAAATCCAGCGGCGGATGCGCGTTCCAGTCATCGAGAATGGGTTGCACCACCGTCCAGGCTGCCTCGACCTGATCGCCGCGCATGAACAGTGTGGCGTCGCTGCGGATCACGTCCAAGAGCAGTGTCTCGTAGGCTTCCGGCGGCTGCGTCTGGAACGATTCCTTGTACGAAAACCGCATTTGCACCGGACGCAAGTGCAGCGTCTGGCCGGGTTGCTTGGCCTGGAAACGTATTTGAATCGCCTCTTCCGGCTGAATGCGGATCATCATGCGATTGGGCGACCACGCGGCGTAGGCACTGGCCGGGAACGAACGGTGCGGCACCGGCTGAAACTGGACGAAAACCTCGGAGACGCGTGCCGGCAGACGCTTGCCGGTGCGCAGGTAGAACGGCACGTCCTGCCAGCGCCAGTTATCGACGTAGAGCTTCAAAGCGGCATACGTCTCGGTCGGCGAATCGGGAGATACATCCGGTTCCTGCCGATAGGCCGGCACATTCTTGCCCTCGCTTTTCCCCATTGCATACTGGCCGCGCACGGCGAACTGCGCGATTTGCTCGCCGGAAATGATCCGAATCGCCTTGAGAACATCAGTTTTCTTGCTGCGTACCTCGTTGGCATCGAAGGAGACGGGCGGCTCCATGGCGATGCAGCACAGCACTTGCAGCAAGTGGTTCTGGATCATGTCGCGCAGGGCGCCGGAGCGATCGTAGTATCCGCCGCGATGCTCGACGCCGACTTCCTCGGCCACCGTGATCTGCACGTGATTGATGTAGCGACGGTTCCAGATCGGCTCCAGAAAGCTGTTGGCGAAACGAAGAGCGAGGATGTTTTGCACGGTCTCCTTGCCGAGATAGTGATCGATGCGATAAATCTGATCCTCGTTCATCAAGCCGATGAGCTGACGATTGAGCTTTCGAGCGGAATCGAGATCGCGGCCAAACGGCTTCTCGACGACCAGGCGCGAATGCTTCTCGTCGTCCAGAAGTTTCACATCGTGAAGCTGGCGGGCGATGACCTCGATCATGCTCGGCGCCGTGGCCAGGTAGAAAATATGGTGCGCCTTGGGCTGCCAGTCCTTTTCGAGCTTGCCGAGGTTTTCGTTCAGCTCGGAATACGAGCCGGCGTTGGTGAAGTCGGCGCTCAGGTAGTGGACGTGGGAAACGAATTGTCCCCAGTCGTCGTCCTTGGTCTTACCGCGGCGGGAGAACTGATCGACGCTCTCGCGAAGGTTCTTGCGATAGCTGTCGTCGTTCATCTTCAGTCGATCGACGCCGACGATGGCAAAGTTCTGCGGCAACCAGTGATCGAGAAAAAGATTGTATAGCGCCGGCACCAGTTTCCGATGCGTCAGGTCGCCGCCGCCGCCGAAGATGACCACCACCGTCGGTTCGAGATGTGCTTGCGAATCCATCGAGCTTCTCTCCTCTGGGCGCTGCCAGCCGAGCGTGTCAGCTGTTATCCCTCATGATAGGGCGGCAGCGGTGCGGATTCCATTCATCGCAAGTGTTAAGTGCAAGCGATGGATCTTCCCACAACGGCGTGTTACCATCGATTCGGGATTTATGCTCGACCGCAGGGTTGCCCCTCGCGCGTCGCCGGGGTTCGGCGGGATCGGGCTGCTCACCTCTTGGCGGAGGATGGAACGATGAGGTTCGACTCCCGGAAATGCGCCCGGTTCGTGGTGGTTCTGCTGATGTGCCTGTTGCTGCCGGCCTGTCAGAGCAAGGTGAACAAGGCGAACTTCGACAAGGTGAAGGAAGGCATGACCCTGGAGGAGGTGGAAAAGGTCCTCGGCAAGGGAAGCAAGGAAACGGGCGACGGCTCCAACGTCGCTGGGCAGTTCGGCGTCGCCATTCCCTCGGCTCCGACATCCGGCAGCGGAGATGTTTACACCTGGGAGAGCAACAGTAGCACGATCCGACTCACCTTCCGGGACGGCAAGCTGGTTCACAAGTCAGCAACGGGATTCTGATTTGCGTCCGCCGGCTTGCCCGCCCCTTCGTTACTGTCCCTTGTTCGCGTGCCCGAATACATTGGAACCTAGTTACTCGGCTTAACGCGAATGTCGCCGACATCGATCGTCTGGCCGGATTGCAGTGGCTTGATATTGAGCGGCGGAAGCGGCAACCTCTGTCGGTCCTTGAGGAAACCGAGGTTCACCTTGAGGCCGGGTACAATTCCTTCCATGCGGAAATGTCCCTCCTTGTCGGTTCGCGGCAACACATCTTGAAGCAAGAACCCCGCAACGTAACCCCCATCCGATTGCGCGTAGTGTGTAAGAATCTCCGCGTCAGCAATGGGTTGGCCTTCCGCGTCTACTAGCCGCCCCGTAGCTACACCCCCCGGAGCTAGCCGAATCGTCACCGGCTCCTTTTCATCGCCGCGCAGCGTCACGAGAGCCGCCAACTTTCGCTCGGCGTGGAGAAACGCAACCGGCCGGGGATTCTTGGGATCGAGAGCGTAGATTTTACAAGTAGCCGATTTCAACGGCACCAGATTCTTCGTCGGGGTACTCATGCCCATCACCCGCGCTCCGGCCAGTAGCTTGTCCTCTGGATCACGAAGGTTTAGCGTCAGGGTCTTACCCGGATCGGGGACAAGATCGCACGTCACGGCGTCGCTGCCCTCCTTGATGTCCAACACCTTGCAGGCGTGCTTGTGGTCCAAGTCTTCCACGCCGTCAGCCGTGAGGAAGGCACGATGCGGGCCCGATTGATCGGTCATCCGAATGCGCGGGCGGTCGGCAGCGTCGAACTCGGCTGGTTTGTAAGGATAAATGGGCACGCCTTCGATCTTCAGATTTCTGTTGGAGACGGTGGCCAGCAGCACGCCGGGTCCGGGAATCGTCACGAGGCGATACCGGCCCCCCGCTCCAGTCACGGTGGAGATGATGAGTTCCCCCGTCCTGGGCGTTTTGTTCTCCGGCAGAGGAGCAAAGTGGACCCTGCTGAGGAGGCCTTTGCCGGTCGCCTTGTCGTAAACACGGCCGGTGACGACGATTCCTCGCGGCAGTTCGACATCGACTTGCATCGGCTTTCCGCCCGCTGCGGCTGACACTTTCACGCGCTGTCCACGTCCGATCAAGGGCACGCTCGCCGGGGCGCTGACTTGCAGCCAATATTCCGGGGCCTTGCCCATGCCTTCGAGCCGATAATGTCCTTTAGCATCTGTGCGGGTTGAGACCTCGTGTGCCTCAACCGTAGCGCCGGCCACGGGTTTGCCGCTTCCGGCCTCGCGCACTGTTCCCTCAAGGATCCGGCTCGGCTCGGCGCGCTCGACGACGTAATCCAACGAGGGACCGAACAGCGGCGGTACCCTCTCTCCTTTGCTAATCAAAAGACTTTTCATATAAGTCTTGGCGTCGAAGCCTTCGCGTGTAACAACAAACATCATCCCTTCGGAGATGGCGGGGCTCTTCACTTCGATTCCGACTCCTCGCTCGGCGCCGACGCCGCGAATCGCGAAGCGGCCATCCTTGTCGGTAGTCTTGACGTGCAGCAGGTCATTGAGCGGCAATTCCAGCCGGCGAACGCTCATCCCTTCGTCGATGTGTTTGCGCTCGCGCTGGAAGGCGCGAAGGAAATCGTCCAGGCGTTCAAAAGCCATGACGCCCAGGACGGTCACGGTGACATCGGCGACCGGCTTTCCCTCGGTAGTGAGGAGCCGTCCGCGGATAGGAACGTCCTTGACCAGCCGCAATGTCAGCTCGCCCGGCGCGTCCTTCTGCGGCAGCTCGACCCAGGCCAGGCCGAAATTCTCCGCGACGGCGAGGAACGGGACATCTCGGTCCGTTTGCACGTCCTGCCGCGGCAGTTCCACGTGAAACCGGCCTTCCTTGTCCGTGACGCCGCGCTGGACGATGGCCACATCGCGGGAGTTTTGCCGTCTTTCCTTGGGCCAATGCGGCAGGTAGAGCTTGACGCCCGCTACGGGCTGGTTATCCGGATCCAGCACGCGCCCGTGAAGGACAAGAGAATCCGTCGGCTTCTGGTTCCCCCGCGGAGCGGCTAAACTCGCTCGCTGGGGAGGAGAGGCCGGAGGCTCCTTGTTCAGCCAGACGCCAGCGCCGGCCAGCAGAGTCACGCCCAACAAAAGCGTCATCGCTGCCTTTGCCTTCACGGAGGTCAGCGCAGCGCTCCCCGTTTCCATCAGTTCGGCAACCGATGCCGAGACGGTCGATATCGCCCCATCGCCCTGTGCCGACGCCGCCTGGATGGTCGTCGAAATCAACGTCGGAGGCAGCGCCGTCGCAGTCTCCGTCGCCAGTGCGATTGCTGCCAACACCGCCGTCAGCTCCACACCGCGCCGCGTCAATCGCTGAGACAACCGCTTGCGCGCTTCGGACAGGCGACTCAGCACGGTACGTTCTTTCAGCCCCAAACGCTGCCCCACCTCGGCCCGGCTCAGGTTTTCCAGACAACAGAGGACAAAAACGCTCCGGTATTTTTCCGGCAAATGGGCGATCTCTTCGTCGAGTAGCATCCGCACTTCGCACCACGATAATTCGTCCGCGGGAGTGACGGTGGATCGCTGTGGTGCTTGAGCTTCGTGTTTGCGTCGCCGGGCGGCGGACTGTTTGGCTTTCATGGCCGTGCGATAAGCGGTCCCGTGCAAGAAGCCGGCCAACGACGACTTGTTTCGCAGCACAGCACAGTTGCGGGCCAGTACGAGAAATGTGGCCTGAAAAGCGTCCTCGGCGTCCTGCTCGTGCCCCAGCACACGGCGACAGACGTGCAGCACCATCGGCCCATGACGGTGAACGAGGGCGGCGAAGGCGCTGTCATCGCGCCGAGTCGTGAAGGCGTGCAACAGTTGTTCGTCGCTGTCGTCGCTGGGTTGCTGTCCGGCCAATTTGCGGCGAAGATGGCGAATGCCGGCGGCCAAGGCGGAACTACTCATGAGTGCGGCCCCCGATTCGGAACCAGGTGTCTCCTTCTATTAGTTCCCGGCCAGCACCGTTTCGACAAGAGAATTTGCTTAACAGGCGAACGGCCGGCGTCAGCCGGCTGGTGGGAGCCGAAACCAGCCGGCTGACACCGGCCGTTCGCCTGTTAGCCCCCCGGTTTGACACGAATGGCGCCCAAATCCAGCGTCTGGCCGGGTTTGACCTGCCTTAAGCCGATGCGCGGCTCGCCAACGAGGAAAGTGCGTCCTTGAGAAATACTCAGCATGAATTTCACATCCGGCACGATTCCGTCGATGCGAAAGCGGCCATCCTTATCGGTGCGGATCTGTGGCCGACGCTGGTTGAGGTGGCGATACAATTCTCGCGCCACGCCATCCGGCGGATTCAGATCGACAAAAGCTCCGGCGATCGGTTGGCCCTCGCGGTCCAGCAATCGGCCCGTCATGCTCCCAACGGGAACCAGTCGCACTGTCAGCGGCTCTTTGTCGTCGCCGCGCACCATCAGCGATCCCGCCAGGTTGCGCCCGGAGTGGAAGAAGAACAACGACCGGGGTTTCTTGGGGTCCAGAGCGAAGATGGTGCAGTTGGCGTCCTTGATGGTGGAAACCTTCGGCCACATAGCCGTCATGCCGGCAAGGGTGGTTCCGGTCAGCGGTTTGCCTTCGGGATCTTCGATCTGGATGGTGCGTGTCGTGCCGCGATCCACGAACAGATCGCATTTCGCCGTGCCGGCATCCGGAGCGAGATCGAGATATTTGACGACATTTTCGCTGCTCAAGAACTCAATCGAGTCACCGATGGAGGTGAAAAAGCGGTCCTCGCCGTCTTCCGTGAGCTTGACATGCTTCCGGTCCTGGGCGTCGAACTCGGCCTGCTTATAGGGATTCACTTCCAGGCCGCCGTTGGCTTTTTCGTTGCCGTAAACTTGCACCATCAGCACGCCGGGCCCGGGGATTATCGGGAGCTGGAAGCGACCGTCGGCTTTTACGCCTCGCACCGTGCGATCGTAGTTGTAGGAATCGTAGCCAGGTCTGCCGGCAAACTTATTGCCTGCTATCGGCACAAAGCGAATGCCACCCTGAACGCCTTTCCCGGTCGTGCGGTCGAGGACGCGACCGCTGACGACAATGCCGCGTGTCACCGTGAAATTGATCTGGAACGGCCGCAAACCTTCCTCGTCGTCGCGGCGAGCGCCGGTTCCCAGCCACGCGCTCCCCTCCGGCGGCCAGGCGTTGAGCAGGTATTGCTTCATTTTGGGGATGCCTTCAAGCTTGTAACGCCCGTCCTTGTCCGAGACGGCTTCAACGCCGTCGCTGTAGCCGAACCCGCAGTGGATGGTGATGCCCGCAACGGGGTTACCGCTGCCCGCCTCGCGCACGGTACCTTCGATGCGCCGGCTGGCCGGCGCGACGTATTCGACTTTGGGACCGTACAAGAGCGGCGGTTGCCCCGGTTGGCGCAGCTCGGCCGGGATGCGGTCGAGGACGGCTTTGTTCACCGGCGCGGCGTTGAAGCCCGCCCGGTTGATGATGTGCAGTATCTCGTGGCCGAAGCCGGGACTGCTCACGGACAACTTGACGAGGCGCTCCGAGCCAGCGCCGCGGATACGGAAACGGCCATCCTTATCCGTGACCGCGTTGGACGCCTTCCCATCCAGGGGGAGCAGGACGGACATATGCCGCGATAATTGGCCGAAGGCCAGTCGCCATTCTTGTTTCCAGGCCGTCAGAAAATCGTCGAGATTTCCGCTCTGCGTCGTACTCAGTTCGAGAGCACGCACCTGGACGCCGGCCAATGGTTTGCCCTCGGTATTGACGATGCGGCCCTCGATCGGCTGATCTTTGACTAGACGCAAGGTCACTTCGGCTGGTGAATCGCCCTTGGGTAGCTCGACTGCATCCACGCCGAATCCGTCTGACGCAGCGACGAGAGTGAGGTTCCAATCAGAGCGTATATCCGAGCGCGGCAACTCGAAGCGGAAGCGGCCGTCGGCATCGGTTGTAGCACGCTGAGGGATTTCGATGTCCTCCTCCGATTTCGGTTCCGTTTTCGGTACACGCGGCCAGTACAGGCGCGCCCCCTGAACCGGCTTGCCGTCCGGATCGAGAACGCGGCCGGACACCGTCCTGGTCTCGCTCTGTTCCTTTCGTGGCGTATCGGCCTTTTGGCCCTGCCCTGCGCGAGAGGCAGCGTCCGGTTTCTTCTGCTGCTTTTCGTCCGGTTGCGGCGTGGCCAGTGTGTGGTACATCCACGCCCCGGCCCCTGCCAACAACGTCGCGGTCAGAAGCAACACCGCGGCGATCTTTGCCTTGCTCAACGTCACGGCGGAACCTACGCCTTGGACTAGCTGCGCGACGGATGGCGAGGCGAGCCCCGACAGTTCCTTGCCCGCAGCCGTGGCCAGGGCTGCCTGGATCGTCGTTGCCATCATCTCTGCGGGGAACGCCGAGGACGACGATGTCGCCAATGTCGTCGCGGCCAGCACGGCGGTCAGCTCGACACCGCGACATCGCAAGCGCTGTGACAGGCGTTTACGTGCCTCGGCCAAGCGATTCGAGACCGTGCGTTCTTTCAGTCCCAGGCGCCGCCCCGCCTCCGCCTGGCTCAGGTTCTCAAGGCAACAGAGGACAAAGATGGTCCGATACGCGTCCGGTAGACGCGCCGTCTCCTCATCGAGTAGCGCCCGCACTTCGCTCCACAGCAGATCGTCCGAAGGATCGACCCAGAGCCGGGACGGCGCTCGGCCTTCGTGCTTGCGGCGTCGTCCGGCGGCGCGTTTGATCTTGGAGGACAGGTGAAAGGCCGTGCCGTGCAAGAAACTGGGCAATGCGGTCTTGTTCCGCAGCGCCGCGGCACGACGGGCCAGCACAAGGAACGTGGCCTGCGAGGCGTCCTCGGCATCCTGAACGTGGCCCAGCACACGGCGACACACGCCCAGCACCATTGGCCCATGCCGTCGGACCAGGGTGGCAAAGGCGATCTCATCCCGATGGTCGGCGAAGGCGGTCAGCAGTTGTTCATCGCTATGTTCTTCGCCCTCCTGAGCGGCCAGCAGGCTGCGAAGGCGGCGAACGCTTGTTAGCACTGGCGAATGGCTCATGGTTCCCACTCCGAGATCAGAAAGTGTTGTCACCTTCTGATAGTCCCCACTCGCCGTGCTTCCGGCAAGAAAAAATCGATTCACGAAGGAGGTCGCCTGCGCCAAGTCTAGCTGTGTTTTTTCGTTAGCCCAGCCCTTTAGGGCTGGGGATGAGGTAGCGAGAAGAAAGAGATTGGGCCTTTAGGCCCTCCGCGACGCACGAGGGAGGGGCTAAAGCCCCCAGCAGTGGAGGGGCTGAAGCCCCAGAAACGCTACCAACTGCCAGTATCCCCAGCCCTAAAGGGCTGGGCTAACGAAAAACTATCGCCCTTCTGCCGTCTTCATGAGGAACTCGCGCTGCCGTATCATGACAGCGCCCAGGAGCACCAAAAGCGCACTAACCCCCAGCAACGTCGTCAGACATTCGTCCGCACTGGGAGCGTCCGAGAGAGGGATCGACCATTCCTCGGTGTGTGGCAGCGCGAGCCACCGAAGGGATAAGACGCGGAAATAATACGTAACCGTCAGCCGCCGAACCACTGCGTCGAAATTGGCCAGCAACCCCTCGAAAGCGATGATGTAGGCGATTCCGGCGATCAGCGAGCGGCGCGTGAGTAAACCGAGCAGACCAAAGAGCGAGCAATAACCCGCCTGTGCCAACGCCATCAGTGCGGCCACTGTGGCCGCCCGGCGCGGCAGCACGCTGCCCCACAGCATCGGCGTGTTCCAGTAGATGACGGTCAATGCCACGGTTGTGAAGAGCGCCGTCAACACCGTGGTCGTCAGCCAGGCCGCGACGGTCCGGGTCACATACAGCGCCCAACGCGGCAAAGGACGGATCAGCAAGTACGTCAGAGTCTGTTCCTCGACCTCGTCCTGAATGGCGCCGGCCGCGTAAAGCAGGGCCGTCAGCGGTGCCAGCGCGTGTGGAATGAGGTTGAAGATGAGTGCAAATTCCAGCACGTCTGTCGTCGGAGGAAAAGGCAAAAACTTGAACACAATCGCCAGCACAGCCGGTAGAAGAAACAAGAGCGACAACACGAGCGGACGCCGGCCGCGCAGCTGTTGCCGTAGCGTCAAGACGAACAGCGCGGCCACGGCCGACACCATCGAGCCGCGGCGGACAGAGATATCGGGGAGGGGAGAAATCGGCGATACGCTCATCGGCTCACCAGGTACTTGAACACGGCTTCCAGGTTGTCATCATCGGAATAGACTTCGCGGATGCGGACGCCATTGCGCGTGGCCAGGGAGGGTAGTCGGCCGTAGAAGGCATCCGGACGCCGGGTCTCCACTAGCAGGGCGTCATCCTCGGCCATGATTTTGACCCCTTCCACATCGTCCCAAGACACCACCGTCGCGGCCAGGGAGCGCGAGTTGTCCGAGACCAGGACAATCCGATGCGGATGCGCATCGATCAGATCGCGGATCTGGCGCACGTTCCCCTCGGCCACCAGCCGGCCGCGGTGCAAGAGGATGATGTTGGACGTCAGCGCTTGCACTTCGTACAGGACGTGACTGGAAACAAGCACGCTGCGGCCCGCTGCCCCCAGAGCGCGGATCACCTCGATCAGCTCGTGACGCGCCAACGGGTCGGTGCCGGTGAACGGCTCATCGAGAAACAGCACGCGCGGCTCGTGCACCAGCGCCTGAGCCAGCTTCGTCCGTTGCCGCATGCCCTTGGAGTAGCCGCGAATCGCACGGCCCTGATGCTCGGTCATGCCGACCGTGGCCAGGGCGCGGTCGGCCGCCTGCGAGGCCGCGCGCCGGCCCATGCCCGTCAGACGAGCACAGGTGCGGACGAAATCAAAGCCCGTCATCCACTCCCAGAAAGCATCTTGCTCCGGACACAGGCCGATTTGCCGCATCAGCGCCGCATTGTTCCAGACTCGCTGCCCCAGCACGCGCACCGTGCCCTGACTGGGTTGCAGCTGCCCCGTCGCCAGTTGCAACAGGGTCGATTTGCCGGCGCCATTGGGGCCGAGCAGTCCGGTCACGCCGGCCGGAATGCGCAGCGTTAGCTTGTTCAGGCCGATGACGTTGCCGTACCACTTCGAGACACCCTCGAAGACGATAATCGGCTTTACCTCAGCCGGTCCAGCGATTTGACCCGACGCGTCAAGGTCCATGTAGAAATCCCCAGTAAACCCGCCAGTACGCAAGCGGACCACCACCACGGATATTGCGGCACCATCATATCGGCCAGCTCGCGTTCGTTCCCCGACTGGAACTCGCGCGGCCGTCCGCGTCGGAAAGGCCCTCCCCCAAATCCGCGCTCGAAGGTCGCCCGGCGACCACGCTCCACTGCTCTGCCGATGCTAACCCAGGCCGAATCGGTATCGAGCAGCGCGTCGGCCATTCGCTCCAGGTTGGCGACGTAGGAGACCAACGGCCGCCAATCTGCCTGCATCACCGTGAGCTGGGCCGTTTGTGCCTTCGTCGCGGCCTGCCCCTCCGCCTTGACCCAGGCCTGATACCAGCGATCGCCCTCTCTCTCCTGCTCAGGACGAAGGCCGGCGAGCTGGAGTCTGCCTGTCTTCGCGTTCGTTTGAAGTTGCGGACGGCGCCCGCTCGAGGTGTTGAAGACCTGCGCGCCGCGCGGCGGGGGGTGTTCGTCGAACCAACGATTCATCTCCGTTGCCTGGATCTCCAGACGCGCCGATTCGCCGTTGACTGTCGTAAGTATCCCTCCGACCATGCCGCTGATGATCCACAATCCCGCCCAGGTAATGCCGACATACAGCGACCGCCGCGTCAGCGCAGACATGGCCAAAATCAGCATGCCGGCCGACAGCGTGATAATCAGCCCATAGGCCACACTGCCCAGCAGAATCGGATACGTGTCCTTGACAACGCTCAGGTCAAGGCAAAAGAGCAGGCCCAGGACATACGCGAATACCGCCGGACCGACGGCGAGCGACGCCACCAGCGCCCCAATGATGCCTAACTTGCCGAGAAAATAATCCAGGCGCGTCAGAGGTCGCGCAAAGTACAGCGGCAAGGCGTTGAAGCGCAAATCCTGACTGATAAGCCCCGGCCCGGCGATCGCCACAAGTAGCATGATGAAGAACAACTGGATTTTGAAGAAATACGAATACGCCAGCGTCCATGCGGCTGTCCGGTACAGATGGGGATCTTGCACCAGATCCGCGGGCAGCCCGCTGAACAACGTCAGTATCGATTCACTCCTCCGTTCGATCAGCCCCCACAAGACGACGGCGCCGATCAATCCCAGCGCCGGCAGCCAGGCCATCAGAAGAAAGACGCGAAGAACGCGATTGTTCCGCTGCACGCGGACGCCGTGCCGGGCGATGGTTAGCCAGCGTCCCAGGCGCGAGGACAACGGCCCCTGCCAGTGCTGATAACCCTGATCGAAAATCGGCATAATGACGTTACCTTATCTGCATGACCAGCCCGAAGCGTAAGCGAGGGCTGCCCTCGCTTACGCTTCGGGCTAGTAAGGATGCCCTCTCACGAAACGGCCGTCTCGACCGCCTTGAGGAACACTTCCTCCAGCGTGCTTCGTTGCGGCCGCAAATAGCGAATTTGCTCGCCGGAGGACGCGGCCAGCTGCCAGAGCAAATCGCTGGACCGTCCGCGCGGCAGGCGCACACGCAACAGATCGTCGTGCCGCTGGGCATCGCAGCCCAGCTCCATCAAACGCCGAGCGAACTCTGCCATGTCCGTTTTGACGCGCACTTCAAACGACTGATCGTGCGCCTGTTTCAGATCACGAATCGCGCCTTGAGCCAGCAGCTTGCCTCCAGACAGCACCAGGACATGATCGCAAACAGCCTCCACATCGGGTAGCAGATGGCTCGAAAACAACAGGCTCATCCCCTTATTGTGCGACAGGTCGCGCGCCAGTTCGAGGATCTCCTGCCGTCCTGCGGGATCCATGCCATTGGTCGGCTCATCGAGGATGAGCAGACGCGGATCATGGACGATGGCCGCCGCCAGCTTGAGACGCTGTTTCATGCCGGTCGAATACGATTCGACGCGCCGGTAGCGAGCCTCACCCAGAGCGACATAGTTCAGCACTTCGTGTGAGCGCTGCATGGCGTCCTTGCGACTCATGCCGCACAGCTCGCCGGCATAGGCCACGGACTCGATGCCGGCGATGCCGGGGAACAGGCACTCGTCTTCCGGCGCAAAGCCGACGGCCTGGCGAATGTCGAGCCGGCGCGTGCGGATGTTCATGCCGAGCACCTGGCCGTGCCCGGCATCGATAGTTATCAGACCCAGCAGTGTGCGGATGAGGGTAGTCTTGCCCGCGCCATTGGGTCCGAGCAGTCCGACCGCACCCGTCGGCGCGTCCACCGACAGTTGCCGCAGGGCCGTGATGCGGCCGTAGGTCTTGGTGACGTTTTCCAGAGCGAACAGCATGCGCTCCTCAGGTGATGGCAGAGAGGGACAATGGTGAAATCTATCCCTTATTCGTATGGAGATGAGCAATCTTGAGAAGGACTGCCGCCGGATCGCCGGCAGAATTTCCTCGCTTCCAAGCTCTGCGCGGAATCGCACGTCTGGAAGCTCTCCGTCCCGTCCTACTATTCCATCACCTTGGCTTTCAGAACGCCCAGGTCTTTTGTCTCGCCGGGTTTGACGATCAGGTCTTTCGGTTCGCTGCCGAGAATGGTCAGAACAAATCCCTCTTTACTGACATACACTCCGTGCTTGAGTCCGGGCGTCAGTCCCTCGATAAGGAAGCGCCCCTGCTTGTTCGTGAAAACATCACCCACGCGGGGGGTGCAAGATACTTCCACGCCGCTCAATGGCTCGCCCTGAGGCGTTACCAGCCGGCCGGTGAGCATGCCCCAGGGTTGCAGGCGCACTTGCAGAGGCTCCTTCTCATCACCATAGACGGTCACGAAACCGGCCAGTTTTTTGCCTTCATGCACAAAATCGATCACCCGCGGCTTCTGCAGCTTATTCTCCGGCAGCCCCCACACGGTAAACTCACTGCCGGGCAGTATGTCCCAGCGGTCTCGGCGGGCACCGGCCAGCGGTTGGCCGTCCGGACCCAGCACCGTCCCCTTGAGGGCGCGGCCAGGGACTACGATTAAATCGCAGGTGATGGATTCATCGCCGGACTTGGGATTGATCTCGACCAGAGTATTCATGTTGGGTATTTGGCAGGGAACAGGGTAGGTGTCGAAGCTGTCAATGCCGATATTCTTACGCGGCGCCTTGATTTTTTCGGCGCCAACACCGCTGAGGTAGCGATTGTTATAGGATACCTGCACCGCAATCAAACCCCGTCCTGGCACAACGACAAACTGGTAAGAGCCGTCGTCTCGAGTCTGCCGACCGAAGCCGAGGAGATTCTCGGGGATGTCGTTGCGGTGTGGATTGTCACGGAAGCAGTAATAGCCAACGCCGCCAACCAGGGGTTTGCCTGTGGTCTTTTCGGTGACGCGGCCTTTGACCCAAATGCCGCGTTTCAGGTTGAAGTCGAGCGTGACCGGCCCCAGGCCCGGCGTGTTCTCGACTTTCTGGCTCACAGGCAGATAGGGCAACTCATCCGTCGTCGCCAGGAGTTGGTTATCGTCGCCCTTGGGCAAGCCGATGAGCCGATAGTGTCCATCTTTGTCCGTGGTGGACTTAATCAGCCCCGCGCTATAATTCATTATGCCATAAGGGTTGGCTATCTTGTTCGGCTCGATGGTCACGCCGGCCAACGGCTTGCCGGTCTCCAGATCACGGACGACGCCCACAACCGGCTTGGTCGGCCCGGCTAAGATTTCAAAATTCGCCGCGTGATATGTTATGGCCTCCGATTTCGGATGGCTTCGGTTCAAGGGAAGTTGAATTTTTTCACCCCGCCGGGTCATTACATTGACGATCTGGGTTGCAATGGTCGGTCCCTCGATGCGCAAGCGGACCATGCGCTCTCGGCCGATACCGCGTAGCTCGAATCGGCCGTCCGCTTCCGTCACAGCAGACGAGAAGAGCAAGTGAAAGTCGGGACTGGCCAACTCCGTCAAGTAGTCTTCCTCAATCCGCCACGGATCTTTCTTGTTCGTCTTAAGGGCAGTGAGCCAAGCAGCGAGATCTTCGCTCTTGGGCACATAAAGTTGGGCCTGGTTCAGCGGCTCCAAATCGTTAACTCGAACGCGGACGCCGGCCATCGGCTTGCCTTCCAGGTTAAGGATGCGTCCGCGAATGGGCACGTCGTCCTTGACGAGTCGCAGCGTCAGATTGGCCGGCGCTTCGGGATTGTCCAGCGGTGCAACGGCAAACCCGTATCCGTCTGCGGCTGCAAGGACGTATAGGCCTTCTCTAGCCATGTCCCACCCACCGTTGGCCGCGGGCGACCGGGCGAGGGAAAGCACGAACCGGCCGTCGGCGCCACTCGTGGCCCAGACTTTATGAGGTAGTTCCTTGAGCCGCCAAAGAAACAGCACTTTCGCACCTCGCACCGGCTTGCCTTCCGGATCGAGGATACGGCCGCTCACCTCTACGCTTGCCCTATTTTCCTCAAGCCGCCCTGAGAGAGTCGTTTTGTCCGCCTCTGCTTTCGACATCGGTTGCGGCTGGACGACGACGGCTTGCAGGATAGCGCGAAACCACACGCCGACACCTCCTAGCAGGGTCACGACCAGCAGCAGCGCTGTGACTATCTTGGCTTTGCTCAAGATTGCCGCACAAGCCGCGCCATCGACTAACTCTGCGACAGATACTGAGACGATGTTTACCACACCTGCGCCGGACACCATCGCCAACGCCGCCTTGATCGTCGTCGAAAGCAACAACGGAGGCAGCGCCGATGTCTGTGGCGCCGCCAATGCCGTCGCGGCCAACACCGCCGTCAACTCCACACCGCGCCGCACCAAGCGTTGGGATAACCGTTGTCGCGCCGCCGTCAGTCGGCTGGAAACTGTGCCTTCTTTAAGTCCCAAGCGGCGCGCCGCTTCCGTGTGGCTGACGCTTTCCAGACAACACAGGACAAACGCACTCCGGTATTTCTCTGGTAGCCGAGCGATTTCTTCGTCCAGTAGCGTCTGCACCTCGCGCCACGACAACTCGTCGGCGGGATCGACGGCCGATTGGGTGGCCGCTCGCCCTTCGTGTTTGCGTCGCCGCGCAGCGGATTGCTTGGCTTTCAAGGCGATACGATAGGCCGTGCCGTGCAAGAAGCTGGCCAGCGCGGTTTGGTTGCGCAGCGAGCTGGCGCGCTGGGCCAGGACGAGGAACGTGGCCTGGAAAGCGTCTTCGGCATCCTGTTCGTGACCCAGGACGCGGCGGCAGACGTGTAGTATCATCGGTCCATAGCGGCGAACCAGAACGGCGAAAGCGTTGTCGTCCCGGCTGCTGAGAAAGGCATGCAGCAATTGCTCATCCGTATCGCTGGATACCTGCTGCGCGGCCAAGCGACTGCGAAGCTGATGAACGCTCGTGGCCAATGCGGAACGTCGCATGACGATCCTCCGGATCGAGAACGAGTTGCCTCCTTAATATAGTTCCCGACCGCTGTAATTTCCTCGAAAATCGTCGCTGGATACATCGTCTTGCTTTTATTATTGCGTCGCCCGTTCGCCGGGTGTAAGCTCGCAAATGCGATCCCGGTTTTGGAGTCGATCGTGCCATGACTGTGTCCTCCAGCCAAGACCTTGCCCATGCTCTCCTTGAGGAAGCCGGCGACGCCCTGTTCCTGTTCGATCCCGACAGCGATCAGCTCCTGGAAATCAGCCGCATGGCCGTCGAGCTGACTGGCTTCGGCCGCGACGAAATGCTGGCGCTTCCGGCGACCTATTTCTTTCGTTTCGGCGGCAAGGGCGGCCTACACCGTTTCCGTGAAGCGGCCTCGCGCACGGGCGTCTTCCATTCGCAGGAGGGTTTCTTCCTCCGCACCAAACAGGAAGGCTCATGGATCCCGGTCAGCCTGAGCATTGCCCGGCTGCACGTTCCTCCCAAGACACTGGCCCTGATCACGGCCCGCGACGTCCGCGAACGGCATGAGACGCTTAACCGCCTTGCGGAGGCGGAAGCGGAATTGCGCCGCGTCATGGCCTCGGTTCCTGACTGCTTGTGGAGCGGCGAGAGCGACGACCTGGACTGGACCTATCGCTATTTCTCGCCGGTTATCGAAGATCTCACGGGAGAGCCGCCGCAAGTTTTCCTCGACGATCCGCAGAAGTGGCGGCGCATCATCCACCCAGACGATTTGCCGCTCTGGCAGCGAGCGCGCGAACGGCTGCGCTCCGGTCAGGACAGCCAGGAGGAGTATCGCATCGTCACGAGCGATGGCCGAACGCGCTGGCTGCGTGAGAGCGTCCGGGTTACAAAACAATCCAAAGGCAAGTCCTGTCTTCTGGACGGCGTGCTCAGCGACATCACGGCGCGCAAGGAAGCCGAGACCGGACTGAAACGAGTTGAGGAAGAGCGCGATCGCTTTTTCACGCTGTCGCTGGACATGCTGTGCATCGCCGGCTTTGACGGCTATTTCAAGCGGCTCAACCCGGCCTTCGAGCGCATCCTGGGCTATTCGCTGGAGGAGCTGTCGGCCCAGCCGTACCTGGACTTCGTTCACCCCGACGATCGTGCGGCCACGCAAGTAGCGGCAGAGAGCATCGTCGCCGGAAAAGAACTCGTTTCCTTCGAGAACCGTTACCGCTCCAAAGACGGCTCGTATCGCTGGATGCTGTGGACGGCGACCCCGTTCATCGAGCAACAGCTGATCTATGCCGCGGCCCGCGACATTACCGAACGCAAGAACATGGAGGAAACGCTGGCGCGCGAACGCAACCTCCTGCGGGCGCTGATGGATCACTTGCCCGATCATATTTTTGTCAAGGACATCAACAGTCGGTTCGTAATGGCAAACGCCGCTACGCTCCGTTCGCTCGGAGCTGCGAGCCTGGGGGCCGTTCTCGGCAAGACGGACTTCGATTTCCTCAAGCGCGAGGTGGCTGAGCAATTCTTCCGCGATGAGCAGGAAGTTTGCCATACCGGCAAACCGCTTCTCAACCGCGAGGAGCTGCTGATCGATCGCGCTGGCGAACACCGCTGGCTCTTGACCACCAAAGTGCCCCTGCGAGACAGTACGGACAGGGTGATCGGCCTGGTCGGCATGAGTCACGACATTAGCGATCGCAAAAAGATGGAAGAAGAATGGCGACAAGCCAAGGAGACGGCAGAGATCGCCAATCGCGCCAAGAGCGAGTTCTTGGCCCGCATGAGCCACGAGATTCGCACGCCCATGAACGGCATTCTCGGCATGACCGAGCTGGCCCTCGATACTACCCTGTCGCCCGAGCAGCGCGAATACCTGCAAATGGTCCGGACCTCGGCGGAGGGACTGCTTACCGTTATCAACGACATTCTCGACTTCTCCAAAATCGAGGCCGGCAAGATGGAGCTGATGCCGGCGCCGTTCACTCTGCGCGACAGCTTAAATGATTCGTTGCGCCCCTTTGCCGTGCGCGCCCGGCAAAAGGAGCTAAAAATGACCTGGAACATCGCGCCCGATGTGCCCGATCATTTGATCGGCGATCTGGGCCGGCTGCGCCAGGTTCTCGTCAATCTCGTCAGCAACGCCATCAAATTCACCGAGCGCGGCGAGATAGATGTCACTGTCACTCGGTTGGCCGCGACCCGAAGGGAAGCGAGTGACGCTGCCGCGCTCCCCTTCGGGTCGCAGCTAACCGAAGAGGATACGGATTCCTGCTTCCTGCATTTCGAAGTGACGGATACCGGCATTGGCGTTCCGGGGGAAAAGCAGCGAGTCATCTTCGAGCCGTTCGAGCAGGTCGAGGGCGGCGACAATCGCCGTTTCGGCGGCACCGGCCTGGGTCTGGCGATTGCCTCGCAGCTGGTGGCGCTCATGGGGGGGCATCTGGAAGTGGAGAGCCCAGCGAGCGGGGGGCTTACTCTCCCTATTGCGCCCGAACAGGGGGCTTTCGCCCCCCGCTCGCCGGGAAGTCGCTTTCACTTCACGGCGCGGTTTGGCCTGGCGCAAGGAGCCGTCGCGCCCATGCCAGGCGAGGCGATGCCTGCCGCAAGTCCTGATTCTGTGGCAAACAAGGAAGGCGAACGTCCGCTGCGTGTGTTGCTGGCCGAGGACAACATCGTCAATCAGCGATTGGCCGTGCGCATTCTGGAAAAGCGCGGCCATTCCGCCGTCGTCGCGTGCAACGGAAAAGAAGCCTTGGACTTGTTAGAGCGCGAGCGCTTCGATCTGGTGCTGATGGATCTGGAAATGCCGGAAATGAGCGGTTTCGAGGCCACGGCCGCCATCCGCGCCCGAGAGCGAGAGACGGGCCGGCACATTCCGATTCTGGCGCTGACGGCCCACGCCATGAAGGGAGATCGCGAGCGCTGCCTGGCCGCCGGCATGGACGGCTACGTCGCCAAGCCTGTCCAGGCTCGCGAGCTGTATCAGGCGATCTCCGAGTTGGTGCCCAACGCGGCCATGTCCGAAAAAGCCACTTCCCGAACGCCGGTCGTTCACGATCGCAGCGAGGCGCTGGACCATGTCGGCGGAGATGCAGTACTGCTGCGCGAGTTGACCCAGGTTTTCCTGCGCGATTGTCCGCGCATGATCGACGATGTGATCGACGGCCTTTGCGCCGGAGATATGGACAAGGTTCGGCGCGGCGCGCATTCGATCAAAGGAGCCGTCACCATTCTCGGCGGCAAAGCGGCATTCGAGGCGGCCATGCGCCTGGAGACCCTGGCGCGTCAGGGCGATCTGAGTCAGGCGGAACCAGCCTGGCAAGCGTTGCAGCAATCACTCGAACAGTTCCAACACGCTTTGATAAAGGGGTAATTATGCGCCGTCTCTCTTGCGCCGTAGTGGCCGACTGTCTTATTTCACCGCGGGCTTTCTCCCGTGGCTGAGCTGGAGCCCGTACCTGTGGGCCAAGGGCAAGGAAAAAAATCCCGACGGCCTGTCTTATGAGGAGAGCGACCTTTCCAACGATGGAACGCATCCCTCGATGTCAGGCCGGCGCAAAGTCGCCGAGCAATTGTTGCGGTTCTTCAATACCGATTCGACCGCCAAACCGTGGTTCCTGGCGCATTGATACGTAGGATAATCCTTCCCAGGCAGCGCTGAGCGCGCGAATCGTTTCTGGCGGTTTTTTCGTTAGCCCAGCCCTTCAGGGCTGGGTATGGTGTTCGGGGATGGCAGCTTCGGGGCTTTAGCCCCTCTGTAGCCGGGGCTTCAGCCCCTCGACGACATGCGCAGCCGGAGGGCCTAAAGGCCCCTTTTCTCTTTGGCGCTACCCCATCCCCAGCCCTAAAGGGCTGGGCTAACGAAAAATCAGTACCCGAATCGGCGCACGCATCCGCAGCGCTTGGGAACGAGGTTATCCTTTTTGGAGGAAGTTATGTCCCAGGCAACGCTGACTCGCCCCTCGCTGGCCGAACGCTTTGCGGCCGCCTTCCCGCGTTCGCGGAAACTGCACGAACAGGCCCGCGGCATCTTTCCCAATGGCGTTACCCACGACGCGCGACACTTGACGCCGTTCCCGGTGTACGTCGATCGCGCGCAGGGTTCCCACAAGTGGACCGTGGATGGCCGCGAGCTGATCGATTATTGGTCCGGTCACGGGGCCATCCTGCTGGGCCACAGTCATCCAGTGGTGGTCGAGGCAGTGCAGCGGCAGATGGAGAAAGCGACGCATCCCGGCGCCTGCCACGAACGCGAGATCGAATGGGGACAATGGGTACAGCGGCTGATGCCGTCGGCCGAACGGATACGCTTCACGGGTTCGGGCACCGAATCGACCATGATGGCTCTGCGGCTGGCACGCATCTTCACCGGCAAGCCGCGCGTCCTCAAGTTCGCCGGGCATTTCCACGGCTGGAACGATTTCCTTTATCCGGGAGCCGATTATCCTGTGGATGCTCCTGTGCCGGGCATCCTCAATGAAGTAGCGCAGAACACAGTCATCGTTCCGCCCAACGATCTCGATGTCGTGGAGAAGACGCTGCGCAGCGATTCGCAGATCGGTTGTGTCATCCTCGAACCGACAGGTGGCCATTGGAGTGAAGTGCCGATACGCGGGCCATTCTTGAAGAGTCTGCGCGAGATCACGACGCGGCACAATCGCTTGCTGATTTTCGATGAAGTCATCACCGGCTTCCGTGTTTCCCCCGGCGGAGCACAGGTACATTACGGCATCAAGCCCGATATGACGACGCTGGCGAAGATCCTGGCCGGTGGTCTGCCGGGCGGTTGCGTCGCTGGCCGCGCCGACATTCTCGAATACCTGGAGTTTCGTCCGGGCAAGCCGAAGATGCGTCATCCGGGCACGTTCAACGCCAATCCGCTGTCGGCATCCGCCGGCATCGCCACGCTGCAAATCGTCGCCGAGGGCCAGGCCAACTCTCGCGCCAACGCCGTCGCCTGGGAGTTGCGCAAGCGCCTGAACACTCTCTTCGCCGAGCGCAGCGAGAAGTGGGTTGCCTACGGCGAGTTCTCTTGTTTCAAAATTCTGCCTGGCTACACCGGACCGCGAGCGACCGGCGACGACTTCATTCCCTACGGTGGGGCCTTCGACAAACTCACCGAGATGAAGGATGTCAAGCTGGGCCATGCGTTTCGCCAGAGCATGTTGCTGCACGGCGTCGATCTGATGGGCATGGGCGGCATGACGACGGCGGCGCACACCGAGGCAGACATCGAGCAAACCCTCGCGGCAGTGGCCGGGACGCTCGATCTGCTGCGCGAGGAAGGGTTGTCCTGAGCTGGTTTTCCGGCTTGCTACAATAGAAGCAGGTTCTGTCGTTCCCAGACGGAGCCGCGCACGCAGCGCAGCGGAGTAAGCGGTCGTCTAACAGCCGCTTACTCCGCTGCGCTGCGTGCGCGGCTCGGACGGAGCAATCAGCCACCATGCCGCGCGATTATTACGAAGTGCTGGGCGTTGCGAAAAACGCCTCCGAGGCCGACATCAAGAAGGCGTATCGCAAACTGGCTCGCCAATTTCACCCCGACCGCAATCCGGGAAACAAGCAGGCCGAAGCACGTTTCAAGGAAGTGCAAGAAGCCTATGATGTGCTCAACGACAAGACCAAGCGCGAACAGTACGATCGCTTCGGTTTCGCCGGTCCCGGCTTCGGCCCTGAAGGACCGTTCCGCGCCCAGGGTGGCGGGCCAGGCGGCTTCGAGTTTCAGGGTGTCAACCCCGAAGACCTGGAGAGCATCCTCGGCGCCTTCGGCGGCGGTGGTCCTTTTGGCGAAATGTTCGGCCGCCGTGGAGGAAGGGGACGAGCACGGGCAGCACGGCCTCCTGAAAGCGTTGAGGCCGAGGTGGCCATCCCCTTCCTCAAGGCGGCCCTGGGGGGCAGTGTGTCGCTCAACGTCGATGGTCGCGCCATCGATCTGCGCGTGCCGGCCGGTGTCGAGGAGGGCAAGAAGCTCCGCCTGGCCGGGCAAGGTCCGGGCGGCGGGGATCTGTTTGTCCGCGTCAAAATCGAGCCACACCCCTACTTCCGTAGCGAGGGAAAAAACGTCATCCTGGACGTGCCCATTTCGGTGAGCGAAGCAATTCTCGGCGCCAAGGTGGACGTGCCGACGCTGGACGGCACGCATCTGACGGTGACAGTGCCGGCGGGAACGTCGAGCGGAGCAAGGCTGCGGCTGCGCGGCAAGGGCATCGCCGGCAGCGATCAGTTCATCGAAATCAAAATCGTGGTGCCCAAGACCCACGACGAGCGCAGCCGGCAACTCATCGAAGAGTTCGCGCGCCTGCATCCGCAGAACCCGCGCGAGAATACGCCGTGGAGCTGAAATGCCGTCGTTTCGCTTCCGCAAGCACGAGCATCTGCGTCGCGCCGCCGACTTTCGCCGCGTCTACGACCGCCGCCGCTCGGTCAGCGACGGCTGGTTGATCGTCTATGCCTGCGAGAACGGTCTGACTCATCTGCGCCTGGGTCTATCGGTGTCGCGCAAGATGGGCGGAGCCGTAGAGCGCAATCGCCTGCGCCGCCTGTATCGTGAGGCATTCCGACTGACCCGTCACGAGATGCCGGTGGGACTCGACCTGATTCTGATTCCACGCCGTCCCGAGCCGCCCTCGCTGGCGGAGTTGAAGCAATCGCTGCCACGCCTGGTGCGTCAGGCGGCACGCAAGCTAGAGCGCGAGGCCGACAAGTCATGATAGGCCGACTGGTGGAAGGCATTCGCTTCGCGGCTTCGACCGTGCTGATCGCCAGCGTACGCTTTTATCAAGTCTATCTGCGACCGATGCTGCCCTCTGTGTGTCGCTTCGAGCCGAGTTGCAGTGAGTATTTCATCCAGGCAGTTCACAAGTATGGGCCACTCCGCGGCGGTTGCAAAGGCGCCTGGCGCATCTGTCGCTGCAATCCCTTTTCGCAAGGGGGATTTGACCCTCCGTGATTTGCCTGCGATTCGGCGAGCAGAGAGTTTTATCACTCCGATGGAAGCACGCGGACCCCAAAACGGGTCCTGACGTCTGTCATTGGTTGACATCTATTCTTGGTCTGCCGGATCAGGGTATCGGGAACATAACTGGTCGAGGAGTTCTTGACGTTGGCGGCAGTGCGGGAGATACTGAGCATCCGCGCCCTCCTGTGCATGGGCGATACTGGACAGCCGACCATGCTGTCGATCTTTTCCGAGCAGAAGGTGGAGAGCAGAAATGAGTGTTGAGTTTACAGCCCACAACATTCGACTCGACAATGGGACGTTCACCAAGCCGGAGAACGGATCCGACATGACCTCGGATCAGTGGTTCGTCTCGACGAGGGCGCTGCTGAACAGTCTTTTCCCTGGTGACAAAAGCAGATATCGGTTGGTCGATCTGGGATGCTTGGAGGGTGGCTACGCAGTTGAATTCGCCCGGCTCGGATTCCAGGTAACCGGACTGGAGGTCCGCGAGTCAAACATGGCGGCCTGCCGCTACGTCAAGGCGAACACTTCACTTCCCAACCTGGAGTTCGTCCAGGACGATGCCTGGAACCTGAGCAAGTATGGCCGATTCGACGTGGTCTTTTGTTGTGGCCTGTTTTACCATCTCGACCGACCGAAGCAATTCCTTGCGATGCTCGCCGAGTCTACGAATCGAGTGCTGATTTTGCAAACGCATTTCGCCGTACTTTCGGACGCGGACACCTATGTCCCCATCCGACCTGCAATTCTCGGCAAACTTCTCCGACCCATTGCTGGGGGGGCTCTCGCAGTTCAGCAAGAACGGGGGCAAACCAAGACGACCGCGGAGAAGTTCGGTCTCTCTGCTGTCACAGAGAATGAAGGTCTACGGGGGCGATGGTACACCGAGTTTGCCAGCGAAGATCAGTTCCAGCAACGCGAAGCTAACAAATGGGCTTCGTGGGACAACCGGCGCTCTTTCTGGATCCTGCGCGAGGACTTGTTGCAGGCGATCCTCCAGACGGGTTTTGATGTCGTACTCGAGCAGTACGACAGCTTGGGGCCCGAGCTCGCCAGCTCCATGATCCAAGGGTATTACAAAACGGACACGCGAGGGACGTTCGTGGGCATTAAGTCAAAGTCGTTCGGGTGAACGATCTCCCATGAAAGGAAGGGGATATGAAGCGACAAAAGAAGCAGAAGAGGAAAAGGTGCCAGGAACCGATCTAATTCTTTTCGGATCCTAAAACGGTTCTTGACACTTTTTCTTGGCCTCTTTCTTGGCCGGGCCGCTGCGCGGTGGTTGCAAAGTGACCTGGCGCATTTGTCGCTGCAATCCGTTCTCGCAAGGAGGATTTGATCCGCCATGATTCGTCAGATCATGGCGCTCCATTTCCAATTATCTTGGTACAATACGGGGTACTCGGACGCAAGAATGTGTTGGGTTTTCGAGGAAAGGAACGAGCGATGGCGATGGTGAAGTTTGAGCTGCCCGATGAACTTCTGGCGGCGTTACCCTGCGCCCCTGAGGAGGCCGCCGCCACGATTCGCCTGGCCGCTGCGTTCTTCTGGTGCAGCCGCGGCGATCTCTCGACCGGCTGGGCTGCTCAGCTCGCCGGATTGCCGTATGCTGGGTTTCTCGAAGCTGCGGGGCAGCATAAGGTAAACCTTTTCGGGTACACAATCGAAGAATTGACGGAGCAGATCAACCGTGGTCACACTCTGGGTCGTCAACACCTCGCCGATCATCCTGTTAGGGAAGGTAGGATTGGTTGATCTGCTCCAGCAACTCGGTCCAACGGTAGTTATCCCCGAGGCGGTCGCCCTGGAAATTCAACGCCGTGGTCCTAGTGACCCTGCGGTCCAAGCTCTGACCCAAGCGGCTTGGTTGACTACGGTTGATCCGGGACCGACTGCCGCGACCGTAGCGGCGTACCACCTCCACCCCGGAGAAAGCGCCGTCCTCACCTATGCCCTGGCGAATCCAGGCAGCGGAGTGATCTTGGATGATCTGCGAGCGAGGAGTTGTGCTGCGTCGCTGGGCATTCCTTACCAGGGAACCATCGGGGCGGTGATTTACGCCAAGCAGCAAGGATGGATTCCCGCTGCCCGTCCGGTGGTGGAACGACTCCGCCAGGAGGGCATGTACTTGTCGGACCAGCTCATGAATCAAGTATTGGCTCAGGTAGGAGAGTGATACTGTCTCTTTGATTCTAAAAGAACCCACGATATCCCATTTTCTTCGCCTTTCCGACACCAAGAGCCTTATGAGTGTTCGGCGTGTCTTGCTCTCTTTCCTCGAATTCGTACCCATGAAGCCCGGCAAATCACACGCCCAGAGTGGATATTCGAGTCAACAACAGCAACTCGTCAAGCACCGAAATACTAACGGTGGGGGCGGCATGAATGTCGGCTTCCCGTCGTCAACAAGAGCCGTATATCTGAGTGCGTGCGTTTGGTGTTGATGATGTAACCCATTGATCAGCTCAACGGTATCCTGCGTGACTGTGACCCCTTTTTCTTGCAGAGCAGTCAATAGGGCATTGAGACTGTGGCGAAAGTCGAATTGCTTCAAGTCGCTCTCCGCAAATCCCCTCTTTAGCAAGGCCGATTTCAGGAAGAGTTCGGCGGCGTGCGAGGCCACAAAATAGAACGGAATTGCACTTAGCTTGGCAGGAGTGCCGTCTTCTTTCGTTTCCATTCCGGCGGCCAATGTTTCGGCAGCCAGTCGGAAATTTACGCCTGTCAGCCGGTATATGCTCGCCAAGTAGATACTGTCGTTCATGTTTTCTTATACCCAAGATAGCACCAGACGACTGCACTGCGCAATGGCTCCGGAATGGTAGGACACGCGACAGCAAGTGGGGTTCGCTTTTGCGCCGCCGAACTGGTCATTCTCTAACCAAATTGCAGCCCTAATAAGCGGTCATGGCAGACTCGTCAATGGTCGGGGAGAAAAGGTGTCAGGAATATCGGGAACCGTTTTAATACTTCTCGGAACCAAAGCGGCTCTTGACGCCTTTCCTCGCTAGCTCTGACAAAAGCCGCCCGCGCGCTCAATCCTTCGGCGTCACGGCAACCAGGCCGAGCGAGCACGGCGCACCGTCGTTACCCAAGTGCCCGGTCACGCCGACGAAGAGTTGCCCATTGCCGCCGATCATTGCAGGCTGGCCGCCATTGCCGCCAGTCATCTTGCTCTCGTACGTGTCGCTCATATCCAGACCGTCTTTGTCGAGTTTGGCGAAAGTGATTGTGATGGCATCGATCGACAAGGCCGTTCGCACCGACAGGCCACTGACCACGTACCCGGGCTTTGCTTTGACGGTGACGATCGGAGCCGGGGGGACCGGCCCGATCCATTTGCCGAATTTCGCGCCACTTTTGGTCTGGTAGATGGGCCTGAAGGACTTCACGATGTCATTGTTGACGAATTTTCCCAGGCCCACCTGGAAGCCGATGAGAACACCCTTGTCGCAGACATCTCGGTAGGTCGGCCTGTTCAGGGTGAAGCCGCGAATATCGACATCGGCGAATCGCTTTGCTTTGACGGCGTCTTCAACGAAAGCGTAAACGTCGCCCTCGAACTTTAACGCGGCGGCGTCCGAGGCTTTGCCGCTGCCTGACGCCGCAGGAGGAGCAGGAGCGGGATTGGACGGTTTGCCGGGAGGAGGATTGTCGGCGACGGCCGCTTCAGGTTCCGCCGAGGTCCGCTGGAAGCTGACGTTTTTCAGCGTGTAGGCAACGCGGATGGAAGCGAGCACGCCGTTGAGGACGAGCTGGTTGCCGTCGAGACGGTAGATGAAAACCATGCCTCGGCCCCGCCGGCCCAGGTTGTTGGTGACCAGGAGTCGTTGGCCCTTTTCTTCCCGCAGCGTGAACGTGTAGGACGATTGCGACGAGGTGGTGCGGCCGCCCGTTTTGGTGGCGATCTCCACCGAGATTCGTCCGGCCTGGCCGCCCGCGTTGGGGCTGATACTTAGCTTGACCGTGGCCGAACCTCCGCCCTCGTCGGCAGACACCGAGCCGGATTGCCAGACGCCTTTCAGCGCGGCGAGATCGCCCTCCATACTGCGACCGGGGGCCGGATCAGCGGGGGGATCGTTGCGGCCAAATGGGCCAGCTGGATCGTTGCGGGCCATCGGGCCGGGCGGCGCCGTCAGATCGAGAGGACTGTTTTTGCTCCGCTCGACGAACGGACGGATGTAGTCGGCGGGGATGGCAAAGTTGATCTGGGTGCCACGGATGCCGGCGACAGAGACGCCGATGACGGCGCCGCGGGCATCGGTGACAGGTCCGCCCGAATTGCCGGGATTCATGCCGCCGTTGACCTGCACCTCCTTGAGAACGCCGTTGTCGCCACGCCGCAGGGAGCTGATGGAAGACTCGCTGACGGTGATGTTCTTGCCCAGCTGTGCGCCGAAGGGAAAACCGAAAATGTAGACTTTCTGAGTTTCCACCAGCTCGGTGGCGCTGGCGACCGGCAACGGCGGAGGCAGGCGCGACAGGTCGGCCTGCACGCGCAGGACGGCCAGATCATTCTGACGATCCACCCCCAGCAGCATGCCGGGCAGCTTCGCTTCGCCTTCCTCGCCGCTGTGAATGACGACCTCCACTCGGCTCGGCGGCCTGCCGCTCTTCAACATCCCGACCACGTGGGCATTCGTGATGACGAGATCTCGATCGATGGCGAAGAAGCCGCTGCCTTGTGCGACCTCGCCGCCAGGCATCGTGACGCGGAGGTACGCGGTCGATTGTTTCACCTTCTTTAAGACATCGATCGCAATCTCCTTGGGGACCGGGCCAGCTGGGATGCCCGGCTCAGTATGTGGTCCATTCGGGAGCGTCGCATCGAGCCTCTTCTGCAGATCGGCGAGCGGGCCGGGCGGAAGGGCCTTGTTCTGGGGCTCGGCCACCGGTTTGGCGCCAGCGCCGGGCGCCGCATCCGCCTTGCCTCCACTCCGATCCGGAGGCTGATCGTTGGCGACTATCGCTACCGGCCCCCCTAGCGACTCGCTGCTCTTGTTCATACCGATCACGGCAAAGACCACGCCCCCGATAACCAGCCCGCCCAGGAGGAGGACTGCCGCACCGACAATGAGGAGGATCGGCATCAAGTTTTTGTTGCCCTGCGAGGCCTCGCGCTCCCGATTCGATCGGCGCTCCGCCGGCCGGCGCTGAGGCTTCTCGTCGTCGCGGCTGGCTGGTCCCACTGCGCTGGACGACTTCGAGGACTTGGTGATCCGGTCGTCGGGCGGTCGGCTGCTCTCATCGCGGCGTACCTGTCGAGACGGGACGGCGATGGGCGACTTGCACTCGCGGCAACGAACGGTCTTGCCCTGAAACGATTCGTCGAGATTGTACACCGTGCGACAGGACGGACAGACAGTACGAATGCTCATGGGTGTGCCTCCAGGAACCCCGAACCTGGGCCTGAATAACTATGATGCAGCTCTCTCGACACGGTCCCTGATGGCGAGAGAAAAGCAAGTATTTACAACGATGGTAACGTCTGATTTCGGGCGCGACAAGGAGCAAGCTGTAGAAAAAATAAGACCCAGAAGGTTAATGTCGCGCTTCGCGGCAAGGGTGGTGAATAGATGCTCCAGCCCTTTTAGGAGCGCTTTGCTGAAGCGTCCACGCGCCGAGTTTCGCGGGCTATCATCAGCTCTTCCTGCTTGCGGAGAACGAGAATGCGACCAGGCGAGTCGGTGTCCGCAACAGCGAGGAGAAACCGTATCGTCCAGCCGAGGATCATCCTTGGCGGAAAGGCTTCCGTCGCAAGAAATGACAACGTCCCAACAGCGGACATTTCTAATGTCGCCAAAATGCGGACATTTCTAATGTCGCCTAACAGTTTTTGGGGGAAATCGTTGCTATCGCACCTTCGGCGCGATAGTCTTGGTGGTTGGCGTCCTATCTGCACTCGGAATCGAGCCATCTGGGAAAGATCGGTTCACATATGATTTAGTAGAATTTCTTCGATTAGTAGGTTCCTCGCCAGAGGAGAGAAGAATGCCGCGTGCTCACTCTTCGTCCGTTGACGACGGAGACGCAGTGAAAAAGGAAGCCAACGCGCTCGTATCCTCTTCGACGGCGTTGCCCGCGCCGCGGTGCAAACGCTTTTCGCTTGGACTGGCCATCGCAGGCCTGGCATTTCTTAGCTACTTGCTCGGCACCGCGGTCATGTTTTTTCACCTGCCATCGTCGGACTTTTTCCGCCAGGCTTTCCAGGGCGCCCGCGCCTGGAACGAGCGACAACAGCTGCCGCCGATCCCGACCGAGAGCGCCCCGCCTCCCACTATGAGTATCGACAAGCCGGATAGTACGTTTGATGGCTTCACCCTTTATGCCTGCGCCTCCCTGGACGTTTCGAGCACGCAGGCTTTTCTCGTCAACATGCGCGGCGAAGTGGTCCACCACTGGGCCATTCCCTTTAGCAAGGTTTGGCCCTCTCCTCCTCACCTTCGTGGCCCCATCAGCGATGGCTTCGTGTGCTTTTTCGATGTTCATCTATACCCCAACGGCGACTTGCTCGCCGTCTTTCATGGCCAGGAGAATCGGGTCAATGGCTATGGCCTGGTCAAATTGGATAAAGACTCCGAGGTGATTTGGAAACACCCGCGCCACATTCACCATGACGTGGACGTGGGCGAGGATGGCACGATCTACGCGATCGCGCAGAAAACGGTTGCGACCATGCCCGCGGGCTTGGAAGACGTGCCCACGCCATCTCTGGTTGATGAGCTGGTCTTGCTGTCGGGCGACGGAAAGGAATTGCGCAAACCGATCCCTATCCTGGAGGCGTTCCGCGATTCGCCCTACGCTCCGTTGTTGGCCGCGCTTGGCACGCAGAGCAAGCACGATTTGTCGGCCGACGTGGATCCGCGGCACGTTCTCGACAACGTTTCCGACAATCTCCATGAGCCACTGCACATGAACTGCGTCCGTGTATTGCCGCGTCGATTGGCGTCGAAATTCCCCAATTTCCAGGTGGGACAGGTGCTCATCTCTTTGCGCAACCTGCATACAATCGCCCTACTCGATCCCCAAAAAGAAGCAGTGGTGTGGGCAGCGCAAGGCCCTTGGCGCGCCCAACACGATGCGCAATTTCTCGAGAATGGTCATTTGCTGATCTTTGACAACCTCGGTTCGGCGCATGGCTCGCGCGTGCTTGAGTACGATCCGCAAACGAATGCTTTTCCCTGGTGGTGTCCCCGGGGCACCAGGTTTGGCTTCCTCACCAAGCAACGCGGCATGTGTCAACGCTTGCCCAACGGCAACACGTTGATCGTCAGCTCGGAGCAGGGCACGATCTGGGAAGTAACGCCGCATCAGGAGACGGTGTGGACCCTTTTGACGAATCGTTTCATTAACTCAGCAAGGCGGTACCGTCCCGAGCAGCTGACTTTTTTGGCTAGAGACATCCATGCACGCCCTTGATTTCTTCCTCTGGCTGATCGCCCCGCTGGCCGCGTCGTGCCCGGCCGGTCCATGGGCTTACGTCGGCCTGGGGCCTGGTCAGGAGTTCATTCCCCAGTTTGTAGCCATGCTGGGTTTTGTGGCCACGGCATTGCTCGCAGTTCTTCAGTGGCCCCTCGCCGCACTCCTCTCTCGCTTGGCCGCTCGGAAGAAAGCGAGGAGCAAGGAGTGAGGAGGTTCTTCTGGCTCCTCATTCGTCACTTTTTGTCATCCACCTGTTCGCGCGTGCTGTCTACGATCACCGCGATGCGTTCCACTTCCTTCTGCAGCGCCGCCAGGCGGTTATCCAAGCAGACCTGTCGCCAACGTTTGCCGCATACCGACGCTCAGAGTTCATCGAGCGCCTGTAACAACGCATCGATTTCTTCCGTCGTATTGTAATGAACCAAGCCCAGCCGGAGCAGTCCCCTGTGTTCTTCCAATCCCAAGCACTCCGTAAGCTCCAGAGCATACATGTTGCCATTCCAGGCATAGATTTCCCGCTTCGCCAAATGCTCGGCGATTTGCTGCGGCGTGTGTTCAGCAGTGGTGATCGACACGGTCGGCACGCGCTCGCTCAGGCGCTCTCGTTGAGTGATACCCAAGACCCTGAAGCGCGGCCGCGAACGAAGTCCGTCGAGTAAGCACTCGGCCAATGTCCGTTCGTAATCCTCGATCCGATGAAAGGCGCGTTCCAGGCGCTGACGCCGCGAGCTTGTCCGCTCTGCACTGGGATCAATCGACGCCAGGTAATCGATAGCCGCCGCTGTGCCTGCCAATCCCTCATGATTTTGCGTGCCTGTCATCCAGCGTCCGGGCAAATCGTCTGTCGCCGGCCGTAGCTTGTATGCCGGCAAACCGTGAAGATGTTCCTGTTTGCCCCAAAGAATACCGACGTGCGGGCCGAAGAATTTGTACGCAGAACAGGCCAGGAAATCGCAGTCCCAATCCTGCACGTCGATGAGCCGGTGGGGGGCATAATGCACCGCATCGAGAAAAACCAGCGCCCCGGCTTCGTGGGCCAGGCGAGTAATGAGACGAACGTCGGTGACGGTGCCGACCGCGTTGGAAGCGCACGTTACGGCGACAAGCCGGACACGCGGCGAGAGTAGTCGGCGCAAATGATCGAGGTCGAGCGTGCAATCTTCGGGATGAATGTCCACGAAGTGAACTGTGGCCCCGGCGTCGCGCGCCGCCAGCACCCACGGACGGACATTGGCGTCGTGATCGAGGCGCGTGACCAGCATCTCATCTCCGGGACGCAGCGTGCGGCCGAAGGCACGGCTGAGGTGGAAGGTCAACGTCGTCATGTTGGGGCCGAAGATGATTTCCTCTGCCGAGGGAGCGTTGAGCAAATCGGCCGCCGCTTGATGCGCTTCATGCAAGATGGCGTCGGACTCGCGGCTGGTGGCGAAGACGCCGCCGTGGTTGGCGTTGCAGGTGGTCAGGTAATGCACCATCGCTTCCACGACGCATTGTGGCACTTGCGTTCCGCCGGGTCCGTCAAGAAAGATCGCCGGACGTGCAGCTGGGACGCGAGTGCGATTCAACGAAGGGAACTGCTCGCGCAGGGAATTCACATCGAACATCATGTTATCGTCCCACGTCCACTCCGGGCGTATTGCCGTCGAGATAGCGCCAGTTCTTGAGGAAAGAAATCAAGTCGGCCATCTGTTCGATTGTTATTGTTTTTTCCAGTCCTTCCGGCATCAGCGACACTCCGGTGGAGCGAACCTCTTCGATGTCCTGACGCAGCACCGAGTCCGTCTGGTTCTCGGCGCGTCGCAGAGTGACGCTCGATGCGGTCTCGGCGGCGATGATGCCGGTCATCTCCTTGCCGCTTTTGGTGGTAACGATGTAATTGACGTAGTTCGCATCGATGGCCGCGTTCGGACTGAGGATGTCCTGCAGAAGCATCTCCGGCGTCTTGGTCCGCGTATCGCTGATGTCCGGACCTACGGTTGTGCCGACAGCGGCAACCTGGTGACAGGTTGCGCAGTTTTGACGAAACACCTCACGACCGCGACCGGGATCGCCTTTTTTGGTCAGGGCTTTGCGGTAGCGCTCGAGGACTTGCTTGCGTTCCTCCGCGATACCGGCCTGGAGCAGTTTGCCGGCGCGGCGACGAATATCAACCTGGGCGTGCTTGAGCAGCCGATTCTGACTTGCAAGATCGAGATCGCCCGGCGCCACATGCTTGGCCTCCAATTCATCAAGCAAGAAGCGGGCGCGGTCGGGCAGGCGCAACATGGACTCGACGACTTCGCGGCGCAGCGCCGGAGTGTAGGTGGTCCAGGATTTCATCAGCAAACTCGGCACGTCGGCTGAGGGCTGGGACGCCAGCGCGCGCACGGCAGCTAGCCGTATTTCGGGGACCGGATCATCCCCCAGCAGTCGCGATAGAATCGGCAGCGCTGCCTCCGGCCGGGCATGAGCCAAGAGCCGAACCGCATCCAAACGTTCGCCCAGTTCCCGCTTGCTGTCCGTGCAGACTCGCCCGGCCTGAGCCAGAAGATCCTCGGCTGCGTCGGCTGCTTGGCGATGCTCTGCGGGAAGTTCTCTCAGGAATTCGCTAAGCTGTCGGCCGCGCCTTCCCATGCCATTGGCCAGACCGTTCAGCCCTGCTACCTGCCACCGCATACCGTCCTTGCCGGAGAGTGTTTTCAGCGCGGAGAGGGCCGCGGTGACCTCGCTCGCCTCCAGCCGCGATCCGACTATCGTGGCCAATTCTTGCACGAGGGCCAGCCGCTCCTGTGTGGCCTTGGCCGTCAACTCCGTGTCTGTTTTTAGCAAGATTGCCAGCAGCGCACCGGCGCGCTTCGGTACCGCACTGGCCACCGCCGCACGCGTCCAGCGGTCGTCTGCGTCAGTCGTCGCAATCTTCACCAACGCCGGCACGATGCGATCGTCGTCCCACTCTCCCAGGCTCAAGGCAGCCTGAAAGCGCACTTGCGCATCGGCATCCGCCGCCAGCGCCAGAGCTTCTTTCTGAATCGCCGCAGACTTCGGCAACCAGCGTTCGCACAGAACCAGCGCCTGCTCTCGTACCCGTGGATGGTCATCGCGCAGCAGCCGGGCCACGAGATCGACATCCAGCGCGTTCATTCCCTCCAAAATCCAGGCGGCCTGCACACGGGCCAGCGGCCGATCCGAGTTGAGGCACAACTTTCGCAATGACTCGACGGCGGCGTGATCCTGCCGTTCCAGCAACAGCCGCTGCGCCGTCGAGCGCCGCCAGGCGTTGGCATCGCCCAGGAGTGGCACAAGGTCCACCGTCGCAGTCTGACCCAGATTCGGCCGCATCGCCGTGGTTTTGTGTCCCTCCGGAACGATGCGCCAGATTCGGCCACGGTCCTTGCCCAGATTCAGATCGGGGCGTTGCTTCAACTCCGGCGGCATCCACTCCGGATGCTCGATGACCGCCCGATACATATCCACGACGTAAAGTGCCCCGTCCGGCCCATGAGCCAACGACACGGGACGAAACCAATCGTCCGTCGAGGCCAGGAACTCGGCCTTGTCGCGCGCCGGACGAGAGCGGAACGTCGCTCCGTGCGGGCGCAGGATCTCTTCATGGACCAGGTTGCCGGTCGGTTCGCAAGTGAAGGCGGCGCCCCGATGCTCGACCGGCAGCAAATCGCCGCGGTAAATGGCGACGCCACAGGCAGCGGTGAAATGACCGGCGTGCAAGTTGGAGGTGGTCCAGTTACGGCTGATCGGATACACCACTCCGCCGGAGCCGAGCGGTCCGGGTTGCAGCTCGGAAACGTCCTCCAGCACGGCGCCGACGGCGAGGAAGGGATTGCGGGCCAGGTAGCGATTGGGCAAAACGACGTGTCGCAAATGGTGTTGGTTGTCGCAGACGAAGCGCCGGCCCCAGTCGTCGAAGCTGTTGCCGTACTGCCCCATGCCGGAAATCGCCTCGGACCGATCGTGCACGAGATCGAAACGAAAGTCGCGTCCACTGATGTTGACCGGCCTGGCATCGTCGCGTCCGTGTTTCTTTACCATTCCTCCGCGAAGCCCGTTGGCGACATACACCCAGTTATCGAGCCCGAGCTTGGGATGGCTGACGCGCAGCTGCGGATTCTGGGTACTGAATCCTTCGTAGAGGATCTCGCGCTGCTCGGCCCGGCCATCGCCATCGCAATCTTTCAGATACAGTATGTGCGGCGCTGCCGTCACCACCGCGCCGCCTTTCCACAGCATCAGGCCATTGGCGAACAGCAAGCGATCGGCGAAGACGCGACTGTGTTCGTACCGGCCATCGCCGTCTAGGTCCTCCAGCGCGCGGATGCGTCCCTCCGGCGGCCGACCCGGCTGGGGTCCGTTGGGATAATCGCGCATCTCCACCACCCAGAGCTTGCCGTCCTCGTCAAACTCCATCGCCACGGGACTCTCGATCTCCGGTTCCGCGGCCACCAATTCGATGCGTAATCCTGGCGCGAGGCGGAATTGCTGATGCGCCTGCTCCGGCGACAGCGGCCCGCTCCGCGCCGACGGTTCGGCCGCGTGCGTCAGCCACAAGCAGCCCCACAGCAAGGGAAGAACCAACAGCTGGAGGGAAAAGTAGCCTCTGCTCATCCAGCCATTACCTCAATTAGGCCAGGCGCGGGCAGAAAAACTGGTTGCGACGGGCAACGCCTGGGCTACAATACAGAATATTGAGGGCGAAAGCGATATTCAGACAACTCTCCCTCGGATAGTTCAGCTCAAGATGGGCAACGACGCCTCAGCTGACAGGAACGCCCACATCCCGAGCGCGGGAGAGGGTGCGCTGATTTGCTCGCGGACTTATCCCTCGTTCGTTGCCCAGGCCTTTCTCTGCTCCGAGGTAGCCTCTGATGAGTCAATATCCGACCGACCTGTTCCGGACCAGTTGCGGAGGGACCACCCCGCTGGAACTGAATATTTCGGGCCCGGGCTGGGCCGGCGCCCAGCGACGCGTCTTCGATCAACCCTTCGTCCTTGTTGGCCGACACGAACGCAATTCTCTTCACCTCGAAGACGAAGCGATCAGCCGGCGTCATGCCTACCTGCAACAACTCGGAGGGAGGGTCTTCTGCGTAGATCTGGGCAGCCGCACGGGTGTCCGCTGGGGAGGAGAGTCTCTTCCCTCTGGCTGGCTTCATCCGGATCGGGGGATTCAGATCGGCCCTTTCAGCCTGGAGCTTGCGAGGACCGCTGGGGCCGGAGGGGGCGCGGTTCACGAGGTTGCCGACGAGGGGGATCCCCTCCAGGACCGTGTCAATGACCTCGACCTTCTGCCCTGCATAACAGTGGAGAGGGACGACAAGATAGTGGCCCAGATGCGAATGAACCGCGTGCTGGTGCTGGTGGGCAGTTCGCCTGCCTGCCGGGTCCGCCTGCGAGAGGCCGGTGTCGCAAAGTACCACTGCAGCCTGGTGAGCACGCCGGAAGGGATTTGGATGATCGATCTGCTCAGTGAAACCGGAACCTATCTGGATGGCCAGCCGGTTCCCTGGGCGCTTGTAGAAGAGGACGAGCCATTACGGGTGGGGCCGTATCTGCTTCGTTTTTCGTATCGGAGTGCATGTGAGGCAACGCCTTCCAACAGACCGTCGAAAACTCGGGCCGACACTCCAGTTCGGGTGCCCGTGCTGCCCGCCAACCTTTTGGTGCAAACCCTCGCCTCACCGCGAGCAGAACAGCCTGCAACCGAGAAGCCGGGCCGGCTGTCTGCTCTCCAGGCGGAGTTGGATCAGGTCCGTGAGCGCCTGCGCGACGCGGAGGTCATCCGTCAACAACTGGCGGACAGTCGAGACGAATGCGCCCGGCTCCGCGATCAAGCCCAGGCGCTGGAGACACAGGTTGCCGAAGCATCCGAACTTCAGATCCGGCTGCAAGCCCTCGAAGCCAGCTCGCGCGAGCTAGAAGTCGGCTGCGCGGAACGGGACCAGTGGCAGGCCGAGGCGCAGAACCTTCAGACCCGGCTGACATCGGAAGCGGCGGAGCGCGAGCAGTGGCAGCAGCGGCTTGAGGCAATTCAACGGCTACTGGATGAAGAGCGTGAGACCGCCCGTGCCGCGGGAGCCCGCCTTGAACTTGAGTCCGCTACCCTTCTGGGAGTGCGTACCGAATTCACGGCCCGCAATGCCGAATACAAGGCGGCCTTGCAGCGGCTAGAGGAGACTCAGGATGGGTTCACTCAATTGCAGGACCAAACGCGCGGCCTCCAGGCGGAGTTGAACCAGACACACGAATGCCTTCGAGACACGGAGGCACTGAGACAGCAGCTAGCGGACAATCAGGCCGAATGCACTCGGCTACGCGATCAGGCCCGCGCGTTGGAGATACAACTAGCCGAGGTGGTCAGCCTGAAGGCCCAGCTCGAAGCTGCCGAAGCCAGCGCACGGCAGATAGAGGTCGTCTGCTCGGAACGGGACCAGTGGCAGACTGAGGCGCAGGCCCTTCAGACCAGGCTGGCATCGGAAGCGGCAGAGCGCGAGCAGTGGCAAGAGCGGCTAGAGGGAACCCAGCGGCAACTGGAGGAGGAGCGGGAGGCCGCCCGTGCTGTGGGCACACGCTTGGAGGACCAGTCCACCATCCTGCAGGGAGTGCGGGACGAATTTGCAGCCCGCAATGCGGAATACAGTGAGACCAAGCAGCGGCTAGAGGAGGCTGAGAATGCCTTAGCCTGCTTGCAGAACGAGACGCGCGGCATCCAGGCAGAGTTGAACCAGACCCGTGGACGCCTACAGGACACGGAGGTGCTGAGGCAGCAGCTGCCCGACAGCCAGACCGAATGTGCCCAGCTCCATCAGCAGGTGCGGGTACTGGAGATACAGGTAGCCGAGGCGGCCGATCTGAAGGCCCGGCTCGAAGTAGCCCAAGCCAGCAGCGTACGCGAACTAGAAATCGTCTGCGCGGAACGGGACCAGTGGCAGGCCGAAGTACAGACACTTCAGGCCAGGCTCACAGGGGACTCCGATCAGCAGGAGCACCTCGCCCGCCTCGCGGCGGAGCTTCACGCCGCCCATGAAGAACGAGAGCGGCTCTACACCCAACAACAAGCATCCTTCCACCTGGCGGAACAGGCGAAGGCCCGCGTGTCCGACCTGGAGCGAGCGTTGGCCGACGCGACCGCGGCCCACGAGAGGACTGTAGCCGGGACTCGCGCCGGCTGGGAGTCGGAGCGGCAAGCGTTGGAGACTCGCCTTGAGCAGGAACGACAAAGGCTCTCCGAGGCGACTCAGGCAGCGATTCGCAATGTTCAGACTCGTGCCGAGACTGCGCTCCGGGATGTACAGGCTCGCGTTGCCGCAGAACAACAACGGTGGCGGAAAGAACTCGAAGGCGCCGAGGGACAGATTGCCTGGGAACGCGGCTTGTTCCAGGAACAAGCCGAGCAAATGCGCCGGCAGATCGCCGTGCTCCAGGCGGATCGGGACCGCCTCGCTGCCAAGCTCGCGCAGGTGGAGTCGTTGCTCCGAGTGGCGGAAGAGCGCTCCCGAAACGAAGCCGGTCCCGCCGCCGAGCCGGAACATCTGCGGCGGCTGGCCGTCGTTGACCAGATATTTGCCGAGTTCCGCGGCCTCCAGGCGGCACCTCTGCTGGCGCAGGTTGCGCGCAAACAAGGGCAGGATAAGGTCGGAACTTGATTCATTACGATCGCAGGAAGAACTTTGCCATTTGCAGGGCAGACTACGGCCGCTGCGAATCCGCCAGTTCCTTCAGAAGTCGCGTAGCAGCTTCGACCAGTTTCTCACCACCGCCGGACTGGATGCGCGAATTGACCGTCTCGTAGCTGCCTTCCTTGAACGCCTTGACGGTCGGCACATACCCCGGCGCATCATTGCACAACTCGATCACCAGCGTCACCCGGAACGGCGACGCTTTCTTGATCGCCAGGCCCAGATCGACGAAGATTTCGCCGGGCAGACCGACGATGGCTACGTCTTCGCTCAGACGGAACACCTGCACTTCCATCGGCAGCGTTTCGCTCGGCAGCATTTGCAGCGAGACGATTTTGCACGTCTCGACCTGCTTCAAAAACGGCAAGTCGCGCGTGCCGATCTTCGCCATGTCCTTCTGCGCCTGAGCGATTGCTTCGGCGCTGTATTTCTGCAAGGGCGCTTGCACGATGGACCGGCGGACGGCGAGGCGCGGCGAACGTTGCGGCTGTAACTTCGGCAGCGCCTCCTGTACCGTCTCGCCGAGCGTCGTACCGATGCGCCCGGCTTCGAGCTGTCCCTTTTGTGGATCTTTATTTGTCACATTAATGTGATTGATGTCGCCGCATGTTCCGGCGGCGAACAACGACAGACCCTCGGCGCCGAGCACGGGACGCAGCTTGCGCTCGAGGTGGAAGGGATAATCGGCCGAGTATTCGGTGCCGCCGACCGTATCCAGGTGTAGGGCGAAGACGGTCAGCACGGCGAGATTCTTGTCGCCGGTGCGAAGTCGCAGCAATCCCACATCCGGATCGATGGGGCCGGCCGGGCGCACTATGTTCGGATTGAGCTTACCCGGATTGAACTGCACTGTGCCGTCTTTCATGTGAAAGCGTCGGTTGAAGGACAGCCCCTCTTGCCGGGCCATGCTGGCGGACAGAGCGACAGGACGAGCGGAGTTCGCGGCCCTGTCGATTGCGTCGGCGATTTTCGCGGCGAGGACGGCGGGATAGTCGATCTTCTCGTATGGGTCCGCGGCCTTGTCCGCGACGGCCCGGTCGTGGAAGTATTGCCGCAGCGCTCCGGCGTAGAGCGGCCCGGTGTGTGAGTGCGTGGCGGCGATCAAGATGTTCGCCGCGGGGATGCCGGTCTTCTTCTCCGCCAATTTGCGAGCGCGCTCGGAGACATCGCGCGAGATGCCGACGAGATCGCAGAACACAAGGGCAGCTCGTTCGTCACCCTCGCGCAGGACGAGTGCCTTGGCCTGCAACGGATCGTGTGTGCCGGTGTTGAGCCGTTCGTTGAAGTAGCCGGCCATGCGATAGCCGATCGGCGGCGTGATGTCCGAAACGGCTACGCCTGCCTGCAACTCCTCCGCGTGCAGATGTATTCCAACAAGACAGATACCAAGTAGAGCAAGACTCGTTCGCAGCATCATCTGTGGGACTCCCCTGATTCTCCACAAGATTAGCGTCGTTAAACGACAGATACGGGCAGCAGTCTCAGCGCGTGTTCCACAATGTCATAAGCTGCGCGCGGTCGAGCCAGGCGCGCGACGTTGGCCTTCAACTGGGCCATTCGGGCCGTATCTTCGAGCAACTGATCCATCTTATATGCCAGGGTACCGATATTGTTCACCTTGATGGCGGCACCGTTCTCCAGAAGAAAATCGCTGTTGCGGCTCTCCTGACCGGGTATCGGATTGACAATCGCCATCGCCGCTCCGCGCGCTAATGTCTCCGAGGTCGTCAGACCGCCCGGCTTGGATACCACCACGTCGGCCGCGGCCATCAACTCATCGATCTGGTCGGTGAAACCCAGGATCTGGACGCGATGCCGCGGCGGCACCGCGATGGCTTCCAGTTCCTTCTTGACTGCCTCATTGCGGCCGGCGATGGTCACGAGCGTGATCGGTCGGGAGATGTCAAGCAGTGCCTGATACAGCTTGGCGATGGGACCGACGCCGAAGCCGCCGGAAAGTTGCAAGAGGACCGGCCGATCACCTTCCAAACCGTGACGCGCCCGGCACTCGTCGCGGTCCTTGATCTTGGCGAACACCGGATGAATGGGAATGCCGGTGACAATGAGATCGCTCTGGGGCACGCCCCAGTGCTGTAGGTAGCGAGCGCCTTCGGTCGTGGCCGTGAAGTAACGTTCGCAGGGCTGATGGACCCACAAGCGATGCGTGTCGAAATCAGTTGTCGCCGTCACCTGCGGCAAGGACAGTTCACCCTTGCGCCGCAGCGACGCGATGATCTCGGCGGGAAGAAAATGCGTGTTGATGACAAGATCCCACGGCTCGTCCTTGACCAGCTGGATAAACTTGCGCAGGTTGAGTTTCTGGACGGCCAGGCGCAGACGGTCGGTGCGGTTCTTGCCGGAGCGACTGGGCTGATCCATCAGATCGTAAAAGAAACCAAGGACGTGCGGGGCCTTGTTGACCAGATCGAGATAGAACTTGCCATACAGACGCTGAAAGGCAGCGTTGGTCAGCTCCAGGACATCGACATTGCGTACGGTTGCTGTGGGCACAACCTCGCGCAAAGCCAGTTCGACGGCCTGGGCAGCGCGGAGATGGCCCGCGCCGACCGCCGCGGATAGGACAAGAATGCGGGGTGGTTTGTTCATGTCCGTGCTTCCATCGGAGAAATCCTTGCTTGCCGCTGGGATGCTGGGCCTTTTATACTCAAAAGTCATGGCGTGTGTCCCGAAGAATTGCCATCGCTTGTTCCTACGCGGAGCGCTGTGTATGCGCCGTTTCTGGTATTGTTCTTTTCGTTAGCCCAGCCCTTCAGGGCTGGGGACAGCGGCAGCGGCAGTGGCGCCTTAGGGGCTTCAGCCCCTTCTCTGGGGGCTTTAGCCCCTCCGTCGTGTGCCTGCGGCACAGCGGAGGGCCTAAAGGCCCAGATTTCTTTTCTGTGCCACATCTTTCCCAGCCCTAAAGGGCTGGGCTAACGAAAAGAACAGTACCATGAACGATACCGGCACGCCGCGGAGCTTGGAGTCGGGTAAAATCTCTCCGGAGAGTCCACACTATGTCGATAGCCAATCGCTTGTTCTTTTTCGTGCTCGGCCTGGGCGTATTCGTCCTGCTGGCATACTCGGCCCAGACGCCCGGCAAGCTCACCGGCGAGAAAGTGCGACAACTCCAGAAGCAATATCAACAGGAACGCGCCGACGCCGAGAAGGAGGGACTGACCAGGAAATTCTCGCCAGAATGGTACGAGCAAGCGGCCAAGCTGGCCAAGCAAGGCGAAGATGCCTTATCCGCCGGGCGCCTGGTCGAGGCGCGAGCGAGCTTTCGCAAGGCGCGCTGGGAGCTACCGGCCATGCCGCCGCACTTGCCTCCGCACGTCGCCCGCATCTTCGGCGATGGCCGGTTGCGTTTCAACGGACCCGTACTGGCCCTGGCCTATAGCTCTGATGGCAGACGCCTGGCCACGGCCAGCGGCGACGGTATCGTTCGTGTCTGGGATGTAGGGACCGGCCGCGAGCTCAGCCAGTTTGCCGGCCACAGTGGAGCAGTGAACGGACTCGCTTTCCATCCCGACGGGAAAACGATCGCCTCGGCCGACAGCGCCGGCATCGAGATCAAGCTCTGGGATGCCGCCACCGGCCAGCTCCAGAAGACCCTCAACAAACACAAGGAAGTTCTCAACAGCCTCGCTTTCAGCCCGGATGGCAAGCTGCTTGCCGGCGGAGGAAACGACAAACACCTGTGGGTTTACGACGCAGTCACCGGAAACCTCAAACGGGACCTGTCCGGCCACAATGGGCCGATCAAGGCCGTCGCTTTTAGTGCCGACAGCAAACGGCTCGCCTCCCTCGGCCTGGATCACATGGTCCGTGTTTATGACACGGGGACCTGGAGCATCCGCCTGGCTGCCGGCCCCTTGAAGGGCGATTTGTTCTGTCTGGCCTTCCATCCCGATAACACGTCGATCGCCGTCGGCAGTGGCGGCCCCGATGCCGCCCGTCTGTTCTCCCTCAACGACAGCAGCGAAAAACTGAGCTACGAGGGGCACAACAAGCAAATCGTCAGTCTCGCCTTCAGTCCGGACGGCAAGCGCCTGGCCACAGGAAGCGACGACACGAGCATTCGCATCTGGGACGCCGCCACCGGCCAGCCCCTGCGCGCACTGCAAGGTGGCCACGCCCTCGGCATCACTTGCCTGGCCTTCAGCCCCGACGGCCAAACTCTCGCCTCCGGCAGCATGGATCAGACGGTACGTCTGTGGGACGTGGGCAGCGATGAGCAATACCAGCAGCTGGGCAGCCACGAGGGCGCGGTGTGGTCGGCCGCATTCAGCCCCAAGGGCCGGCACGTCGTCTCAGCTGGGGCCGATAAGGTGGCGCGCGTCTGGCCGATCCCGGCCGGCAAGGAAGAACACATTTTGAAGGGGCATCGCTCGCCGGTGACAGCGGCGGTGTACGGTCCCGACGGCAAATACATCGCCACGTGCAGCGGCGACAAGACGCTGAAACTATGGGACGCAAGTAGCGGCCAGGAAATCCGTACTCTGACCGGCCACACGGCCGCCGTGACCGCGGCCGCCTTCAGCCCCGACGGCAAACGGCTCGTTTCCTCTGCGGCGGACCATCTTCTCAAGGTGTGGGAAGTCGAGTCAGGAAAAGAGCTAAAATCTCTGTCGGGCCATCAATCGGTCGTCAGCGCTGTGGCCTGGAGCCGGGACGGCAAATACATCGCTTCGGCGGGCGGCGACCGTGTTGTCAAGTTGTGGAATGCCGAAACCATGAAAGAGGCAAGCACGCTGCTGGGCCACGGCGCCGCCGTCAGCTCCGTCGTTTTCAGCCCCGACAGCCAGCAACTGGCCTCGTGCGGCGGCGATCAGCGCATCTTGCTGTGGAACGTCAAGAGCGGCACCCTGGCGGGCAAGCCACTCCAGGGCCACAGCAGCGTCATCATCTCGGTAGCCTTCAGTCCCAATGGCCGGCTCCTGGCCTCCGGCGGAGGCGATCAGGTCGTCAAGCTCTGGGATGTGTTTGAGCGCATCGAGTTGTATTCCTACCGGGGTCACACCAACTGGATCAGCTCGGTGGCGTTCAGTCCAGACGGTCATTTCCTTGTCTCGGCCAGTGTCGATCGCACGGTCAAGCTCTGGGAGCTTGCCGGCCAGCAAGGCTCCGGCCTTCGCGGCCACACGAAGGAGATTACGGCCGTGGCCGTCAGCCCCGACGGCAAGCTCTTGGCCTCCGGCAGCGCCGATCAGACGGTTCGCCTCTGGGAGCTACCGACCGGCCGCGAATTGTTCGTGCTTGAGGGCCATCCCAAGGACATCACTGCTGTCACCTTCTTACCGGACAGCAAAACGGTCGTATCCGCAGATAAGGAGAGCACGCTGAAGCTGTGGGATACAACGACCGGCAGGGAAATCCGCACGATTCGCAATGATGGGCCGCAGCTCGAAGGTATTCCTGTGATGACGGCCACGTCTGACGGCAAGCGAGTCGTCGCATGGCTAGCACTGGCGGAGATCAGCGCTCATACCGTGGCCGACGGCAAGCTGGATATTTCCTTTGAGTTGAGCGATTACATGTCGAGCAAGTGTCTGACGCTCAGCGCAGACGGCTCGTTGGCCGCCGTTGGGCGAACGGATGGCACCGTTCACCTCTGGGAAGTCTTCAACAAGGATCGGAAGCGTGTCGAACTAACGGCCCATGAGAAATCGCACGAAATCATGGACCTGGCGTTGACGCCGGACAAGAATACCCTGGTGACGGCCGACAACAGCGGCGAGGTCAAAGTCTGGCAGCTGCCCCAGCGCAAACTGCTGCACACGATCCCCGCACACAAGCACAAGATCGTGGCCGTGGCCATGAGTCCGGACGGCAAGCGCTTCGCCACCGTGGCGGTGGATAATGTCATCAAGTTGTGGGATCGCGCCAGCGGCAAAGAGCTGCGCCGCTGGGACCTGCACTTGCCCGTCTTGAACGAACCGCGTCCGTTCGTGAACATGATGGCGTTCACGCCGGACGGCAAGCAATTGGCAACCGGCAATGCCGATACGACGCTATACTTGCTTGATTGCCCGTAACCGGCGAGCGGGGGGCGTAAGCCCCCTGTTTGAGCAACAGGGGGCTTACGCCCCCCGCTCGCCTTCTTCTTGACTCGAAAGCGGAGGCCCTATGAGACAATTAATCGTGTTGGGTGGCCTGATGGGTTGGCTTGGTCTGATTGTGCCGGCGCTGGCCGCCGACGACGAGGCGCAATCCGAGACCAAGGAAGCCCTCAAGGAACTGCAAGAATTCATCGGCAACTGGAAGGGCACCGGCGGCCCTGACAAGCCGCGCCCCAGTCCGCGCGATCCCGTGTGGAACGAAAGCATCAGCTGGGCCTGGCGTTTCAAGGGCGACGACGCCTGGCTGTCCATGAGCGTAAAGGACGGCAAACTGTTCAAGTCCGGCGAGCTTCGCTACCTACCCAAGAAGAAGGTTTATCAACTGACCGCCACGGACAAGGACAACAAAAAACTCGTCTTCGAGGGGAAGATCGAACGTGAGATCCTGAAACTGGAGTGCATCGATCCCAAGACAAAAGCGACCGAGCAAATCACGATGAACACCGCCGCCGACGGCGATCGTTTCATCTACCACGTCGCCCACAAAAATGAGGGCACCACGATTTGGCGCAAGGACTACCTGATCGCCTTCACGCGCGAGGGCGTGAGTCTTGGCAAGGTAGACAAGAAAAACGAGTGCGTCGTCTCCGGCGGCCTGGGCACGATTGCGGTCAGCTACAAGGGTGAGACGTATTATGTCTGCTGCTCCGGCTGCGCCGATGCGTTCAAGGAAAACCCCGAGAAGTACGTCAACGAGTTCAAGGCCAAAAAAGCCGGCAAGAAGTGACAGGGTAACAAGGTGACAAGGTGACAGAGGAAACGGCTGCCTTGTCACCTTGTCATGTCTTCGATGCCCTCCGGCCATCGATCGCGCGGCTCAAATCCCAGCAGTTTCTTCGCTGTCTCCAGATCGTACATCGGCGTCCGCAACGGTCGGCTCGTGGCATAGACGATGGCAAAACCGGGATCGACGGGCGCTTCCACGGCACAGGCGAAGAAGCGGCCGGCATCACCGGGACTGAGATAAACATCCTTGGCCCAGTCGAGGGCGGTCAATTCCTCCACGTGTTCGCGCGAGCGCGGCACCCAGCCCAGCCGCACCGCGAGGACGCTCATGCCGTCCGCCTCGGCACACACGCGTCCAGCCGCTTCCAGAAAGACCTTGGCCGCCGCGTACCAGCCGCGCGGCGTCGGTGGATCGTCGGCCTTGATCGGCCACGGCCCGCGCTGCCGCTGCCACCACACCACCTGACCGCTGCTGGCCAGGATCAAGCGGCGCACTCCGGCCGATCGCGCCGCCTCCAACACTTGATACACGCCCAGGAGATTATTGGGTAAGAGTTGCGTCACAAAATCATCGTCGTCCGGCGTGGCGGCCAAATGTATGACCGTGCCAGCACCCTCGACAGCTCTTTTCACTGCTGCCGTGTCCGTAAGGTCGCCGACGATTGTATCCGCCAGTCCGGGCGTCGGCACGCGATCGAAGCCACGCACCGGCCAGCCGCGCGCCTGCAATTCCGCGACCACCGCGCGACCAATGCGGCCCGCGGAACCTGTCACGAGGACGGTCGGCGATTTGCTCATTTGTTCATATCTCCACCGAATATATTCTCGAATTCGTCGCTATCTGCGAATCAATGTATCGACTGGAGACGTGATAGGAAGGGAATGGCCGGATTGAAGATCATTCGAGCCGCCGTCCACGACGCCCATGAAGGAGAGCGGCGTCGTGGACGGGTGATAAAAAGTCACGACCGGAGATCGCGCGCGAAATCGTCCAGCTCTTGCTCGGCCTGCGATTTGGCGTAGCCATACTTTTGTTGCAGAACGCCGACAAGCTGATCGCGTTTGCCGCCGATGGTAGTCAAATCATCATCGGTCAGCTTGCCCCATTTCTCCTTGACCTTGCCCTGGAATTGCATCCAGTTGCCTTTGATCTGGTCCCAGTTCATGATGCACCTCCCCGCGGACGGTAATTCGATTGGGTGCCGCACGTGGGCGCCCTCCTTCTCCAGAGAAGATTGGTGCAACTGACATGCCAATCTTCGGGAGTTGCAGACCCGACTTGTCGCGCTTTCCGCCTGGCGGCTAAACTGGTGCAGGATTATTCCCCCAACGTGAAGGAGTCCCCCATGACGGCGGCGGATCAGATGCAGTTGCTTGCGGATGTCGAGGCGTTTTGCCAGGAAATTCGGCCCATCGAGGAGTTGTGCTACGTCGAGCATCGGTATAACGATCAGGTCATTCCCCTGGCCCGCAAGCACAATATCCTGGGCATGCCCGTGCCGAAGGAATACGGCGGCCGAGGCGCCGATACGGTGACCTACGCGCGCGCCCTGGCCCGCATCGGCCGTGAGGGAACCGGAGTGCGCACTTTCTTCTCCGGCCATACCTCCATCGGCGAATATCCCATCATGACCTGGGGCAACACCGAGCAGAAACGTCGCTATCTTCCGGCCGCCTGCCGCGGCGAAAAAGTGCTGGCTTTCGGCCTGACCGAGCCGGACGCCGGCAGCAATCCCCTCGAGATGCAGACGACTTACGAACGGCGGGGCGATCATTTCATCTTAAACGGTGTGAAATATCTGATATCCAATGGTGGCATCGCCGATGCCGTGGTCGGCTTCGCCTATCCCAAGGGCGGCGGCCGCATCAGCGCCTTCATCATCGATCGCGTCGAGGGATTCGTCAGCGAAGATTTGACGGCCAAGCTCGGTATGCCAACGGCCAACACTGGCATGTTTGAGCTGCGCGATTGCAAAGTGCTGGTGAATAATCTTCTGGGCGAAGAGGGCGCCGGCTTTCGCATTGCAATGGGCTCTCTGGTGAGCGGCCGTCTCAGCGTCGCGGCCGGTTGTCTGGGAGTCATTGAGGATTGCTTGACCGAGGTGGTCAGTTACGCCAAGGAACGGCAGCAACACGGCAAACCCATCGGCAAGCATCAGCTTGTGCAGGAACACATCGCCGCCATCGAAATGGGGCGACTGGCTTCCGAGGCCTTGATCGAACGCGCCGCCGCCGCCAAGGATGCCAGCAACGCTGCCCCCACCGACGCCGAGCTGCGATCGAAAGCGGAGTTGCTGGCAGCACAAGCGAAGTTATTCGCCGCCAACGCCGCCTGGGAGGCGGCCGATCGTTCGGTGCAGGTTTACGGCGGCCGCGGCTGGTCCACGCTCTACCGTGTCGGCCGGCATCTGATGGATGTGCGCGTTTGCCGCATCTATGAGGGCACGGATGAGATTTTGAAGCTAAAAGTTGCCGCCGCCGTGCTGGGCAAAGAGTATGAGGCGTATAAGTAAGAAGAGAGAAATCTGGCGTCAACTGCGAGTCGGCGACCGAATCCGGCTCGTTGAAGTACCGTCCGAGTTTCTTCAGGAAGGCTATCAGATCCACCATAGCACGATGCAGGTTTTCAAGCGGCTACTCGCTCGTCGCCGTCCCCTGCGTGTCTGGATGATCGATGAATGCGGTATCCCGTGGATTCAGTGTCGCTTCCGTCGTAAGGATGGTCGGTGGGAGCATCATTTCCTTGCGTTGAATAACAGCGGTTTGGTACAAGTAAGACCACGCAAAAAGCGGTAGAATTGTGCTCGTCCCCACGCGGAGGGTGGGAACGAAGGGAAATGATCCGAGCCGCGCACGCAGCGCAGCGGAGTAAGCGGTTGTCTGTCCGCCGCTTACTCCGCTGCGCTGCGTGCGCGGCT
>DATBHJ010000030.1:0-55206 GCA_036557565.1 Gemmataceae bacterium
CGCGGCTCGGAATTTCATGGTGATCTGGCAATTGCCTCCGCACCAAATCCTCGTTAGGATGGGAACGTGTCCCTTGCACCGAACAGCTGGATGTTTGGGGAGTGGTGATTCATGGGTCTTGCGCCTCAAACCGTCGCACTGTTGCGAGCGGCTCGGCAGCTAGTGCAATCGCTGCCTGCTGACGCTATCCTCCTTCTGGCGCAATCCGACCTCAATTGGGAGACCGTTCTGCAACACCTGGACGGTTGCCGATTGCTGGTTGCCGCCGAGGATGTCTCACTGACCGCGCGTCTCAAGACACATCCAAAAATCACCGTTCTTGACATCGATCCCGGCCCAACGCCGACGCAGGAACGCATGAGCCTTGCCTTGCTCGAAGCCGTGCGCTGCGATCAGCTCCGTCAAGGCGCCGATGTCATCGCCCTGTACAACGGCATCGACACCAGCGAGGAGACATCCGAACCGCTCGACACGCTCAGCGTCATCCATTTGGGAGAGCACATCGAACGGCTCAGCGCTCAGGATTTGCGCAAACTCGATACGCAGGTGCCATTGGAGACGCTGCGAGCGGTGGTCGATTTAGCTGTGGAGATCGGCCGCGAAGGTCGCGAGGGCCATCCGGTCGGAACCATGTTCGTCGTCGGCGACACGCGCAAAGTGCTGACCATGACGCGACCGATGAATTTCAATCCCTTCCGTGGGTACAGTCCCGAAGAGCGCGACATCCGCAATGCCATTGTGCGCGAACAGATCAAGGACATCGCTCAGCTGGAAGGAGCGATTATCATTCGACGAGACGGTGTGGCTGTGGCTGCGGCCATGCGCATCGAAGCTCCGGACCGGGGCTTCACGCTGAGTAAAGGGCTGGGCACGCGGCACGCGGCCGCAGCCGCCATCAGCAAAAGTACCAAGGCCATCGCTGTCACGGTGAGCCAGTCGTCCGGTACGGTGCGTCTTTTTCAGAACGGCGAGGTGATGCTGCATATCGAGCCCTTGGCTCGGCCGGTCATCTGGAGTCGTTTTCACATGGAATCCGGCGACCCCAATGGAACCAGCCGCGCCGTGGCCGCCCGGCCCATACCTGTCGCCGAACACAACACTTCGGCTTGAGTTGGGGGGTATATATTCTCGTTCCCTAGCTCTGCCTGGGAACGTACGTCGGGAAGTTCTGCTTCCCGTCTCGGTTAATGACAAGATGCGAAGCAGAGCTTCGCAACCCGGCGTTCCCAAGCAGAGCTTGGGAACGAGATTACCTAAGGAGCATTTGGCTATGAATCGCTTGCGTTTTCTCTTGCTGGCTGTTGTGTGCGCGCTCGTGCCGGCGAACCGAGTATCGTCCGCGCCGGTCCAGTCGGCTCGATCCGGACTCGAACAGGTGCCAGCCACGGCGCCGCTAGTTATTCACATCCGCGGCGTGCAGGGCGTACACGACCGCTTTGTGGAATTGATGAAACAAGCTCTCCCGGACCTGCTGGAAAAGTACAAGACGCAGATCGATGACTTCTTCGAGAAAGGCCCAGATAATGTGCTGAAGAACCGCAAAATTCGCGGCGTGGCCAAAGACGGCCCCATCTTCTTGTGCCTGCTCGATTTGCCCAAAGTAAACGATCCGGGTGAGCCGAAGATGGCCATCATCATCACCCTTACCGACTACAAGGAGTTCCGTGAGAACATCCTGACGGAAGAGGAACGCAAGAACCTCAAGGACGAAGGCAATGGCATCGAGTCGGCCAGCATCGAGGGCGCAGGCAAACTGACGTATTTCGTCAATCGCAAGGGCTATGCCGTAGTCACACCGGACAAAGAGGTGGCGGAATCGTTCACCAAGACGGTCAACGGCCTACACAAGAAGCTGAACAAGGATCTGGCGGCCAAACTGCTCTCTGCCGACCTGGGCGTCTACGTCAACATGGAGGACGTCAACAAGGAGTACGGAGAGCAGATCAAGCAGGCCAAGCAGGGGATCGATCAGGCGATTGCCTTCGGCGTCGCCGCCGCTGGCGATGATTCGACGAAAAAATTCGCGGAGATGGCCAAGAACGCCATCCCGCACATCTTTCAGACAATCGAGGACATGCAGTCGCTGCTGTTGACGTTCGAGCTGCGTAGCGGCGGACTGGCCCTCAACGCGCAAAGCGAAATGAAAGAAGGCTCGCCCACGGCGGGCCTGCTGCAAGATGCACGGCCTATTGATTTCGGGGAGATGGCCCGTCTGCCGCGCGACCGCGCCTTTTACCTCGGTATGAAAGCCAGCGCCGCCATGTTCAAGAGCATGGGCAGCTTACTTTCCAATCTTCCGACGGGGGGGACCAAGGATTCGGCGGACTTGATGAAAGCGTATGCGAACGCCGGCCCGACTCTCTTTCTCAGCAGTGGCGCTTTTCCTTCGGCCGGCCTGGATGTCTTCCTCTTCGACAATCCCGCCAAGGCCGTCGAAGCTACGCTCAAGATGTATGAAACCATGAATCCAGAGGACGCCAAGCTCAAAGAAAAGCCGAAAGTCACCAAAGACGCCGAGAAGTTCGGCGACTTCAAATTGCACGCCGTCGAGATGACCATGGATCTGGAGAAAATGGCCGAGGAAGTGGCCAAGCAAGGCGAAGAGGCGAAGAAGGAATTCATCAAGTCTATGAAAAACCTCCTCGGCAGCGACAAAAGGACCCTCTGGGTGGGCACGGACGGCAAGGCGGTCGTCTCGATCACAGCTCCGGACTGGAAGACCGCCAGCAAAATGCTTGAGCAGTACACCAAGGGAGCCGGCGCCGCCAGCGACGTCAAGGCTTTCCGCGACGTTCGCAGTGAGATGCCGAAGCAAATGTCCGCTTTGGCGCTGATCGAGGCCGTACATCTGTTCAAAGGCGTCTACGAAGCCTTCAAACCGCTGATCCCTCCGGGGCAGTTGCCCGCGGGTTTTCCGAATTTGAAGGGCAAGAGCACAACGGCCTACTTCGGTGCGTCGTTGACGTTGCAGCCTAATCGCGGTGGATTGGATCTGTTCATCACGTCAGCCGCCGCACAGGAGTTTTACAAGACCATTGTTCAACCCCTTGTGGGTGAGTGAGATGGTTCTAACACCGGTGAGCGGGGCGTGTAAACGTCCTGGTGGCAGTAACCGGGACGTTTACACGCCCCGCTCGCCGAGTCATGAAAACCGTTGTCGTGGGAGATCACACCATGACTCTGCTTGCGCCGCGATGGATCTCCTGGTTGGTCGTCCTGATATTGTTGTGCGGCGCACAATCGTTGCTATACGGCGATGACGAGCCTTCCACTGGGCGCGAAGACGAAGAGACTCTTCACACAGCGGGTCTTGAAACGGATGGCCCTTCGTTGTTGGCCTTTTTCAAGGCGCGCTCGCGCTCTGTCATCGATCCCGACCGACTCCGCGTTCTGCTCGGTCAGCTAACTTCCTCGTCTTATCAGCAACGTAGTTTAGCCACGGCCGAGTTCCTCGGACTGGGACCGCTGGCAGTGCCGACACTGCGACGAGCAGCCAACGATCTGAGCGAGCCGGAGTTGGCGCGCCACGCCACTCACTGCTTGCGCTGGTTGGAGGGAGCTTCCAGCACGTCGCTAACAGTGGCGGCCGCCCGAATGCTGGGGCGGCGCAAACCCGAAGGAGCGGCCGCGGCTCTCTTGGCCTACTTGCCATTTGCCGATAGTCGTGACGTGTTGCAGGCCGTCACAGGAGCGCTTGCCGCCGTTGCCGTGCCCAACGGTAGGCCCGATGCGGACTTGCTGCGAGCTTTGGACGATCCGATCGCCGTCCGGCGCGCCACTGCCGGTGTCGCCCTGTGTCTCGCCGTGCCTCCTGACCAGGTGCCCGCTGTCCGCAAGCTACTCCGCGATCCTTCGCCCGCCGTCCGATTGCGAACGGCTTTGGCCCTCGCGGAAGCCAACGATCCCGATGCCATCCCTATTCTTATCGACCTGCTCGCGGATCTGCCCATTGACCAGCGCAAGCGCGTGGAGGCGTTCTTGCAGAACCTTGCTGGTGAATGGGCGCCCGCGCTGAATTTTGTGGGTGAAGATGAGATTGCTTGCAAGATCCGCCGTGATGCCTGGGCGGCCTGGTGGCGCAACGTGGACGGCGATGTTCTCCTGGACGCCGTGCGCAAGCGGACGCCGATAGCCGAGGACCGCGACAAGATTCGCTCATTGCTGGACAAGCTGGCTTCGGGAGATTTTGCCACGCGCGAAACGGCCTCGAAGGAGCTGTTTGCCCTGGGCCGCCGGAGTCTGCCACAGCTGCAAGAAGCGGCCAAGAACAAGGACGCTGAGGTCGCCCGACGTGCCAGGCAGCTGATCGAACGCATCGAGGAAGAACCCTCTCACCACTTGCCGCTGGCGGCGCTGCGTTTGCTCGGTCTGCGGAAGCCACCCGGATCTGTGCCGGTACTGTTGGCGTATCTGCCCTACGCGGAGGATGACAGCCGCACGACAGAGGTGCAGTCTTCGCTCTCCGCCCTGGCCCTGCGCGAGGGCAAGCTCGATGCGGACCTGTTGAAAGCATTGGCTGATCCCAAACCAGCCATGCGCGCTGTTGCCGGCGAAGCGCTCACCAAGGGCGGCGGCAGTGAAGGCCGGGCCGTGGTTCGCAGACTTCTTCAGGACGGCGAGGCCATTGTGCGTATGCGAATCGCCCTGGCCCTGGCCCTGGCGCGCGACAAGGACGGCGTGCCGGTGCTCATCGATCTGCTAACCGTGCTTCCTGGAGAGCATCTGGGTCAGGTCGAGGAGATCCTTTATCAGCTGGCCGGTGACACGGCCCCGGATGTCACAATGGGCAAGGAGGCGGCCGAGAAGAAGAAATACCGCGATGCCTGGGCTGCCTGGTGGAAGGTCAACGCCGGCCACGTCGATCTGGGGCGCTTGCACATGCAAACCATGCTCGGATTCACGGTCATCTGCGATATTCAGAACGGCCGCGTTTATGAGGTCGATCGCAACGGCAAGGAGCGCTGGGCGCTGAACGGCTTGAATACCCCTGCAGATGCCGTGGTGCTGCCGGGCAATCACGTTCTCATTGTTGAGTACAACGTCAACCGTGTCAGCGAGCGCGATCTGAAAGGCAATATCGTGTGGCAGAAGGCGACTACGGACAACCCCACTTGCGCACAGCGTCTGCCCAACGGCAACACCTTCATTGCCACGGATTCCTACGTTGTCGAGGTGGACCGCAGCGGCAAGGAGCTGTACACGCTCCGCAATATGGCGATCCATGCCGCCTATCGCATGCGAAACGGTCCCATCGTTTGCTTGCAACCGGGAGGTCAGTGTGTCTTGATGGACACGACCGGCAAGACGTTATCCAGTTTCCAGGCCAATCACGGCAATCAGAATTTCGCCGGCCTGGATGTGCTGTCCAACGGGCACATTCTGGTCACGCAGATGCACCAGGGAAAAGTGGTAGAATTTGATTCGACGGGCAAGACGCTTCTGGAGGTGAATGCTCCTGGAGCGCGAACAGCGACCGGATTGCCCAACGGACACATTCTGGTCACCAGCCAGCAAAATCAGCGAGTTTTCGAGGTGGATCGCAGCGGCAAGGTGGTTTGGGAAGTAAATGCATCCGGCCCCGTCATTCGAGCACGGCGTCGCTGAGGTCATTGCGGAGCAGCACATGAATCGGCCAACCTTGTCACGATGCTTCGTCTTGCTCGTCACGTTTTCAGCGGTATCTCTCACGCCGGCTGAGCAATCGTCGGACTTACGTAAACGGCTCAAGGATTCCTCGCCCATCGTGCGTAAACAGGCGGCCCTTACGCTGGCGGAAGCGAACGATGCCGACGCGATCCCCGTCCTGATCGATCTGCTCGCGGAGTTGCCCGCCGAGGAGCGTCGCCCGGTAGAGGAGTTTCTGACCAAGCTGGCAGGCGAGTGGGCGCCAGTGACGCAGCTGGAGAGTGAGGACAAGATTGCGCGTAAGATCCACCGCGATGCCTGGATTGCGTGGTGGCGCAATACCGATGGGCCGGCCTTGCTAGCTCTCGTCGGCGAGCACACGTTGACTGCGCAACTTCGCCAGACCATTAAGGAACGCATCGGCAAGCTCGGCGATCAGGATTATGCGACCCGTGAAGCGGCCGAGAAGGAATTGCTCGCTCTGGGTCGAGTCGCCCTGCCGCAGCTGCGAGAAGCAGTTAAGGACCACGATCCCGAGAGAGCGCGACGTGCTCATTTCGTGATCGACCACATCGAACAGGAACCGTCGCGCAACTTACCGGGGGTCGCGGTGCATCTTTTGGCACTGCGGAAGCCGCCCGGCGCTGCCGAGGCACTGTTGTCCTATTTACCGCTCGCCGAGGAAGAGAATCTCACGACCGAAGTGAAAAAATCGCTCGCACTCTTGGCACTGGACAATGGAAAACTTGAGCCCGCCCTGACACGCGCTCTTACAGACGATATGCCGCTCCTTCGCGCCGTCGCGGCCGAGTCGCTAGTTCAGGGCGGCGGCAAAGAGGGACGCGTCGCCGTTCGTCCCTTGCTCCAGGACAAGTCTACGGCAGTACGCTTGCGCGTTTCCCTTGCACTGGCCATGTCCGGCGAGCGCGAGGCTGTTCCCGCGTTGATCGACCTTTTGACCGTGGCATCGGACGACCAGATCGGACAGATCGAGGACGTTTTGACCCAACTGGCTGGTGATTCGGCGCCCGAGACGCCCTGGAGTACGGCAGAGTCCGACAAGCAAAAATGCCGCGACGCCTGGGCAACGTGGTGGAAACTCAACGGCGAGCGCATCGACCTAACACGGTTGGTCGTTCGGCCATGGTACGGTTACACGCTCTTATGCGACAGCAGCCGAAACCGCGTCTTCGAAATCGATCGCCAGGGCAAGGAACGTTGGGCAATTGATAATGTTCCGTTCCCTGTCGATGCCTGGGTCGTCGGCGGCAATCGCGTTCTCGTCGCGGAGTGGATGGGACGCAAGATCAGCGAACGCGACTTCCGCGGCAATATCCTCTGGACCAAGGGTGTATCCGCCCAGCCCGTCAACGTTCAACGGCTGCCCAACGGACATACATTCATCGCCACCGTCAATCAACTTCTGGAAGTGGACCGGGGGGGCAAGGAAGTATATACCATCAGGAACGTTGGCGGTGGCATCACCGCCGCCTACCGGGCTCGGGATGGCCGTATCGTTTGCCTGGCCCAGAGCGGCAGTCAGTGCATCATAATGGACACCGAAGGCAAGCGTCTGGGCGGTTTTCCCTCCAACCGCGACGGATCTTGGACCAGCGGCATTGATTTGTTGGCCAATGGCCATATTCTCATTACGCAGCCCAATCGCAACAAGGTGGCGGAATACGACCGTAACGGAAAGCTGATTGTCGAAGTGAATGCACCGATGGCCACGACAGCGACTGGACTTCCCAACGGACATTTTCTCGTCGCCAGCAGCGGACACCGCCGGGCCTTCGAAGTTGATCGCACCGGCAAGGTGGTCTGGGAACATAAATCCAGCGGAAGCATTTTCCGCGCGCGGCGGCGATAATCGACTTCCCCGTTCCCAGGCTCTGCCTGGGAGCGCACTACTTGCGAGGCCATACCTCGCGTCCCCCTAAGCAAAGCTCAACGCTGAGCTTCGCCGAGAACTCGATTCCAGGTTCGGCCCAGAAGGGGGTCGGCCAAACGGCTGGGTTTCGGCATCTCATTTGCTGATAATTCGGCGGTGAATTAGACAATCCCACCGCGCAGGGACGATAATCAGAGCGCTGAGAGAGCGATCCGCAATGAGCACAAGTGCGATGGAACAGGCACGGCCCACTGGTTCTTCTTCTCATCCAATCCCTGCGTCCTGGCACGCGGACAGCCGTGAATTCATTCGCGGAGACTCGTGCGGCTACGACGCGCTCGACATGCAAGCTCGGCTCCTGGCCGAGGCATGCCGAACCGCCCAGCGCACGACCAGCGAAGGGCCGTTGTTGCAACAGCTGGCACGCAATGGCAAGTTGCTTGTTCAAGCCTATCGTCGCATCGCTGCCGCTGCGGCTGCCTCAGCCAGCGTTTCGGCGCAGAGCGTGGGTGTGAGTTTTTATCTGACGCCGGACGCCGAATGGTTGCTCGATAACTTCTACATAGTCGAGGACGTGCTGCGCGAAACGCGCCGCGATTTGCCGCACGGCTACTACAAGAAACTACCCAAACTGGCCACGTCGTCGCTGGCGGGCTATCCGCGCGTCTATGCGCTGGCCCTGGCCGTCATTGCCCACACCGATAGCAATCTCGATGAGGCCCATGTTACCCGTTTTGTCCAGGCTTTCCAAACTGTCGCGCCGCTGACGATCGGCGAACTGTGGGCGGTGCCGACGATGTTGCGCCTGGGGCTGTTGGAGAACCTGGGCCGATTGTCCGAACACATGTTGCGCGTTTGGGACGAGCGACGCCGCGCGGAGGATTGGGTACTCACGCTCCTGGGTTCGGAGATGCGAGCACTGCGCGAAAACAGCGCTCTGTACTCAGAAGGCGATGCTTTCGTCGTCCGCGCCCTGGAGATGCTGCGACAGCATGGCCGGCCCGCCGCGCTCGCACAGGTCGAGGAACATTTCAAAGAGCGCGGCCTGAATATCCCCGGCATCGTCCGACGTGAGAATCAGAAGCAAGCGATCAATCAGGTCTCGGTCGCCAACTGCATGACTAGCCTGCGTTTGCTGTCGGCCCTGGACTGGAACGTCTTTTTCGAGCGCACCAATCTCGTTGAGCCGATGTTGCGTCAGGATCCAGCCGGCGCTTATGCCAAACAAGACTTCGCCACGCGCGACCGCTATCGACAGGTCATCGAGAAGCTGGCGCGCGGAACGGGCATCGAGGAAGTCGAGATCGCGCGGCGCGTGGTGCATCGAGCGCGCGGCCATGATTCGCCGCGCAATCATGTCGGCTATTACCTGATTGGTCCGGGCCGTCGTGCGTTCCAGGACGAGGTCGGCTACCGACCGAGAATCGGCGAACGTCTGCTCGACGCCATTCTCAGCCACCCACACGGTGTCTACTTTGGAACGATCGTCGGGCTGATGATCCTGTTTCTGGCAGTTCTTCTCTTCGTAGGGTGGACGGCTACCGAAGGCATGAATGTCTCAGGTCGCCTGGCATTATTGTTTCTGACCGGCCTGACGGCGCTGCTACCTGTGAGCGAACTGGCGGTGAGTCTGACGAATTATCTGCTCACGCTGGTGTTGCCACCGCGGACGTTACCGCGCCTGGAATTCAAAGATGGCATCCCGGAGGAATGCGCCTCATTTGTCGTTGTGCCCAGCATGCTCGTTCGCCCCGATAGCGCGGCGGCGTTAGCTGCGAAACTGGAGATTCATTATCTGTCCGACCCCGATCCACAATTGCGCTTCGCTCTACTGACCGACTTCGCCGATGCGCCGGTGGAACATCTTCCGGATGACGACGCTCGTATCCGCGACGCCCTTGAGCGCATCGCCGAACTCAACCGCCGCTACGCCCCGGAAGGCCCTCCGCGCTTCTTCCTGTTTCACCGCAAGCGGGTATGGAATGAATCGGAAGGCTGCTGGATGGGATGGGAACGCAAGCGCGGCAAGCTCGGCGAATTCAATCGCCTGCTGCTGGGCGATCGCAAAAACAGTTACGCTGTATGCAGCGGCGATGTGGAGGACTTGCCCCGGATTCGCTATGTCATCACGCTGGACGCCGACACGGAAATGCCGCACGAATCCGCTCGGCGTCTGATCGGCACCCTGGCCCATCCCCTCAATCAGCCGCGCTTCGATGCACGTCAAGGACGTGTCGTTGATGGCTACGGCGTGTTACAGCCGCGCATAAGCTTCCATCTGCCGGCGTCGATGCGCTCGCGATTCACACGCATCTACGTGGGCTCGGCTGGAATAGATCCCTACTCGGCGGCTGTCTCCGACATCTATCAAGATATGTTTGGGACCGGCTCCTTCACCGGCAAAGGCATCTACGAAGTGGACGCATTCGAGTCGGCCACCGGTGATACGTTTCCGGACAATCACATCCTCAGCCACGATCTCATCGAGGGCAATTACGCGCGCTGCGGCCTAGTGACAGACATCGAGTTGTACGACGATTATCCGGTGCGTTACCACGTCTATGCACGCCGACAACATCGCTGGATTCGCGGCGACTGGCAGCTGCTGCCGTGGCTTGGTCGAACAGTGCCGGCACCGGCATCCCCCCCACCCCGACCCTCCCCCACAAGGGGAGAGGGAGAACAACTTACTCCCTCCCCCCTTGTGGGGGAGAGTGGGGGTCGGGAGAGCACTCACCGACGGCATCAGCTGCCTCTGTTGGAACGCTGGAAAATCTTCGACAACTTGCGGCGCAGCCTCGTGCCTCCGGGCATGGTGCTGTGGCTGCTTCTGAGCTGGACGGTTCTGCCGCTGTCCCTGGGCGTATCCTCGACCCTGGTGCTGCTGGTGCTGGCTCTGCCGTTGTTGCTGCAAGTCGCCTGCGCGGTCTTTCATACCATTAAAGACCGCTCATTGAGCTCTGTGTACGACCTGGTTCGCAATGGCTGGACGACCGCTGTCCAGGTTGTGCTTAACGGCATCTTTCTCCTATACGAGGCGTATCTGAGCGTCGCTGCCATCGTTCGCACACTTGTGCGCTTGACCGTGACGCGGCGGCACCTGCTCGAATGGGAGACTCACGCCTCCGCTCATCAGCGGCTCGGTGCGGGCTTGCATTGTTTTGTCGAAACCATGTGGCCGGCCATGGCCGCGGCTGTAGTCTTTGCCGGATTAGTGTTGTTCGCCCAACCCGATGCCTTGACCGCGGCAAGTGGATTCCTCGTTGCCTGGTTCGTGTCTCCCGTCGTCGCCTGGTGGATCAGCCAGGACCGTCGTGTGCGCCAGGTCCCGCTCAGCGGGGAAGAGCGGCGCGATCTGGGCGTCATTGCTCGCAAGACCTGGGGTTTCTTCGAGTCGTTTGTCGGCGCGGAGGACCACTGGTTGCCGCCGGACAATTTCCAGGAAGAGCCACGCCATCAAGTGGCCCATCGCACGTCGCCCACTAACCAGGGCTTGCTACTGGTTTCGACGCTGGCCGCTCACGATCTGGGCTATCTCAATCTCGGTTCGTTACTCGAACGCCTGGAGAAGTCGTTCGAGGCGCTGGAGAAACTCGAGCGCCATCGCGGTCATTTCTATAACTGGTACAACACGCGTACTCTGGAACCTCTGAAACCGACCTACGTTTCCACGGTCGATAGCGGCAACCTGCTGGGGTGTTTGGTCACGCTCAAGCAGGGTTTGCTGGAAAAGACAACCGAACCGCTCTTGAACGCGGCGGTAATGCGCGGCCTGTCTGACACTCTCCGGGTGATGCGCGAATCGTGGCACATGCTCACCGCTTTGAAGGATGCGGAAGCCGTGCGGCGGCGCGCGGAGTTGGAGTCGGTCCTGAAAGAGCTGGAGACGGCGGCAGGGGAGAAGCCCGACAATATCCTGGCCTGGTTTGAGTGGATGTCTACCTGCAAGGCGCGTGCGAGAACACTGGCGACCGGAATGCAGGAATATGTCGCGTCAGGTTGCCCACGAGCCGGTGAGTTGGAGTTGTGGGCGCGCCGCCTGGCTAACCGCTTTGATAAACGTGAGACTGAATTGCGGCAGTTGGCTCCCTGGGTGGAGCTATTGGCCGATCCGGGTGCCGAGCGAGTCGAACGCATACTATCCCGAAGCGCCAGCGACGGACAGCGCTGGAACAAGGTGCGAGCGACGCTCACTCAAGTTTTCAATCTGGCGGAGTTCGAGGCCAGGCGAAAGACTCTCCTGGACGACTTGAATTCTCTGGCCGAAGCTGCGGAGAGCGCAAAACAATCGGGGAATTGGCTGCGCGAGGTGCGCGAGGCAGTGGAGCGCTCGTCGGCGGACCGAATGTTACAGCGCTGCCGCGATCTGGCGGAGCGGGCCGAGAAGATGGGCGCGGCCATGGATTTCCGTTTTCTGTACAAAACGGATCGCCATTTGTTTTCGATCGGCTACAACGTCGCGCAAGAAAAACTCGATGCGGCATGTTACGACCTGATGGCTTCCGAGGCGCGCCTGGCGAGCTTCTTGGCCATCGCGCGCGGCGAAGCGCCGACCCGTCACTGGTTCTATCTGCGGCGGGCCGTCGTCCGCGCGGCCCGGCAATCGTGCCTGGTCTCGTGGGCCGGCACCATGTTTGAGTATCTCATGCCGCAATTGTTCCTGCGCAGCTACGCCGGCACTCTGTTGAACGCCAGTTGCGAGGCAGCAGTAGAAGAGCAAATGGCTTACGGACGTAGGCGCCGTGTACCCTGGGGCATCTCCGAGTCGGCGTTCAGCAGCCATACCGCCAGTTCGGACTATCAGTATCAGGCGTTCGGCGTGCCGGCGCTCGGGCTTAAGCGTGGTCTGGCGGAGGATCTCGTCATCGCTCCATACGCGACCGCCCTGGCCACGATTGTCCGACCGCACGACGCGCTGCGCAATTTCCGCTATCTGGCTGCGGAGGGAGCGCTGGGCAAATATGGCTTTTACGAATCTGTCGATTACACGCGCAGCCGGCTGCCGGAACATCATCGTTCGATGGTGGTACGCTGCTTCATGGCCCATCACCAAGGGATGAGCCTGGTGGCGATGGCGAATTGTTTACTCGGCGACGTGATGGTGCGGCGCTTCCATGCAGAGCCGATGGTTCGCGCCACCGAGCTGTTGTTGCAAGAGCGTATGCCCAGCGTTCCGGTTCCTGTGGACACGCCTGACGAGGAGGCAGTGCCGCGACCGGCCGGTCCAGGGGGGCTGGATTTGCTGTGCCGCCAACTGACCACGCCCAACACACCCGGCCCGCGCACGCATCTGCTGTCGGGCGGCCAGTATCTCGTCATGGTGACAAACGCCGGTTCCGGCTTCTCCCGCTGCGGCGACCTGGATGTCACGCGCTGGCGCGAGGATTACACGCGCGACGATCATGGCCAATTTTGCTATATCCGCGACCTTACGAGTGGCATACTGTGGTCGGCCGCTCATCATCCAGTGTGCCGGCCGGCCAAGCAGTATGAGGTCGTTTATTCGGCCGACAAGGCCGACTTCCGCCGCACCGACGGTGCTATTGCCACGCACCTGGAGATCACGGTATCCACCGAACACAGTGCCGAAGTGCGGCGCCTCACGTTAACCAATCACGATCGCCGACCGCACGATTTGGAAGTAACCAGCTACGCTGAGATCGTGCTGGCTCCTCACGTAGCCGACCTGAGCCATCCGGCATTCGGCAAGCTGTTTTTGGAAACGGAGTGGCTTCCGGCGCACGGCGCGCTGCTATGCCGCCGCCGTCCGCGCGCGGCGGGCCAAGAGCCTATCTGGGCCGTCCATGTGGTTGCTGTCGAAGGGGAGACATCGTCCGAGACCGAGTATGAGACCGATCGCGCCCGTTTTCTGGGCCGCGGGCGAACACCAGCAGCGCCGGCGGCGCTGGAGCCGGGCGCACGCCTGACGGGAACGACTGGGCCGGTCCTTGATCCCGTTTTCAGCATCCGCCACCGTTTCCGGTTGGAGGCGGGAGGCGTCCTGTCGCTTTTGATCTGTACCGGCGTCGCCAAAAGCCGGGAGGAGGCGGTGGCGCTAGCCGATCACTACCGGGACGGCCATGCAGTGTCCCGCGTCTACGATCTCGCCTGGGCACATAGTCAGATCGAGCTGCGTCACCTGCAAATCACCACTGCGGAGGCGCACTTATTTCAGCGTCTGGCAACCCACTTGATTTACTCTGCGCCCACGCTGCGAGCGAGGCCGGATGTTCTGGCCGCCAATCGTCAGGGCCAGTCGGCGCTGTGGCGATACGGTATTTCCGGCGACAATCCGATTCTACTCGTTCGCGTCGTTTCCACCGGGGATTTGCCACTGGTCCGCCATCTGCTCTTGGCTCATTCTTACTGGCACTTGAAACATTTCTCCGTCGATCTCGTCATCCTGTGCGAGGAGGCGACCAGCTACGCCGAGGAGTTGTTTACGCAGCTCCAGGAGACCGTCCGTTCCAGTCACTCCAGCGCCCTGGCAGACAAACCCGGCGGCGTGTTCCTGCGCAGGGCGTCGCAGATGCCCCAGGAGGATCACATACTCCTGCAGGCCGCCGCGCGCGTCGTGCTTGATGGCCGGCAGGGTTCCTTATCGGTTCAGCTGGCCGAGCTGGTCGATCGTGTGACGCCAACCGTTCCGGTGCCGGAGTTGTTCACGCGAAAGCAGCGCCAGCGCAGGAGCAAAGGGTCCTCCGAGCCGGGCGCGGAACTGCCTCCCGATCTCCTGTTCGCCAATGGATTCGGTGGTTTCACGCCGGACGGGCGCGAATACTGCATATTGGCGAACGGCCGGCGTCAGCCGGCTGGTGGAAGCGATCACCAGCCAGCTGACGCCGGCCGTTCGCCGCGATTGCCACCCGCACCGTGGATCAACGTCGTCGCCAATCCGAACTGTGGTTTCCTAGTTTCCGAGAGCGGCCTCGGTTGCACCTGGGCGTGCAACAGTCAGCAATTTCGCCTGACGCCCTGGAACAACGATCCGACAAGCGATCCGCCGTCCGAGGTGGTGTACCTGCGCGATGAGGAAACGGGTGATGTGTGGACGCCGACACCGCGGCCTCTCGGCCTCGATGCAGCGACACTCGTACGGCACGGCCAGGGCTACACGCGCTTCGAGCAGCGCAGCCACGGACTGAGTCAGGAGATGCGAGTTTATGCGGCTGCGAACGATCCCATCAAGATGATCGTGGTGCGCATGTGGAATCCGGGTCGTCGCCCTCGGCGTCTGACGGCGACCTATTACGCTGAATGGGTTCTCGGCAGCGTTCGCGATCAGGCGCCCGTGAATGTGCGCACTCAAATCGATGAGGAAAGCGGCGCCTTGTTGGCAAGCAATCCGTTCGCCTCCGACTTCGCCGAGCAGGTGGCGTTCGTCGATGTGAACATCCGGCCGCGCACGTTGACCGGTGATCGCACAGAGTTCCTGGGACGCAACGGCTCCGTCGAGGCACCGGCTGGGCTGGGACACGCACGGCTGTCGGGGCGCGTCGGTCCGGGGCTGGATCCTTGCGTCGCTGTGCAAGTGGCGATCGAGCTGCCCCCCGGTCAAGATCGCGAAGTCGTCTTCTTCCTCGGCTCTGCTCCGAATGTCAGGGCCGTGCGCGAACTACTGCATCGCTACAAGGAAACAGGCCGGGTCCGCGCCGCCTGGGAAGAGGTGCGCGAGCGTTGGGACAGAGTGTTGACAGCGGTGCAAGTACAGACGCCGGACAGGTCCGTGGACGTGCTTCTCAATCGCTGGCTGGTTTATCAAGTGCTGAGTTGCCGCGTCTGGGGTCGCTCGGCGATGTATCAGTCCAGCGGTGCGTACGGGTTCCGCGATCAATTACAGGACGTGATGGTCGTGGTCTACGGCGCTCCAGAAGAGACGCGTGCGCACATCCTGCGGGCGGCGAGCCGACAATTCACGGAGGGAGATGTGCAACACTGGTGGCATCCTCCCTCCGGCAAGGGCGTTCGCACCCGTATCACCGACGATTATCTCTTTCTGCCGTTCGTCGTTTGCCATTACGTCGCTGTCACCGGCGATGCCACGATCCTCGAGGAGGAGGTTCCTTTCCTCTCCGCGCCGCCGCTGCGGCCCGATCAGGAGGAGGACTACGGCAGCCCTCCGGCCGGCTCGTCCGCGACGATTTACGAACATTGTGTTCGGGCACTGAAAAACGGCCTGCACTTCGGCCCACACGGTTTGCCGTTGATGGGCGCCGGCGACTGGAATGACGGTATGAACAAGGTCGGTATCGAGGGCAAGGGTGAGAGTGTATGGAACGGCTGGTTCTTCTTGACCTGCCTGCGTCGCTTCGCCGACTTGGCCGACACGCGCGGCGATTCGAACCTGGCGAACACCTGCCGTGAACAGGCGGAACGGCTGCGCGCCGCCATCGAGGAACACGCCTGGGATGGCGGCTGGTATCGTCGGGCCTATTTCGATGACGGCACTCCGCTGGGTTCGGCGCAAAATGATGAATGCCAGATCGACTCCATTGCCCAATCCTGGGCCGTCATCAGCGGCGCGGCCGATCCGGAACGGGCGCGACGAGCGATGGCAGCGGTGGAAGAGAAATTGGTACGGCGTGATCCCGGCATGATCTTGCTGTTCACGCCGCCATTCGACAAGGGGCATCTACAACCCGGCTACATCAAGGGCTACGTTCCGGGCATCCGCGAGAATGGCGGACAATACACGCACGCTTCCACCTGGGTAGTCGAGGCGGCCGCCCAGCTCGGCTGGGGCGATCGCGCCAAGGGATATTTCGATCTACTCAATCCAGTAATGCACACGCTGACTCCGCAGCAAGTGGAGCGTTACAAGGTCGAGCCGTATGTGGTCGTGGCCGATATTTATGGTCATCCCCCGCATACCGGCCGCGGTGGCTGGACGTGGTACACCGGCTCGGCCGGCTGGCTCTACCGCGTCATGCTCGAATCGATTCTCGGCTTCCACCTGCGCGGCAACCACCTTCGCATCGAACCGTGCATTCCCAGGGCGTGGTCGTCGTTCACGATCGTCTATCGCCATCGTTCGGCGACTTATCACATTCTCGTCGAGAATCCGCACGGTGTCGAGCGCGGCGTGGCGGAAGTGCACGTCGATGGGCAACGCCAGGAGGGCACGGAAGTTGCCTTGCAGGATGACGGTCAAGCGCATGAGGTGCGTGTGGTTCTGGGTTAGCGATACTTCCACGAATTATCGGGAACCAAAGGCTCCGTATAAAGCAGAGCTTGAGAGTCGAAAAAATAAGAAAACATATGAAAAGCCTTGACGCAAAAGGCGGAGCCTTTTAACTTTAATAGAAGACAAGAAGCCCTTCTGGTTCGCATTTTCGCCGCATATCCCTTCGGTTCGAGGAGAGTCGCATAATGAGTCACCTTCGTTTCCGTGCGTGTGTGCGATCTGCCTTCACTCTAGTCGAGTTGTTGGTAGTGATCGCCATTATTGCCGTGCTTGTAGGCCTGCTCTTGCCGGCTGTGCAAAAAGTGCGCGAAGCGGCCGCCCGCGCTCAGTGCCAAAACAATCTCAAGCAGATCGGAATTGCCACTCTGAATGCTGCCGGCACTTACAACAATGAGCTACCACCGGCGCTCGGGCCTTACCCCAATAGCAACAAGAACAGTCCGGTCCAACCGACAGTAGTATGGCTGCTGCCCTTCATCGAGCAGCAAAACTTGTACAATGCCGTCCCCGCCATTCAGACTGCGAATTTTCAGAGTCCTACCACTGTCAAGAGCTATCAGTGTCCCAGCGATGTCACGCTCAAAACCGGTGCCTCCATGTACCCTCCCGGCTCGTTTGCTTCTTACGGCTCCAATGCCCTTGTTCTGGGGACGACTCTCACGAGCCAACAAACGGGCACCGTCCAGTTCCTTAGTCTCTCCGGACGCACCATCATGCCCACCGATATCCCTGATGGCACCACCAACACGATTTTCTGGAGCGATAAGTTGGCTTTTTGTGCCGCAGGAGGCACTCAAGGCGGGACGCTGTGGCCGGACAATAATCCGAATCTGGCTCAATGGCTGCCACTATTCGGAAACGCGACTGCGTCATTCACTCTCACGAATCCGCCTTATTATCCGCAAATCAACGTCAACAACCCGCTCAACTGCAGCTTCGTTCAACCTTCCAGTAGCCACACCGGCGTTATTATCGTCGGCCTGGGAGATGCCAGCGTGCGCAATATCACTCAAGGAATCACGGCCCCGACCTTCAACCTCGCCCTGGTACCTAACGACGGCTTGCCGCTGGGATCGGACTGGTGAGCGTCCGCCCGCCGCAGTTCAAGTCTTCTGGCAAATGGACCATCGCGAGCCGCACCAGGGTAGCAAAGGCGACTGGTAACTCATCGCCCATCGCTGCCCTGGTGACGGCTAGATACACATCTCGTGACCCCTCCAGCGAGCAGAAAAACTCATTAGCATTCTTGACACGCCAGGTCCGACCACTTAACGTCGGTAAGTGGAACATCGAATCCGGGTGCCCGATATGCCAATACCGATTGCCCGAATTGCCAAGACGAAGATTCGCCGCAGGACTATTATCTTCACATTGGCGCTTTGAATGACCTTGCGGTCTACCGATCTTTTCTCGTTCCAACTAAATCAAGGGAGATTGCTTCATGGTGCAGCTACGATTTCGTCCTCGTGAGCGTACTGCGTTTACGCTGGTTGAATTATTGGTGGTGATCGCGATCATTGCCGTGCTTGTCGGTCTGTTGTTGCCGGCCGTACAGAAAGTGCGCGAGTCGGCCGCTCGAAGCCAGTGTCAAAACAATCTCAAACAAATCTGTCTCGCTGCCCTGCACTGCGCGGACACGTACAGCGGGGGACTCCCGCCGGCTTATGACCATTATCCACACACCAATACGACCACGATGCAAGTGAACACTTTTGTCTGGATTCTGCCCTTCGTCGAACAGCAAAACCTGTTCACGCAGGTTCAGGCGGCGGGCAGCGGCGCCAACTGGAATGGCGGGAGCCAGGTAACCATCAAGTCCTATCAGTGCCCCAGCGATGCCACCATGAAGGCCGGCACTTCTCTGTCTACCGTTGGGTCCTTCGCTTCGTACGGCGTCAATGGCCACGTTTTCGGTACGATAGTCACCGTACCCGGCAACTCGCCGCCGAAGGTTACGAGCATGTCCGAGCATGGAGGAACCCACATCCCGCGCGACATACCGGATGGGATGTCCAACACCATTTTCTTTGTCGAGAAACTGGCGTACTGCAACAACAACACCGGCGGGGCATGTTCTACTGCAAAATGCGGTACGCACTGGGCAGCGGACGGTACGCAAATGTATGCACCCCGCATCGGCTACCAAACGTCCACCACGATCAGCTACTCACCCAACGTCGTTCCTCAGTTCAGCCAAATGAACTCCCTGTCCTGCTTCTGGTATTGGCCTTCCAGCAGCCACACCGGCGCGCTGATCGTTGCTCTGGGCGACGGCAGTGTGCGCAATACCACCCAGGGCATCACTCAGGCCACTTTCAACATCGCGATGGTTCCCAACGACGCCCTTACGCTGGGACCGGACTGGTAAGTCCGTCTGCTGCTCGTTATCCGCTCCCCGTCCATGTCTTGCCGGAGAGCGGACAGCGGGCAGCGGAACGGCCAGGATCAGACAGGCCGCCACAACGCTGCCATTGACCCAATCGACAATCGGAAAGCGATCACGCAGCAACACCGGTCCCCACAGCAACATCTCCCACACCAATCGAAAAACGATGGCGCCGCCAAGGCTGCCGCTGCGCACCACCAACAGGGCGAGAACCACACCAAGCAGGAAGTGCGGCAATGCCTGCAAAACATTCATCTGATACAGCGCATACAGAAAACTGCTGAGGAAAACCGCGGTCCACGGCCGATAGCGGCTTCGCAGCCCATTCAGAATGAAGCCGCGAAACGCCAACTCCTCACACAGAGCCGGTAAGTGCACGAACGCAATCCAGACCATTCGCCATCCGCATACTTTCGCCCGAGTTTTGAGCGTAAGTGAGGGATGACCGCCTCCGAGCAACACTAGAAGCATAGAGTCCCGAGATAACTCGGATGGATTCATTAGGATTCTTGGCTCTGTGGGCGCAAACACTTAACCTCAATGAGGGAAACACAGTCAGGTTGCCCGATGCGCCAAGTCGATTTCCCGATTTGCCAAGACGAACGGACACGGACGAGTTAACCTTTTCTAATAGTCGCTCTGAATGACCTTAATGTTTACCAATCTCGTCTCGTTCCGCTCCTATCAAAGGAGAGTGCCACATGCAGCAGCTGAGATTTCGTCCGAGCATGCGTACAGCGTTCACGCTGGTTGAGTTGTTAGTGGTGATCGCCATCATTGCCGTACTTGTCGGTCTTTTGCTACCGGCTGTTCAGAAAGTGCGCGAGGCAGCCGCCCGCAGTCAGTGCCAGAACAACCTCCATCAGATCTGTCTGGGTACCCTAAACTGCGCCGACACGCATAACGGTGAGTTGCCTCCGGGCTATGACTTTTATCCGCATGCGAGCCAAGGCGCCACCATGAAAGTGAACGGCTTTGTGTGGATTTTGCCTTTTGTTGAGCAACAAAACCTGTATACCTTGATTCAGAATACAGGAGGTGGCGGCGCCGCCCACTGGAATGGCAGTAGCGAGGAAATCATCAAGATTTATCAGTGCCCCAGTGATGCCACGATCAAGTCAGGCTCTGGTACTGTCGGCTCTCAATGTTCGTACGCTCTTAATGGCATGGTCTTCGGGACAATAACCACCACCCCCGGGACACCGCCTAAGATCCACAGCTTCTCCGAAGCTGGAGGCAGCCAGATTCAAAGGGACATCCCCGATGGTCTATCCAACACCATTTTCTATGTCGAGAAACTGGCTTTTTGCAACGAGCCTTCCCCGCCAGGACCGTCAACTCTTTACTCGCCCCCGACGACAGGCGGGACGCACTGGGCCGCTGATGGAACGCAGCAAATGTCGCCCCGAATCGGCTTGGCAACGGGTCATGCCCCCCTTAGCGTTCCGCCCAACCTCGTGCCGCAGTTCAACATCGGGAACCCTCTTAACTGCGCCTTCATCTGGCCATCTAGCAGCCACACCGGTGCCCTGATCGTTGCTCTGGGCGACGGCAGCGTTCGCACTATCAGTCAGGGCATTAGTTCCGTCAATGCGCCGTACACCTTCAACATCGCTATGGTCCCCAACGACGGCCTTACTTTGCCTGCGGACTGGTAAAGCTCTCCACTGCTCGCCATCCGCTTTCCGTTCCGGTCTTGGACGGAGAGCGGACAGCGGGCAGCGGTCGCAGAAAAGACAGCAGCGGAACGGCCAGGATCAGACAGGCCGCCACGACGCTGCCATTGACCCAATCGACAATCGGAAAGCGATCGCGCAGCAACACCGGTCCCCACAGCAACATCTCCCACACCAATCGAAAAACGATGGCGCCGCCGAGGCTGCCGCTGCGCACCGCCAACAGGGCGAGAACCACACCAAGCAGGAAGTGCGGCAATGCCTGCAAAACGTTCATCTGATACAGCGCATACAGAAAGCTGCTGAGGAAAACCGCGGTCCATGGCCTATATCGGCTTCGCAGCCCATTCAGAATGAAGCCGCGAAACGCCAACTCCTCACACAGAGCCGGTAAGAACACGAACGCAATCCAGACCGCAGTTTGCGGCTCGACGATGGCATTCGTGAAACCACTGGCGGCGGCTTGTTTGATATGCGGAAACTGATCGAGTAGCAGCAGGGTCAGAGTGGCGAACGGTGGCAACAGAAGCACGGCTAGCGTGGCGCCCGCCGGCCCGGTCCACCAGGGGGGCCAACGCAGCGATAAGCCTTGTAACGGTCGCGTCGTCAGCATCAGGACCATGAATAGCGGTGGCGCGGCCACGAAGGCGAGATAGCGAACAGCGGTGTAGGAAGCCAGCGGCCCACGACCGCTGCCCAGGAGTAACCAATGCAGGCCAAAGATCAAGGCGAAACAGAACAGCGCCTGACCCGCACTGGGCAAAGCCTCTTTCTCGCGGAACAGCCGACGCAGCCACAGGCTGACATCGAGCCGTTCTGCTTCTCGGAATAGCACTTCCTCGCGCTGAAACTGCTCAATGGCCCAGCGCAGGGCCAGCCAACTGTAGACGAGCATGGGCGCGAGCACTGGCAGGAAAAAGCGCCATAAATCATTATCCGGCGGTTTTACAGCCATCAGCTTTTGCAACAGCAACGCCACCCCGGTCACCGGAATCATGCTGTAAAAATGGTTCAGCTCCACACCCGGTGCCAGCGTCAGAAGGATAAGAGGCAGAGTGACCAGAAACAGCGGCATGAGGTAGTATTGGCCTTCCTTGGTGCTGCGGGCATAGGCGCCGATGGACAGACAGATTGCGCTGAAAAAAGCCGACAAGGGCAGCAGCAGGGCCACAGCCCAAAAAAGGGCGGCGGGGCGGAACGAGGCAGCCGCACCCAGCACCCGGCCGAACTGCCAGATGGTCAGAGTGAGGCTCGCCAGGTTGAGAAGAGCGGTAGCGGCACTGAATACCCAGATGGTCAGGAACTTGCCGCAAACGATCTCCGCACGTCCGGCCGGACTGATAAGCAGAGTTTCCATGGTGCCGCGCTCTTTCTCGCCGGCACACAGATCGACCGCGGGATACAGCGCTCCCGCCAGGGACCACATCACCAGGACGAAAGGAAAGATGCGCACGAGCATATCCAGCACATCATCGGTGGTGCGCTGACTCACCGGTTTGCTGGCCCCTATTGCATCGCGGATCTCGATCACCTCATCGTAATCTGGCGGCAATCCCTGTCGCAGCAGCCGCACCTCTTTCATCAGCTGCATCCATTTCCTCAGGATGCGAGTCAACCGAAAGTCGGCGAGGCGCGAATGGTCATCGTCCTCGCGCTTGAGGACGTAGATCAGTGGACGGCCATTGTTAAGGAGCCTTTCCTGGAAATTCGTCGGCACAACAACCAGCACATCGACTTGGCGATTATCCAGAGCGCTGCGATCAAAATTTGTCGGGGAATTATCCAGACAAGCATCGGCGACGCAGGGCAGAGTGGGGGCGTCCAGGGAACGAAGGATGAGAGTGCGTGCTTCTTCTGGTTTGTCGAGATACAGGCTGGGTAAGAGTAGATTGTTTCCGTCGCTAAGAAAGAGCGGAGGATAATCCTGGCGCGGATCGTTTCGCCCCGACAAGTGCAGAGCAGCGGCCGCGCTGACCCGCTCGACACCGGAAAGAGGCACCCCCGGAGCGACAGGCGTCATGGTGAGCCACGCGACAACGGGAGCCGGACTGAACGCAGAGCAGTGCGGCGTCAAGGGCGGCAGATCCTGCCAGCCCTGAACACCGACGATGGCTTGCTTGTCAAGATGGCTCTGGGTTAGCTGTATGATGCCGAAGCCGCCGACCGGGTAGAGCAAGATCGGCAGCACAGCGATCATGAAGACCGTGCGACGATCGCGCAGCTGATCGCGCATCTCCCGCAACCAAATCAGCCGGACGATGGACCAGCGCATGATCAGAACCACTCCTCGCTACAATGCTCTCCAACGGCACAAAAGTATACACTGCGGAAGAGCCTCGTGCGGAAGCGAGTCGTTTTCTTACCAGCCCGAAGCGTAAGCGAGGCTCGCCCTCGCTAACGCTTCGGGATGATAAGGGAGGATGAAACAGTCTGCTGAACCAGAATCCGCGCCAACTCCGCCGTGCGTTGACACTCTGCGGGCGAAGTATCGGCTCGTGCGAACTTCGCCAAATCGCAGCGCTCGAACAACTCGGTCAAAAGCGCTTGTGCCTGTTCCGGCAGCTGAGGAATTTGACGGGCCGACTCGAGAAATTCCGCCGTTGTTTGCTGAAGCGCGGGCAGGCCGAAGCGCTCAGTCAGATAGCGGCGAACCACGAGCGAAATCTGTGTGTGAAATGCCGTCGCCTCGCCCTGCGGAGGCATCAAGGTCTTTTCGATGCGTTCGATTTCCCCGAGCGCCCAGAGATCGGGCGCAATCGGTGCATCTCGGCGAATGTGGCGTCGTTTACTCAGCCAGGCTACAAGCACCAGCAAGCCAGTCGCGGCCAGGATGATAACGAATCCCCAGCGCCGCAGCCAGGACGCTCCTTCCTTCTCAGGCTGCGGCGGTTCGCTGCCATCGCGGATATTTCGGAGAATATCGATCCATTTTTCCTCGATCCACTCGTCCTCCGGCTGGCGTCGAAAACGCACCGTGACGTCTGGCACCGGCTCCATGCCGCCCTTGACCTGTTTCAAGCGAACGACCTGGCTCCAGACGGCGCGCTGGTTCTGCACGGCAAGAGTGCTTGTCAGCCGTTCATCCTTCCAGGCCGCAGCGGCATCGCCCAGCCGTGGCTCCTCGACTTGCAGGGTAGGCGGGCCCGTGATCGTTAGCGTCAGAGTTAATTCGCCCAGACCACGCTTCGCCGTATGCTTGCCTGCCTCGACAGTCAAATGGGCCTCCATATCTCCGTGTTGCCGCGCTCGAAACGTAAACTGCGCGGGCAGCAGCCCCACAAGCAGGAAGCCAGTGAGCAAAGATGCTAAGCCAAGCACGCGGAGAAGCATCATCAATGTCTCCTTCTCAGACGGCGTTCGCGCAGCCGAAAGAAGCGAATCAGGGCGTCGAGATGCCCGCCGCTGGTCGAAACCTCGATGACATCCACGTGAGCCTGCCGCGCCAGCTGCACCAGGGAGGCGCGGCGCTCTTTGGCCGCAGCATGGAAGGCGTCTCGCACCGCGGCACTACTCGTATCCAACAGCAGTCGTTCGCCTGTTTCGGCGTCCTCCAGCTCCAGCAGCCCGACGGACGGCACCTCTTCTTCGCGTGGATCGCTGATGCGGATGGCAATCAAGTCGTGTCGCCGACCGGTGCGCTTGAACGCCGATTCGAAACCGCGATCGAGAAAATCGCTCAGGAGGAACACGATGGTGCGTCGGTGCAACACACGGTTGAGAAAATCGAGGCCTGCGCGCAGCGATGTGCCGCGATGCTCCGGCTGGTAAAAGAGAACATCGCGGATGAGTCGCAGGACATGACGAGTGCCTTTGCGCGGCGGCAAGAAGCGTTCGATGTGGTCGGTGAATTGCACGAGTCCCACACGGTCATTGTTGCTGATGGCGCTGAAGGCAAGAACAGCGGCCAGTTCGGCGGCGATCTCGCGCTTTTGCTGAGCACGTGTGCCGAATTGTTGACTGCCGCTGCAATCGACGGCCAAGAACACCGTCAACTCGCGCTCCTCAATAAAGCGCTTGATGAACGGATGCCCCATGCGGGCGGTGACGTTCCAGTCAATGGTGCGAATATCGTCACCTGGCTGATAGGCGCGGACTTCCTCGAACGCGAGCCCGGCGCCTTTGAAGACGGAGTGATATTCGCCGCCGAGAAGATCTTCGACGGCGCGGCGTGCCGTCAGTTGTAGTCGGCGAATCTGGCGAATGACTTCGCGCGGAAGCATGGTTCGTTCCAACTACCAATCAGTCATACCCGCGCCACGTCGCAAATACCGCGGCGCTGCCCATTTCCTCCTCGATACGCAGTAATTGATTATACTTGGCTAGTCGTTCACTGCGCGCGACCGAACCGATCTTGATCTGTCCAGCGCCGCTGGCGACAGCCAGGTCAGCGAGTGTGCTGTCTTCGGTCTCGCCACTGCGTGCCGAGAGAACCGCACGATAACCCGCCTCGCGCGCCAGCCTTGTAACTTCGAATGTTTCCGTCAGCGTGCCGATCTGATTGACTTTCACCAGCACGCAATTGGCGACCTTCTCGGCGATGCCGCGACGCAGTCGTTGGGGGTTCGTCACGAAAAGATCATCACCGATCAACTGCACATGCTTGCCCAGAGTTGCCGTCAAGCTGCGCCAACCATCCCAGTCATCCTCGGCCAAGCCGTCCTCAATGCTGATGATCGGATACTGTTTCACCCATCCTTCCAGGAGAGCGATCATGCCCTCAGCATCGAGCACGTGGCCGCCCTCGATGCGCAGATGATAACGACCATCGCGATAAAAGTGCGTGCTAGCCGCGTCTAATGCCAATGACGCCTGATTACCAGGTTTCAGTCCTGCGTCTTCAATGGCTCTCAAGACCATCTCAATGGCCTGCTCGTTGGATTGTAGCCGTGGACCATATCCACCCTCATCGCCGACCAGTATTCCCTCGAAACCGTGGCGAATCAGAACAGTGCTCAGCGCCCGGTAGACGGTGACGGTCATCTCCAACGCTTCGCTGAAGGAGCGAGCGCCAATGGGCATGAAGAGAAAGTCTTGCAAATCGAGATTGCCGCCGGCGTGGAGACCGCCACTGATGAAGTTTACCATCGGCAGCGGCATGCGAGCGACGCCATCGGTATCGAGGTAGCGCCACAACGACTGTCCGCGACTTGCTGCGGCAGCATGAGCGCAGGCGAGCGAAACGCCGAGAATGGCGTTCGCTCCCAGCCCTGACTTGTTTGCTGTACCATCGATTTCACATAACAGTCGATCGATGCGCGTCTGATCCGTCGCATTCATCCCGCGAATTCGCGGTGCGAGGATGTCGCGCACATTGACGACGGCGCGGCCAACTCCCCTGCCGCCGTGGCGCAGCGCATCGCCATCGCGCAACTCGACCGCTTCGTGTCGTCCAGTGCTGGCGCCCGACGGCACGATGGCGCGCCCCCAAGCGCCGTCGGAGCAGTGGACCTCGACTTCTACGGTCGGGTTGCCGCGGCTGTCGAGAACTTCACGAGCATGAACACGACAAATCGTCGGATCAGAAGAAGCCATTCGTCTTGGTGCTCCCAAACAGGGTTTGGGAATTGGGGCGATGGGTTATTTGCGTGCCCCTCACGGCTTGTTGAACGTGCCCTCGTTCGGATTCGCGGCCAGCAGGTAATCCATTACTTCCCAGGTTTGATACGGCCTACCGCCGCGAAAGATTGTGATCTTCATCGCCTGTTTGGTGTCCTGAACGTCCTTGTGCTCGCTCAGGAACGTCGCCTCGCTAACTTCCTTGCCCTGTTCGTCTTTCGCAAGCCGCTCCGTCTTGACCAACAATCCTGTCTCCTTATCGAAGAAGAGCTTGACGTCGCGGTGGCCCATGCGCGAAACCTTGACGCCCAATGCCGTCCGATTGTCGATGTTCGCCTCGCCTTCCATTGTCAGGTTGAACGTCTTGTCCTTGAGGGGAAGGAGACTGGCGACCCAGGCGGAGTAGGCGTCCTCTTGCATGGTCGCCAATTTATCCTTCTTAACCTCCTGCGTCTCGCCATTGCACCCGATCCAGCCTCGGTCTCCGTTAAGGACCGAAACCAGGATGAATTTGCCAAAGTTGTCCGATTCCACGATGAGCTTCACTCGTTCTGCTCCGTTGGTCGTCATCTGAGCCTTGAACAGGATCGTTGGCGTTTTATCGGAACCGTGGACTGTGCCCTTGAACTTCATCGTCATTACTGGACACTTCGCCAAAGTGGCCTCTCCACCGTGGGCGCGAATCGCCTTCTCGATAAGCTCCCGCGCGGCCGCGCTGTCGTCCGCCCTGACCGTGGCAGCCGCAAGCAACACGCCGAGTGAAACAAACACACATCTCTTAGAGCGCATCCTACACCTCCTAGAGAGAACTCTGGACAAAGGTTGGTCCACCGGCCCCGCCGGCGAAGGAAATCAGACCCGGATTCCATCCCAAACACCGCCTAGTCGTCAAGCCCAACTCGATCGCGGAACTCAGCTGCGCGTGTCGGATTCCTCAAACAGGTCCAGAACGTCACTCCATCGACTGGGTCGTTCAAACAGCAGAACGCAGCCGAGTCGGCGAATCGCTGTCCGTTTGTCCTCCTCCGGTAGATACTCCACTGGGCTTGTGCCGTCGATACGCGCCAGCAGACAAACGCCGCAATGTTCGATGCCGCGCCGCTGCAACTCGGTAGGTGGTAAAAACGTCGTCTCCGCTAGGTATCCTTGCCAGAACCGGCGCGTCAGCTCAAAGTGCCGTTCTTGATCGTGCGAACGCTTCACGGCTTTGAGCAGTAGATGACTGAGACAAAACCCCAGATCCATCGTTGGATCGCCAAGGTGCGCCGTCTCGTAATCGACGAGCGTGAAGCCGTGCTCATGCGCGAGAATGTTTTTCGGACTGTAATCGCCATGACAAAGGGCTTCACGCGCCGTCATCATCCTATCGATCAGCGGTTGCACAGCGTCGGCAACCTCGGGGCGGCGCTCCTGAATGCGGCGGTAGAACGGATCGACGCGCAACTGCACGAAAACGGTGCGATCCGCGAACATTTCGACAAGATGCAGATGCCGCGCCGTCGATTCGTGGATGCGTCCCAGGATTCGGCCGGCGTGCTCGCCGAGTGCGAGATCGATGTCGCCGGCCAGCAATTGCTGTTTCCACACCTTCGCTCCGCGCGGCGCATGAGACATGACGAAGACGTAGTTGGCGCGATCGACAAACCGCACTTCGGGGACAGTGTGCGGCGGTAAGAGAGGGGCGAGCGTCTGCATCACTTCCTGTTCGCGGTAGACTCGCTCCAGGTCGCTGAACCAGGCATCGCGTGTGCGGAGCTGTGGACGCGATTGCTTGAGCACACAGAGCAGATCCGCCGTCTCAACACGCAGGACCACGTTGGAAACACCCCCGCCCAGAAGCTCGAACGAGGCCGGTCCGTCCGCAATCCAGCCGCGCTGGTGCAGGTACTCGGCCGCATTATCGACGGTAAGCTCGATCATCGAATCCCGTGGGATGACGTCGATGCCAGTTCCAGGCGGTCTCGAGAATTCCCCTTAAATCCTTGTAACGCGGCTTCCAACCTAACTCATGCTGTATCTTTTCGGCCGACGCTACCAGTGCCGCAGGGTCGCCGGGACGGCGCGGTCCCTCTCGGACCGGCACCGGCTTGCCTGTGACGTCTTCGGCCATACGAATCACTTCGCGCACGCTGTAACCGCGTCCGGTGCCCAGATTGTAGTTCAGATACTTGCCGGGCGACAAGTTTTCCAGGGCCAGAAGATGCGCTTCGGCCAGGTCATCGACGTGGATGTAATCGCGGATACAGGTACCGTCCGGCGTTGGATAGTCACGACCGAAGACAGTGACAGCCGGGCGCTGCCCCAGGACGGCCTGCAGTACGAGTGGGATCAAGTGCGTCTCGGGCTCGTGGTCTTCGCCGATAGCGGCAGTAGGGCTGGCTCCAGCGGCATTGAAGTAACGCAGAGCAGCGAAGCCCCAGTTGTAAGCAGAGGCGTAGTCCGCCAAGGCCCGCTCTACCGCCAGCTTGGTGTTGCCGTAGGGATTGATTGGCTTCTGTTTCTCGTCCTCGGTGATCGGCACCTTCTCCGGCACGCCGTATGTGGCGCACGTGCTCGAAAAGACGATGCGATCGATGCGCAGCCGACGCATGGCGTCGAGCAAGTTCAGAGTATTGACGAGATTGTTTTGGTAATACTTGGCCGGTTGCCCGACGGACTCACCTACGAATGCGAAGGCGGCGAAATGGACAACGGCCTCGATGCGATGCTCGACAAGCGCCTGATCCAGTCGCTGCGACTCGGCCAAATCGCCGACAATTAACCGTTCGGCGGGAACCGCAGCACGATGGCCCATCGACAGATTATCATAGACCCAAACGTCTTGTCCGCGTTCGAGAAACAAGCGAACCGCGTGGCTGCCAATGTATCCCGCCCCTCCGGTAACAAGAATACGCATGCTACGCCCCGAACCGTGGTTAACTAATTTGTTATGCCCTTGGTGATGCCCATGAACACGTCTTCCAGATCGATTTCTTCCTCCTTGAACATTTTCAAGCGTAGGCTATTTTGCAAAAGCAGTTCCGGGATGAAGCTGCCATCGTGCACCGGATCGTTCAGTGTGATTCGCAAACTGTCGCCGTCCTCGCGTGCCTCGACTTTCAAAACGTCGAGATGCGTTTCGAGTAACTCTCGGGCCGCAGAGATTTTGCCGTCGCCGACTGACACCAAGAACACCGTGTGTTGGCGAACCTGCCGGATGGCCGACTGCACATCACCATCGAACAAGAGAGCACCGCGTTCTATAATGCCGATTTTATTGCATATATCGGCCAGTTCGGGAAGGATGTGACTTGAGACAAGAATGGTCTTGCCCATGTTACGCAGCTCCTTGAGCAAGCCGCGCATCTCTATGCGGGCGCGAGGGTCCAGACCGCTGGCCGGCTCGTCGAGTAGCAGCACCTGCGGTTCGTGCAGCAGCACACGGGCCAGCCCCAGCCGCTGCGTCATGCCGCGCGACAGGCTCGTCACCAGGGCGTCTCGCTTGTAACCGAGATCGACCAGCTCCAACACCTGATCGACCTTGCGACGCCGGGCCTGTCCCTGAATGCGGTAAGCAGCGGCGAAGAATTCGAGATATTCCGTGACTTTCATGTCGTCATACACGCCGAAGAAGTCCGGCATGTAGCCCATAAGCCGGCGTATCTCCTTGGCGTTGTTGTAAATCGAGTAGCCGCATACGGTCGCCTCGCCCCAGGTGGGATTGAGGAGGGTTGCAAGTATGCGCATGGTCGTTGTCTTGCCAGCGCCGTTGGGACCGATGAAGCCGTACACGTCGCCGCGTTCGAGCTTGAGCGTCAGCCGATTGAGGGCGTATAACTCGCCGTACATCTTGGTCAGGTCGCGCGTTTCGATCATTTTCGTAGTCCGCAGTCCGTAGTCCGTAGTCCGTAGTCCGTAGTCGGTAGCAAGCACAGTCACAATGAGATGCGTCGGGCTACGGGCTATTGAGTACGGACTAAAGGTACATAGATACGCACATAAGTTTCTTGCTGGAGATACCCCGACAAATCGGGCCGTTGCGACTTCGCCATCGGCAACTCGTCGAGCCATAGCCGCGTCGGTGAGACGCCTTCTTTCATGACGGCCTCGGTGCGATCGTGGCGTGGTGGCGTGCGGGCCATCAAAATTGCCTCGTCCCGATAGCGCCGCTGTTGCCCCTCGCCCTGCGCCAAGATGCGCCATCCCTCATCGAAGGAGCGTAAGCCACTGTTTGGCTGCTGTCCGCCGCCCGGTGCGCCGTGGAATAGGAACGCTTGCAGCATCCGGTGCGAACCAGGAGCCGAGGTCGATCGCCGAGGCCATAGCACCTTCGGCTCGATGAACCATTCTTGCAGATTGTGCGGTTTGACGTCCGCCTCGAACAGCGGTGCAACTTCGCGCGTCTCGCCAGGAACGAGATCGCCGAGGACATACCACTGGCCCTGAAAGAACAAAACTGTGCCCAACAATTCGACCGGAAGATTGTTAGTGATTCCGCCGCTGATCGCTCGGCCATCGCGGCTGACGCGAAAATTCGCTTGGAGAGGCGGTGGACGGTCTCTGTTTTCAGGATCCTTCAAGGGCACTCGCCACGATGCCGTAAATGTGCGGGTCGCCCATACGGGAACGGGGATGCGCAACAGGCCGCTCGCATCGGTCGCGTAATCGTAGGGACGGCGGAACAAGCTCTGCGAATTACCGCCCAACGCCGTTTCCATCCCGTCCATCACAGCGACCATCATCGGCGGCAACGGGGCATCGGCGTCGTCCTCGCTCCAACGTCCTCCCCACTCTGGTGCGGCCGGCTCCAGGCCGATCGTGAAATTTTGCACACGGGGACTGAATAGCGTGAACCAGCTATGGCCGTAGACTTGTCCGGAACCGTGCAGATCTATGTCCACCAGATCGACCTTGTTGATCCGCAATTCATCGCCCTTGACGTAGTAAGCCGTCGCATAAGCGGCCACACTGACAATCAGTACAAGAATGGGGAAGGTAATCCAGGTGAACTCCAAGCGCTTGAACACCCTCTTGAGAAGGAGGTAATCAAGCGGGCCAACAAGGATGATGTAAATGAGGATGAACAAGGCCACCCATCCAAACGGGATGACCGGCACTTCCTGAAAAGTTTCAAGTTCGCGTTTGAGATCGACGGCCAGCTCGCCACCCTGGACGAAAGGCCCGACGGGCAGGTTGGCGGCGGCGGCGGACACGCGCGGCGCAAGCTCCTCTTGCAGTTTCTTCCAGAAGGCGCCCTGCCCATCCCAGGTCGAAAACGGCGGAGCGTCGGGATCGAAGGCGACGAGGATGACTCGTCCCAACCCACAACTGGACTGCCACAGGATCGCCCTCATCTCCAGATCACCGGCCGCCGGGTCTTCGTAAACGAGACCATGCATGTTCGGCCCCGGTCGAACGCGGACGATTTCGAGATTACGCAGCGGTTGTTTCTGCCGCGAATCAGCGCCGCACCACATCTGGAGATTGGGCAGCGAGAGGCGCGCGATCTTGCTCTCCAGCACGCCGTCCACAAGCGGCACTTTCTCCAGCCATTTCGCCACGCCCTGTTGATTACGTCCGACAGATAGCACGAGCGTGCCGCCCCGTCTCACCCAATCCAGCAGAGCGTCGCGGCGCGCCTTGTTCATCTCCAGAAGCTGCTCGACGAACTTATCGCTGGATGTCGTAATCACGATGACATCAACGGATTCGTAGCCGAACCAGCGATCCGGCAAGTCGGCGATGTTCTCTATAGATGCGAAGCCGGGCACGGGAGCATCTTCGTCATGATCTTCAGCTTGCTGGACTGGTTGGGCAGCTCCGGGCTTCGTCGCGACCTTCAGGCCGCGCAAAGGCGAGCCGAGGGTCAGGTACAATACCTCGTGCGGTTCGAGTACTTCCATCTTGCTCGGATCACGGCTCAGTCCCGGGACCGTCTGCACTTCGGAACCGTCTGCCGTTTGCAACGTGATCGTGCATGTAGATCCAGTGCTGCCGGGGCGAACGTAGGCGAAGACAGCCTGCGTGCTATTGGCGGGAACGGCGGGCACAGAAACGGAGTATCGATAAGGCACGGCTTCGCCATCGGTGGTTTCGACAACGAGGCGATAACTGTTGCGCGGCACTTCGTCGGACCCAGCCTGGAGCGGCACCATTACGGGGGTCCACGCACCGTTGCGCGAACGCGCTATGCTGGGTCCGTCGCGAAGGCCGATACGAATGCCTTTCTCGTCAATATGCGGCGGTGTAGCAGCCCATAGGGTCGTCGCATGTCCAAGTGTGAGCACCAGCAAGATGCCAGCCCGAAGCGTCAGCAAGGGCTGGACATGCGCCCTCACTGACGCTTCGGGCTGGGCATGATCTCTGCTTACCCGCTTCACGGTTTCTCCGTCTGATCGCACGCGCAGGGACTCCGATGACAGCCGGGACAGCCGCCGCCATACTTGGCTTGTACGGCTGCCTCCAGATCGACTCCAGCGATGTTGGCCAGCGTCGCCAGCCAGGCCAGCACGTCCGCGAACTCGGCCGCGCGCTCGGCATCACTACCACTGCGCAGCGCCGCCGACAACTCGCCTACTTCCTCCATGAACCACATGAACGTACCTTCGACACCGCGCCGCCGATCCTTGACGTCATAAGTTTTACGGATGGTCTCTTGCAATTGTGCGAGGGAAAATGCCATGTTTCACTTGTCTCCGAACATTCCTTCACTCATTCCCAAGCTCTGCTTGGGAACGAGGGGTTGCGAAGCTGTGCTTTGCTGCAAGCCGCTGACTGTTCGCGAAGCAGGGCTTCCCCAAAGGCGTTCCCAAGCCGAGCTTGGGAACGAGAAGAGAATTCACTTGTCTTGGAAGAGCTTACGCAATTTGTCCGCTTCTGCATCCTTCTTCTGTGCCTCGAGCGTCTTGAGCAACAACTCCTGACCTTCCTTCCCGCGGACATTAATCTCCATTACTTGTCTGGCGTACTTCTCGGCCTCGGCGACGTCGTTGTTCTCCAGCAGCAGACGAGCCAGACGCAAACGCAGCTCCAGCTCATCGGGATCTGCCGGCGCCAACTCCTTGAGCACACTAATCAGCTTGGCCTTGTCATCCTTCTGGGCATAGACTCGCGCCAGCTCTTTCAACCAATTCGGCTCGAATGGTTCGATAGTGCGGCCCTGCTCGAACAGCTGCGCCGCCTTGTCGAACTCATTCGCATCATAATGGATCTTCCCCAGCGCCAGCAGAATCAACGGGTCCGGATCGTCCTTGTTCAACGCTTCTTCAAGCAGAGTACGCTCGCGCTTTACATTTCCAGCCAGACGCTCCAGACGCGCGATCACATAGAGCGCTTTCGGTTGATTCTTCTTGCGTTCGAGTATGTCTTCGGCGATCTTCCGCGCCTGGACGCGATCACGTCTCAGGCTCAACAGGGCCAGCTCAGCACCTGCATCCAGGTCGTTTTCTTTCTCATAGGCCGTCCTCAGCTCTTTCTCCGTACGTTTCTTCTCTGCTTGCTTGCCTCGCTTGAGTGGCTTGATCGCCTCATCAAGATAGGCTCGATAGCCCTCCTCGAACGTCTTCTTGTCCACCTTGCAGACTTGCTGAATTGCCGCGCCTGTGCCCAGGCCGTCGCCATAGGCAGTCAACATACCGCCGACCGCTTCCGCACCGTACTTGTCCTTGAGGTAATCGACGTACAGCTGACTCTGGCAGTACGCCAGGTTCCATTCATCCGGTCCGCGCGGTCGAATGAAACCTAACTCGATATTGTCCAGGTTCATCAGCTTGCCGGTCGGCACGCGTTCGCGCAGCAACTCGTTCCAAGCCGAAGGCCGGGGAAACCCCTCGTTGTTGACAGCCAGCCCTTCCGTCAGCCAGTGTGGCACCAGATAATGCGTCTGTTCGAGATTGAAAATGTGGACCATCTCGTGACGGAGAACGCGTCCCCAATTGAACGCCTTACCCAGGTCGCGGGAGTTGGGCGAGGCCATGGCGAACATTCTCCCTGTGCAGGCGCCGATGGTATGCAGGTCGGGCAGAGCGACGATACGGCCGCTGAACATTTGATGGCTGTTGAAGATCTCGATAAGGATCGGGCCTTTGGGCCGATAGTTGAATTTCTCGGCCAGGTCGGCGTAGATCGTCTCCAGATACGGGGCCATGTATCGAGCGAGAGCGGCATCGTTTTTGGGATCGTAGCGCAGCTCGAAATGCTCGGTCTTGATTGTCTCATACTTTTTCAGGTGATCGAGCACCCGGATGAGGTTCTTGGTGCGGACATTGAAGGGATCGGCTTTGAATGCTTTTTCGAGAGTCTCGCGCGCTTGCGATTCCAGTCCCATACGCATGTAAAGCTGACCGAGACTGTTGAGGGCATCCGGCACGTGAGGCCGCAGTTCCGCTGCTTTCTTGAAGCACTTCTCCGCGTCATCGTAGTATCGGCGTTCGTCCAGCCGTTCCCCCATTGCGGAGTAATAGGCGGCAGGCCTGGGATCGAAAGCCTCGACATCCTTTGTCAGGGCAGCTAATTCGTCCTTCTTCTTTTGCAGCACCAGGCAAGCAGCGATGCGTCCGAGAGTCTGCTCGTCTCGTGGGTTGAGCTTGCGCGCTTGTTCCAGTTCCTTCATCGCCGCCGCCGCGTCTTCGGAAGCCAGGTGAACGTCGGCACGCAGACGCAGCGCTTCGGGAAGTCGCGGATTGATGTTCAGCGCTTGTTCTGCGAAGCGCTCGGCATCCTTGATTTCCATTCTTGTCAGGGCAAGCACGCCCTTGGCCGTAATCGCTTCCGCGGCACTGGGATTTATCTTCAAGGCGTTATCGAACGCTTTGAGCGCTTCGGGTTTGTTGTATTTTTCCAGCAGGAGCATCCCGGCATGGTGCTCGGCGGGCCAGTAAACCTTGTCGGACTTCAAGGCGTCGGCGTAGACATCGTTGAGGATAAATTCGAACTGATCGGGCAGGTTGTTCCAGCGCGCGTTCTCGGCACCGGCGAGGCCGATCAGCGCCAACTCTTCGGGATCTTTGATGGGATTGTCTTTTTCATCGCGCTGCACATAAGTGCGGACGAACCACTTGCACTCGGCGTCGGCCTTTTTCATGTCGCCACGATCGCGGTAAATCTGCGCCCGTATCCAGCGTGCGAGGAACTGGTCCTTGCTGGCATCGAGGGCAGCATTGGCTGCTTTCTCCGCCTCATCCCAGCGGCCGCGCTGGTACAGCAGCTCCGCCTGGCGAGCGAGCAGACCCGCATCCTTTGGATGATCGCTCAGTGCCCCCGAAATGACCTCAAGCGCCTTATCGTATTCACCCTCGCTTTCGAGTGCTCGGCTAAGTCCGACTGTGGCGGGGGGACGCAGCTTGGCGTCCTTGGCCAGCATCTCGAACATCTCTCGGGCTTCGCCGTAGTTGCCGCTCAGCCAGCTCTGCCGCGCCTCTTTCAGGGTAGGCGGCGCGGCACCGGCAAACGGCAGAAGAGTGAATGCGAATAGCGTAGCGCACAGGTGTTTTTTCATGGTGGATCATCCGGGCCAGTGCGAGGACACTACGCAGGTTAACTTAGCGGTCGATCCGCAAAAACGCAAGCAAGCGCCATCAGCCCATTGCTCGTGTCTGAGACCGCCGAGTAGAATGGTGCGAAAAGCTGTTTTCGGGAGGTTCTCATGTCTGACTTACGCGTCTATGCCGAGTCCGAGATTCCCGCAAAACTCGCCGAGCATGGCTTGAGTGCCTGGTATCTCGAGGACGGTTGGATACGGCGGAAGTTCAACACGGATGGCTGGCCGACGACCTTGATGCTCGTTAACGCCATCGGCTATCTGGCCGAAGCCGCCTACCATCATCCCGATCTGGCCGTGACCTGGGGCAAACTGTGGATCAAGCTGAAGACGCACTCGGCGGGCGGCATCACGGACAAGGACTTCACGCTGGCCAAGAAAATCGAGGAGACCATCCTCTGGCGACCACAAGCCGGAGGCCCGCTCGAAGGCACGCCGAACAAGTTTGTCAAGGGATGAGGATTTGACCAAGGAAATCGCAAAAGATCCCTTGACTCAAATTAATAGACAGACTAAATATAAAGACATGCAAGAGATTAGCGGCGATCATCTGCGCGGCCACCTGGAGACGTTGATCCTGTCCATATTGGATCAGGGGCCAGGCCACGGGTTGGAGATCAGTCGGCGTCTGCACGATTCCGGCTGCGGAGCCTTACGGCTAAAGGAAGGGTCGCTCTACCCTGCATTGTACCGTCTCGAAAACTCCGGGCTGGTTGAGGCTGCCTGGGAAGAGGAGACGAAAGGTCGGCGTGGCGCTCGACGGCGCATTTATCACCTGACGGCCAAGGGGACCAAGGCACTGGCCAAGGGACGGCAGGAGTGGCAACACTTTGTCAAGATCCTCGGCGGCATCCTGGGAGCACCGGCATGAACAATGTCGTCCTGAACGAGCTAACTGCCCATCTCGCCGAGGCCATCGGCTCGCTTCCGGCCTCAGCCGCTCGAAGGCAAACGATGCAAGAAGAACTCCTCGCCCACTTGCTTGACATTTATGACGAGGAGCTCGAACAGTTCAAGGACGAGCGGACGGCGCTCGATCGGACAAAGCAGCGTTTTGGCCGGCCGGATGAATTACGAGGCGAACTTGTGACAGCCGTGCCGAGTGTGGAGCGGCTGATCCTTCTCATTTGTGGAAAGGGGAGCATCATGTGGCGATGGCTCTGGATCGTGGGTGTGCTCGGTATGTTTGTCGGGATGGGTTTCGTTATGCCGGCGGTTCATCAATTGCGATCCGCGGATGCCATCACGCCGGGCAATCGCTTTGGCATCGGGGTTCTGTTGCCATTCGGTGTCGTCCTTACGCTGCTTGGACTTGGTGTATTCGGATACAGTCTGCATCGAGTCTTTCGCGCCGGCCGCTGCTGATCGTGCCACAAACTCGGAAGCGCGTCCCGACCAGCCTACTTGCGCTCTAAGTCGAAGGCTTTCGCGCCTCCTGCAACTTCATACAAGTGCTCGAGGCTCGCGCCACCAGCTTGCCGGTGTGGTCGGTGACATCGCACTCGACAAATCCCAGGGCGCTGCCTGCCTTGACGACCCGCGCCTCGGCAGTCAAGGTTCCTGTGCGCACCGCCCGGAGGAAATTGATCTTCAACTCGACGGTCGTGAATGTCTCACCTTCTCCGAGCGTGGCGGCGTAGGCGTACCCCATTGCAGCGTCGGCAATGTCGCAGTAGACGCCGCCGTGCAGCGTGCCCATCGGGTTATGGTGGCGCTCATCCGCCTCCATTTCGAAGACGGCGTGTCCCGGTTCGATGCGTTTCAGGACGAATCCGAGAAGCCGACCTATCGGAGGTGGAGGCGCTTCGCCACGCTGCATCCTCTGGGCCAGGTCGAGAATCGTTGCCATGCTTGCTCCACATCAGAAGGATGGACTGTCACGTCGGCCAGTCGGGCTTGCCCTCGACTTTTTGGCCGTCAGCAGTACCGCCCCGGATCACGCTGTCCGCCCGATACTGGATACACAGGAAGTATAGCGGAGCATGCGAATTATTCCGCCACGCTCGTGCTGCGGGCGGATCGATGCGTAGTATCGAGCCTTCCTTCACGTCCAGACACTGGCCGTCCACCAGGAACTGACCCTGACCTGCGACGACGATGTAGATCTCATCATTCTCTCGGTGCCGGTGCAGGAAGGGAATGGCCTTTCCGGGAGGGATGACATTGAGGGACATTTCCAGTCCTGATGATCCCAACAAGCTCTGCAGAAATAGCTTCCCCCGGGCCGCCATCGGGACAGCCGGCGGTTCGAGGTGGAAGTGCGCCCACTCCTCCTTCGGGCCGGCGTGGAAACATGTGAAATGGCTGCCCCGGACCATCGAATCGTTCAACATCGTCTCACCCCTTTCAGGATTAACCCTTGTCGTCAACGACAAGTTTGTTGTATAAGCAACTATCTTCCGAAAAAAACACAGAACTCTCAGCGGCTGGGCTGCGACAAGCCTACTTTTTTGGCCGTTTTGTCGAGCAGGGCAATTCCTTCGTCCCCCAGCAGTTCGATAGCCTGGCGTTGTGCTTCCTCCCAGGCGGGTATCGCCTTCTCAATCAAGCGCTTGCCCTTGGCGGTGAGACGGAAGGGTTGGGCGCGGCCGTCTTCTTCCGGCACCACCTCCAGCCAGCCTTGCGCCCGCATCCGTTCGACATTGCGGCTGAGGGTGGACGTATCCAGTTGCAGAATCTCGCAGACCTGACCGTGTCTGGCCAGACTGAGCCTGGAAGTCACAATCAAGATGTTCAACTGACTGACCTTCAAACCAAGCGGACGAAGCGCCTCGTCGTAGAAATTCGTCACTACCCGGTTCAACAGACGCAACCGAACGGCGATGCACGTCCTGGCAATAGTATCGACGTTGCTACACTGCGGTTTGTCCATCAGAATCCGACTCCAAAACGACATTTTATTGTATATACAATAGATCGGCAGCCGTCAAGGGAAATCTTTGACAATTCTGTGACACCGAGGCAGGCAATCACCCGCCCCGCTTAGCTGAATCAAGGGAATACGTCGGATCGGCTTCGTCCCACTTCACGTCGCCTGACGGCCCATAGATTGCCGGCACAGGCTCGTGCCCGGCCAGGCGCAGCCACGATTGTATCTGCGTGCGGTGATGGCAAGTATGGAGCACTCGTCGCCAGAACACCCAGATGCGCTGTCGTTGCAAGCCACCGAAAAAAGGACGCGACTCCATCCACCAGGCGACGCTGGCTCTGGCGAGCTGTGGCAACCGTCGTTTTGCCAGCCAAACGTACTTGTCTATGTAATCCTGCACGACCTGGTTGTCGCCGGGCGGTATCAGCTCGTCTACGAGTGGCTCGTCCGTACCGACAAACTGAGCGAAAAACCGTCGCTCGGACAGCAGCTGGTGGACGAGGATCATGCGGATCGAATTGACTTTTGCATGCGGCTTAAAGTCGATCAAATGTTCTGGCACCCCTCGCCACATGCTCGCCGTCTTGTTCGTTTCACTGGCGTAAGTGCAGACAACGTGTTGAAAAATCGGCTCGACGGTCTGGGGCACGTCGGCGTCGGGGATTGCGATGTAGTCGTAGTGCAAGATCGGCTCACCCGTCTTTCCGCTGGCGCTCGGAGGCGGCCTACTGGTCGCCCTCAAGCTCCTTGACCAGCTGTGCTACCAGCTCTGCCTTGTCTTGCTGACGAAGGTGATCGATGCGCGAGGAGGAAACACCGAGTTTCTGCATGGCGGAAACGAGGCGCGTCCACACATTTTGCCGTTTCTTTCCCGTGCTCAGGTACAACTCACTAACCATCTCTCCCAGACGCTGAAGCTGGAGGATGTCCTGGTTGTCGTAATAGCGCTTAATGACTTTCTGCTGATAAGGTGTGAAATCCGGCATGATCCCTCCTTGCCCAGTTATCGCGTGAGGCGAGCGGCGGGATTTATCCCCGCCGGGATAAACCCCGCTGCTGGTAAAGAGTTGCAATGGCCCATTAGCGAGGCAACGGCCGCAATCTCTCGACGCAAGCCAGCGCCTCCTCGATTGTAATCGCTCGCACTGTGACATGTCCAATTTTTCGTCCGGGTCGAGGCTTCTTGCCGTACAGATGCAAATGTGTGTTTTCGTGAGCCAGGATTGCTCGCGTATCCGGCAGTTCACCGATGAGGTTTAGCATGACGCACGGCTGGCGTGCCCCGGCCTCTCCCAGGGGGAGGCCGAGTATGGCACGCAAATGATTCTCGAACTGGCTCGTTTGGGCTCCCTCGATGGTCCAATGTCCGGAGTTGTGAACACGTGGGGCCATCTCGTTGGCCAGGAGTTGGTCTCCGCACTGGAAAAACTCGATTGCCAGGACGCCGACGTAGTTCAATGCTTCCAGCGTGCGCGTGGCATAGTCGCGCGCCAGCTGCTCCAGCGCCGGCGTAATGTTCGGCGCCGGGGCCAGTGAGAGGCGCAGCATGCCGTCGGCGTGATGGTTCTCTACCAGTGGATAAAATACCATCCGTCCATCGCGCCCGCGCACAGATAGTTGCGATAGTTCTCGATCGAAGGGAACGAATCCTTCCAACACTAGCTCCGTGGCAGGCCGAACTTGCGATGCCCATCCGATCGTTTGCTGCCAGGCTTGCTCGGTCATGGCGCGCTCGCGGATCAAGTATTGTCCCTTACCGTCATAGCCCATCTGCCGCGTCTTGAGGATGGCGGGATACCCGATTGCTCCAAGTGCGCGATCGAGTTCCACCCGATCAGCTACTGCGATGAACGGGGCCGTCGCAATCCCGAGACTGCGAAAGAGGTTTTTTTCTGCAAGCCGATCCTGACTGGCGCGAAGGGCGGCGGGCGGGGGATAGACGGCAAGACGGCGAGCGAGATACTCGACCGCATCGACCGGCACATTCTCGAATTCGTACGTGGCTACGTCCAACCCGGCGGCAAAGCGATCAAGGGCGGCAAGATCGGTGAAGTCGGCGCGAATAAACTCGGCGAGATCACGGACGGGCGCCTCATGAGCGGAATCGAAAAAGCGGAAACGCAAGCCCAGAGGATAGCCCGCCAGGGCCAACATGCGTCCCAGTTGTCCCGCTCCCAAAACGCCGATCATCCCGCGTTCTCCCGTGGGTCCGGGTTGTCGAGGACGTTTTTCGTTTGCTCCGCCCGGTGGGTATGCAGGGCGGCGCGGAATTGCGGATGCTTGATTCCGAGAATCGCCGTCGCCAGCAAGGCGGCGTTGATCGCCCCGGCCCGCCCGATCGCCAGTGTCGCCACCGGGATGCCGGCCGGCATTTGCACGATCGACAAGAGCGAATCGACACCGTGCAGCGCTTTGGATTCCACAGGCACGCCCAGGACCGGCAGCGCCGTCTTGGCAGCGGTCATTCCAGGCAGATGCGCCGCACCCCCTGCTCCCGCGATGAGTACTTCCAGGCCGCGCGCTTCGGCCGTTGAGGCGTACTCGAACAACAAATCCGGCGTGCGATGGGCCGACACCACACGCACTTCATACGGAACCTGCAAGGCATCCAGTGTGTTGGCCGCGTGGACCAGCGTTTCCCAGTCCGAACGCGAACCCATGATTACGCCGACGAGAGGTTGCATCCGTCGTCTCCTCCGCGAAAACCGACGCTATCATTTTGTATTAAATCCAAGAGAAGCGGAAGGCGGCAAATTCGCTTGCGGAGCGCGTGGCGTCTGACTAGTTTATCGACACGAGCGGCTTGTGCTGCTGCGAGGGTCGAGGAGGGTCATCCGGAGCCAGGATCCTCGTTCACATACACGGGATGACAACGGGAGTAATGGGCGATGCGAAAATGGTACTTGGCAATAGCGGTCCTCATCGGAGCGGCGTGGTTCGGGAGCTGCTCACGGGCGCAGAGGTTTCTCCACGGCATCATTTGGCCGGAGCCGTCCGTGGTGACGCCGGGCGAGGACAGCAAGGCGCCTTCGGACGCCATCGTGCTCTTCGACGGCAAGAACTTCGATGAATGGGAAGGCGCGAAGAATTGGAAAGCGGACGAGGACGGCGGCTTCACGGTCAAGGGCCTGATCCGAACCAAGCGGAGCTTCGGCGATTGTCAGCTTCACCTGGAGTTCGCCACGCCCAAGGAAGTCAAGGGCAAGGGGCAGGGCCGCGGCAACAACGGTATCGGTTTGATGGGCGCCCGCTACGAGATTCAGGTTCTCGACTCCTACGACAACAAGACGTATCCCGAAGGGCAATGCGCCTCGGTGTACAACCAGCGGCCGCCGATGGTTAATGCTTGCCGCAAGCCAGGCGAGTGGCAAAGCTTCGACATCGTCTTCACGGTCCCTCGTTTCGATAGCGAAGGCAAGGTGCAAAAGCCAGGCTACGTCACGGTGCTGCACAACGGCGTTGTGGTGCAAAACCATACCGAGATCCTGGGAAGCACGTTCTTCAATCAAGAGACCTCGTATAGCCGGCATCCCGAGAAGCAGCCGCTGGTGCTGATGTACCACGGCAATCCGGTTCGTTTCCGCAATATGTGGATTCGTGAAATCCAGGAACTGGAAGGCAAACCGGGCGGCAAGAAAGGCCTCGAAGGGAAGTGAGCGCACCATCCGAGCCTGAAGCGTTAGCGAAGAGGCCTTCGCTTACACTTCAGGCTCCGAAGAGGCGTGAGCCGACAAATCGATGAGAGCGGTAGACGGTTTCTTGGGCCGAACGATTCTCGTCGAGGAGCTGGGTTGCTTCGCTGTGGTCGCGGCGAAAGGACGGAGTGCGGCTGCGGCCAGCAGCGGAATTGCGTAGCGATCCTCCGGTCGGCGAGCCAGCATGCGCTTCACAATATCAGCCAGTTCTTCCGGCACGTCCGCACGGATTTCCCGTACGTTTGGCCGTTCCGCGTCCTGATGTTGCAACAATTTCTGCATCAACGATCCTCCGCGAAACGGGGCCTGGCCGGTCAGGAGAAAATACAGCGTACAACCGAGGCTGTAGATGTCGGCGCGAATGTCCACCAGGCAGGGATCGCGTGCTTGCTCCGGAGCAATGTAGTCGGCAGTGCCAATCAACACGCCTTTCTCCGCGTCCAGATCCAGGCTGGCGGGATCAGCTGCTCCGCCCGCGTCAGGGCGAACGCGCGCCAACCCCCAGTCGAGGATTCTGATCACGGGATCGCCTGCGCGGCACAGAGACATGGTCTCTCCGACCCAGGCTCTATTGGGAATGGAAAGAAAGAGATTAGCTGGTTTAATGTCGCGGTGCGCCAGACCCAGCTGATGGGCATGTTGAAGCCCCTGGGCCGCTTGCCGGATGTATTCGCAGGCGTCCGCGATCGACAGCTGCCCGCAGCGCCGGACATAGCGCTCCAAATCCAGTCCCTCAACGAATTCCATGGCGAAGTAAGATACTTCCCCCACCTGATGGGCGTCGAACGTACGGATTATGTTGGGGTGCGACAGGCGTGTCACGGCTTGCAGCTCACGCTGCAATTCGCGCACGGCAGCTGAGCAGTTGGTAAGGTGTTGATGCAAGACCTTCAGGGCCACAGGTCTGCCCTTGACGGTGTCCCAGGCCTTGAAGACCTCGCTGACGCCCCCTTCGCCAAGGCGATCGAGGATCAGATAGGGACCGATCGTCAATTCTTCCCAGCGATCGCTGAACAGCAAACGGACCTGGTATGCAGTCAACCAGTCGATTTCGGCCAGATAGCGAGCGAGTTCGTGTGGATCGGTGAAATGCGGACCCAATTCGCGGGCAACGTCCTTCACCTCTTGCGGCGTCAGCACCTGCGCACGTTGCAGGATAGCGAGGAAGGTATCGACGCTGTCAATCGACATCACAGGTCCAGAAATCCGGAGCCAGGGGCTTTCTCCTAGAACTCTAGCTCACGGTTGGCGAAAACCAAGTTCTCAGACGCTGCTTGAGGCCAGGAAGCAGTCAATACGGGAACTCCTCATCCATCGGCGAAGCGGCCAGTTCGATGAGGAAATCCCCCAGCCGCTGGACCAACACATCCATCAAACGCCGGCCCTTTTCAGCCGTGGCGGCCCTGGGATCGCCGAGTCCGGTGTTGGCGCTGACGAGGTGCCAGGGCCGGGTAATGCTGATCCAACCGCGATTTATGGCATCGAAACGCGAGGGCTTGGCCGCCCCGTCGTCGGCTAACTCCGGATGCATCAGCTCCGGGAAGAACGCCAATCCCAGACTGGTCTCGATTTCATCGGCATGTTCGCCGGGCGCCTCGAACAGGTCTGGATAGATATCGCGCGCCATGCGGAACCAATCGCAGACACACAAAAAAACCGCAGTGCGATGGTGCAACTCGCGCGTCAGCGGTTTCAACTCGTTGCCGCCGTGGCCGTTTAGCAGTACGAGCTTGCGCACGCCCTGTCGCTCCAGCGAATCGACGAGGTCGGCCAGCAGGCGCAGCAATGTCGTCGGCGTCACACTGCACGCCAGAGCGCCTTGGATGCGGAGATGATTGGTGTTGACCCCGTATGGAATCGCTGGCAGCAGAGCGACGCGGGCTCCGCCCTTGTACGCGCGTTCGCAGGCTCGCTGGGCCAACGCCTCCACCTGAAGGGTATCGGTGCCATAGGGCATGTGTAAATTGTGCGGCTCGGTGGCTCCGAAGGGTAGGACGGCCACCTGCCAGCGCTGTTCTCGAACAAAAGCGTGAGTCTGTTCCGCCAAAATGCTCTCGCGCATCCCAATCATTCCTGTTCAAAGGTTCACAAGTCGAATAGCCCGGAGCGTTGGCGACGGGGTGAAACGCCCATAGCTGGCCCTCCGGGCTGCTTTGGAAACCGCTTCCGAGTTGATATAATACAACCTTCCCAATCAGGAGGTACGGGTATGCTGATGCCGACCGCGCTGTCCACGACAGCCCTGGATGACCCTTCCTTATATTTCAACCGGGAATTGAGTTGGTTGGAGTTCAATCGCCGAGTCCTCGAGGAAGCACAGGATGCGAGCGTACCGCTGTTGGAACGGCTGAAGTTTCTGGCCATCTTTGAGTCCAACCTCGACGAATTCTTCATGGTGCGCGTCGGCGGACTTCAGCAGAAGGTCCATTCGGGAATTGCCTTCGGCTCCGGCGCCGATCGGATGCCCGTCAAGGAACAGCTCGAACGCATCGGTCAGATCGTCCGCGAGATGACGGACCAAACGTATCATTGCCTCATGGAAAACGTCTTGCCGGCCCTGGAGCGCGAAGGCATTGTTCTGCTTGCGCCAAAAGACTTGACCGAGATTCACTGCAAATACCTGGCGGAGCTGTTTCGCCGTGAGATTTTTCCGGTGCTGACGCCGCTGGCCGTCGATCCCGGACATCCGTTCCCGCACTTGCTGAACAAATCACTCAACCTCGCCGTCATCCTCCTGAGGCCGGGTAATGCGGAAAAGCTATTCGCCGTTGTGCAAGTGCCGAGCGTGCTGCCGCGCTTCGTACCGTTGCCGACCGAGCCGGGGGGCATGCCGCGACACATCTTTACGCCGCTGGAAAACATCATCCGCATGCACCTGCCGGAGTTATTCCCCGGCATGCAGATCGAGCACGATACGGTGTTCCGTGTGACGCGCTACAGCGATATCGAAATCGACGACGACGAAGTCGAGGATCTGCGGAAAACCATCGAAGAAGAAGTACGGCGGCGGCGACGTGGTGCGGCGGTGCGGTTGCAAATCGAGTCCAATGCTCCGGCCGAGGTCGAGCAGTTTCTGATGACAGCGCTCGATCTCGATCCAACCGATGTGTATCGCCATCCGGGTCTGCTCGATTTGACCGGATTGTTTCAGATTCACAGTCTACCGGGTTATCCTCACCTGCGCGATCCGCAATTTGTGTCGCAGCTGGTGCCGGAGTTTGTGCAGTCCACAAGCCTTTGGTCGGCCATCCGCACTCGCGACATCCTTCTACACCATCCGTATGAGTCCTTTTCTCACGTCGTCGATTTCATTGAAACCGCCGCCAACGACGATCGCGTACTCGCCGTCAAGCTGACGCTGTACCGCACAAGCAGTGATTCGCCGGTAGTGCGTGCGCTGGCCCGAGCTGCTGACAACGGCAAGCAAGTGACTGCTGTCATCGAGCTGAAGGCTCGGCTTGATGAGGAACGCAACATCGTTTGGGCGCGGGAACTGGAAAAGGCGGGCGTGCATGTTGTGTACGGCTTCACCGACCTGAAAACCCATTGCAAGGTTGCTCTGGTGGTGCGCCGTGAGGACGACGGCATACGCCGCTACGTTCACTTGGCCACCGGCAATTACAATCCGCAGACGGCCAAGATCTACATCGACCTCGGCTACTTCACGTGCAATGCGGACTTTTGCGAGGACGTTTCGGCCCTATTCAACTACCTCACCGGCTATTGCGAACTGCCGCAGTGGCGCAAACTAGTAGTGGCGCCAAGCCGTTTGCAAGCGTTCATGCTCGAAAAGATCGCCCGCGAGACCGAACTGCAACAGAGCGGCAAGGAAGGCCGAATTATTGCCAAGATCAACGGCATCTTGGAGCCGGCCATCGTGCAAGCTCTGTACAAGGCCAGTCAGGCGGGCGTTCGCATCGATCTGATTTGTCGCGGAATCTGCTCGCTACGGCCCAACGTACCCGGCATCAGCGACAATATCCGAGTAACCTCCATTGTGGATCGCTTTTTGGAACATAGCCGTATCTATTTCTTCGGCAACGACGGCGATCCACAGGTCTACATCGGTTCGGCCGACTGGATGGACCGCAATCTGAGCCGCCGCGTCGAAGTCGTTTTCCCGATCGAGCCGCCCGAGCTGAAACAGCGGCTGATCCGCGAAGTCCTGGCCACTTCGCTGGCGGATAATGCCAAGGCACGGCTGCTCTTGCCGGATGGCCGTTATGAACGTCTCCAGCCGATCGATTCGCAGCGGCGTGTTCGCAGTCAGTCGAGCTTCCTGGAAATGGCCCTCCAGAACGCTGCCCGCACCGTCATCGAGACGCCGCCACAGCCGGCGCCTTTCGTCGAGCAGCGTCCGACCGCCCGCCGTCATCGCAAACGTCAGACCAGTTAAATCACAACGAACCGGAAGCGTAAGCGACGGAATGTTCGCTATCGCGTACGCTTCCAGCTCGTTGTTGCACTCTTCACTTCGCCTGGGCATACCGGTGTGTCGGCTGCGGTCGTCCCGGACGAAAGCTCTGCATCGTGTGGAATTGAGGGGTGGCTCCTATGGCGGAACCCGCTGCTGATACTGTCTGGCGCACGAGGTCGGCAATCCGTTCCGGATCAAGCGCGACACGCGCGTTGACGATTAAATCGAACTCCTTGGCCTCGCATCGGGACGGCAAGGACAACTCGGTCTGGCTCGCGCTGCTTATCAGGTTTGCCACGCCGAACGATACGTCCGATAGCGCGATAGCTTTCAGGTGCGCCACCTCGCCGCCAAGGCCTTTCAGGACTTTCTGCAAGCGGTTCATCAAGTCCATCAAGAACTGATCTACTGACATTGGCTTGTCGGCCACTACGCGAATGCTGCTGTTCAGCCAGCCGAGTTCGGCTTCACCTTCAGCATAGATATCGTAATCGATATCGAGAATCTTGCGTCCGAAGTTGCCGCGCTGATCCAGCAGCTCCGTCAGCATCTCGAAGCCGTGCCCCGTCTTGGCGGACATACGCAAGAGCGGCGTTTCCGGAAATGCCGCGTGAACGAGATCGGTCAGCTCCGCCTGCCCGGTCGTATCCAGCTCATCGATGCGATTGAGGATGATGGCGTCGGCCTCTTCGAGTTGTTTGCGGAAGATGTACGCTGCTTTCGGCGAGAATCCGGCATTCTCCTCGGATTTAAGGATGCGCAACCCATTGACTGGCTTGAATAGCACTGGATAAGGAGCAACCTCGAATCGCTCACCGTAGAGATCCTTGAGCGGCTGTACGACAGTGGCGACCAAGTCGGTGCAGCTGCCGACCGGCTCGGCAAGGATCACGTCTGGCCGCTGATCGGTTTCGAGCTGTTCAACTTTGCCCACCAGATCGTCGAAGCGGCAGCAAAAGCAGGCGCCGGGCACTTCCTCGACTGGGAAGCCCTGAGCGCGCAGGCTGGTGGTATCTACAAGATCTTGGGCTTGATCGTTGGTGACAAGACCGATCTTCTGTCCGCGACTGAGATAGAAGCGTGCCAGTCGCGCCAGCGTCGTCGTTTTGCCGGCGCCAAGGAAGCCACCGACCATGATGAAGCGCAAACGTTTCATTGTTGATCCTCGAAGCAGTGAGTCGAGTTCGGCGTAGAGCGCTTATGGGCAATGTGTATCAAGGTCCGCAGGGTTGGCAAGGCGGCGGCGCGTGAACTGGTGCCATCTGCGGCGGACGCGATGTATCGACGGGACGAATGTCCCCGTTGTTCCGCTCACAAGCCAGGGCTTTCGCCGGATAGCCCATCGCCCAGTACAGTTGGAATTGAGACTTATTGTAGTCGGCGACACTGACGTAGTAGTTGTTGTAGGCTCGGATTAATTGCTGAAGGGCGACGACGGCTTCGAGTGGTCGATTGACTAGCGTCAGTCGATCGCCAAAGCGCGTCGTTTCGCTGATGGCCCTCAGATTACCCTCGAAGGTTATTCTCGCCTCCTTGACTTCGGTTTCCGCTTTGCCGATGCGCAGCGCCGCCGACTGGACGCGGGCATGGGCCTGGACAACGTCGGCGGCGACACGATCCTGAATGCGAAACAGCTCGACCAGCTCGCGCTGCTTCTCAGCTTGCCGTTCTTGAACCAGAGCCTTGTTGCCGAAGCCGAGATTCGTTAACTCCCAGGTGCCCATCGTCAAGGAATCGAACCGGCCGGTCCACGATTCCGGCTTGCCATTCAGATCGGAAGCGAAAACGCCGGACATGAGAGTGCCGAAGGGGGCGGCCGGCACGGCATTGGGAGCGATGAGCAGGCTGGGCATCAAGGGCCGCAGTTTCTCGTGTCGAATGCGCTGGAGCGCCCAGCGAACCAATGCCTGTTGCGATGCCAGCTCCGGGCGGTTGAGCAAACCGATCGGCACCAGCTCATCGACAGCCTCTTGAGGCGAGATGAGCGTCACTTGCAAATGTGGCGGCTCCAGGGGCGCGACCACGGTTGTTGGATTGAGACGTAAATCCCGCGTCAGATCGGCGCTGGCCTCGCGCCATTCCTGGTAGCGCAACAACATCTCGCGCTCGATGTCGGCCAGCGTCGTCAAGGCCCGGTCGATCTCGATAGGCGACGTTAAATCCCTACTCAACGCACGAATCTGCTGCGTCAGTTCCTTGGCTTTCTCGACGGCATCTTGCGCCCCGGCCATGCGTCCGCGCGCTTGCTGGACATTGAAATATGCCAGGGCCATATCGCGTAGGGAGTCGTTCTTCGACGTTTGAACATCGAACTGACGAGCTGTTATCCGCGCCTTGGCTTCTTGGGGCAGAAACAGAAGATCCACGAAAGGCCAGCTGAGCAAGGGACCGGCGCCAATCATGTATTGGTCGCGTCCAATAATGTACTCGATACCACTGTTCCCCGTTCCCCCACCGTCGTGACGATACCAGGTACCGCCAATCGTCAAATTGGGCAGCCAGAGAACCTGAGTGCGTTTCCATTCTGCCACGGCAATCTGAAGGCTGGCCTGCGCAGCCGCGATGATAATGGGTCGCGCGTCGGCCAACTGCAAAGCGGTGGGCAGATTGATGGGCATGACCTGATCGCCGGTCTGCACCTGGCCTGGCTTGAGCTGTGGCGGCTCTCCTTCGGAGAGAGTCGGTCCTTGCAGAAACTGTCCCGCTGTTGGACAGGTGCGCGACACAGGTGGCACGAAAGACGCCCCAGCTTCGCTTGGCTTTTCCGCAGGCAATCGGCGGGGTGGCGGCGCGGTCTCCACTTGCTCTTGTGATTCGCGGGCGCGAACCAGAGAAGAAGACATCAAAGCGCTAGCAAGGGTCAGCAAACCCAGCACTACCCAAGAGCATGAAGATCGGACCATGCCACATTCTCCGTTCATCGGGGACAGCCCTGACAGGGCGGCGCGTTCACCGGAGCCATCTGCGGCGGCCGCGACAGATCCACGGGCACGATGTCGCCGCCGCGCTCGCAAGCCAGGACGCTTGCGGGATAGCCGAGCGCCCAGTAGAGTTCAAACTGGGCCTTGTTATAATCGCTGACACTGACGTAGTAATTGTCATAAGCCCGCGCCAGTTGCTGGAGGGCGACCACAACTTCCAGCGGACGATTGACAAGGATCAGCCGATCGCCAAAACGGGTCGTCTCGCTGATGGCTTTAAGGTTGCCTTCATAGGTCGTTCGCGCTTCCTTGACCTCCGATTCCGACTTGTTGATGCGAAGCACCGACGACTGAACACGGGCGTGGGCTTCCATGACCTCGGCGGCCACACGATCTTGAAGACGAAACAACCTCGTCAACTCCAATTGATTCTCGGCGGCACGTTGTCGGACCAGCGATCGATTACCGAAACCGAAGTTCCGCAACTCCCACACGAGCATGGTCATGGAATCGAATCGACCAACCCATGGTTGAGGTTTGCCATTGAGATCCGACGAGAATACGCCGGTCATCAGCGTTCCAAAGGGAGCGGCAGGGACGGCGTTGGGTGCAAAAAGGAGACTCGGCAGAAACGGCCGAATCTTCTCCTGCCGCAGACGATCGACGGTGTACTTCACCAGAGATTGCTGGGAAGCCAGCTCAGGCCGACTGGTCAGCGCGACGGGAACCAGATCCTCGACGGCTTCCTTCGGCGAGATGAGGGTCACTTGCAAGTGAGGCGGCTCCAGGGGGGCGACAACGGCGATCGGATTGAGCCGAAGCTCCCGCGTTAGCTCGGCGCTGGCTTCGCGCCACTCCTGATAACGCCGAAGCAGTTCCTGCTCGAAGTCAGCCAGATCTGTGCGTGCCCGGTCGATCTCGATCGGCGAGGTCAGGGCCTTGCTCAACGCCTCGATGACCCGCACAAGGTTGCGGGACCTCTCGACGACATCTTGCGCCCCGGCCAGGCGACCGCGTGCTTGCTGGACGCTAAAGTAGCCGTCGGCAACATTGCGCAGCGCGTCGTTTTTGGATCTCTGCACATCGAATCGGCGCGCGGCCACAGTGTCTCTGGCTTGCTGCGGAAAATAAAGGACATCGGCGAAGGGCAGGGCGAGCAAAGGCCCGGCTCCGATGAAATACTGATCTCGGCCATTGGTGAATTGGATGCCGCTATTACCCGCACCGCCACCATCGTGGCGATACCACGTCCCGCCGAACGTCAAATTCGGTAGCCACATCATCTGCGTCCGTCGCAGTTGCGCAACGGCAATCTGAAGGCTGGCCTGCGCCGCGGCAATGATGATGGGGCGCGCATCGGCCAGTTGCAGGGCAGTGGGAAGATTGATGGGCATGACCGGGTCTGCCGGCTCCGCCTGGCCAGGCTGGAGGCGTGGCGGCGACTCACCTTCGGTGACGACTGGTCCGCTCAGGAATTGTGCCGGCGATGGACAGCTATGAGATCCCCTGGTAGGGTACGGATCTTGTCCGTCGGCGGTCAGTGCGAAGAGCAGGGCAAGGATACTGGCCAGAACGGCCCACTTGCCCAGTGTCTCCACACCCCCACCTGCCCGTGCCATTCGCGGAATCCTTCTGGCTGTTTACCTCCTCCAAGGCGCGGAATGCGCCGCAAGATTCGCAGAATCCCTCTTCCCACTACATCGGCAAAGATCGACACAGACAACCATCAATTCAGGCGAACGGCGGCGTAAGCCGGCCGGTCAGCCTTACCGGCCGACTTACGCCGGCCGTTCACCGGGAGATGGGGCAAAGTCCTTGACTTTCTCTGGACTTCTGGCGAAATAGATGCAGCGCGAAGATGGATCGTTTGGGAAAACACCTCGAAAGGGCTTGCGATGAATCCCATTCGCTTTGCCATGCAGCACCCGATCACCATGGCCATGATCGTGGTGGCCTTGTTCGGTCTGGGCGGACTTGCCGTCTACAAGATGAACATCGACATTTTTCCACAATTCAACAATCCAGAGATCTACATTATCCAGAATTACAACGGCATGAGTCCCGACCAGATCGAGGGTTTGCTTGTCACCCAGATCGAGACGAACCTGCAGTACGTCGATGGCATTCAGAAAGTCGAATCGCGGTGCATCCAGCAAATTGCTCTTATCAAGATCTCGTTTTTCCCCGGCACGGACATGGCGCAGGCGATGGCGGCAGTCGTGGCCCAGGTCAATCGTGCGGAGGCTTTCCAGCCCGCGGGCGTCTTGCCGCCGCAAATCATGCGCATGGATCCCGGTAGTGTGCCCATTGGCTACCTGGTGCTGACCAGTCAGACGACCTCGCTGGGTGTGCTGGCCGACTTTGCCCAGTATCGTATCCGTCCACTCATTCAGTCGGAGGTGCCGGGAACCGTCGGTACGGCGCCGTTCGGCTCCAACATCCGCTCAATTGTCGTCACTGTCGATCCCGACCGCCTGCGTTCGTACAACCTCTCGCCGGAAGATGTTGCCAAGGCGCTGATGCAAGGCAATGTCGTGGTTCCTGCGGGCAACCTGTATCTCAAGGAGCAAATGCCCATCGTTCCCATCAATGCGATGGTGGACGACATCAAGAAAATCGGCCAGATCCCTCTTCGCACGGATCGCAATCTCTACATACAAGACGTGGGCACCGTCGCCGACGCTACCGACATCAACTACGGCTACGCCATGGTGGACGGCAAGCGCTCGGTCTTTATTCCCATCGTCAAGAAAAACACCGCCTCGGCCCTGACGGTCGCTAACGATGTCCGCAAGGCGATGGCACGTTTCCAGAGCGTGCTTCCAGAGGGCGTGACCATCCGCTACGAGTTCGATCAGACCCCGACGGTCGTGGAAGCGATCCGCAGCGTGGCCACAGAAGGAGCCATCGGCGCCGGGCTGACCGGGCTGATGGTACTGATTTTCTTGCGCGACTGGCGCAGCGTGATCGTTGTCGTGTTTAATATCCCGCTGGCCCTGCTCGGCTCGATGTTCGGCTTGTGGTGTACTGGCAACTCGACGAATATCATGACGCTCGGCGGCCTGGCCCTGGCCATCGGCATTCTCGTCGATGAGGCCACGGTCGAGCTGGAAAATGTCCATGCCCAGATGGAACACGTCGCCACAATCCCGCGAGCTGTCCGGCTCGGCAACTCCATCACGGCTGTTCCCCGTTTTCTGGCGATGATGTGTATCCTGTCGGTTTTCATTCCAGCCTTTATCATGCCCGAGCCGGTCCACTCAATGTTTGTGCCACTGGCGTTGGCGGTCGGCTTCTCCATGATCACGTCCTACTTGCTATCCAGCACACTTGTGCCGGTTCTCGCTGTCTGGCTACTCAAAGGTCCCAAGGAATTGAAGGACGCAACACAGAAGCGGGGCGAAATTCACCGACGCCCAGAGCAACCTGTGCAGCCTCAGCAGCCGGCAGCGCACTCAGCGGAAGGAGCAGCACACGGCGATGAAGAGTGGATACATCCTGGCTTTTTCGGAAAGATCCAGCGCGTCTTTATCCGCATCGTTAGCCTCAGCATCGCCGGGCGGTGGGTGGTCGTCCCGGCGTACGTGGCGGTGTGTGTACTCGTCCTTGTATTTATGGGTATGCAGCTTGGCCGCGAGTTGTTTCCTGTGACCGATATGGGCCAGTTCGTGTTGCGCTTTCGCATGCCGCCGGGCACCAACTACGAGCTAACTCGCGAGGCATGGGTTCACTGCCTGGAGACAATCCAGGAAGAAGCCGGCGCCGGTAACGTCGAAATCTCGATGGGCTTCGCCGGACAGCAAGCGCCCAACTACGCCATGAACAACATGATTCTGTTCATGCGGGGGCCGGACGACGGACAGATGCGCGTCAAGCTGCGTGAGGACAGCGGTGTCTCGATTTTTGCATTGCAGGAAAAGCTGCGTAAGGCGCTGCCCGAGCGCCTCAAGCCGTGGCTCATCGGCGTGCTGCGAAAGGAAGGCTACTCTGACCGGGAGGCCAACCAGCGTGCCCGTCACGTGAAATTCGGCTTTGAGCCGGGAGACATCGTCAGCGAAGTCATGAGTTTCGGTTCGCCGACTCCAATCGAAGTAATCGCTGCCAGTCACGATTTGCAGGAAGCACGCGCCTTCCAGGAACAAGTGCAAGCCGAAATGCGAGCCATCCCATCTCTGCGCGATGTGCAGATTCCCCAGGAATTGGATTATCCCACGGTGCAAGTGAATATCGATCGACAGAGAGCGAACCTGAGCGGCACCAACATTGACGAAGTCGGCCGATCCGTGCTCGAGGCCACGTCTTCGAGCCGTATGCTCTATCGCAATTATTGGATCAACAAGAAATCGGGTGTCAGCTATCAGGTGCAAGTCCAGACGCCCATCTCGCGCATGACCTCGGAATCTCAGGTCGAAACGCTTCCCCTGATGAGGGTTAGCTCGGGACTCAACTTGATGGTCCGCGATGTGGGCCGCGTCGGCAAGGGCACGATGCCCGGCGAGTTCGACCGTACGCAGATGCAGCGCTACTTGAGTATCACCGCGAATGTTGAAGGCGAGGATCTGGGAAGGGCGGCCAAGCAGGTCGAGGAGGCTGTCAAGAGGGCCGGCAAGCCGCCACGTGGCGTTTCCATCGAACACCGCGGTCAGGTCAAGCCGATGAACGATATGTTTGAGTCACTGGCCATTGGCCTAGTCGCCTCCGTTTGCGTTATCCTCGTACTCCTGACGGCGTATTTCCAGTCGCCGCTTCTGGCGCTCTCCTCAATCGGGGCGGTCCCGGGCGTGCTTAGCGGCGTTGTTCTGATCCTCTTCTTCACCAATACCACGCTTAACATCGAATCGTTCATGGGAACGATCATGAGTGTCGGCGTTTCTGTCTCCAACTCAGTCATGCTGGTGACGTTCATGGCGATGGAGTGGCAAAAGGGCGCGTCGGTCCACGATTCGGCGGTTCGCGGCGCCGGTGAGCGCTTGCGACCGATTCTCATGACCGCCTGCGCCATGACCATCGGCATGGTGCCAATGTCCCTGGGGCTGGAGTCTGGAAGTAAGATGGAGGCACCCTTGGCGATGGCCGTCATCGGCGGCCTGGTCGTTTCCACATTCGCTACTTTGCTGATGCTTCCAGCCATCTACACACTCCTCCTGGGCAAGCGCATGTTTATCGAGCCGTCCATCGATCCGGAAGACCCCATCAGCACGTATCATGACGGCGGCGAAGAGGCCAGCCGGCGCATGGTCCAGGATCGTCACGGACACGGCGCACCAGTGCAAGCCGGTGTCAGCCAGCCGCACAACGCAACAGAACATCGAGGAAATCAATGATGAACAAGTTCCTCCTCGTTCCCAAGCTCTGCTTGGGAACGCACGTTCGCGAAGCTCTCCTTCGCGGTAGCATCGATCGCTGGTTGCAAGGAACGAAGCAGAGCTTCGCGGATTGGGTTCCCAAGCAGAGCTTGGGAACCAGAAG
>DATBHJ010000031.1:0-97788 GCA_036557565.1 Gemmataceae bacterium
CGCAGTGAAAAGCCAGCCGGAAACGGGCGTATCAGCTATCAAGGTGCACGAACGACAGCGCGAGTATTGCCGTGAACGAGACGTGTACCTGCGACTCAGAGAGTTTGAAATTACAGAGATTCGCGGTTGTGCCGTGCCCGAAATGCTGCGTAGCGACGATGAGCTTTGGGTTATCGAAATGACTGTTGTGACTCGCCCTTTCGTTCTCGATTTCGCTGGTTCCTACCTCGATGACCCTCCCGACTTTGCCGACGAGGTGCTGGCCGATTGGCGCACCGACAAACAAGAGCAGTTTGGCACACGGTGGCCCGAGGTGCAGGCGATCCTTCGTTTTCTCGAAGGCTATGGCATATTCATGGTTGACGTGAATCCGGGCAACATTTCTTTTGGAGTCTGACGCCGGAGAGTCACAGGGTAAGACCGAGCGAGCCGGAAGCGTAAGCGACGGATTCTTTGCCGTCGCTTACGCCTCTGGCTCGTTCGGCTTTGACAAATGAGAATGCAATTAAAGTCTGTACTACGGCGGAACTTCGGCGCGACGATGGGGTTGAATCTAGAGTACATACGAGACATCCGCCGGATACGGAAATCGGGAAAGTCGGCATGGGAGAAGATACATGACACGACTCACCACCGCGATGCGACTGACGGTTTTGGGCCTGCCGCTAGTTCTATTGCTAACTGGAAACGTCTGCTTCGCCAGCGCTCAGCTGGATGCGCGATCCTTGGCCCGGCAGATCGATGAAGCGATCGACGGTTGCCTGCGAGCCGAGAAGGTTCCGCCCTCGCCGCGCTCCAGTGACGGCGAGTTTGTTCGCCGTGTTTATCTCGACATCACCGGTCATATTCCCTCTGCCGAGAAGGCAGCGGCTTTTCTTGACAGCCGCGACTCCAATAAACGAGCCGAGCTTATCGAAGAATTGCTCGCCAGCAGCGATTACGGCAAGCACCAGGCGGATATTTGGCAATCCCTTCTGCTGCCGCGCAACTCCGATAATCGCTTTATCTCCTTCGACAAAATGACGGAGTGGCTCGAACAGCGCTTCAACGACAATCAGCCCTGGGACAAGATGGTACGCGACATCCTTACCGCCCAGGGCGATCAGGATAAGAACGGCGCCGTCACCTATTTCCTGGCGAACCTCGCACCCGACAAGCTGACCGACAATGCCACGCGTGTCTTCCTGGGCGTGCAGCTGCAATGCGCTCAGTGTCACAATCACCCGTTCACCAAGTGGAAGCAGGATGAATACTGGGGCATGGCCGCCTTCTTCACCAGGACACGCATCGTCGGCAATCCGCGGCAGGCTGCGATGCAGGGCGGTACGATCAGCATCAACGAAAACGGCAGAGGCCGGCCGATTCCGATGCCCATCTCGGCCAAGCGTGTGCCACCGAAGTTTCTGCAAGGCGAAGAGCTTAAGCTCGCTTCCAGCGAGGCGTATCGTCCGGCGCTGGCCAAGTGGATGACCAGCCCGCAAAATCCCTATTTCAGCCGCGCGATGGTCAATCGAGTGTGGGCGCAGCTTTTCGGCCGCGGACTTGTCAACCCGATCGATGATATGCACGAAGGTAATCAGCCGTCGCATCCGCAACTCTTGGCAGATGTCTCGACTCAGTTCGCGGCCGCCGGCTTCGATGTGAAGCAGCTCATCCGCGCCTTGTGCAACAGCGAGGCATATCAGCGGACGAGCAAACCGATGTCCGGCAACCGCAACGCCGGCCCGGAGCTGTTCAGCCGCATGGCCGTCAAGGTCCTGACACCGGAGCAACTGTACGATTCGCTCGTGCAGATCCTCGGTGCTCCTAACCAGGGGAATTTCCGCCGCAATCCCGCCGTCGCTGCTGCCGCGCGTTTCCGAAACGTCACGCCGCGCATGCTCTTCGTCGCTTTCTTCAAGGGCGACGAAAACGCCGAAGCGACCGAGTATCAAGCCGGTATCCCGCAAGTGCTGCGGATGATGAATTCGCCGCAACTCAACAACACCACGATGCTGACGCCGATCCTCAAATCGGGCAAAGCGCCAGAGCAAGTGCTCGAGCATCTATATCTGACAACATTGTCGCGCCGGCCAGCGGGACATGAGTTGCAGCGCACTCTCGCGCTCGTCCACAAGCATGAGGACGAACCTCGCCAAGCCTACGGCGATATCCTGTGGGTTCTGCTCAACAGCAGTGAATTTACGTTGAATCATTAAGCCGCCTCGGTGGGTCTCGCTACCCTCCACCCACCCTACGATGGAGAAGCAGAATGGGCCTCTTGAATCTCTCACGCCGTGATTGGTTGAAACTGTCCGCCGCGGGCGTCTCGTCAGTGTCGCTGTCGGGCTGGCTCCAGGTCTTGGCCAGCCGCGCCGCTCAAACGCCGAACAAGCATAAATCCTGCATCCTGTTGTGGATGGACGGCGGTCCCAGCCATAAGGACACCTTCGATTTGAAGCCCGGCACCAAGGACGGCGGCGAGTTCAAGCCGATCTCGACAGCCGTACCCGGCATTCAAATCAGCGAACATTTCCCCAAGTTCGCCAAGGTGGTGAACCATGCCGCCATCCTCCGCGGCATGAGCACCAGCGAGGGGGCGCATCCACGAGCCAAGTACTACCTGCACACTGGCTACAAAGAGGGACAGGGCGGATTGACCTATCCCAGCCTGGGATCGATCGTTTCCTCTGAGATTGGCAACTCCGACGGCCCGATGCCCAACTACGTTTCCATCGGCGCACGCAGCTTCGGGGCCGGCTTCCTGGGTTCGCGTCATACTCCCCTTATCGTTGCCGACCCGGCCCGGGGCGTTGAAAACCTCAAGCCGATGGTCCAGGGCAGCCACTTCGACGATCGCCTGGGACTCTTGCAAGAAATGGAATCGGCGTTTTACCGGGAATACAAGGCTGACGCCAGCGCCGATCACAAAACCACCTACCAGCGCGCCATCACGCTCATGCAGTCGAAAGAAGCCAGGGCGTTCGATCTATCGTCGGAGTCCTCCTCGGCGCGCCAGGCCTACGGCTCCAACCGTTTTGGTGACGGCTGCTTGCTGGCTCGCCGACTGATCGAGGCCGGCGTTTCCTTCGTCGAGGTCTCGCTCGGCGGCTGGGACACGCACCAGAACAATTTTGAGCGCGTCAAACAACTGTCTGCGCAGTGCGATCCGGCGATGGCCGCCCTGGTCAACGATCTGAAACAGCGCGGTCTGCTCGACAGCACGCTCATCGTGTGGATGGGCGAGTTCGGCCGTACGCCGCGCATCAATCAGCGCGGCGCCAAACCCGGACGCGACCACTATCCGCGCGCCTGGAGCAGCGTCGTGATCGGCGGCGGCATTAAAGGCGGCCAGGTAATTGGCAAGACGGACAAGGAAGGTGGAACGGTTAGCGAACGTCCAGTTTCGGCCTTGGATTTCCTGTCTACCGTTTGCGAACTACTTGGTGTAAACTGGAAGAAGCAAAACAACACTCCGATAGGCCGGCCCATCCGCATCGTGGACAAGGGAGCGACCCCCATCAAGGAGCTGGTCAGTTAGCGACCCACCCCATAACTCGCATTCCCAAGCAGAGCTTGCGAACGCGGGCCGCAAGCGCAAGAACCGGGAACGGTAAGTCGTCCTGCTGTTCTTGTGCGCATGAAATTTGCATGTGATGAATTAAGGTTGCTCAATGACGAGCGAAAGCGAGTGAACGTATGAGGTTATTCACGCGAATGATAGTATGTGCGGCCGCGGCGATGGTGCTGTCTGCCGTCTTGTTTCACTTCGCCGATGCGTGGTCCGGCGAGGATACCAGCATACTGAGCGCGGGTCGTCAGATCCTGCTCGAGACGCGCCGCGCCGATGCCTTGCGGTCACGTACCGAGATGGTCGTGCGCTCTCTGGACATCAAGCGCGGCATCATTGCGGAACTTGTCGGCGGCCGTTTGAGTTATCGCCAGGCGATCATTCAGTTTCAGAAGGCCAATGAACTGGTCGTGAACGTAGATCTGGAACTGATCCCGGCGTATCGGTCACCTAGCGATCCAGAGGGCGTAGGCCGCCAAGTCTTTATCTGGGCGCGCAATACGATCGCTACCTGGCCATCGGACAAATCCCAGCGTCTGCTCGCGGGTTTCGAGAGCGAGTTTCACACCATGTTCCGAGGAGCCAAGCTCGATGTCGAGTACCCAGTGCGGCCGGTGGCTCCGGTCTCCAGCGGCCGCACCGAGACGAAAGCCGCAGTTTGGTAGCTCTTACTGGACGTTCTTCACTGCTGCAATGGCCTTGTTGATGTATGCAAACATCGGTCTCATCGCTGCCACGTCCATGCCGTGAATCGTTTGCTCCTGCTCGTACATCCTGCGCAGCGACTCTTCGATGCCAGGGTCGCCGCCCGAAAACTCGTGAACCAAGGCCATCCAACGGCGGGCGAGGGCTTTGACTTTCTCGCTGGTCGGATCGGTCCCTTTCTTCATCTCGGCCTGCACCTCGGCGTGGAGCTTCGGCCATTCTTCCTGGCCCTGGCGAATGCGTTCCTCACCGACCTGCTCCTTGCGTGCCTTCAACTGCTCCAGTTGTTCAGGCGTGTAATATTTCTCCATCATGGTCATTCCCTCAATCAAGTGCAGAAGATCCTCGACGGAGACCGTCTCCGCCGCACGCATGCTGGCCGCAATAGATTCCAGCTGCTTGCACAGCCTCTGTTGCGCGTCCATCTGTTCGCGCAGCCGTGCCAGGTGCATCTCGATCAGCCTCAGTGGCGAAAGCTCATCGTTATCCAGGCAAGAACGCACTTCCTCCAGTGCGAAGCCGAGCTGCCGCAGTGAGATAATCCGCTGCAAGCGGACCACATCCACCGGCGTGTACAGACGATGCCCAGACTCGCTGTGAAACGAGGGGGTCAGTAGGCCGATCTCGTGGTACCAGTGCAGGGTCCGCACCGATAAGCCCGTGCGTCTTGCCAGTTGGCCGACTTTCCAGGGCGGCGATCGCATGGCGTGATCTCCTTTCCGCCGTAATGGTACGACCTAACGTAACGTGAGGATCAAGAGGGATTTTGCGAAATAATGGAAAAAAGTGCGGCCGCCTAGATCTGGAAGTTCCAGTCTTCATTCGTCTGCGGTTTGAGCAGACGGAAGCCTCTCAGTTGCCAGCCATGCTGTGGGTCAAACTCGAAAACGGAATCGCAGTCGGTAAGGAACTCTTGAGCGTTGTGTGTCTTGGCCGAGAAAAAAACGTGGACCTCGCCCTGTTCGCGGGAAGGGCGTCCCTCGATCACGATGTCCCACACCTGCACACTCTCGACTCTCCTACTCTCAAGAGACGCCTGAGCCAGTTCGCGTAACTCTCGCTTCGACTTTCCCCCCTGCGAATGGAACCTCTCCGAGATGTGGACGAAGGCTGCTTCCAGATTGTGGGCATTGACGGCAGCGACCATTTCCTTGAGCCTGCGAACGATCTGCTCGCGGTCGGTTTCAACCGCCTTGTCGAGAAGAGCATACAGCCCCACCAGCGCCATCGTAAGAGCGACTCCGGCCAGGAGCCAGCGTTTGCGCATTTGCCACCAAGCCAGGAGGAGAAACACAACCAGGGCGGCAAGGACGGCGTAGACGCTCGTTCGGCCTTCGAAGAGCCAATCGAACAAGGCGATCTCCCCAAATCCGATCAAGGCCAAGCTATGCCTTGATGATGTCGCGCACGGTGCGGCCGCTGGGAATCATCGGCAGGACGTGTTCCTGATACGGGACCATGACATCGAGGACGAAAGGCCCTTTGCTGTCGAGCATTTCCTTGATGGCGTCGTCGAAATCGTCCTTGTTGCTGATGCGGTTGGCGCCGCAGCGGAAGCCCTTGACCATCGTAACGAAATCGGGATACGGCTCCTCGTCGTGGCCGGCGCCGAGATAGGTGTGGGCGCGGTTGCCGTCGTGGAAGCGGTCTTCCCACTGCACCACCATGCCCAGGTGCTGATTGTTGAGCAGGAGCACCTTGACCGGCAGCTGCTCAGTAAAGGCGCAGGCCATCTCCTGAATGTTCATGAGGAAACTGCCGTCGCCATCGATGTCGATGACGGTCTTGCCGGGGTGCGCCGCCTGAGCGCCGAGGGCCGATGGCAGCCCGAAACCCATCGCGCCCAGTCCGCCGCTGGTCAGCCAATGACGCGGTGTGTTGAAATGGAAATACTGCGCCGCCCACATTTGATGTTGGCCGACGCCAGTACTGACCACGGTGTTGCCGAGTTGGCCGCGCTCGCGCAGGATTTGCCATAACCGTTCGATGGCGTACTGCGGCAAGATCGCATCGTCGCGGTCGCTGTAGCGCAACGGCTCCGTCTCACGCCAATGCTCAATTTGGCGAATCCATTCCGCAAGGCGCGCACCCCCCACCCCAGCCCTCCCCCACAAGGGGGGAGGGAGCTTCTCACCCTCCCCCCTTGTGGGGGAGGGCTGGGGTGGAGGGGTAGCCTGATCGTCCATCAACTGCAACAGATCCTGCAAGGCGTACCGTACGTCGCCGACGATGGGCAGATGGGCCACCTTGTTCTTGTTGATCTCCGACGGATCGATGTCGATGTGGACGATCTTACCGTGCTTGGCGAACTCGCTGACTTTGCCGGTGACGCGATCGTCGAAGCGGACGCCCAGGGCCAGAAGCAAATCGGCCTCGTTGATGGCGTAGTTAGCGTAGATGGTGCCGTGCATGCCGAGCATCTGCAAGCACAGAAAGTGCTCGCTGGGAATCCCTCCCAGACCCAGGAGCGTCAGGGCCACAGGGATGCCGGTGCGTTCAGCGAACGCTTTCAAGTACGGAGCTGCGTCGCTGCTGATGATGCCGCCGCCAGCGTAGATGATTGGCTTACGGCTGTCACCGATCATCTCCAGGACTTTCGTCAGTTCCGCTCGCGTGGGCCGGCGATTGGGACGGTAACCGGGCAGGTTCATGGGTGGATCCCAATCCCGGACGACGATCTCGCGCTGCTGCACGTCCTTGGGCACATCGACAAGGACGGGGCCCGGTCGGCCGGTGCTGGCGATGTGGAAAGCTTCCTTGAAGACGCGCGGTAAATCCTCTGTGCGCGTGACGAGGTAATGATGCTTGGTGACGGCCCGGCACACTTCGACAATCGGCGTTTCCTGGAAGGCGTCGGTGCCGATGACGGGGGTGCCGACCTGACCGGTGATGGCGACGAGGGGCACGGAATCCAACTTGGCATCGGCGAGGCAAGTGACGAAATTGGTGGCACCCGGCCCGCTCGTGGCGATGCACACGCCGACTTTGCCGCTGCTGCGCGCGTAGCCCTCGGCCGCGAAGCCGCCGCCCTGCTCGTGCCGCGGTAGAATCGTGCGTAGCCGCGATTTCACCTGCGTCAGCGCCTGGTGAATTGGCATGCTGGCACCGCCCGGATAAGCGAAGACGACCTCGACACCGTGATTCAGCAAGCACTGAACCAGGATCGTCGCTCCAGACAACGGTGTCGCATGCGTCTCGGACATCGCCAACGAACCTCCAGCTATATAGAGTGTCCCAAATCAACAACGGTTCACTATACCGAATGTCCCGGCGATGGCCAAGACAGAGCCAAGGGGATAGAAGAATAGTGTTTGGTCAAACCTACAGGTGCCACAGGCATTCTTGCCTGTGGCACTAAACGGAGGCTGCCATGCGTATCCTGCCCCTGCTTCTGCTTCTGCTCTCGGCCAACATCGTTTCGGCCGACGAATTACCGAAACCATCCGGCGACAGCATCGTGTCGGCGGATGCCAAGCTGGAACTACTGTTCACGCGCACGGCTCCCATACAGGGCGGACTCACGGAAGGCCCGGCCGTCGCGCCGGATGGCTGCATCTACTTCTCGGATATCCCATTCGGTAAAGACAAGGGAATGATTCTGAGGTTCGATCCCAAAACGAAAAAAACCACCCCTTTTACCCACGACAGTCACAAATCCAACGGTCTAGAATTCGACGCCAAGGGATTTCTGATCGCTTGCGAGGGTTCGGATGAGGGCGGGCGTTGCTTGTCCCGCTGGGATACGAAGACGCGCGAGCGCACGGTGATCGCTGACCGATACCAGGGCAAACGCTTCAACGCGCCCAACGATCTGACTCTCGACAGCCGTGGTCGCATCTATTTCACCGATCCGCGTTATCTCGGAAGCGAACCGCGCGAACTGGAGCATCGCGCCGTCTATCGGGTCGATCCCGACGGCAAGGTGAGCGAAGTTACACACGTCCCGGAAAAACCCAACGGTATCGCCCTCAGTCCCGACGAACGCACGCTCTATGTCGTCGATCACAACAACGGCACCGATCGCATCGATCCGACCTCCCCCGAGCCGAAGACCGGAGCCATGAAGATTCACGCCTTCCCGCTCGATGCCGATGGGCGCGTTAAGGGACCGGGTAAGGTGCTCATCGATTTCGGCACGGAAAACGGCTGCGACGGCATGACGGTAGATGCGAAAGGCAACCTCTACCTGGCCGTGCGCAGTTTGAAACGTCCCGGCATATGGGTGCTCGATCCGGATGGCAAGGAAGTAGCCTATATACCCACCGGCCCGGCGCAACCGGGGGCCAGGGAACCCAAAGGCATCCCCAGCAACTGCTGCTTCGGCATCGGTGACGAAAGCAAGACATTGTACATCACCGTGGACACGAGTCTTTATCGAATTCCACTGAAAATCGAAGGGCATCACATTCCGTTTGAGAAATAAGATGCGTCGGCGTTATCTAACTCTGGCGCTGGGAATGCTCGCCGCCGGTCTGCTCGTAGGGATTTTCTGGCGTCGCAGCCCTCCTCCATCGTTTAACGGCCAGGTGTTGCTCTGGGGCGGTGATGCCAGCGGGGGCGCTCCGTACCTGATCGAGCGCGGCCCCGGCGAAGCGATCTCCGGTTTCGAGGCAGAGCTGGCCCGCCAGTTGGCTCAACGTCTGTGGGTCTCTCCACGATTCGTACAGAAATTCTGGGACATGCTGCCGCAGGATCTCGAGCGCGGCGACATAGACATGATCCTCAACGGCTACGAGTGGACGCCCCAGCGCGAACGGGCCATGGCCTCGACCATCCCCTATTACGTCTATCGCTTGCAGCTCCTCGTCGCTCCCGGCTCGCCAACTCAGAATTGGGCCGGCTTGCGCCGAACTGGTTCCGGCAAACGCCTGAAAGTCGGTGTCCTCAGCGACTCGGCCGCGCATCGCTATGTCGAGAGGGAATACCACAACGACGTGGAGATCGTGGCGCTGTCGGAAGAGGGCAGCACGGGCGTGATGCGCATGGTCCGCGAGGGCAAGCTGGATGCGACCGTGCAAGATCTGCCGACCGCGTTGTACTATGTCCAGCAGCAGCACGGCTACGAGGATCTACGAATGGTCGGCGAGCCGATCGAGCCGGGATATTACGTGATCTTCGTGCGTCTCAGCGACACCCAGCTGCGCGAGCGCTTGAACGAGGCGCTTCGAGCCGCCCTTCGCGATGGTTCGCTGCAACGCATTTACGAGAAATACGGTCTGTGGAACAAGGACCAGGAGAAACTGGCGGAGTTAGCAGAGAATTGGTCGCCAGAGGAGGGCGCGGGGCAGGGACTGCCGGAGTACGCCTGGTTACTGACGAAGGCCGCCGGTGTCACCGTGTTGCTCGCTTGCCTGGCAATGCCGCTCGCGATGCTGATCGGTTTGCTCGTCGCCATTGGCCGCCTGTACGGGCCGCGCTGGCTGGACATTCTATTGTCGGCTTATGTCGAGCTGCTACGCGGAACCCCGGTGTTGATGCAGTTATTTGTGATCTACTATCTGTTGGCAGGATACGTGGACATCGACGCCTTCTGGGCGGGCGTGTTCGGACTGGCGATCAATTACTCGGCATATGAGGCGGAGAACTACCGGGCTGGATTACTGGCCATTCCGCGCGGCCAGATGGAGGCAGCGCTGTCGCTGGGAATGAGCAAAGTCACGGCCCTGCGACGCATTATCGTCCCACAGGCGGTTCGCCTGGTCATCCCTCCCGTGACCAACGATTTCATCTCGCTCTTCAAGGATACATCGGTGTGCAGTGTCATCGCCGTCGTGGAGTTGACAAGCCGCTACCGCACGCTGATGGTCAATGACCCGCATTATCGATTGCAATTGGGGTTGATTACTGCGATCCTGTATTTGCTAATGAGTTATCCGCTGTCGCTTTTGGCGCGACGGCTGGAGCATCGGCGAAAGTAGAACGCTGGCGACTTAAGACGGATGAGGTGGGAGAGGCTATAATGGCACAGCCAATGATGTCCGCTCTCATTCTGCATGTCGTAGGGAAGGAGCTACCCCATGTTTCGCTGCTTGAAGTTGACGCTTTTATGTAGCCTGTTTCTGATTGCTGGAATTGGTCGTGCCGATGAGGGCTACTTTGATTCGGGCGGCGTGCAGATCCACTACCTGGTCGAGGGCAGGGGCGAGGCGGTAGTTCTGATCCACGGCTTCGTCGTCGATGCCTATATTCAGTGGGCCTTGCCGGGCGTCATGAGGTCGCTGGCCAAGGACCATCTCGTCATCGCCCTGGATGTTCGCGGACACGGCAAGAGTGGCAAGCCCACCGAGACGGAAAAATATGGCACAGAAATGGTCGAAGATGTCGTGCGCCTGCTTGATCATCTGGAAATCAAGAAAGCCCATGTGGTCGGTTACTCAATGGGAGCGCTCATCACAGGTAAGCTGCTAGCGACACATCCCGACCGATTACTGTCAGCTACTCTGGGTGGCTGTGGCGTCTTCCCAGAAGGAGTCCGACAACCGGAGTACCTGGAAAAACTGGCCCAATCGCTCGAAGAAGGCAAGGGTCTCGCTCCACTCATGAAAGCTCTCTCGCCTTCGGGCAAGTCCAACCCTCCTGCGATGGTGAACACTGTCGTAAACAGGTTGGTACGAGAGAACGGTAAGGCGTTCGCTGCTGTCGTCCGTAGCTGGAAAGATCTCGGCGTCAGCAAGGAGAAGCTCAGGTCCAACAAGGTGCCAACGCTCGCCTTGATCGGCTCGAAGGACCCGCTCAAGGAAGCCGTCGATTATATGAAAGACGAAATGGAGAACCTGGAAGTGATCGTGATCGATGGCGCAAATCATCTGAGCACCTATACGAATGCGAAATTCATCCGCAGTCTGCGGAAGTTCCTGGCCGACAACTCTCAAAATAAGAAAGAGAAGAAAGCGACATCGAAGAATGCGGAATAGGTCGAGCTTGAATACGCCAAAATCGACGGGGCTTCCTGTCACGTTACGCTGAGAGTCCGGCCAGATTTTCGCGGAATGAACCGCGCTTCGTGTCGTCATTTCAGATGTTATGCGTCCCGACGACTTCGTGAGTCTGTTGGATACACATGGCCCGCCATTGATACTGTACGCGCGGCAATAGTGTGCCACGCCCGAAGACGTCGTCCAAGAGGCGTTTCTGAAACTGCTATCGTTGCGACAGCCGCCGTGCAGCGTCGTGCCGTGGCTGTACCGCGTCGTCCGCAATGCCGCCCTCGATGCGTGCAAGACAGCACGGCGACGCCAGCGGCGCGAATCCGCGGCGGCGCGGTCGGTTGGCTGGTTCGTCGAACCGGAGATAGACGGACTCGATGCAACAGCAGCCGTCGCGGCCGTGCAACGACTGCCGGCCGAGGAGCGCGAAGTCATCGTCGCCCGCCTGTGGGGCGGCCTGAGTTTTGAGGAAATCGCGGAAGTGGCCGGCTGCTCTGCCAGCACGGCATTCCGTCGCTACAGCGCGGGCCTTGATGCTCTGCGCAAGGAGTTGGGTGTACCATGTCCGAACCGCTCGCCGAACGCTTGAGCCGCTTCACGCCCGATGCGACGGGCCTGGACCGCGATGCTCTGTTGTTCGCAGCCGGCCGCGCCTCCGTGCGTCCCAGTCGCCGCTGGAAGGCGCTCGCCGGCGCGCTGGTCGTCTCGCAACTGCTGACACTCGTTTGCCTGTGGCCGCGAATTCCGCCGCAGCAGTCGCCCTATTCTCCCATCGTCCAACCGCACGATCCCATTATCCCTCCGGATGAATCTGTGCCCGGGTCCTTGTCCGAGGGCGCGTTGCGTGCAGGCACGCTGTCTATGGATTTCGATCGACCCGAACCTATCGGCGACGAGAGAATGGTTCCACCGTCACCGCCTCTGCGGGCCTATGGCCCACCGCCCGCATCGATCTTGAACTGATTCCACCCCCGACCAAGGAGAAATTCCATGTGGCGAACGCTCCCCGTCTGCGCCTGGTTGTTGCTGCCGTCGCTCGCTGTCCGTGCGGCCGACGCGCCCAAAGAGATGGTGATTCGGCTGACGGTGCAACCGATGCCGCTTCCGAAGCCGGCCCTGAAATATCAACTGCTCCCGGAGCTGCGCGAAATGAACCCCGGCAACCCGATTCAGGCGTACTACAAGTGCTTCGCGGAGCAGCACAACTTCTGGAAGAACAAGGAGATAGTCCAAAAGCGAGAGAACTGGCAGACGATGCCGCTACGTGATCTGCCGCTGGAAGAGATCCGGAAATCGGGCCACGCTCGTGGCAGTAATCCCTTCCGCTTCGCCGATCATGCCGCCCGGCTGGATTCGCCGGATTGGCAAATTCTTGTGGAGTTCAAGCGGGACGGTCCACTCCTGTTGCTCCCGGACGTCCAGCAACTGCGCGAATTGGCGGCGGCCCTAAAAGTGCGTTTTCGCGTCGAGGTTGCCGATCGGCATTTTGACGACGCGCTCGCTACCGCCAAGACCATGCTCGCCCTCTCCCGGCACCTGGGCGAGAATCCAACACTTATCTGCGAGTTGGTGGCCATCGCTGTGGGATCGCTTGCCCTTGGCCCGATTGATGAAATGATTGAGCAGCCTGGTTGCCCGAATCTGTTCTGGGCACTGACGGATCTGCCTCGCCCGTTCATAGACCTTCATAAGGGAGTGCAAGGCGATCGGATGATGATTACGACAGATGTATTCGCGTCGCTTACAGACGATGCGCCGATGAATGAGTCGCAAGGACAGAACATACTGGAGCGACTCCGCCGCCTGGTCAAGGAGGCCCAGGTGAATGCGGACGTGGACGAATGGATGAAAAAGTTGAGTCAGGACGAGGATTACCTTCGCCAAGCCCGCAAACGATTGATCGACTCAGGGCTGACGGAAGCGAAAGTGAAGCAATTCCCCGCACCGCAAGTGATTTTCCTTGATGAGAAACGCGAATTCCTTGTGTATCGAGATGAATGCCGCAAAGCGATGAGCTTGCCTTACTGGCAGGCGGAGCCGATTCTCACAGTGTTCGACTCCCGGAGGCAGCGTCCCTTTGCACCGCTTTCATGGCTCGGAGGGATGGGCTACCTCAAGGTAAAAACGGCGCAGACACGATTGGATCAGCGCATCGCTCTCTTGTCCTGTGTCGAGGCGCTGCGGATGTACGCCGCTGAGCATGACGGCAAGCTGCCGGCGAAGTTGGATGACATCCGCTTACCGCTGCCGGTCGATCCGGCGGCCGGCAAGCCATTCAGCTACAAAGTCGATGGTAAAACTGCACATTTACAGGGCGTGTCTCTCGGCCTCCAGGTTCGTTACGAGGTGACGATCGGCAACTGAAACTGTGCAACTGCTTGACGGCGGAGCGTCGGATGTGGGACAATCGGTGCGGTTGACTCGCGAGCCGATTTACTCTCACAATGGCGTGCCATGAACGATCCGACGTCTCCGCTACCGGAAACCGTCCCGTCGGCTCCATCTACACCTCTAACAAACCCTACCGAGGGTGGGGAAAACTCGGCAAACGACGAGAAAACCGACGACAAACGCACAACTCCGCAGAGCAGCACGGTCGCCTTCACGGTCGAGGGTGGCCCCGAAGTGACTCCGGCCATCCCCGGCTACGAAATCCTTGGCGTACTCGGCCGCGGCGGCATGGGGGTTGTCTACAAAGCACGAGAAATCGCCCTCGAACGCCTGGTCGCCCTCAAAGTGGTGACAGCTGGGTTGCACGCCAGCGAAGAACAGCTGGCCCGTTTCCGCAGTGAGGCGCGTGCCGAGGCGCGATTGCAGCATCCAAACATTGTCCAGGTCCATGCCGTCGGAGAACGCGAGGGTCTTCCGTACCTGTCGCTGGAATACATGGATGGCGGCAGTCTTTCCCAAAAGATCGCACGCCAGCCGCAACCGCCGCGCCAGACAGCTCAGCTCGTCTATCTGCTGGCCCGCGCCATGGCCTACGCCCATCACAACGGCATCGTCCACCGCGACCTGAAACCCGCGAATGTTCTGCTAAAAAATCGAGCCGCCACGACGAGCACGGGTGACACGACTCCAAAATCGAAGGACACACAAAAAAGAGCTTCCTCATCGCCTTCTCTACCAACCCATCTGAGCGATTCAGCAGATTCATGGTTGGACTCGCTTCCCAAAATTGCGGACTTTGGCCTGGCCAAATGTTTGGAAGAGGAATCCGGCTACACGCGCACCGGAACGCTGATGGGCACGCCGAGCTACATGTCGCCCGAACAGGCCGAAGGGCGCAAGGAAATCGGGCCGGCCGCCGACATCTGGGCGTTGGGCGTCATTCTCTATGAGATGCTCGTCGGCCGCACTCCGTTCTCCGGCGTCACGCTGTACGATACGCTGGAACAGGTGCGGACGCGCGAGCCGGTGGCGCCCACGCAGCTTCAACCCAAAGTACCCATCGATTTGGAGACTATCTGTCTCAAATGTCTGCGTAAAGAGAGCAATCAGCGCTATGCGACGGCCGAGGAACTTGCCGATGATCTGCACCGCTTTCTCGACGGTGAACCGATTCGCGCCCGACCCATCGGCGCGTTGGCTCGACTGTTGCGTTGGAGCCGGCGCAATCCGCGCGTGGCTGTACTCAGTGCCGCTGTGCTGATTTTGCTCCTGGCTGTGGCCGTCGCTTCGACGGTGTTCGTTTTCGTACTGGAGTCGCGGCGGCGCGAGATCGAAGCGGCGTGGATGCAGGCGCGTGAGCAAGAGATCATTGCCCGTCAGGAGGAACAGCGAGCCGACGACAAGGCCCGCGAAGCCCAGGGTCGTTACGAATTGCTCCACGAAGCTCTCGTCGTCGTCATCGACAAAGTGCAAAAAGATCTGCAAGCCGTCCCTTCGACAACTCAGGCGCGACGTCAAATCCTCGATGCGGCGATGAAGGTGTTGCAGAAAAGCCTCGATCAAGGTCAGGATTCGACGCGCCTGCCGGAACGCAGCCTGGCGTCGGCGTACATGATGATGGGCTACATCCTCCGTGAGCAGAACAAACCTCAGGAAGCGATCAAGCACTTCAACCAGGCCCACGCTCTGTTGGAAACGCTGTATCGGGCCAATCCGGACAACGATAAAGCAGCGGGCAACTATGCCGCCTCCCTATCCGTGCAGGGCGACCTCGCCTTGCAATTCCGCAATAATGCCGTGGAAGCAGAGAAGTTGTATCGAGAAGCACTGGCGCTTCAGGAAAAATCGCTGTCCCAGCGGCCGGAACATCCTGATCTAACCGAGGCCGAGATCCATCGCAGTATCGCCAACTCGCATCGGCGCCTGGGTGAAATTCTGCTGCGTTCTCAGCCGAAAGAGCTGACCGAGATCCGGCAACATCTTGAGAAAGCACGCGCCAATCTGGAACTGGCCCTTCCTGGAGAGGATACTCCAGACAATCATTTGAAATTGGAGCAAATCTGCTTTCGCCTCGGTGAGATGAACGAGCGGCTCGATCGCCCCAAAGAGACGCTGGCTGCCTATGAGCGCTGCCTGGAGGAGCGCAAGAAACTGGCGGCGGACTATCCCGCGGACCTTCATCGCCAAATGGAGATGCTGCGGGTCTACGGCAAGATTGGCGATTTGTACTTGTTCGCCGGCGACACTCAGACAGCCCGGCGTTATTACACCGAGGCCATCACTGCCAATGAAGCATTGACGCGGCGCGATCATATGCCGGGGCCACGTATGATTCTCAGCCTGAATTACTATCGTCTGGCGACAGCTTATTTACGCCTGCAACAACGAGATCTCGCCGGGGATTACTACCGAAAATGCTTGGATCTGCGTAGACCTCTCCTCGAAGAGCATCCCGACGCGCTGGGGCTGCAAATCGATGTCATGGTTGCGCAAGGCCGCTGTGGTTTGCACCGCGAGGCCGCCGACGCTGCCAAGCGGCTGCGTGAACGCTTCCCGAAAAATCCCACCGTGCTAGTACATGCGGCCTGCGGCTATGCCCTGTCCGCCTTTGGTGCCGCCGCCGGAAAATCCGAGGACGCGCTCAGCGCCGAGGATCGACGCTTGCTGCGAGACTATTCTGCTCACGCCGTCGAGGCTCTGCGCAAGGCAAAAGAAAATGGGTATAAAGACGTGAAAAATCTACAAACGGAACCCGATCTCGATCCGATTCGTGGAGATAAGGGATTTCAGGCGCTCTTGCGCGAGTACACAACTTCTGCCGCACCCTAAATGGGAATGCCCCACCATCATGGCGTATTTAACGGCGGCGGCGGAGGTATCCAGTACGCTGCCTGCTGCACGCCCGATTTGCCATCGCCCTTATCCAAGGGCACACGGCTATAGATAGGCTGGACGGTCGGCTTGCGCGGCGACTGTGCTAGCTGCATGGGCGATGGTGTTTGCTGCTCGGCTTTCTCCAGCTTGGCCAGGGCGGCGCGGGCCAGCGGAATGTCGGGGTCGATCTCCAGTGCTTCCTTATAGGTGCGTTTGGCCTCCTCCCATTTGTGCTGTGTCGTCAAGATGAAGCCGAGATTGCACAGCGCCTGTGCCTGCGTCAACACTTTGCCGAATAGATCCAGCGCTTCCTGATAGTGACCCTGTTCACCCACGCATAGACCGAGGTTGATGAGTGCATGGGTGTGATCCGGTTTGATTTCCAGGGCCAGACGCAGACATTTCTCGGCCTCGGCCCAGCGACCTCGACTGTAGTAGCCGTAACCCATGTCATTGAGCAGATCGGGATCGCGCGGCGTCTCTTTGAGTGCTTTGCGATATTCTTCCTGCGCCTTCTGAAAATCGCCCTGACGATCGTAGAGCACGGCCAGGTGTCGGCTGACGTGGCATTTCGGGTCGTGTTGCCTGGCCTTTTCGTAAAAGGCAATGGCCTGGAATTCACTGGCGTTTTTCTCCAGTTCCTGGGCGCAGGCGATGCAGGCGCGGGCGGCATCCTTGGGCGGCAACTCCGGCGCGGGCGGCTCGGGGTCTCCGTCCGCTATCGGAACCAGCATGGCGGTCGGCGCAACATGGTTTGGATTGGACAGCGAGAGCGCGCGGCAGCCGCCGGCCGCCAACATCACAATGCCGATTAACACTCGCCAACTTCGTCCATCCATGAACTCCTCCCTTCGATGTCAGTTGTCAGATGTCCGCAGCAAAACGGATACTCGTTTTGCTGCGGACATCTGACAACTGACAACTACGGCAAGTTCTGCGGCACAGCCACGGGCGGGCCGCCGAAGCCGCCGTATGTTCCACCGCCCGGCACAGTGTTGAGACCGCCCAGACCGCCGAAGCCACCGAAGCCGCCCGCGCCGAACTGCTGAGCGTAGGGATTCTGCCGCTGAATCATCTGTTGAAAGATGCGCGGCGCTTCGTCGCCATATAGACCGCCGGCTTCCGGAAGGCCGATCAAGACCCGCGATCCCGGATCGGCATAGCCGGCTTGAGCCAGCGAGTTGACGATGATGGAGCGGCGAATCTCGTTACGCGCGGGGTCCATCGTCTCCGCTTCGAGCAGAATCGGGAAGGGCACGCCGGGCAAGCGCTTGCAGATCTGCTGGAGGTGATAGCAGCCGTAGGGTCCCAGTTGCGTGCCGCCCTTGAACCATTCGTGTTTGTAGATGACAAAATCGTCGGCCTCGGCCTTTGCGGCATGAGCATTCTGCCACTGGTGAACGAACCAGCCGTAGGGCTGAGGGATGGCACCCTTGGTGATGTTTGCACAATTATCGATGTGTGGCCAACACGTACCGCCGGGGGGAGGCGGCCGATAGTTCGCGCTGGGATGATTGTGCGTAGATTCCTCTGCAAAAGAGCTGTCCGTGCTGACCGCCACGCCGCGAGATGACCAGGGCCACCACGCAGCGGCAAAGCAAGGGTTGGCGCAGCCGGCCAACACCGCGGCCGTCAACGCCAACCTTCTACGCATTCGTTTTCTTGACAGGTTCATGACACTCCTCCTGGGTCTCGGCCTCGGGCCCTGTGAAGCGGGGGAACGACGAGGCTCCAAATGCAGTTCATGGTCTCCTAAACGAGGTCGGCGTTAGATACGTTCCCCTGGGTTGAGCGGCCGGTACACCGTAGGGCATGCCACTATTTGGCGGAACCACTGACATCGGCGAACCGGCCGGCATTCCGTAGGGCGTGCCGCTATTTTGTGGGACCCCCGACATGGGCGAGCTGGCTGGCCCACCGGGATACATCCCGCCGTTGGGTGGCCCCGTCGGCATCGGCACGGCGGAAGGAACGCCGGGTTGACCTACCGGTATGGGTGCGGCGGCAGGCATGCCCAGAGGTGAAGGCATGCCCAGCGGCATTCCTCCATTCTGTTGCCCTGCCGGCATGGGTGCTCCGATGGGCACACTGGGTTGAGCGGGCGACACGGGCGAAACGCTCGACATGCCGAGCGGCGTGGGCATACCGAGCGTCCCGCCGTTTGACGGGTCCGCCGGCATCGGCGTTCCGGGCGGTACGCTGTTGAGTGGGACACCGTTGGATGGATCGATAGGCATGGGTACAGCGTTTGGCAGGACGCCGTTAGGTTGGCCTGGCGACATGGGCGAGCCGCCGGGAGGCGCCATCGGTGCCGGCAATTGGACCGGCGTGGGCGGAGCAGAGATTTGGCCGTGCGGGCCGAGGATGTAAATATCCTCGCAGTGGCGGTAAGCGGCCATCCGCGCCAGATCGGTTCGCACCGACGAACGGTAATCGACCGTGCGTCGGCTCTCCATGCGGTTGAGCAGGTAGAACTCCAGATCGCCCGGCTCAAAGAGATCGGCGCCGGGCAGCGGCGGCAACTCCTTGGGTTCGAGCGGGTGCACTAACTCCGGCGTGACCAGAATGACCAGCTCTTCCTCTGAGTGGGACGTGCCGTTGAAGCCGAAGAACTGACCGAGCCAGGGCAAATCGCCGAAGAAGGGCACGCGAGTGGCGTTGGATCCGAAACTGTTCTGGAGCAATCCAGCGATGGCCAACGTCTGACCCTCGCGCATCTCCACAGTGGTCGAAAAGGTGCGCGAATTAAGGCCGGGCACGAAGCCGCCGCCGGCGCCGCCTCCCAAGCCGCCTAACCCACCCAGGCCGCCCAGGCCGCCGCCAACACCCCCGGCCCCGCCGCCACCGAGACCGGCGCCGCCGCCAACGCCGCCGCCGAACCCGCTGGCCCCCAGCGACGGATTGCGCGTACTAACGGAGGCGAACAGGGTCAGGCGGATGCGGTCCTTGTCGGTGACGTATGGGGTAAAGGTCAGCTGCACGCCGAACGGGATGAAGCTCACGCCCTGCAGGCCGGCGGCCGTGAAGCCGCTAATCACTGGAACGGGGAATTGTCCGCCGGCGAAGAAGACGGCCGTCTGGCCGTTGAGTGCGGTCAAGTTGGGTTCGGCCAAGGACCGCGCGAAGTTGAGATTGCGCAGTGCGCTGATGGCGAGGGGAATCTGGCCGTTGGAAAGGTTGACCACCATGTTGCTGACGACGCTGCCGAAGCCGGCATTGATATTGCCGCCGACCCCTACGCCACTGCCTCCCAGTGATGTGCCGCCCGCACCAAAAGCGCCTGCACCGTTGGCGAACAGGTTGCCGGTGTTCTGACCAAACAGCGTGATGCCGTGATTGTTTGTGATGGCGAAATTGACACCGATCGACCGCTCCGCCGAGCGATTGACCTCGGCGACGATAACTTTCAGGTTGACCTGTTGCACGCCGGGGATGCGCATGAGGTTGATGACGTTGGGACCGCCGGCGAGCAGGAATTGACTCACGCCCGGAAGGCCAGTCGGCGCGTTGGGGTCGTTGGGATTATAAGCGGTCGGCTGAATGGTGCTGACCGGGATTCCGTGCGGCGTGCCGGCGGCCTGTCCAGTACCGCCCCCGCCGGCTCCGCCAGGAGCGTTGGCTTGCACGACGCGCAGTATCTCTGTGGCTTCGGCGATGTCCTTGGGCTGACCGCTCACCACCAGTTTATCGCCTACCAACTTCAAGCAAATCTGGCTGTCGGGGAAGGCCTCGTTTATCTCATCCTGCAACGCTCGGTAGGTTCGCTCCAGCCGCTCCTTGACCTCTGGATCGGGGATGACGCGAATCAGATAGCTGAGGATGATTTCCTTTTTCGGATCTTGCGGATCGTGGAACCAGAGGTTGAGTACCGTGGTATCGACGTGCAGGCCAAGGAGGGTGATCTCGTTGTCTGCCAGAAGGGTGTAAGTGGCGATACGCTCATCGCCAATTTGCACGCGGAAGGGCACTTGCCGGGTTCTGACCACGCGTACGCGATTGAGTACCAGGTCAATGACGTTATGCGGATCGACAATGTCTTCGATAAATTGGCGTTGCAGCGCTAGATCTTTATCCGAGGGCACAGGGGTAGTGCCGAGCGGGCCGCGTGTGCCCATGCGCTCCAATCGCGATTGTCCGGGGCGGAACCCTTCAAGCATCTGCGGCTGCGCCCCTTCGCCGCCCGGCTGAGGCTGAGCCGGCGGCTGGGGTTGGGTCGCATCCGGTTGCGGTACTGGCGGCTGCTGGGCCTGGGCGACTTCCGTCGCCTGTACGGGGACGATCCGCGTCTGCGCGACCACCGCCGGCTTTCTGTCCGGCTCGGCGGCATCGGGTACTGTGGCCATGAGCCATGTCGCCACTGCGCAGAACATCACCATCAGCCATCCGCGCCCTGGCGGAGCTGTCCATGTTCTGATCGCAGTTTCGGTCGGCGAGGCGTTTCCGCCTCGAACCGTCACGGGCGCCATGCTTGAATGCCCTTTCCTCTGCCTCTGGGAAAGGCACCAATGTCGATCGAACCGAAATGCCCCTTTGTCTTCGCCATGCGCGGACGGATCCTGTCTGTGGCAAAAGAATATGGGGCTTCCGATTGTATCGGATGTAACGGTTGTAGGGCTTCATTCATTCTCATAACGGACTTTATGAAAAAACAAAAAAATCCGGCCATCCCACAAGGGATGGCCGGATTTTGAGTTCGAGTCGTGATCGTTCTTATTAGTTGCTGAACTCAGGCCGTCGCTGTGCCAGTTGGGCCTGCAAACGAGCGACAATGCTCGAGTGCATCTGACTGACGCGCGACTCGCTGAGATCCAGCGTGGCGCCGATCTCTTTCATCGTCATGTCTTCATAGTAATACAGGATGATGATGAGGCGCTCATTGCGATTGAGGCCGCGCGTCACCAGCCGCATCAAATCGCGGTTTTGCAGCCGGTGCGTGGGATCTTCGGCCTTCTTGTCCTCAAGGATGTCGATCTCACGCACGTCCTTGTAGCTGTCGGTTTCGTACCACTTCTTGTTGAGGCTGACCTGACTGACGGCCGTGGCGTCGCCGAGCATCTTGTTGTACTCTTCAAGGCTGACGCCCAGTCGTTCGGCCATTTCATCGGGTCGCGGCGGCCGACCCAGCGACGCTTCCAGCGTTTTGCGCGTCTCTTCCATTTTGCTCGCCTTGCTGCGTACCAGGCGCGGCACCCAATCCATGGTGCGTAGCTCATCGAGCATGGCGCCGCGGATGCGCGGCACGCAATAGGTCTCGAACTTGACTCCGCGATTGAGATCGAAGGCGTCGATGGCGTCCATCAGTCCAAAGACGCCGGCGCTGATGAGGTCATCCAGATCAACTCCGTCGGGCAGGCGGGCCCAAATGCGCTCCGCATTGTACTTGACCAACGGCAAATAGTGCTCAACCAGCTGATTCCGTAATTCAATATTTGGCTGAGCACGATAATCGCGCCAGACTTGCTGAATATCAATGTCCACATGCGTCGCCATGGACTCCTCCCTGCTGTAAGGCAAGCGGTATGTCGGTCCCCCCGTTTCTCCCTCGGCGCGCAGAGCGGACGATGCCGCCAGCGACGAGCGTGCCTGTCTGTGAGAGAATCAGGAGAGGTTAGCAGACTGCCCAAGGTGGAGCCGACCCGGCTGGGTGAACTGCCTTGAGTGCAATCTTGGCTGGGATGCGAGGCCCGTCACTGTTGGCTCGCCGCGACTCCCCCGTCGTCGGCGACAGCGCCGTAGATCAGGCGGACAAGTCTGATCTACGTGGCCCATGTTCACCCCTTTTCCGCCCTCACGGGCACCGAACCCCCTCTTACCAAACCCCCGTCCGTGACAGTCCCAATCGGGACCGTTTGCCTTCCATCTATCGACGGCTCAAACCGATCCCCTGTAGAAAAACCGCCCGGTTCCGATCATCGCTTGTTCCACTTGTGCTGTACGAACCGGTTTCACGTTCCGGTGATCGGAGTTGGGTTACTGCCCCGAGTGCGACCCGTTCAGGCCGCGAACCCAACCGCGCTCACCCTCTTTCAACTCGTCGTTATGTGCGAGGGAGGGCTGATACGGAATTGGCCGCGCACTGTCAAGATCAGCTTCTTCGTAACAGTTTCCCATTTACCCACGTTTCCACGACGAAATCTCATGCCATCCTCAGCACGCCACACCAGGAGCGCGGCTAAACTACTGTTGCTGCCAGGGCGAGCCTGCCCCGGCTCAACGCAACAGGTGGGATGCTCTCATGCAGGATGCAGAAGAACTAACCACAGAGTCACAGAGAACACAGAGAAGGCACAGAAAGAAACAGAGAGTAAGACAAAAGAGTACGTTCCTTCTGCTTTTTGCCTTTTGTCTGTGCTTTCTCTGTGTTCTCTGTGACTCTGTGGTTAGTTCGGACTTCCTGCCGCGCCGGGCGGATGTGCTGGAGAGGTTGGGCGTGCCGGCCTGGCATGCTCAGGGCTGGAGAGGACAGGGACTAAAAGTGGCCGTGCTGGACACCGGTTTCCACGGCTACCAGGCGCATCTGGGAACGACGCTGCCAGCGACTGTCCAGGCCTGCTCCTTCCGGTTCGACGGCGACCTGGAAGCCAAGGATAGCCAGCATGGCATTCTGTGCGCGGAAGTAATCCACACTCTGGCCCCAGACGCGGAGCTTCTGCTGGCCAACTGGGAGCCGGAACATCCCGATCAATTCCTGGCCGCCGTCCGCTGGGCACGTCGGCAGGGAGCGCGCATCCTCTCCTGTTCCATCATCATGCCATCCTGGAGCGATTGCGAAGGACATGGCCGCATTCACGAGGAGCTGGCGAGTCTTCTCGGCCCCGGCGACGCCCTGTTCTTCGCCAGCGCCGGCAACACGGCCCAGCGTCATTGGAGCGGTCCCTTCGAGGATGGCGGGGATGGCTATCACATCTGGAGAGACGCCGCGGGCACTGTCTGCCCGGAAAATGTCATTCAGCCCTGGAGCAGTGAGCGTGTGTCGGTGGAGCTGTGTTGCCCCAGCGCGTCGGCTTATGAAGTGATTGTGTCCGATGCCGTCACAGAGAGAGTCGTGGGCCGAGCGCGCTCCGCGGATGCGGGCGGCGCCGGCAGCGCGGTGGTAGCCTTTACTCCGGAACGTGGCCGCGATTACAAAGTCCGTGTCCGCACCCTCAGCAGCGCGAGAAGTGAGTTTCACCTCGTCGTTCTGGGCGGCGGCTTACGTCACACCACCCCTGCAGGGAGTATCCCTTTCCCCGGCGATGGCTGTGAAGTCATCGCGGTCGGAGCCGTCGATGCGGGCGGCCGGCGACTGGCCTACAGCTCGTGCGGTCCGAAGCGGGGAGCTTCCAAACCCGACTTGGTGGCGACGGTTCCTTTCCCCAGTCGTTGGCGTCCGCGTCCGTTCGCCGGCACCTCCGCCGCCGCTCCCCAAGCGAGTGCTCTCGCCGCTCTGCTGTGGTCGCGCTACGACGATTGGAACGCGAATCAAATTCGCACCGCTCTCCAAAACGCCGCTCGTCCTTGTTCGGTGAGCAGTCCCCCCTGGGAAACCGGACACGGTCTGCTGCGGCTTCCTCTTCCGGAATGACGACACTTGCTCCACCTGCCCGCGTCGTGAACAATTCGAGCACATATTCGCATTCGCACAGTGTCCAAGCGATAATCCAGAACAACTTCGCCGGAACGATTCTTGGGAGTGCTTACTCTTCCTGGCCGTGGCCATGGTTGACAATTCCTCTCTGGCGCGGGAAACTGCATTTCCTCGCCTGCACGAGCGAATAATCGCTCCCTTGAACTACATCCCGATCGCACCCTTAGGAGGCATTCCATGCCCTTGAGACCCGCCTCGATTTCGCTTGCTTTCATCACTTCCGTCGTGGCAATTCTGGTTACTGTTGTCCTGCCGTGGCTACCGGCGGCGGAGAATGACCTGGCTCCAGGTATCGTCGCCACCATGAAAGGACATAGCGAGGCGGTCTACAGCGTCGCCTTCACGCCCGATGGCAAGCACGTCGTCAGCGGCAGCGGCGATCACACGGTCAAGGTGTGGGATAGCGCCACTGGCAAGGAAATCAAGAGTTTTGGTGGACAGGCGGGGCATCAGAATCTGGTAATGAGTGTATCCATCAGTCCCGACGGCGGACTGATTGCCTCGGGCGGCACGGATAACACAGCAAGATTGTGGGACCTGCCTAGCTCCAGCCCTCTGCGCGCTCTGGCCAAGAGCGAAGGAGCGAGTTTTCTTGCCGTTAGCCCCGACAGTACGAAGCTGGCCGGCGGCGATAAAGATGGGCATGTGAAGATATGGAACACCGCCGATGGCAAGGAGTTTTTTCAGCTCGCGGGGCATCGTGGCCCGGTTACCGGCCTGGCATTCAGCGCCAACGGCCAACTGTTGATTTCCTGCGGCAAGGACAGGACGCTGCGTTTTTGGAATCCGGCCAACGGTCAAAGCCTCGGCGTCCTCGGAGCGCACGCTAGTGAGGTGCGCGGCCTCGCCGTGAGTCCGAACAACAATGCGGTCTACAGTGTCGGCGCCGACGGCACCTTGAAATACTGGTCGCTTCCGCCGGTTGCCTCGAAAGCACTCGGCGCGGCGTACGCCGATGCGGTAACATCCCTGGCCCTGTCTAACGATGGCAATTCCTTCGTCTCCGGAAGTGCTGATCGGAGCGTGCGCCTGGCCAATGCGGCGAATGGCCAGATGATCCGTGAATTCAAGGGAGCCAGCGCGAGTGTCGAGTCGGTGGCGTTGTCGCCCAATGGCGAGTGGATCGCGGCAGGCACGGCGGACAAGCGACTGTTTGTCTGGCAGGGCAGGGACGCACAACTACTCGCCAACGTGACCAGTCCGGCTGCGGCCGTGGCTTTTCATCCGAACTCGAACCAGCTTCTAACAGGCGGCGGGGATGGTACGCTCAAACTGTGGGCCATGCCGCCCTTACCCGAGAGAATCTTGACGCATCCCGATGCAGTGCGGGCTGCTGTCGTCAGTACCGACGGCAAACGCTTATTTAGCGGCGGCTCGGACAAGATCGTCCGCGCCTGGAATTTGGGCGACCCGAGGATGCCGGATCGGCAGTATTCCGGCCATACAGCCGCGGTCAACGCCGTCGCCCTGAGCGCGGACGGCAAATTTCTCGCCTCGGCCGGTGACGATGAGACCATCCGCTTCTGGAACCAGAATAACGGCCAGCAGACCGCGCTCATTGGCGCACACACCGGCCCGGTGACGAGTTTGACGTTTCACAACAACGGCCAGGCGCTCTCGGCGTCGGCGGACGGCAGCGTCAAGCTTTGGCAGCAGCCCAGCCCAGGCAAGTTACTCGCTCATGCCGGTCAGGTCACAAGCGCCGTCCTCAGTCCCGACGGTTCGCGGCTTGTGACGGGTTGCAGCGACAAGCAAGTGCGTTTGTGGAACCTGGCCAACGGGCAAGTCGAGCGGCCCTTCTCCGGGCCATCGCTGGGAGTTTTGTGCGTGGCCATGAATGCGGGCGGCACCCAGGTTGCCGCCGGCAGCAGCGATAAGACCCTGTTCGTATGGAATGCAGCCGACGGCAAGGAGGTCCGGAAGTTCACATTGGCCGCCGCCGTCAACAGCGTGGCGTTTTCGCCCGATGGCAAGTTCCTGGCCGGCGGCCTTGCCGACAACAGTATCCATCTGTTCGATCTGGCAATGGGCAAAGAGATCAAGACCATTTCCGGACATTCCGGAGCCGTAAATGCGCTATTCTTTACGAGCAAGGGCGATCAACTCGTCTCCGCCAGCGCGGATAAAACGGTTCAGACATGGAACACGACCGATAGCAAATCAGTGATAAAATTGGATCATGGCGCTCCGGTCCAGGCGCTGGCCTTGAGCAGGGATGGCACACGCATCGCCTCCGGCGGCGCGGACAAGACGGTCAAGGTGTGGACGCTTGCCGGCCACGCCACGATTACCACACCGGCTGAGGTGTTGAGCGTCCGCTTTAGTCCCGATGACTCGCGACTGCTCGTTGGCTGCGCTGACAACAAAGCGCGCGTTTACAATGTCGATGGCCAACTCGTCGAGTTCTTTCCACATGACGGTCCCGTCCACGCGGTTGCGTATCACAACGACGGCAAGCATGTAGTCACCTCTAGCGCTGACAAGACGGCGCGAATGTGGCCGCTGTCGCTCGTGTGGCAAGCGCGGCATGCCGGGCCTGTGCGCCAAGCGCTGTTTAATGGCCGATTTGATCGCGTCCTTTCTTGCAGCGACGATAAGACGGTCAAGATTTGGAACGCCGCCGACGGCAAGCTCGTCAAATCGCTCGACGCCCACAACGGCCCCGTCACCGGCGTCGCCGTCAACGCCGACAGCACGCGCATTGTTTCTTGCTGTGCCGACAAGACGATCAAGCTTTTCACGCTGTCGGCTCAGACGAGTAACGTGGAAGGGAACCCGCTCGTTATGAACTTGCCGGATGCCGCTTCCGCCGTGGCTCTCAGCCCCAATGGTCAGCGCATCGCCGCCGTTTCCGGTGTGAAGACAGCCCGTGTGCATGTTTTCGATGCCAACGGCAAGGAGTTACTGGCCCTCCCCGAACGCGTGGGAGCTATTTCATCGCTCAGTTTCCTGGCCGACAGTCGCACTCTTGTCTCGGCTGGTGCGGACAAGATCGTACGGTTATCGGACATGAACATTCTCGCATCTTTCGATGCCCACGCCGGAGGTGTAACGAGCGTTGCATTCCACGGCAACGGCGCGCAGGCGCTTTCCGGCGGCGCGGATAAGACCATCAAACTCTGGGACATGGCCAAGGGCCAGGTATTGAAAACATTCGGCCCGTTGCCGGAGGTGGTTCGTGCCGTTGCTTTCAACCGCACAGGAACACAAATCGCGGCCGCAGCCGGCAAGAGCGCGCGGACATGGAATATCGCCGACGGCAAGGAAGTACGCAAGGTGGAGCATCCGGCTGAGGTCGCGGGAGTATCCTTCAGTGCGGATGGAACGCGCCTCGTGACAGGTGCAGCTGATAATGAAGTGCGCGTCTGGGATCTTGCGACCGGGCAAGAATTGCAGGCATTCCTCCACGCCGGGCCTGTTCGTGCCGTTGCCTTTCATCCCGGCAACAACGCACTGCTCCTCTCCGGCAGCGCCGACAAGACCGTCGTATTGCACACGATATCCGTGGCGCGCGTGCTGTCTGCCGGTGCTCCGCTGCGAAGCGTCACTGTTACTGCGAACGGCTCGCACATTGTTACCGCGGGGGACGACGGCAAAATCAAGTTGTGGAATGCCGGTAACGGTGCCAATGAACGCACCCTGGAAGCCGGTCAAGCCGTGAATGCGTTGGCCGTGTCGAAAAACAATGTGCTTCTGGCGGCCGGCCGCGATGATGGCAGCGTGCGCGTCTTCACGCTCAACGACGGCAAGCAGCTCGCGGAGATCAAAGCACCCGGCATCGTTCGCAATCTGACGTTCGCGCCGAACAACCAGACGTTGGCCGGGGCGTGTGTTACGGCGGACGGTGCGGGTGTTCTGCAAACGTGGAACGTCGTTTACAACCCGGGTCAGGCGGCGCCGGCCGAATTCGGCAAACCGGTGCAGACTTACTCCGACGCCGGCACGGTCAACAGCATCGTGTTCGATAGCAAAGGCAGTCCTTTCTACTCGGGAAGCGCCAATAAGGCGATCCAAGTCTGGAAGATCGCTACGGATACGCCGGTGAAGAATTTCCAACACCCCAATCTCGTCGATGTCGTGTCGTTCGATCCGACCGGCACGCAGCTGGCTACCGGCTGTCATGATGGCCGCGTGCGCTTTTTCGATGTGGCCAAGGGTAACGTGATCCGCGAGATCCAGGCACACGTCACGCAACCGCAGCCATCGGCGGTGTACTGTCTGGCCTGGAGCAGTGACGGCAAACAGATCATCTCGGGGAGTTACGATCGCACTCTGAAACTGTGGAACGTCGCCGACGGCAAACTGATCCGCGAGTTCAAGGGCTACGAGGACAAAAAGTTCGAGAAAGGTCATCGCGGTAGCGTGGTGTGCGCGGCCCTATCGCCAGACGGCAAGACGTTGGCCTCCGGCGATTGGGACCACGCCATCAAAATCTGGAACGTCGCCGACGGCAACGTCCTGCACGAGTTGACGAATCCCAATCTCAAGACCGGCGCGGCGCCGCAGATGCCGCAGGCACATCCAGGAGTGGTGTATGCGCTGCGTTACACACCGGACGGCAAGCGTCTTATCAGCGTCGGCGCTGCGCCGCGCCTACGGAGTTACATGGCGATCTGGAACGCGGCCGACGGCAAGTTGCTGTACGGCGGTGAGCAATCTCTGGGTACGCTATTCTCGCTGGCGGTGTCGGCGGACAGCAAGTATTTGGCCATCGGCGCCGGCGGCTCGGGTTCCGGGGGCGAGGAAGGCAACAAAAACAATGTGTACGTGATGAAACTGCCAAGTAAATAGGAGACTCGATGGTGTGGCTGTCGGAACAGTGAATCCAAGATAGCCTCAAGCGGGGCGTTACAAACAGATCGGACGACATTTGCATTCGTGAAGGATTGGACGTAGTGTTAGTTGTGACCCCTCAGACCGGCGCTCTCCCCGCGCGGATCGTTTCCATTTGTCCTCCATCAAGGAAGCCGATATGTGCCCTCGCCCTCGCCGCCGTCGCGGTGCCGCTGCCGTCGAATTGGCCCTGCTGTTGCCGGCGCTCAGTCTGCTCTTCGTGTTTGCCGTCGATTTCGCCCGCCTGTACTATCACTATTCCATCGTGACCAACTGCGCCCGCAACGGCGCCTTGTACCAGAGCGATCCTGCTTCGCAGGCCGAATCGCCCTATGCCGACTACACGGCCGCCGCCCTGGCTGATGCCGCCAACCTCAGCCCCAAACCCACGGTGACTTCGCCTGCCTGTTCCGATCCCTCTTGCGTACAAGTGACCGTCACGTATCCGTTCAGGACGATCATTAGCTATCCGGGCTTATCCAATCCGATCAATCTGACGCGCACCGTGCAGATGAAAACGGCACCGACCCTGCCCAACGAATAAGAGGTACAAATGACTCGTCGATTTGCTCAACGGCGCCCTGGAAGTGTGGCCACCGAATCGGTCGTGGTCGTGCCGGTGGTAGTGTTCTTCATCCTTGCCACTCTGGTCGGCGGCTACGGCGTTTTTCGCTATCAGCAAATTGCTCTCCTGGCTCGCGAGGGCGCCCGCTACGCTTCGGTGCATGGCGGCCAATATCAACTCGAAACAGGCAACACCGCCGCCACGCCGCAGGACGTGTACAACAATGCCATCCTTCCCTACGCAGTCAACCTGGATTTGTCGCAATTGTCGTATGCTGTCACCTGGAACAGCAGTAACATGCCCTACAGTGTCAGTTCCGATTATGAGAAACCAACGAACAATACCGTGACGGTAACGGTGACTTATAATTGGTTTCCCGAGGCTTATCTGGTCGGACCCATCGTGCTGAGTAGCTCCTCGACGATGCCCATGTCCTATTGATCCAATGAAACCGAATCAACCGACGAGGCCGCGCTGCCGCAGAGAGGTGAGTACTAGCCGATCGAACGGCACCTGATTGTTGGTGAACAAATAGGTTACTCCGCGGCGCGTGCCGAAATCGTGCAAGGCAGATCCGCCGATGGATCAATGATTGTTTTCCGCAGAGCGTCTTACAATGGACATTGACTTGATGACTTGGCGGTTAATTGCGGATTGGCACATATGACTCGTTATTTGCGTCTGTTCGTCGCTTTCGCACGATTCGGTTTGGCGACCGAGATGGCTTTCCGCGCCAATTTCCTCGTCAAGCTGCTCGTCGAGGTTTTGTGGTTGGGTATTCTGCTCATCTTTTATTGGAAGCTGTTCGAGAACACGTCAAGTATCGGCGGTTGGTCCCGAAGCGAGTATTTCTTCTTCGTTGGCTGTCACTACACGCTGGGTGGCATCGTCGAGACTTTCTTCTTGACCAACTGCATGGAGTTCGCCGAACTGGTGCGTTCCGGCGATCTCGACACGTACCTGCTCAAACCAATCGACGAACAATTTCTGATTAGCTGTCGCTGGATCGATTGGTCCACGCTGCCGAACGTCGCGCAGGGCATCGTCATCATGGTGATCGCGCTGGCTGTGATGGACTGGACGTTCGATCCCTTGCGTTTCGTGCTGTTCGTGGTGGTGTTCGCTTGCGGCTGCGCCCTGGCCTACAGTTTCCTGCTGATCCTGGCCAGCATGGCGGTCTGGCTGGTGCGTAATCAAAACTTGATGGAAATGTGGTGGCTCTTCTCGACGCTGATGCGCTATCCCCGCGCTATTTACGAAGGGCCGTGGGCAAAGCCGTTCGGTTTGTTCTTCACGTTCGTCGTTCCCGTGCTGATCGTCGTGAACGTGCCGGCGGACACACTCATTCGGACGTTCGAACCGCGCTTCATCGTCTGGACGATGATCGCCGCTGTCGGGATGCTGGCCATCAGCCGGCGTTTCTTCCGCCGCGCTTTACAGTCTTATCGCAGTGCCAGCAGTTGAGGCTGTCCGCTCTGACATTGACTCCGATGGATACGAAGTGCTGCAGCTCGACCTTCTCCATCAGAAAGGACCCCATTCTTTCATTTTTCGTCGTTGTAGCGATTATTTCTTGGCGCGCCATCTCCCAGGGAGTACCCTGTTGATTAAGCTGGGTTAGCAACCAGGTACTTCAGGCCTCTCCGCCGTTGCAATCACGAGGGCACTCCAATGAGTTCGCGCACACAGGCATCGTTCTGGCTCCTGCGAGCCGCACTGGCGGCAGCGATCGTCATGCTGCTGAACATCTCCGGACCCGCGGCCGAGGAGGCCGCCCCCCGCGAGAAACTGATCGCCGACATCGAAAAACAAATCAAAGAACTGACGCAAAAGCTCGACGAGCTGAAGCGCATGCCAACAACTTCCACCACGGAAGTGGCGACCATTCCCACCGAGTGGACCAAAACGCTGACGTGGCGCTGCATCGGCCCGGCGTCGATGGGGGGACGTATCGTCGCCTTCTCCGTGTATGAAGGCGATTCCAGTACATTCTGGGTGGCGACGGCTTCCGGCGGTTTACTCAAGACGACAAACAATGGAATCACGTTCGAGCATCAGTTCGACCACGAGGCGACGGTGTCCATTGGCGATGTGTGCGTGGCCCAATCGAACAAGGACATTGTTTGGGTTGGCACCGGCGAAAACAATCCACGCAACTCGGTCTCCTATGGTGATGGGGTGTACAAATCGACCGACGGCGGCAAGACCTGGAAAAACATGGGACTCAATAATACCTTCCAGATTGGCCGCATCATTGTGCATCCCAAGAATCCCGACATCGTTTATGTGGGAGCGCTCGGCCGATTGTACGGTCCCAATGAGGAGCGCGGATTATACAAGACCAGCGATGGCGGCAAAACGTGGGAGAAAATCCTTTACGTCGATGACAAGACCGGCATCATCGAAATGAAGATGAATCCGGACGATCCCGAGACACTTCTGGTGGCGACATGGGATCGGATGCGCGACGGCTTCGACAGCCATCGCGGCGAACCGCCGCTGCAAGATGGATACGACGCCTACGATCCCATCAAGAAATGGGGACCAGGCGGCGCGATCCATAAGACGACCGATGGTGGCAAGACATTTCACAAACTGACCAAGGGCTTGCCGACCTGCAAGCTCGGACGCATTGGCCTCGATTATTCGCGGAAGAATCCCAATGTCGTATTTGCCGTCATCGATTGCGAGAAGATCGGCATGGGCACGCCGCCGAGCCAGGTTTTTGCCGGCATCGCCGGCGAGAATGCCGAAGGTAGCGCCAAACTGACGCAGATCACTCCGGAAAGCCCCGCAGCCAAGGCGGGTTTGAAGGCTGGTGACATCGTCAAATCCGTGGACAAGAAACCGCTCGGCAAGTACGAGGAATTGGCCGAACTCATTCGCACGCACAAGGTCGGGGACAAGCTGGTCCTGTCAATCCTCCGCGGCAAGGAGACGCTCGAGATCACCATAACGCTGGCCCGACGGCCCGAACAAGGTAGAGCGGGCGGAGGAGGCGGCGGAGGAGGAGGAAGGCAGTTTTCGCCACTCGATTTCCGCGGCGAAGATGTGGCCAACGGAGTGCGCGTGGATCGGGTGATACCGGAGAGCGAGGCCGAAAAAGCGGGACTTCAAGCGGACGACATCATCCAGAAGATCGACAAGACGGAAGTGAAAAAGTTTGAGCAAGTCGTCCAGTTGTTCCGCGAGCATAATCCCGGGGATAAGGCGATGGTCAAGGTGTTGCGCGGCAAGGAGACCAGGGAACTGAGCATAGTCGTCCAGCGGCGACCAGGGTTCGGTCAGGCAAACCCGAACCGACCCTATAGTTTCCAGTACGGCGGTCAGCGCGAGAACGTGCAGGATCAGCAGGGACCCAACAGCTTCGAGTATGGCGGAGTTTATAAATCGACCGACGGCGGCGAATCATGGACGCGTATCAACAGCGTCAATCCACGCCCCATGTATTTCAGTCAGATTCGCGTCGATCCGACAGACGAAAAGTACCTGTATGTTCTGGGCATCGAATTATATCGTTCCCAGGACGGTGGCAAGACATTCAAGGCCGATGACGGGCCTTATCACCCCGATCAACATACCCTGTGGATCGATCCGCGTGACGGGCGGCACATGCTGATGGGCACTGACGGCGGATACTACGTGACCTACGATCGCATGACCCGTTGGGAATACCTCAACAACATGGCGATCGGGCAGTTCTATCATGTGGCGCTGGATTCGCGGCAGCCTTACCATGTGTACGGCGGGTTGCAGGACAACGGCAGCTGGGGTGGGCCAAGTCACACTCTGGATGGCCAGGGACCGATCAATGAAGACTGGATCGTTGCCGGCGGCGGCGATGGTTTTGTATGCCGCGTCGATGAGCAAGATCCAGACCTCGTGTACTACGAATCGCAGGATGGGCGCATCAGCCGGCGCAACATTCGCACGGGCGAGTTTGGTCCGATTCGGGCGCGCGATCCGCGCGGTCAACCGCCCTATCGCTATAACTGGAACACGCCGTTCATTCTGTCCAGTCACAATTCCCACATCCTCTATTGCGGCGGCAACTATGTGTTCCGCTCTGTGAAGAAAGGCGACGATTTGCAGGCGATTTCGCCGGAGATCAGTCGCACCAAGCGCGGGACGGCCAGTGCTCTGGCCGAGTCGCCGCGCAACCCCAACGTGCTGTACGCCGGCACCGATGATGGCTATTTGTGGGTGACGCAAGACGGTGGTTCCAAATGGACAAACGTCGCCGACAAGGTCGGTCTGCCGGGGCCGCGCTGGGTGGCGACCATCGAGCCGTCACGCTTTGCCGATGGCCGGGCCTACGTCGTGTTCGACGCCCATCGTTCCGACGATGATGCGCCCTACGTCTACGTCACGGAGGATTTCGGCAACACATGGAAATCGCTGCGCGGCAATCTGCCGATGGGTTCGACACGCGTCTTGCGTGAGGACATTGAGAACCAGAACGTCCTGTATCTCGGCACCGAGTTCGGCGTGTGGGTCTCGATTGATCGTGGCGGTGTGTGGACGAAGATCAACAATAACTTACCGACGGTTGCGGTACACGAATTCGCCCAGCATCCTTCCAATGGGGAGATGGTGGCGGCGACGCATGGTCGCAGTTTCTGGATCGTGGATGTGACGCCGCTGCGGCAAATGAAGAAGGAGACACTCAAAGCCGACGCGACGCTGTACAAGCCGACGACGGCCGTGCGTTGGAGGCGCGAGCCGTCACGCGGCACGCCCTACGGCGTCGGCAATCATCGCTTCGTCGGCGAAAATCCACCTTCTGGGTCGCAGATTTACTATTCTCTGGCGAAGAAAGCTGAGAAGGTGCAGCTAAAGATCGTCGATTACACCGGCCAGACAGTGCGCGAGCTGGCGCTGAAGAAGGAGCAAACGGCGCCTGGACTGCACTGTATCAACTGGGATCTGGGACGGGGGTCCCGTAATGCAGGTGGCCCCGGAGCCGGAGCCGGACGCGGACGTTTCCAGAGGCCGAACCCTGCTCCGCCCGGAATGTATCGCATAGTCCTGGCCGTGGACGGCAAGGAACATACTCAAAGTCTACGAGTCGAGAATGATCCGCTCCTGAAGACTCCGACCATCATCGCCGAAGAGGAGGATGAAGACGAAGAGGAACACGAGAAGGGCGGCGGCTGGATCGATGATGATTAGCGCTTGTTGGAGCGGGTGAAGCAATAGAACGCGGATGACGCGGATCAGCGCGGATCGGACACAGAATCAGATCCACGATAATCCGCGTCATCTGCGTTCTATTGCTTCTTGTGTCTCCGCTCGGCCTTCATCCTCAGATACGCCTGTATGAAATCGTCGATCTCACCGTCCAGTACGTTCTGCACCTGCGGCGTTTGGACCTCTGTGCGCACATCCTTGACCAGCGTGTACGGCTGCATGACGTAGTTGCGAATTTGGTAGCCCCAGGCGACCTCGCCCTTCTCATCATAGAGCTTTTCGACCTCGGCGCGTCGTTTCTGCTCCTCGACCTGATAGAGCTTGGCCTTGAGCATTTTCAGAGCCATTTCGTCGTTCTTGTGCTGGCTGCGCTGGCTGCGGCTCTCGGCGGCGATACCCGTCGGCAGGTGTGTGTATCGCACGCCGCTCTCGGTCTTGTTCTGATGCTGGCCGCCGGGGCCGCCGCTGCGGAATGTATCGCGCCGCAATTCGTCGGGCCGAATTTCTATCTCGATAGCGCCCTCGATCTCCGGAATCACGTCCACGGCAGCGAAGGAGGTTTGCCGCCGGGCGTTGGCATCGAACGGACTGATGCGCACTAACCGATGCACGCCGGCCTCGCTCTGAAGATTGCCGTAAGCGTAATCGCCTCGGATGTGCAACGTGGCATTGCGAATACCCGCCTCCTCGTTGGGAAGCTCATCGACAATTTCGACCTCGTAATCGTGTTTCTCGGCCCAACGCGCATACAGGCGCATGAGCATCTGCGCCCAGTCGCACGCTTCGGTCCCACCAGTTCCAGCCTGGATGCGCAGGTAGGCATTGCTGGCGTCCTGGGGACCATCGAGCATGGCGCGCATCTCAAAATCGTCGAGACGCTTCTCGAATGGCGATAACTCGCGCTCCAACTCGGACTCCAGGTCGGCGTCCTCGTCGGCCAATTCGACCAATGCTTGCACGTCGCCGGCGACCGACTCCAGCTCTTCGTAGGGCTTGAGCAGGCCGTTGAGCGGCTTCAGCTGTGCGATGGTTTGCTGAGCTTTTTCGGGGTTGTCCCAGAAGTTGGGTTGACCCATTCGCGCGTTGAGCTGTTCGCGCAGGGATTGTTTGCTGGAGATGTCAAAGAGAGTCCCGCAACCGAGTCAAACGGTTCAATACCTCGTCACTGCGTCGTCGTAAATCGGCGTTCATCGCGTTCCTCATAAGATAATCTTCTATGCCCTGTCACGGGCATCAACACGACAATTATACCAAAATGGAGGTTCGCGCGACAATTCGGGTTCACGAGCCTTTAGCCAGCGAATGTGCAAGAAAAAGGGGAATGGAGCGAACCAAAGGATGTACCTTGTCCCTTTTCACGTGATGAAAGGAAGATCATGAAAACTGCTTGCTCGGTGTGCGGCGCGATCCTCGGCGTCGTTTCCTTCGCAGCGACGTTGCCGGCTGCCAACCCGCCGGATCTGATCCCGCGCGATGTGTTATTTGGCAATCCGGAGCGGACCAGTCCGCGGCTCTCGCCGGATGGCAAGATGCTGACCTATCTCGCTCCCGACAAGAAGAACGTCTTGCAGGTTTTCGTCCGCACCCTCGGCAAGGACGATGACCGACAATTGACGCGGGACAAGAAACGCGGCATCCGCATTTATTTCTGGTCCTACGATAGCAAGCACGTTCTGTATATGCAGGACACCGACGGCGACGAAAACTATCACGTATATTCCGTGAATCTCAAGAGCGGGCTGGTACGCGATCTGACCCCCTTTCAGGGAGTGCGAGCGGATGGAGTGCATCTATCGCCGGAGCACCCGAATGAGATGTTGATTGGCTTGAATGCCAACGATCCCAGAAAGTTCGACGTGTATCGGGTCAACCTCACCAGTGGATCGGTCGAACTGGATACCGAGAATCCCGGCACGGTCACACAATGGGTAGCGGATGCCGACTTCAGGATTCGCGCTGCCGTCGCCGCGACGCCCCGGGACGGCGGCAACGATCTCCTGATCCGCGAAGCGGTCGATAAGGCGTGGAAAAAGCAACGACACTGGAGCTTCGAGGAAGAAGGAGGGCCGGTAGGATTTTCCAAGGACGGCAAGACACTGTACCTGGAGGGCAACCACGATGCCAACACTTCGCGCCTGCTCGCCCTGGATTTAGCGACCGGCAAGGAAGAAGTGTTGGCCGAGGATGACACCTACGACATCGGCGCCGTCATGGTCCACCCCACTCGGCATTCCATCCAGGCAGTGGCATTCAATCGTGATAAGGTCGAATGGAAGGTGCTGGACAAGGACATCGCCGATGATTTCAAGGCTTTGGCCCAGGTTCGATCGGGCCAGTACAGTCTCGCCAGCCGAGATCTGGCCGACAATACCTGGCTCGTTTCTTACAGCACCGACACGGATCCCGGATCCTACTACATCTATGACCGCCCCAGCCGGAAGGCACAGAAGTTGTTCAGTGTCCAGCCCAAGCTGGAAGGACTGTCGCTTTCGCCGATGAAACCGATTTCTTTCCCATCGCGAGACGGTCTCACTATCCACGGTTACCTGACGACTCCCGTGGGCGTGGAAGCTCGCAATCTGCCGATGGTCCTGTTCGTTCACGGTGGGCCGTGGGGACGCGATACGTGGGGCTTCCGTCCCGATGTCCAGTGGTTGGCCAATCGTGGCTACGCTGTCTTGCAAGTCAACTTCCGCGGCTCGACCGGCTACGGCAAGAAGTTCCTCAACGCCGGAAACCGCGAGTGGGCGGGCAAGATGCACGACGACTTGCTCGATGCCGTCGAATGGGCCAAGAACCAGGGAGTCGCCGACCCCAAGAAAATCGCCATCATGGGCGGCTCCTACGGCGGCTATGCCACGTTGGTCGGACTGACGTTCTCGCCGGACGTATTTGCTTGTGGCGTGGACATCGTTGGGCCGAGCAACATCGCCAGTTTGCTGAAGACAATTCCTCCTTATTGGGGACCGATGAAGGCAATGTTCTCCAAGCGGGTTGGCGATCTGGAGAAGGAGGAAGAGTTCCTGAAATCGCGCTCGCCGCTTTTCCGCGTGGACAAGATCAAGTCGCCGCTGCTGATTGGCCAGGGAGCCAACGATCCGCGCGTGAAGCAATCTGAGAGCGATCAGATCGTCGCGGCACTTCGGAAGGAAGGCAAGCCGGTCGAATACGTCATTTACACCGACGAGGGCCACGGCTTCGCCCGGCCGGAAAATCGGATGCACTTCTTTGCGCTCGCCGAGCAATTCCTGGCCAAGCACCTGGGCGGTCGCTACGAGCCAGTCGGCGACATGAAGGGCCATTCCGGCGAGATTCACTGACACAACAAACGAGCCGGAAGCGTAAGTGACGGATATTCCTTCCTTCGCTTACGCTTCCGGCCCGTTTCGTCTGCGCTCATGCCGGAAAGAGTTCGCGGTTGGCAATGACTGGGTTCCAGGGGCGCAGCACATACTTGAGGAAAATGCCGTTCTGATGGAAGGGATCGCCTTGAAGCAGTTTCTCGGCCTCCTGGACGGAGGCGGCCTCATAGACGATGAGGGCACCGCTGTCGTCCGTGAACGGCCCCGAGATGGCGAGCTGGCCGCGCTCGCGCAGCGTTGCCAAGTATTGCCGGTGCGTCGGTCGAAGGGACTGAATCTTCGCTTTATCCGAACTGTATTCGATGATGGCGGCGTATTTCATGGATAATCCTCCTTACCAATCGACTCCCAGCATCAGGCAGTTCAAGCCGCTGCCGATACCGAGAAATCCCACGCGGTCTCCCGGACGCAGGAACTCGCGCTCTTCTGCCAGGGCCGCAGTCAGCGGCAGAGACACCGTGCCCATGTTGCCGAGAAAAGGATAGGTCGAGAATTCCTTGTCCTCGGAGATTCCCAGCGTTTTGAGAATCGAGTCGCGATGGCTGGCGCCCACTTGATGACAGATGACCTTGTCTATTGTGTCAGCCGCCCAGCCGAGGCGACCAAGGAATGCGTTCCACGTCCGCAGACCCAGCTCGACCCCGTAGCGCAAGACAGCGACTGAATCCGTTGAGGTAAACTGACGCAGGGCCGTCAGCATTCCCTCCAATCCCCATCGACAAAGTCCATAATACTGTGGTGCAGCCTGCATGGTGCCGCCCAGAACGCGGCGGCGGGGTTCGGGTTGGAATGAGCCGTCGGTCACAAGCACGGCCACGGCGCCGGAGCCGCCGGTCAGCGTGGCCAGCGACTTCGTGAACACGTCCATGTTGGGCGCGCGCAGCATGGTATCGATCATGGCATCGTTGATCTCGCGTGCCGTTTCACACGAGACGACCAATCCGGCTCGGATTTGGCCCAGCTCGATTCGGTTGGCGATGTCCACGATGCCGTTGAGAACTCCGAGGCAGGCGTTGCTGATATCGTAAATCGTTTCAGGGCGGATGCCCAGCTCGGCGGCGACACGACAGGCGGTGGCCGGCTCGAACTCCTCGCGGCAAACGGCGGCGTAGATGAGCACTTCCACATTCTCAGGCCGGACCCGGGATGCGGCCAGCGCCTTTTGCGCGGCCAAAACGGCGCCACGCGACGGTGGATAACCCGGTTCCCACCAGCGGCGCTCGACAATGCCCGTCAGTGCTTCCAGTTGGCCCTCGGATAAACGCAATGCCTCATAAACCGGGCGTAACCGGGCCTCCAACTCCTGCGTGGTCACGACCACGGGCGGCAGCTCGTAGCCGATGGCATCGATGAAAACACGAGAATACTTCATTTTGGATCGTCTAAATGCAGTGTGAAATCTTGCATCTGGTAAATTATCAGCCCATCCACCAGCAAGAAGCCGTCCGCTGTCAGTGTCCGCGTCACGTCATCGCGGGCAGTGATTACGGCTTGCACCGTTACCTCCTTGCTGGTCGGGACTACTTGTCCCCGATAGCGCCAGCGGTGCCGTTTCTCTGGACCGGCTCGGAAGCGGCCGTTGCGACCATCCGGCCAATACTCCAGTGCGGCCGCCTTGAGCAATTGCAAGAATGCTTCCAGGCCCAGCGAGCCGGGCCATACGGGATCCTGGTAAAAGTGGGCCTGGAAGAACCACTCTTCCGGGTCCACGATCTTTTGACCCTCAACGAAGCCGAATCCGTGTGGGCCGCCATCCGGTGAGAAGCGCTCAATGCGATCGATCATCCGCAGTCGATCGTCAGGGAACGGCGCTTGCCGCGGATAGTCGAATGCCCGGCCCTCGCTGAACTCATAGGGCTTGGCCTCGCGGATGCCTACCTGTTGATCCAGGGCTTCGCGCGAGAAAAAGCCAAACGTCGTCTGACCCCGGTAGATGTCACGCCCGCCACTCTGCACGGCGAACTCGTAGCTTTGAATAATCATTCCACCAGAGCTTGCCACTCGCAGCAAGCGAACGTTCGTGGTCAGCGTGCCACTGTCGGGCGTGACGGTTTCCAGCACTTGCCCTTCACCTTCCAGATTACGGAAAGCAAGATCGACCGGGCTAGTCAGCGCTGAACCGACATACGCAGCAAGGAAGCCGCACGATTGCAGTGCGATTTCCAGCAGCACCGCGAACGGCATGATCGGCTGCCGCTCGGACTGAAAGTACCAGGCGTCCGTAGGAACATCATATTGCGCCGAAAGCGCGCCGCCCGCAACCATCTTGAACGGCTCGGCATCGATGCGAGTGACCCGGTCGATGAAGGAAAACGGCGGGCGCGGCAGTCGAGCGACGAAACGACCATTATCGAAGATGCGGTAGGGTTCCCCGAAAGCGTCGGAGGGCTTGCCGGCGGCGAAGGCCAGGATGTGGTGTCTCTCGAAAAGTGCGGGCGAGCGGGGGGCGTAAGCCCCCTGTTGCGAAGAAACAGGGGGCTTACGCCCCCCGCTCGCCCAGTGTGCCGCGATCGTTTCGCGCGTCAGCCCGGAAAGTCGTACGGACATGTTCGTGATTTCGACAATTAACTTCCCGTCCGCATACATCAGGGCATCGGCAAGCACGTACGGCTCCGGGCGATAGCCGCGCTCCTTGAGGATTACTTCGTACGTGACAGTGCGAGTGGCCGCCGTCACCTGGCCGCGACACTTCAAGACGCTGGCCACGCCGGACACGGGTTCGCACACGACCTCGTCGGCCTCCGCAATCCAACCCAGACGCAACAAGTAAACTCGTAACGTGTGCAGGCAGCACTCGTACATGAGCGTGCCGGGCATGACCTGATCGTCCACAAAATGGCAGGTCAGAAACCAGGCCCGCGGATCAAGGTCGGCCTCCGCACGAATGATCCCGATTCCGAAGCGCCCCCCTTTTGGATCAAGGTGAGTCACGCGATCGACTAGTTTCATGCGTCCGCCGGGTAAACGCAGCCCTTCGGGTAAATGCTGACCAGCGAAGAGCGAACCAAAACATCCTTCGGGATCGCCGGCCCGGAGAGCGTCGAGCTGTTCGGAGCTGTACGATTCCTTTCCAATGGGCGGCAAATCGGCGGCATCGTCTGGCTGAATACCGGGACGGGGCCGGGTGTCCAGAGTGGTCTGCACGATGCCCCTGCCGGCGGCCAACTCGTCAGCGGTGAAGAAGCCGGCGCAGCCGTTTTTCATCGTCAACAATGGATCGCCATCGACTGTGCCCTCAAACTGAAACTTGAACAGATAGGTATCGCCCTGGCGGAAAAAGCGTTCGATGCGAATGTCATAGCGGATGACTTGTCCGGGTCGAGGCAGGCTACGATGGAACGTCACGGCCGCGTCAAGCAGCCGGTAAACGGCGAGGCCGCGCGTCTGAAAATCGATGCCGAGATACGCGGACAGAAAGAGGTCTGCCTGTCCTGCTTCGATGGCGACGCACGTGGCGATGCGATCACCGTCGAGATACCAGGCCCCTGGGTGAATGTCGTGTTCTGTGACAACGCGTCCGGACGTGAGAGAACGCGGTTGGCCCTCAATAGTCAAAATGCGATCGACCAACATCAGCGGCTCGTCGGGCAGGCGGACGCGCGTCGGATAACTGTCGATGACGGCGAAGTCGGAACCGAGGACGCTAGCGATGGAACCTGTGGCGAACTCCAGACATTGGGACCTGTCCAGAGCAATCGGCGAGCGGGGCGCACCAACGTCTCGGTTGGTTATAATGAGCTGTTTGAACGCTCCACTCTCTAGCATGTACTCCGACAGTCGCGACTGAAACTGAAGATTGCTGAGTAAACCGCGCTGAAGTGTGGCGGTGAGACGCAGGTAAGCCGCGTGTGCTTCGCCGACGGCCTGTCGAGGCGCTATCGACACCTCGTTCCCAAGCTCTGCTTGGGAACGCACGGTTGCGAAGCTCTGCTTCGCGGCAGGCTCCCGCACGGGACGGGAATCAGAGCTTCCCGAATTGCGTTCACAAGTAGAGCTTGGGAGCGAGGAGGTGGCTTCGGTCTCACGAGCTAACGGTCTGGGCGATGGTGCGACAAAAGGCGAGCCGCCTACCGGGACGCTCAATAGCCGCTTCTCGGAAGAATGAGCAACGATCCGAGGCGAGTTTTCCGATTCGTACAGAGGAGCCAGATCTAGTGACACACGCTCGGCGCACAGCTGGGCAAGCAATCTCAAGATCAGGGACACGCCATCGGCGCCAGCGACACTGGCAGAACGGGCGCGGTGCGGACGGTCGCCGAGGATGGCATCGATCATTCGCGTACACGAAGCGCCAGGACCCACCTCCAGAAATATACGAACGCCGTCCCGATAGGCCGATTCGATCACGGCAGGAAAATCAACGGTATCGAGTGCCGATGCCAGGATTGCTTCGGCCGCACTGTCTGAATTCAACTCGAACGAACGGGCCAGGGCCGTGCTGTAAAAACGGATGCCTCGCGGCGCCGTTGTCGGCAATCGATGCAGCTCGCGGTACGCTTCGGCGACTTCACGGACGACAGGACAATGAACCGTCGATGTTTCGGGCAGAGGCAAGAAACGACAGCCGAGACGCTCCACCAGGGTTTGCACCTGGCCGCCTTCGCCGCCAATGACGCACTCGCGCGGCGAATTGATGATGAGCAGATACGCTCGCCGCAGTTCAGTGCAAGCGTTCCGCACGGCACCGGGTCCCCGATCCACGATGCCTGCCACCCAATCCGTCGAGGCGTCGGCATGCAAACGCCATGCCGTGCGGGCTGCGTCGCAAGGGCCGGTCAGATCTCGAACAAACAAGGGCGAGGCGTTCATCGCCTGGAGCATGGCGTCGCGGCCGGTCCAGGCGCGCAAGGCGAACAGACCAGCCGACTCGCCGAGGCTGTTGCCAATCACTGCATCGACGCGCACACCGAATCGGCGCACCACATCGGTCAGCAGGCAGCCCAGTGTCACCTGCCCAAAGATCCGCTCCCGTACCGAGGGGCCGGCATCCGTGCGTTCGTTCCAGAAGATATCGGGGAGAAATTGACTCCGCAGATAGTCATTCTCGGCATCCTGACGGCGGAGCACTTCCGGCCAATGAACGCCTAGGTCTCGGCCCATTCCACCAAAGTCGTTGCCCGACCCGGGGAAGACCAAGGCGATGCGTCCCGTGCGTCCCAGCGGCACCGGAGCATAAAACACGCGATCACGCAAGGCCGGGGGCAGCGTCAAAGGCCGGCCCGGATCCTGGCGCAATCCTCGCTGAGCAGCGTCAATCTGTTCGACTAACTCCCTTCGGTCGCGTGCAACGACGGAAACAGCGAATGGAAGGGAGTTTTCCTCGTTGCCACGTTCGGCGGGCGAACGAGCTTTGCTGTGCCAATCGTGCGCCAACATCATCAAACTCGAATCGGGCTTTGTTCCCAGGTAGCTGCGTAGTCGCCCCAAACTGTCAATCAGAGCGCCAGCATCGCGCCCTTCGATCACGAAGAGAGATTCTCTGTGTTGACCCAATGGGTGCAGACGATCCGAGCGATCGACACAAGCGGCCGGCTCCCAGGCTTCGAGGACGACGTGAACACAGTTGCCATCCACGCTGAGAGAACTGACGCCGGCACGCCGAGGTCCTCTTAAGCGGTCACGCAGCCAGTATTGTGGGCTTCGCAGCAGCGCAAAGCGCTCCGCCGATTGTGCCAATTCCTCGCGTACCGTGGTAAGGTTCCGCAAGGGCGGAAGAATTTGCTGATCGAGGCACAAGCAAGCTTTGACAAAGGAAGCAAATCCGGCTGCGGCGCCGGTGTGACCAATATCGGCCTTCGCGCTGCCCAGGGTCATTGGTTGGGTGCTGTTATGTGGGCTGAAGAACGACACGAGGGCTTGTATCTCGTTCTTGTCCTCATGAGGATTTCCACTGCCGTGTCCCTCAAGGTAAGCGACCGAGGCCGGATCGACACCCGCTTCTGCATAGGCGCGTTCCAGCGCTGAGTCATACGCAGCAGCCACGCCAATTCCGCGGATGACCGCATGGATGGTGTCACCATCACGCATGGCATCGTCGAGGCGTTTGAGGACGACGGCGGCGGCCCCCTCGCCTGGTAGGGTACCGTCCGCACCCGCGTCGAACGGACAGACGCGGCCGGAAGCCGAAAAAGGCCGGTGTTGATGAGCCGCCAGCACGGCGCGAACATCGCCGGCCATATCCACGGCTCCAGCGATGGCCTGATCGATCTCGCCCTGTTGCAAGGCACGCACGGCGGCCTCCAGGGCACGGAGGCCGGAGCTTTCTTCACTGCTGAGTGTGAAGCTAGGGCCGCCGAGTCGAAACTCACGAGCGATGCGACTGGCGACGATGCTGCCCAGCGAACCCATCGTGCGGCTGGCCGTCAGCGACGGTCCGGCGGCATCGCGCAGGGCCGGATCGAGAGACCAGCGAAAATGATAGTTCGTCGTATTCAGATCCAGTCCGATTCCGATGAAAACTCCCGTGCGCGGTCGGCGCTCCTCGTCCAGACCGGCAACATCGATGGCCTCGGCGGCGACTTGCAGCATGAGCAACTGTTGCGGCAGCGTCTCCTGCAATTCGCGCGGCGGAATGCGAAATCGATCGGCCTGAATGGTGACCTGGCCATCGATGTAATGGCCGGCGAAAGTGCGTTCATCGAAACCTTGTTCGCGGAACCAGGCGCTTCTGTCCACGCCCCACCAGTGCGGCGGTGAACTTGGCGAGACGTCATTGTCACCGCCAAGGACGCGATGCTGGAAAGTGCGAAGCGAGTTCCAGGGGCCAAAGTGAGTGGCCATGCCGACGACGGCGATGGGCCGTGTGTCTTTCGACAAGCCTGTCGCACCTGCGACGGGTTGATTGCCCGTTGGCGGCGCTATGGGCTTGTGGCCCCACTCTTCCAGCAGTACGTGTGCGTTGATTCCGCCAAATCCGAAGGCGCTGACAGCAGCGCGACGTGGGATGCGTTCCTCGCGCCGCAGCCAGGATTCTCCCCGACTGAGGATGCGGAAGGGGGATTTATCTAGCTCCATTCCGGGCGCCGGTGTTGAGAAATTGGCGGTCGGCGGCAATGTCTGCATCCGGAAAGCGGAAAGAACTTTGACGATCCCCGCCGCTCCCGCAGCGGTCAGTAAATGACCTACTGTCGATTTCACCGAACCGATGACGCATTGTCCCTGTCGCCAACCCTTATTTCCCCACAGAGATTTGAGACTTTGGAACTCCACTGAGTCACCGACGGGCGTGCCGGTCGCATGGCACTCGATGAGATCGACTTCGTTTGGATTCCACCCCGCCTCATGATAAGCGGCGTACATGGCTCGCAATTGTCCCTCGCTGCTGGGAGCGAGCAGATTTCCCTGCACATCGTTGGACAAGCCGATGCCGGCGATGACCGCGAGGATACGGTCGCCGTGCTGTACTGCGTCTTCAAGTCTCTTGAGTAGAAAGACGCCGGCTCCCTCGCCGACCACCAGCCCGTCGGCGCGAGCATCAAACGGAGAACACCGGCCGCTCGGCGACAGAGCGCGCAGCTGCGAGAATCCCATCTGCGTGTACAGGCAATCGGGACGCGATACACCGCCGGCGAGCATGGCATCGGCCCGGCCTGCTCGTAGCTCGTCCGCCGCCAGTTTCAGAGCATACAGCGAGGAAGCGCAAGCAGCGTCGAGCGTGCAACTGCCCCCGGCCAGGCCGAGCGCCTTGGCCACTATTCCTGCAACAAGCCCGGGGATGTAGCGATTGAGAGGAGAGGGCGCCTCGACGGATGGGGCGGTCTGGGCGATTCTCTCGGCCAGTGTTCGACCCAGGTACGCGCGGGCCAACTCCGAAACGCGCTCGGTCGGCAAGGCGATGTTGCCCAGAATCACCCCGACGCGGCGACGGTCCAGGCCACGCGTCATGCCGGATGCAAACGCCTGTCGGGCGGCGTACAGTGCCAGGTGGAAGACCGGGTCCAGCTCGCTCAGCAATTCGGCGGGAAGATCGAGACCTGCGGAATCTTGCGGAATCGAGTCGAGAAAGCAGCCGCGAATGGAATAGACGTGATCGGATCGAGCAATGGTTGGATCGTACCCCTGTCGTGGATCGATTAGCCAGCGATGCAGAGGCACCTCGCGAGCTGCATCAGAGCCAGAGAGGATTTGTTCCCACAATCGCTCAGGGCTGGAGGCGGAGGGGAACAAACCGCCCATAGAAACAATGGCAATCCGTCTGCCTCCTCCGGTCGAGGAGGGCAAGCGATTGGTCTGGGGCTTGATGCCCATGTGCGACTTCTCCGTTCAGGGTGTTGTGGCCGAGGCGAGAGTTCGCCGGCCAAAAGCGCGTCGCAAAGCCGGATCAATCACACACTCGTACCCTTCCAGACGAGCGATGACCGCTCCGCGCCCATCCAGATAGTCAATGTCCGCCAGGGCGTGCAGATCGTTGTCGCGTGTCACCTGAGCGACGACGCGGACGCCGGACGTCGGGAAAGTACGTTGATATTGCCGGTATCGAGCGATGTGGCAGGGTAACGATGGAGCGCTGTGGCGCTCCTGACTCCAAACGACCATCAACTGGAAACTGCAATCCAGCACGAGCGGATCGGCGATCCAGCGCTGGCGCAACGGATGCTGTATCCATTTGCTGGGCTGAGGCGCACTGCCCACATGAGCGATGATGCCGCGCTCGTCGCAGCCTTCTATCTGCTCTATGCCCTGCAAGAATGGGCCGTGGAAGAGGAGGTCTTGATAAACATTCTCCGGTGTGCGTGCGTAAGGCGGGCAGCTTGGCATAGGTGCGGCATCAGGTGCGGCTGGTAGCTGGTTGACCAGCACGATTTCGGCGCGCGCGTGCAGCACCTCGCGGCCATCCGCGCGCATGCCACATAGCTCGGCCGGAGCAACGAAAAGGTTATCGCGCCGGGTCGCCTTGCCGGCATTGATCCGCAGAGTCGGTGCAGTCTCTCCATCGAGAATCACGCCGTTCAGAATGCGAAGGTCGTTACAGCCGTGGAACAAGAGTCCAGGATTCTGATGTAAGGCCCCGTGTGCCAGCCATTCGAGAATCAGCACGGTCGGCAGTACGGGCCGACCATCGAGGATGTGCGACTCCAAGACAGGATGTGCCGCAAGCTCCAGCACGCGCTCGAACGCACGAGGTAGCGCTTGCGATGTACGGCCAGCACCCGCTGGCTCGCTCAGAGTTTGAGTTGCCGGCTGTGCTCGACCGTTCGCCAACGGAGGAGTGGAACCAGGGGCAAGTACGACCACTTCCACGGCGTCACCCGGAGGCGAGCGCAACTCCTGGACAAGATAGTTCGCGCCTGCCTCCAACGGAATCAGGCCGATGCCTTCCTGAGCAAAAACTTTCTTGAGTGCGCGATTGACCATGCCTCCATCCCACGGTCCCCAGTTAACAGAAGCGACACGGCAGTTCGGCAGCCGACGGGCCTGCTGCTGAGCCAGCTTGTTAAGCACTTCGTTGGCGATGGCGTAATCGATCTGGCCGGCACGACCAAAACGCGCGGTCGAAGAGGAGAAGAGCACGAGCGCACGCAGCTCGTCCGGGTCTGTTGCCTTTAAGAGAGCTTGCAGCCCGGCGACCTTGGTCGCGTAAACATGCTCAAACTGTTCAACCGTTTTGTCTTCGATGCGAGCATCGGCGAGAACGCCGGCACCGTGGATGATGCCGCGGATCGGCGCGTTGAACTGCTGACACACGGTTGACAGTATTGTCTTGACGGCGGCCGCATCGCGGATGTCCACGCTGCGATAGATCGCGCGAGCGCCAGTTTCTGCGATTCGCTCAAGCGTGCGGCGAATCTCGCGGTGAGCGGAGACCCGGCGGTATTGCTCGCCGATCAATTTGAGAGAGGCGCTACCATTAGCGCGGTTGCCCAGCTCGCGTTTAATGTCGCTTTCACTGCTAAGAGCGGCCAGCCAATCCGGTTCCGGTTCCGGTTCCGGAGTACGGCCAAGCAGAACCAACGTCGGCCGGAAGGCGCGAGCCAAAGCAATGGCTGTCTCAGCCGTCACACCTCGCGCGCCGCCCGACAGGACGATTACATCATCGGGTTGGAAAGGCGTGGTCGCCCCGGATCCCAACGGCTGAACGATACGTTCCAGCGTTCGCTGCTGACCGCGCGCCAGTCCCACTTCGCTCGGTCCGGCTCGGAACATTTCCTCGACAATGGCGGCCGCGGCTTCCTCTGCATCGGCGAAGTCATCGGCCAGGTCGATGGCCTTGCAATGCACGTCCGGCCACTCGTGAGCGGCGGTCTTGGCAAGGCCGGCAAGACCGCCATCGAGCGGATCGCGCCCGGCATCGAGATCGCACAGTCCAAAGCCGCCGTCCAGACGCGACACGGTTACGAACAGAGCACCGCCTTGCTGACCGGCGGCACGTAAGGCTGGGCGGGCATGTTGTAATCCGGATAGGGCGTGTTTCAGCAACGACTCTTCCGCGGGCTGACGATTTGCCACGATCACCAAAGCGCCCAGCGCGGCCGGACACTCTTGCACGCAAAGGTCAGCGAGCCTCACACAACGCGGACGATAACCGCGCGTCCGCAGAGATTGATCCAATGTACGTGACAGTTCCTCATCATCAGATGCGATCCAGATGAGCGCGCCCGGTTGTAATCGCAGGACTGGCCTGGTGGAAGAATTCGTCAGTAGTCCCACCTGCAAGATACTGCGCTCCAAGACAGGTTCCCGAGTCGCGTGTTCGCTTGGCGACGCTTCTGCGAAGCGTCGTGGCTCTTGACGCTTCTGCGAAGCGTCGCTACCTGAGTTGCCTGCGAGGAAGGCGGCAATGTCGCGGAGGTTATGCAGCGTGCCGAGATGTTCGGGCTTGATGACCGGCGCTTGCGGCAGGCGTTCTTGCAAGGCCGACAGGATCTCAACTCGTTTGATGGAGTCGATGCCCAAATCGGAATCGAGAGCCATATCCAATTCCAACATCTCCGACGGATAGCCCGTCTTTTCCGCGATCACATCAAGCAGTATCTTCTCGACGTTCTCGTTCCCACGCTCTGCGTGCGAATGCATGACTTCGACGCTCGGCGACGCGGTTGTCGTCTCGGTACCGGCAAGGAAGGCGGCGATGTCGCGGAGGTTATGCAGCGTGCCGAGATGCTCGGGCTTGATGACCGGCGCTTGCGGCAGGCGTTCTTGCAAGGCCGACAGGATCTCAACGCGTTTGATGGAGTCGATGCCTAAATCGGAATCGAGAGCCATATCCAATTCCAACATCTCCGACGGATAGCCCGTCTTTTCCGCGATCACCTCCAGCAGAATGGTTTCGATACGCTGATCTGGGCCCGATGGTGCAGGCGCTGTCCTTGGAGACGATTGCGGCGTAGCAGCAGGTGTAATGGCCTGCGCCGGCGTGGGCCTGTGCGCAGCGATCGACTGCTGTATCGGTGGCAGAGGAGCGTCAGTCTCGGTAAGAACCGGAGGAGAAGGAGCCGCGGATAACGGCGTGGAACTTACCGGCATGCCAAGCGACGCTTGCCACAGTCGTTGCTGCTGTTCAACGAGAAATTGCATCGTGCGCTGAGCAGCGTCCTGACCATCGAGGAATTGACGGTGCAGTTGTGCGGTCTGATCTTGCATCTTTTGCAAGGCGGCGAGGCTGTCGCGCGTTAATTGCAAAGCCTGCTCGAGAGCGGTATCGCCTGCGCAGGACTGAGTTGGTTGAGGGGTCACTGTAGGAGGGTTGGTTCCATTCATCATCGGGTGAGAGGTTCGTTTCGTAGATGGACGCGGAAGCGAGAGACCTGAAGCACCAGCGACGGCTTTCGCATCCTCCTTCGCCCGTGTCACAGGCTTGTCCACAGGTTTTGGTTTGACATAGTTAGCGCCACAGATCGGTACGATCAGCGCACGCTTTTGAGAATCGGACGAACGTTCGGACACCGGCGCGTCGGCATCCCAAGCAGGTAGATTGATGTCGTAGCCCAGCGCGGCCAGATGCGCCAGACAGCACGCCAGATCGTACACACCGGAGCGTTGGCCGTTGGAACTGTCTAGCGCCAGAGCTTCGTGCTCGTGGCTATGCAAAATGGAGGACACCAGTCCAGTCAGACGGTGGCCCGGCCCGACTTCGAGGAAGGTGCGGATACCCGCTTTGTGCAATCGCTCGATTTCATGGACAAACTCGACCGGTCGTGCCAGTTGCCCGGCAAGAAGGTCGCGCGCAGAGGCGGCATCCTTCGGGTAGGCTTCGCCAGTGCTGTTGGCGTAGACAGGCATCGTTCCGGAGTGAAAGTCGATCTTTTCCAGCGCGGCGCGGAACGGCTCGGCAGCCGAGGCCACGAGAGGACTGTGGAATGCAGCAGACACGGTCAGGTGTTGGGCGCGAATGTTTTGTGCGGCGAAAGCGGCTGCGGCGCGTTCGACGGTCGTAGTCGGACCTGATAACACGGTTTGCTGGGGAGCATTTTTGTTGGCGAGGACAAGATCGAGGTTCGCCGAGCGGAGGACATTGCGAATCGTCTCCGGTGCCGCTTGCACAGCGAGCATTCCCCCTTCTGCTCCAGCGGCGTCGGCCATGAGCCGCCCTCGGAGACGCGAGAGACGAAAGAAGTCATCGGGCTTCAGACGTCCTGCCGCGCACAGTGCGGTCAATTCTCCATAGCTGTGGCCACCGGCGGCTGCCGCACGAACGCCAAACCGTTCAAGGATTCGCCAAGCACCCAGCGCAACAGCCCCAAGGGCGGGCTGAGCAATTTCTGTAGCCCGCAATGCTTCTTCGTTGGCCCGGCGATCTTCCGCGGTGAACGAAACCAATGGATAAATGCAATCGATGAGATCTCTTGGCTGCGCGTCAGACTGGCAAGCCTGGGCCAGGGTTTCATGCAAGGCCGGAAAGCGGCAGGCCAACTCTCGCAGCATGCCCGGATACTGCGCCCCTTGACCGGGGAAGAGTATGGCCAATTCCCCGGCGCGCGAGCCGCTACCGAAGAAGATCCCTTCCGGACTTTTCGCGCTCTTTCCTGACTCGCGGCTCAACAAGGATCGCGCTCGATCTATCAAGCGCGAGACATCAGTGCGGTCGCGCTGAACAACGAGGAGCATGCGATGTTCGGCCTTTGCATCCCATGTTTGTCTCATTCTTGCGGCGCGAGAGCGGAGTTCCGGCCATTCGAGGCTCACCGGCCATTTGTTCAATTGTTGGTCGATCTCCTGGCCGGTTTGTCCGATGAAGGCGAGAAGCTGTGTGTCACCGTCCCAATCGATCGTCTGCTTGTGGGGATTGGCTTCTTCGACTACGCAATGAAAATTGCTGCCGCCGAAGCCGAATGCGCTGACGGCCGCGCGGCGCGGGTGACTCGACGCCATCCACGGTCGCGCTTCTGTATTAACGTAGAATGGGCTGTCCTTGGACTGGAGCGGCTCGATTGGCTGCTTGACCTTGATTGTCGGCGGCAGCACCTTGTGATGGAGGGCCGCCACAGCTTTGATGAGTCCCGCGACGCCAGCAGCTGCTTTGGTGTGGCCGATTTGCGACTTGACCGATCCGAGAGCGCACCATCGGTTGCTGTTCACCTCTCCACGATAAACCTCAGTCAACGCCGTGACTTCCGTGGCATCGCCGACCCGAGTACCGGTGCCATGCGCCTCAACCATTTCGATTGTGTCCGGCGTCACACCCGCGGCATCATACGCCTTGCGAATAGCCTCAACCTGTCCGGCGGCGCGCGGTGCGTAGATGGCGTTTCCCCGGCCGTCACTTGAGGAACCTAGCCCGCGCAAAATAGCATAGATACGATCGCCGTCGCGCCGCGCATCTTCGAGGCGTTTCAGCACGACCATGCCCAGTCCTTCGCCGAGAATGGTCCCGTCCGCGGTTGCGTCGAACGGCCGGGCGTCGCCCGTCGGCGACAGCGCCGGAGTCTTGCTGAAGCACATATACATGAAAATATCATTGAACGTATCGACACCGCCCGTCAGCACCATGTCGGCCCGGCCGGCCGTCAATTCCAGGCTGGCCAAATGAATTGCACTCAGCGACGACGCGCAAGCGGCATCGACGACGCAGTTGGTGCCGCCCAGGTCGAAGCGATTGGCAATGCGTCCGGCCACCACGTTTCCTAGCAGCCCCGGAAAGGAATTCTCCTGCCAGCCGACGTAAGAATCACTGATGCGCTGTACGACGTTTTCCGCAATAGCGTCTTCTACGCCGGCCTCACGCAGGGCGCGCCGCCAGATGGGATGGCCCAGCCGCGCTCCTAATGGGATCACCAGCTCCAAAGTGCCGGTAACGCCGAGGATGACGGAGACTCGGCCACGATCGAAAGAACGCGACTCAGAATAGCCCGCGTCTGCGAGCGCCTGTTGCGCTACAACCAGGCCGAGCAACTGGGCGGTATCCGTGGCTTCGATGCTGTTGGGGGCGATCCCGAAAGCTGCGGGATTAAACGGCGTGGGATGCAGGAAGCCGCCGCGTGCCGTGTAGATGCAGTCGGGGGCTTTGGGGTCGGGGTGGTAGTAATCCTCCGATCGCCAATGAGTCGGCGGCACATCCGTTATGCCATCGACGCCGTTGCGAATCCGCGCCCAGTACGCGCCAAGATTGTCGGCGCCGGGGAACAGGCAGCCGATGCCGATAATCGCCAGGGGAGTCGCTGAATCTTCCGTACTCAAACTGTCATCCTCAAAAACCAATCAACCACGGATTTCACGGATAACACGGATAAAATAATGGAAATCCATTCTCATCGCTATTATCCGTGTTATCCGTGTAATCCGTGGTTAATTCAAATCAGCGTCTTAAGCGTTTCTAGTTCCAAGGGCGGCATGCGGGAACAGTCACTGGGTAACGGCAATCCCTGGCTGCGAAGCGTCTGGAGACGCAGCAGCACCGCCGCCCCGTATAGGATATTGAAGGCGACGGTGACGACGCGGCGATTCCGTGGCTGTTCGAGGAAGGAGCCTTTCGTCCATTCGTTGAATGCACCCATCGCCGGACCGCACCAGACCTGATAATCAAGGCGGCGCGTCGCTTCGCCGGCATTTGCCCAGCGCGACGATAAACCCAGATACCAGCGAAATACGAGGGCCATTTTATGTTTCGCATCGCGTTCGGCACGCTCAACTTGGGCCGGATCACGCTCGAGAAAAAAGTCACGCGTTTTGTGCCAGATTTCTGCGAGGGGTGCACGAAAGAGGTTCTTCTCAATGTTCGTGCGCTCGGCGACGGGTAGCGACTCCAGACCGGGAGAGGCTCGGTAAAGCTCGTAGAGTTTGGCAGCGCGCATGGCGAACATGGTACCGCGCTTGAGCACCTGTACCTTGACACCCATTTCGAACATGTCGGCCGCAGGAGCCATGATCGTATCGGCCTGCTCTGCCTGGGAGAGCATCTCTCGTACGGCATCGGAACTGCCCGACTCGACGCACGCCTGATTGATGGAGCCGGTCAGAACATAGGCAGCGCCCATTGCGAAGGCAGCGGCGGCTGACGCGGGCGTGGCGATGCCCCCTGCGGCGCCGACGCGCAGCGGCATGTCGTACCCGTACTGCTTTTGCATCCGGTCGCGCAGAGCGATGAGAGTCGGCACCAGAGTGATGGCAGGTCGATTATCGGTGTGACCTCCTGAGTCAGCCTCGGCCGTAACGTCCTGGGCAACGGGAATGCGGGCGGCAAGGGCCGCCTGGTCCTGGGTGATGTCGCTCTGGCGGATCAATTCTTGCAGCATGCGCTCCGGCGGCGGAGCGAGAAATTTCGACGCGACTTCGACACGCGATACCTTTACGATCACGCGATTCGGCGCGACGATATTGCCCGACGGATCACGATGAATGCCATGCACACGATAACGTACCACAGGCAGCGTCAAATCCAGGAATGCCGAGGCCTCGACAAGTCGAACGCCCCGGCGCAGGTACAGTTCAACGACAGCGCGTTCCAGGCTCGGTTCGGATGGACTGTGAATGAGGTTAAACCCGTAGGGAAACGAGCCGGAAACGTTAGCGACCGACTCACCTCCGTCGCTAACGCTTCCGGTTCGTAGGGAGTGCTGAATGCGGTCGATGGCTGCCTCGACGGTTGGCAGCGGCAGACCGGCTGCGCCAAAGAAGCCTAGCATACCGGCGCGGCCCATCGTTTCCACGATGTCGGCAGAGCCGATGCCGTTGGCCATCGATCCGGCGACATAAGGATAGCGGATACAGTGATCGGCACAGAAAGTCGGATCGCCGAGGGCTTCCAGGTGGCAGGCGGGAGCAAAGGCCGTCCGCACTCCCGGCGGCGTGGACAAATCCTCCAGGGTAAGCAATGAGTAACGTCCGTCGCTTTCGCCAATTCGGGTGGGTCGGCGGATGGCGCGGATCGACTCCTGAATGACCCGGAATTCAGTCATGAAGGAACTCCAACGCTCTGCGCTCCGCCTGATGGCAGCTATGGGAGATCATGATATGGGGTTGTTCGGCAAATCGCCAGCTTTCCCGAGCTTCGTTTGCACTCTGCGCAAGAGAGCGCTTCAAACAATGTCCTTTATCCTGTGTTTGGATTCCAGAGTTCCGTAAACGGACTGGAACAAATCGAAATCTCGCACGACGCCCCAAGGAGTATCATCCATGCTGACCGCGCACCTCAGCTGCCCCTGTTGCTCCTCTACAATCCGCTGCCATCGCTTGATTGCTCCAGGTGAACAGCTCCGCTGTCCTCACTGTGGCTCGTGGTTCAGGGCCGGCAATGCGAACGAGCCCGGCGAAATGCCAGTAAAGCATCAGAATCGGGGCATCCTGCTGGCCTGGCTGATGTTTGCTCTTCTGCTCTTACTCTGCGGTGGCGGTATCGCCTTGCTCATGGCCATCGACAAACGTGCCCGTCCTGATGAGTCTGAGGCTGCGAGGTCGATCCCATCTCCGACCCCGATTACGCCCGTGTCGGTGATTCACGAACGATCGGCTCACTCTGCGTCGGCGACAATCCCGGATGCTCCCGCCCCGCCGGCCCCTCCGCAAAGCAAGCCCGCTCCTTCTCCCGATTCTCGACCTCTTTCCCAGGCGGAAACGCCCCGGTCGCCATCCTTGCCGGAACCGCCACGGCGTCCGCCGGAACAGTCCCCTGGTTCGGAGGAGAAACCGGCTGAGCAAGAGAAGCCCCGCGCCGAAGACCGAGATGAGGCGCCGAAACTCCACTGGCTGCCGTCGAACATCCAGGTACAAGTCGATCGCTCTGTCGATAAAGGCGTCGAGTTTCTGCGCCGTCGGCAAAACGCCGATGGCAGCTGGGGCCATCAGACGGGCATTGCCAGCAAGCGCTACACGGCCGGTATCACAGCCCTCTCGGCGTTAACGCTGCTGGAATGCGGCGTGCCAACCAAGGATGTGCATGTGCGCTCCGCCGCTCGTTTTCTACGTAAGCGCATCCCCGAACTCAGGTCTACGTATTCGATCTCGTTGGCCATTCTGTTTTTCGACCGCCTCGGCGAGGAAGCCGATGCTACGAACATCCGTACATTGGCCCTCCGGCTCATCGCCGGACAAAAACCATCCGGCGGCTGGGATTATTCCTGTCCGACGCTTAGCACCAACGAAGAGCTAGGGCTTCTGGCGCTGCTGTACAAAGATCGCCCCACGAACCCGATTGATCTCTTTACGATGGAACCAAAGACGGAGCCGACCCAACTCAACACGGAACTGTATCGGCCTGGACCCAGCAAGGTTCCGCCGCTGGAACTTTTCGTTGGTCGGGATGCTGGAGTTGCCGCGCCCGCTGCTGGTTCTCAGGCTCGGCCGGGGACCGCCATGTCTCCGGACCTGCGCGACTCCGGGAAGCAAACGGCAGAGTCTAAGAACTCGGTTCGCGCCCAGGAGATACCTGCGACTGACAAAACGAGTGGCCAGAGCCTGCCCGGCGATGGTCGTCGTCTGTCCACTCGCGCTTTGGATGCGGCAGACAAACTGCCGAAAGCATTGCGGCGAATACCGGCCCTGCGCTCGGCCGAATTGCTTCGCGAACCGCCGGACCTGCATGAGCCTCGAACCGACAACTCGAACACGCAGTTCGCCATCCTCGGTTTGCTGATCGCCGAGAATTACGACGTGCCAATGGAACGGGCGATGGCCTTGCTCGACTGGCGCTTTCGCAACTCGATGACCGTTCAGGGCGGTTGGAACTATCAGCCAACCTGGCAGACGACGCCCTCCATGACCGCGGCCGCTCTGATGGGTCTGGCGCTCAAACATGGCCTTCTTCTACCCAATCGTCACGGCCGCGGCCGCAACGTCATGGTTCATGACGATGAGATCATCCATCGGGGCTTCCTGATGCTTACTGGCATGCTCGAAAACTACTACTCCCGTTTTGTTTTCAATCAGCTGCCACTGGAGCAGCTCGACCTTTATTGTTTGTGGACGGTCGAGCGTGTGGCCGTGCTGTACAACCTTCGTGAGCTGGGGAACCTGGAATGGTATCCTGCCGGCGTGCGGTTATTGATGCCGCTGCAACACGCGGATGGTTCCTGGAGCACCAAGGGCACAACGTGCCTTGAAGAACCCTCCGTTTCAACTTCGTTTGCGCTGCTCTTCCTCAAGCGCTCCAACCTGGCACGTGGCCTGACCAAGCGGTTGAGTGCATCTGTGGACAACAAGCGAGCAGGACAGGACTAAATCACTTCTTGTCCTTTGGTGGCAGAGGCGTTTTGCTGGCTTGCTTCCAGAATTGCGCGATGGGTCTTCCGTTCAGCATTTTGAGAGTTGTAAGTAAGCGAAGTGTCGCCTGATCCCTGAGCGCCGCTGCTGGGCAGGCGAGAGTCGTTAACGGCATACCCTGTAGGGGCGTTAGATCGCTTACCTTCGTCCCCTGGCAGAAGAGGGCGTTCAGGGAGAGGCCCCGCAGAGGCGAGAGATCCTTCAGTTGCGAGTTCCCATTGAGATTCAACGTGGTCAAGGGCATCTCTCGTAGTGGCGCAAGGTCCGTAACTTGCGTGGAAGCGCAGATCAGCCATTGCAAAGGCATGCCTTGCAAAGGCGACAGATCGGCGACGCGCGTGAAGCTGCAATTGAGACCGGTCAGCTTCATGTCTTTCAAGGGAGCAAGGCTCGAAAGTTTCCCCGGATTTTCGCGCGTACCGGAACAATTGAGCGTCTGTAGCTGCGGGACCGCGCCCAACGGACGGAGGTCGAGTACGTGTTCATTGTGAAACTCCAAGGCCAGCAGAACGCTTCCCCGTGTCGTGGGTGTCACGGTGCCGTCAAAGCCCGGATTGCGCTTCTTGAGCATGCTCACGACTTCCTTGATCTGCTGATCCGCAGGCAGCTCAGACACGTTGTGCAACCACTCGTCGAAGGTCGGTGCCGGTTTTTCCTTGTGGGGTTTCTGCTGGACTGTGGGTGACGGTCCTTGTTGTTCAGGTGGTGTTTCTCTGCGGAACACCAATGGCAGCGCTGCAAGCCCGGCCAGTAAGCCGATGCCCGCGAAGAGGAGGTATTTTTTTCCGCTGGACGAAACTTTCCTCGCTCCAAGATCCGAGGCGGAGACGATCTCCGGCGAGTCCTCTGAATTGAGGAGCGACGACCAACTGTTGGACGTCTCAATCAAGGCTTCGGCCGCCGATACCCCGGGCTTCCCGGTCGGCTCGATCACCGTTTCGGCCAGCGAGTCGATCTGGCTCAGGGCAGCCACGACTTCGGCCGGAGTCCGATAGCGATCTTCGGGTGCCTTGGCCATCAGCTTGTTGACGATGACAGCGACGGGCCTTGGAATGTTTTGCCGCAATTCCTCGACCGGCGTTGGTCGCTTGTTCTGATGCCGGAGCAGCTTCTCCATGGCGCTGCCGCCCGGAAACGGAACCTGGCCAGTCAACAGAAAATAAAATGTGCATCCCAGGCTATAAAGGTCGGAGCGCGTGTCGGCGCTGTGAGCGTCCATCGCCTGTTCGGGAGCCATGTAATCCAGCGTGCCCATGACTGCGCCTTCCTTGGTCATGCTGCTGGTCGTGTCCTCTTCCCCGGCAGCCTGGCTCACGCGGGCCAGGCCCATATCGAGGATCTTGACGATCGCTCCCTTGGACCCGCCCTCTCCGCTCGGTCGCGCCACCAACAGATTGTGCGGCTTGATGTCGCGGTGTACCAGGCCGCACTCGAAGGCGTGCTGAAGACCAAGCGCTGCCTGACGAATGCAATCACACGCTTGCGCCACCAGTAACGGGCCATGCCGCTTGACATAGTACGAAAGATCAACGCCATCAACATACTCCATGACGAGGAAATACTTGCCGCCGGCTTCGTCGCAGTCGTAGGCGTGGACGACGTTGGGATGATTCAGTTGAGCAGCGGCGCGAACTTCGCGCTGAAATCGGCGGAGCATGTTGTCGTCGCTGATCCGCTCCTGACGGATGAGCTTGAGGGCCACGATCTTGCCGAGCTTCCAGTTCCGGGCTTTGTATACTTCGCCCATGCCGCCTTCGCCCAGCCGTTTGAGCAGCACGTAAGATCCCAGGAGCAATTCTGCGCCATTTCCCTTGAACAGCTGGTTTACCTGGAAGGGTGTCAACCAGTCGCGGCGGAGCAGCTCGCCGGCCAGGGCACGCGGCTCCGGAAACTGCGACTGCAGGTGAGAAGCGACCTCCTCAAGCTGGGCCGGCTCCAGAAGATGGGCCCGAGCTAATGTCGCGGTGAAGTCGGAGACCGTACCGACGGCCATCAACAACACTCCTACGAGGAATCGGGAAACAAAATCGAGGGTCTACGTGATTGTAATGTCTGCCGGTGTGAGAAACCAGCAAATGCGCAGCGCAAAAAATCAGGGCCGCATTGCAACAGCCCATAGTGCCGTCACTACATGCTGTTGGAATACGGCCCCGATCGTGCCACTCTCTGTTCACGAAAATGAGCGATCCGCTGCCCGCCCTGGCAGTCCGTTAACGGTGAGCCTCCTGCGCCAAGTAATTGGGCAGTTCTAAACCGCCGTGGGCGCGAAGTACTTCACGCGCCTCGTCACTGCGTCCAATCTGTCGGACAATCACCAGGGTCCGCCCCTGATTGACGACATTGGAGTAATGATGGGCGTCCTCTTCGGAGATTTCCATGGCCACAAAGGGACCGAGGAATGTGCCGCCCGCTGCACCCAGCGCGGCACCACCGATTCCACCGACAACCGTGCCGACGCCCGGTAATACCGAGCCGGCGACAACGCCAGCCACAGCGCCCGCCGTGGCTCCGGCCACAGCGCCGGCTGTGGCACCCTCGGCGGCATCCTCCGTGAATTGCAAACGTGGCGTGCCTCGGACGATCCCTACGCGGCGATTGGCCATATCGATGCGATCCGGAGCGAAGCCCGCTTTCCATAAGGCGGACACCGCTTGCTCCGCTTGCGCCTCCTGATCGAATACGCCGATCACCAGGTCTTTTCGCGGTTCAATCATAAAGCCTCCTCCTTTGCTGAAGGGGTCAGCGTCCTGCCAGCATGGGAGCAAGACGTAAGCCCCTATAGTTGAGGATTGAGCAAAGCGGATGCCAGTTATCAGCGGATTGGCGACAGTCACTAGAATAACCTCGTTTGGCGCCAGTAGCACTGCGGGACGGTGCGATGTAGCCAGAATCACCTTGTCCCTCGTAATGGGAGCCAGATACGATTGCAGGAGCGAACATCGCTCCTCATGAGAAGATCGCCCTTGCTATCGGGAAATTAGATTCACCCTGCTCGGTGGACACGGGTAATGCCCATACAAGATACGCATCAATATCTCGATCCGATTGCCCTGGCGAAGGTCCGCAACCTGGAGATGCAGGCGCGGCTCATCGTTGAGGGCTATTTATCCGGCATGCACAAGAGTCCGTATCACGGCTTCTCCGTCGAGTTCGCTCAGCACCGCGAGTATGTGCCCGGCGACGACTTGAAGCACCTCGATTGGAAAGTCTACAGCCGCACCGGACGTTTCTATCTCAAGCAATACGAAGAAGAAACGAACCTCGCGTGCTGGCTGCTCGTGGATGCCAGCGAGTCGATGCAATACGGCTCCGGCCCCGTCGGCGACGACGGCAAACCGCTGGTCAGTAAATACGATTATGCGTGCATGGGTGCTGCGGCCTTGGCTTATCTCATCTTGCATCAGCAGGATGCTGCCGGACTGGTAACCTACGACAATCAAGTTCGCCAGCTGCTCAAGCCGGCGAGTCAACCGTCGCACCTCAAGCAAATGATCGCTTGTCTGAACAAAGGGGCCGGACGCGAACGCACAAGTTTGGCGCCGATCTTCCACGACCTGGCCGAACGCATCACACGGCGCGGCATTATTGTCGTACTCAGCGATTTCTTCGACGATTTGACGGATGTTCTGAATGGACTGAAACATTTGCGGCACAAACGACATGAAGTGATCGTCATGCATGTTCTGGATCGCGCCGAGCTGGAGTTTCCATTTCAGGAAGCGACGCTGTTTCGTGGCCTGGAACAGTATCCGGAAATGCTGACCGATCCGCGATCGTTGCGCGATGGCTATCTGGAGCAGATTGAGAACTTCATGATGGAATTGCAGCGCGGCTGCCTGGCGCAAAACATCGATTACGTGACCATGCGCACCGACATGCAGCTGGGCATTGTTCTGTCGAGTTATTTAGCGCACCGCCTGGCGCGCAGTCGTCATCATTCATAAGTAGTTTTCAAACCAGGGAGAGCACTCGTGAACTGGCTCCCGTTTGCTTTCGTCGAGGCACCACTGGCGGTTGCCGCCGTGGCTGGCGGCGCCGTTTCCATTCCTATCATCATCCATTTGCTCAACCGCCGTCGTTTCAAAATCGTCACCTGGGCCGCCATGCGCTTCCTGTTGGCGGCGCAGAAGAAAAACTCGCGCCGCATGCGGCTGGAGCAGATTCTCCTCTTGGCCCTTCGCTGCTTGATCGTCCTGCTCCTGGTGCTGGCGATGGCGAGCATCACTCCGTGGGCCGAGGCTATGTGGCGCTGGTTCGCGCCTGATGGTGCTAGCTCTCTGGCCGCGGGCAGTCAACGCACACACAAGATTCTCGTGGTCGATGGCTCTTTCAGCATGGGCGTGCAGAATGAGGCGGAGACTTGCTTCGACCGTGCTCGTGCCTGGGCGACCAAGATTGTGCGCGAGTCAAGCGGCGGCGATAGTTTCAGTGTCGTACTCATGGCCGCCCCGCCGCGGCGCATCGTTCCGGAACCGTCGGAGGATGCCCGCAAAGTGGTCGCCGAGATCGACAGCATGCGCCTGACGCACGGCAACGCCGATCTCGTTGCCACACTCAACACCGTCGAGAGTCTCGTCCGCGCCTCGCCCGGCAAGTACCCGGCCCGCGAGGTGTATTTCCTCACGGACTTGCAACAGTCCACATGGATCGCGCGGCAGCCGGCGGCGTTGTCGGCGACGCTTCAAAAGATCAAGGAGCGTGCGCAAACCATCTTTGTCGATGTCGGCCGCGAGGATGTCGGCAACGTGGCCATCACGAACCTGGTCCTCGATGATGCGATGGCGATTGCGGGGCGGACGACACCAATCGTCGCCACGCTGACTAACTACGGCGAAACACGCAGCGATGTCACTGTGCGTTTGTCAATTGGCAAGGCCCGCGCCGGCGCATCGGACAAGGCGTTTGACCTGCATGAAGTTGAGGAAAAGACGATCAAGCAGATCAAGCGCGCCGAAGCTGCGCCCGTGACGTTCACCTACAAATTCCCGACTCCCGGCGATTACGTGCTGGTCGTGCAGACAAGTCGCGATGACCTCGTGCTAGACGATGTCCGCAGCGCCGTGGTTACAGTCAAAAACACGGTGCCGGTCCTGCTCGTCAACGGCAAGCCTGCCCTGGAGGCGTTTGACCGTGCCAGCGAATGGCTCCGCGTGGCCCTCAATCCCTATGACGAAGGCACCGCGCCGCCGACGGTGGCGGCTCGTCCCAAGGTCGTATCGTTGTCGCAGTTCGCCGATGAGGGATTGGGTGACCTGACACCCTACGATTGCGTTTTCCTGTGCGACGTGCCGCGTTTGAGCCTGGCCGAAGTGCGCCGTCTGGAAAACCACGTTCGCCGCGGGGGCAGCGCTGTCTTCTGCCTGGGTCCGAACGTCGATCTCGCTGCTTACAACGATATCCTGTACCGCGACGGCAAGGGTCTGCTTCCGGCTCGCCTGACCGACTACGCCAAGGCGAGCCGAAGCTATGAATTTCAGCTGGGAATGGACGCTGATGCCGACCGCGAAGATCCCCTCAAACCATTCCGCAGCGAATCGGCACGCGAGTACTTGCTGGCAGCGCGTTTCCGGCAGTTTGTACAAACAGAGCCGGCCCCCCACGCCGGCCCTCGCCGTGTTCTGTCGTTCGTGCCAGTCGCCATCGCGGGTCAACCGAAGGCATCGCCACTGGTGGGTGGCCCCGCCATCCTTGATTGGAGGCCGCCGACAGGCAAGGAAGCGGGACGCCTGCGCGGTCGAGTCGTGCTCATCACGACCACAGTAAATGCCGACTGGAACAACTGGCCCAGTTCACCGAGCTTTGCGCCCTTGATGCAAGAATTGCTCTATTACGCCTCGGCCGCCCGATTGCGCGAACAGGTTCTGCAGGTCGGTGAGCCGATCGAACTCTATCTGCCCAATGTCGCCGGAGGGGCTGAGGCTACCATCACCACGCCGGACGGCCGCACGGAAACGAGCCGGCTGGAAAGTCAGGATGAGGCCGCCGTTCTGCACTGGACTGATACCGACATCAGCGGCATCTACAGTGTCGTCATCGGCCAAAATCCGCGCCAACACCTGTTCGCCATCAACGTGCCGGCCCTCAACGAGGCTCAGCAGCTCAGCGAGAGCGACCTGGCGCGCACCACACGCGAAGATTTGCAGAAAACCTATCCCGAGTGGGAAGTTCAAGTCGTGACCAATCTCGGCCAGGTAAGGCACGCCGTGCCAACCGAGAGTGAGCCGGAACTGGTGTTGCTGCCCCTGGGTGACATCGTCGCCCACTGGCTGCTCCTGATCGTGCTCGTTCTACTCGTGTCCGAGATCGTGTTGGCCTGGCACTTCGGACATTACAGCTCCGCAGTGACCCCGGTGGAAGATGCCGGCCAGCCTCGGCCGCGCTCCAAGGCTAGGTGGATACTCCTCGTCATGCCCTGGCTGCTCCTGGCCTGTGTCGCCGGTATCGCCGGTGTTCTGGCACACGATGCCCTTACCGGCGATTTCCTGGCCTTTTTGCCCGATTCCGGCCGGCGCTTCCTGGAGGGCGTCACGGGTATTGAACCTCCTGCTCCCGGCGAGAGCAGCCACTGGCGCCTGGAATACCGACCGTATCTGTGGGACAATCGCGCCGATCCCTGGTTGGCAGGTATGCTGGCCCTCGGCGTCGCCGTCCTGGCTTACGGCATCTACACCCGCGAGGGAAGCCAAACGCTGCGCCGACAGGATGGCGGAGGACGATTTCTTCGAATCGCATTGCGCGTGAGCTTGCTGTTCGTCATGCTCGCCGTGTTGCTGCCGCGCGACCGTGTCTGGTTCGAGCGTCAGAGCTGGCCCGACCTCGTGATTCTAATTGACGACTCCCAGAGCATGTCCACAGTCGATCAGTACAAGGACACGCGCATAAAGCAAGTCGCTGATCGCCTCGCCGCGCACGATGGCATGACCAACGCCGATCGCCTGGCGCTGGCTCAGGCGCTTCTCACACGCGGCGACAGCGATTGGTTAACCGATCTTCTGACACGGCGCAAAGTGCGCGTCCATGTGTATCACTGTTCCAGCCGCGCCCATCGTCTCAAGGACGCAACCGCAAACGACGAGATCCCTCAGGCGCTGGATGCGATCACTCGGTTGCGGGCCGAGCCGCAAAACGACTCCAGCCAACTGGGTGTGGCCGTGCGCCAGGTGCTCAACGATTTCCGCGGTTCGTCGCTGGCCGCCGTCGTCATGCTCACCGACGGCGTCACCACCGAGGGTGAGGATCTTGTCAAGGTTTCGAAATATGCCCAGCAGATGGGCGTGCCGTTGTTCTTCGTCGGTATTGGCGACGCCCAGGAAGTGCAGGATCTGTACTTGCACGACTTGACTGCCGCCGACAGCGCCTACGTTAACGACCGTCTCATCTTCACCGTGAACCTCACCGCTCAGGGTTACCCTCGACTCTCCGTTCCGGTAACGCTGCGAGAAAAGGACACCAACAAGATCCTCGACAAGAAAACCGTTCCGTTCGACGGCACGAACAAGACCGTCCGGGTGATCCTGACGCACCAACCGACAGAACCCGGCGAAAAACTCTATGTCATCGAGGTGCCAGGCCAGGAGGAAGAGGCCTCAACCGAAAACAATCGTCTTCAGCGCACCGTATTCGTCCATGAGACGCGGGAGATCAAAGTTCTCTACATCGAGGGCTATCGCCGATGGGAGTACCATTACATCAAGACCTTGTTGGAGCGCGAAAGTAGTCGAATCAAAGGCAACAAGACCATCGATTTGAAGGTGCTTCTGCTGGACTCCGATGCGGAATTCGCCTCGCAGGACCGCAGCGCCATCTCCGAGTTTCCAACCAAGACAGAGCTGAACGGCTTTGACGTGGTCATTCTCGGCGACGTCGATCCGCAATTCGATGCAAAAATGCCGGAGCATCTGAAAGAACTGGCCGATTTCGTGCGCGAGCGTGGCGGCGGCTTGCTCATGATTGCCGGAGAGCGCTTCGCCCCCAATGCCTACAAGGACTCGCCGCTCAAGGACGTGCTGCCCATCGATGTGACAACGGACAGAGCGTCTGACGACATCGAGATTGGCGAACCGTATCGTCCCCTGTTGACGCCGATGGGACGCACGCATCAGATTTTCCAGTTCACTCCGGGCGACGAACGCGAGAATGAGGCCATCTGGAATCGACTGCGCGAGATGTACTGGCACGCCGACGGCTACCGAATCAAGCGCGCCGCGGAAGTGCTGGCTGTGCTGCCGAAGAAGGGTGGTGAGAACAAGAACGCCGGAGGCCCCGATGGCTTACCATTGGTGGTGCAGCAGTTCGCCGGAGCCGGCCGCAGCATGTTCATCGGCTTTTGCGAGACGTGGCGCTGGAACTGGCGCGAAGATCAAGCGTATTTTAATCGCTTCTGGATTGAGACGGTGCGTTACCTGGCAAGGACGCGACTGGGCCGCATCGAGTTGCGGCTGGATCGTCAAACGTCTTATCGACGCGGCGAGCCGATCAAAATGACGGTGCGTTTTCCCGATGACGCTCCACCGCCTTCACCAGAAGTGGAGGTCAAAGTCACGGTGGAGCGCCGTAACCCCGCCAAGGCTGGCGATTCCGAAGTGCGAACCGTGCAGCTGCCGAAAGTAGAAGGGAGCCGGGCGACCTACGAAACGATGCTGACACAGACGCCGGAAGGCGAATACAAGTTCTGGCTAGCTTCGCCGTCCGCCAAGCCCAAGCCGCGCGCCGAGTGCAAGGTGGTGCGCCCACCGGGCGAGATGGAACGCTTGCGCATGAACCAGGCCGACATGGAACGCGCCGCCGACGAATCGCACGGTCGTTTCTATACCATCGCCGACGCCGATGATTTGCTCGACGATTTGCCCACCGGTACACGCGTCACGGTCAACGCCCCCGGGCCACCTTATGTGATGTGGAATCACTTTGCTATGTTCATACTGGCACTGGGACTTCTAACGACGGAATGGCTGCTGCGTAAGCAGAAAAATCTGCTGTAAGAAACCAAGGCCACGCAGAAGCAAGCACGGTCGGCTCATAGCTCCCTTGGGTGGATGAATCGACACCACTTTTTCTTGAGTTAGGGGGACACCAAGCGATCAGGCGTGGAACTCGATCGTTCGGCTGGAGTCCGCCTTGGTATCGATCCGCCGCACGATCGCCTTGGCTGTGTGATTGCCGGGTGTGGGGTTCGGAAGATGGAACTGATGATAGTAGTCCTCGAATGCTGCGTTACCCTTCCGCTGTTTGGCGATCAGCATCGGCGAAACTTCGGCACCATCGACGAGGAGTTTAACTAGCTCCGTGAGGGGCCGTTTGGGCAGACCCTGAGTAGTGTTTTCCCATGCACAGCGGATGCGCAGCATGACTCCCTTCTCCGGTCGGGCCGCCTCGAATTCGTCCTCCGGCGTCACGGCAACTACAGACACGAGCGGGCGCCGAATCTCGGGATTGTCCCACCATTGCCAGTCGCGGGAGTTTCGGCGCACGAAGTCCAATACTTCCGGTGGACCGCCGTGCATCCATGTCCGATTGCCACTCACCGCGTCGTGGCGGATGGCAGCCACCCAATTGTTCCGCAGCGCCGTTATCCAGCCTTCCCAGGTCGGCTCCGTAGCGAGAAACACCGTGCGGAAGCCCTCCGTCATATCGGCGAACCACCACGGTTCGCGGCCATGTGCGTCCTGCAAGGCGATGTAGGGGATGCGGTGCTGGTAGTGCTTGAGGTACGGCGAACTGTTGGTGAAATCGGGGTTGCCGAAATGGAAAGTACTGATGGCGGCAAAACCGCCGCGCTGAATCGAATCGTCGAGGAAGATCCGCGTCAGCTCCTCGTTTTCGCCGAACTGCCAGATCAAGCGACCGCCGGCTTTTTGCAACGGCTCCAGGCGCCGCTGGCGGAACTCCGGCCAGGTGACCACCCCTTGGTTCGCCAGCGATGGCCCGAATTCGGCACCTGCCGGTGCAAAGATGTCGCTCGTGTGGCTGTAGGTTCCCAGGCCTGGCACACTCACCCATGTGCCGTACTCCTCGTTGGCGATGAAGAACTTCACCGGCACCTTCTGTTCATCGGCAAGTGCCTGCGCCCGCGCCAGCCATTGCGGCTTGGCATTCTTCGCTCCCCACAAGTGGATGCGCAGCGCTCGCGCCAAATCGACGGCCTCGGCCGGGCTGCCCTGGCCATGAGCTTCAATCTGGATGGTGTAGACTTTGAGGTCGCGGGGGAGTGAGGTCGTGGCGGAAGTCGAGGGTTTCCGCACAGGGGGCGCGGAAGCCAAGGCGTCCAGCGCGTCCAGTGTGTAATAGGTGGCTACGGGATTGCTTGTCCAGTTCAGTCGATCGCCGCAACCGCCGTCCGCATTCCCGAGCGCTCGCAGATAGTGGATGCAGTCATCGCGATTAGCCGGCGCAGCGTCGAGTTGCCTCAGTGCCCTCACCGCTGCCCAGGTATAGACTACATTCGACACACCGGCGATTTCTGCCCTGGGTTGGTAGGTGAACCCTCCATCCGTCAACTGGCACGCCTGAAGCCATGCAATCGTTCTCTCCTTGTTCTCGTTGGCACGGCCCAGCGCGCGCAACGCCTGCAAACCCCACCAGGTGTTCATTACATGGCCGTCACTTTTGTCCGCAGCCGGCGTGTTATTGAAACTGCCGTTGGCTCGTCGTCGCTCCTTGAGGTAGTCGATCAGTTGAGGCGAAAGATCATCCAGCGGCATGCTGAGCAATTCGCGGCAGAGAAAGGCCATCAGCTCGAAACGAAAGATCGGGTAACTGTGCTGTTCGTACTGCGCGGGATAGCGCGACGGTTTGGTCCAACGGCGTACCAGCTCGCGAAACGCCGATGCGTCCCCGCCGAGCCAGATGAGGCTTTGTATCTGCTGAAACTCGAAGACGCGCAGCTCGCGCTCCAGCTTCTTCACACGAAACGGGTGATGAGTGCGCACAAAGTCGGCCAGTCGATCCTTCCTGGGCGGTTGCTGTTTCAAGAGGCGGTAGCAGCCGATGACGGCGAACGTGGGGGTCAGATGAGATTGCGGCTGGTCGGACCAGGCATAGCCGCCATCGGACCGTGCGAGGCTTTCGAGGTAGCTTGTGATCGCTGTCTGTCCGTCCGCCACGGCGGCCGGCAGGCTTCCGGCGATGTTCGGCAGGGCGGCGCACAATCCCGTCGCGGCGACGGTCCGAAGCAGAGTGCGGCGACTGATTTCTGGCTGGCCTGCGCTGGCCGTGTCCGGAAGACGATATCCCGGCTCGGCGGACATCATTCACTCTCCTTCTTCGCCTTCTTGACAGCACTCGCGCGGATCGGCCAGAGTTCCGAGTCCACCCGCGCGGTCCGCAGATATATCTCGAAGCGCTTGACTACATCGGGATGCAGTTTGGCCACGTCGCTCTGTTCGCGGAGATCGGTCTTCAAGTCGTATAACTGAAGGGCTGCATCCAGACCGTGGCGGACAGCTTTCCAATCATCGATCCGTGCTGCCTGATCGAAGCCGCGTTCGTGGAACTCCCAGTAGAGCGGCGGATGCTCACGCACTTTGCCATCGAGCAACACGGGCAGAATCGATACGCCGTCGAGACCCTGCGGCGACTTCTGCTTCGTCAATTCCGCCATCGTCGGCAGAAAGTCCCAGAACGCCCAGACTTGATCGTTGACCGCTCCGGCCTGGATGTGGTCGGGCCAGCAGGCGATGGCCGGCGTGCGGATGCCGCCCTCATACATATCACGCTTGTGGCCGCGCAACGGACCCGAATGATTGAATAGTTTGTCGGCATAGGCGGCGCCATTGTCGCTGGCGAAAAACACCAGGGTTTGCTTGTCGAGCTGTAGTTCCTTGAGCAGGGCCATCATCCGCCCCACGTCTCGATCCATGCGGCTAACCATCGCGGCTAATTTCTTCAGGTTTTCCGGCCACGGCTCGGCAGCATACGGTCCGAGGTCCGGCACCTGCAACTTGGCATGGGGGATGGTGAAGGCCAGATACAAGAAGAAGGGGCGTTCCCTGTTGCGGCGCACGAACGCCAGGGCATCCTCAGCGATCAAGTCATGCGAGTACTTGGCGCCGTCGAGCATCACCTTTTCGTTGTTTCGCCACAAATACTCCGGGTAGTACTCGTGTGCCAGGCGCTGACAGTTGTAGCCGAAGAAGTAATCGAAGCCCATCTTGTCCGGCGTGCTGGCAGAGTCGGGTTTGCCCAGGCCCCATTTGCCGATGAGGCCCGTCTGGTAGCCGGCTCGTTTGAACAGGTGAGCGACCGTGAAGGTGTCCGCCGGCATGGGCACCTGGCCTTCCGGCTTCACTTCCCGGTTGCCGCGGATGAAGGCATGGCCGTTGTGTTTGCCGGTCAGCAACGAGCAGCGCGACGGAGCGCAAACGGTGGCTCCGGCGTAAGCCTGCGTGAAACGCATCCCTTCGGAGGCGACCCGGTCGATGTTTGGCGTCTTGATGAGCTTCTGTCCGAAACAGCCGAGGTCGCCGTAGCCGAGGTCATCGGCAAGGATGAAGATAACATTGGGAGCGGGAGCTTCTCCACGGACCTGAGAACAGAGTCCAGCGTACAAGATTAGCGGCATGCACCAGGGACAAAGGCGCAACCCCAGACGGAGGCATACTGGCCAGGACAGGGACATCGGAAACTCCCTTCTCTAGTAGATAACCGTCGCATGTGAAGCATTGGGTTAGCCGCGAGCCGTAGGCAAGCGTTGGTGCGCTCGCCTACGGCTCGCGGTTAGGCTCAAAGCACCATGGGATACCTCGCTACCAGTCGGAACCGAGCGGCAGGCCGTCGCGAGGATTTATGAGCTGCCAGTATGTCTGCTGGCTAATGCCATTGTTCATCAGACGTACACTGCCATCGAGCAGGCCCACGATCATGCCGCCGGTGTGTCCCGAGCTTGCCACCTTGCCTGTGCAAGTGTTCTGATTGACGCCAACCTCGAACATGGGCAAGGCCGCCGCTCCGCCGCCGGTCAGAACGGAATCACCGAAGCTCGAGGTGTTCTGTTGTGCGTGGGTTTGCGTCGGAAGATCGCGTGTGGAAGCCCAGTTTTTGGTAGTGGGACCGCATTGGCCAATCCGTTCGGCGTAGGAAAACGTGTTCGAATTGCCGTCGGAGACGTTGGCGATGGTGAAGGCAGACACGTAGTAGTTCGCCGTACTATTGGTGTAGGTGGCGTACAGGGCGAGGTTGTGGGCGTAGTTGCACGCCGAATAAAAGATCGTTGCACCGACGCCGCTGTTGACGTTTCCGTTGGTGTATTGGGTCAGACCGGAAGGGGCAGAGGGATCCGAAGGGCAGAGGAACACCTTCATGGGAATGTTGGCGAAGACGCCGGCGGTGCCCCGCACAGCGCCAGCATCAGGACCGGCGGGAGGAGGGGGAATGGCTTCGTTGTAGACATTCTGCTGCTCGACAAAGGGGAACAGGAGGAAGTTGTGGCTGACGGGATCATTGCCGAAGCTGCCAGCGCCCGTAACGACACTCTTTCCGGAAGATGTCGGAAGCATGCTGTTGTAGGTGCTGGCGTAGTTGGCGACGGCGAGGCCCATCTGCTTCATGTTGTTACTGCACGAAATGCGCGCGGCGGCTTCGCGCACTTTCTGTACAGCTGGCAGCAGTAGACCGATAAGCACGGCGATGATCGCGATCACGACCAGCAGTTCGATCAGAGTAAAGGCGGGACGCACGCGAGGACGAGAAGGCAGGACTTTCATGACTGAACCTCTCAAATAATGACTAGACAGACACAGGTGGGCAGCAGTTCGCAGAAGTGTGTCGGCGACGACTCTTCTGCGAAGGAGCGCTGACCCAGGAATGTCCCTCACCAGTCCGAGGGCAGAGGCAGGCCGTCGTTAGGGATCATGGCGAGGTTGAAGGTTAACTGACTTATTCCAGGAACGATGGAGCGCACGCTTCCATCCCCCAGGCCGGCCAGCATAACGGCCGTATGTTGGCTGGCGGGTGCGTAGAAAAAGCACTGCGAAGCGTTGGCGATATTGAACTGGGGAACGATGTTAGACGGCAGGCTGTTGGGATCGTTGGCGTCACCGATGACAGGATTCGCTATTCCAAACGCCGCAGGGTTCGTGTTATCGGCCGCCCAGGCTGTCGAACCATTCCCCCCCTTTGAGCAAAAAGAGAGTTTCTCGATCCAGAAAATCGTATTACTCGTGCCGTCGGTGATGGACGCAGGAATGCGCGAGGCCCCGCTCAGAGCGAATGAGGAACAGAAGGGAACACCGCTGGCGGTGAACGACGTGGATATCGTTCCGAAAACCTGCCCGTTTACGGCGTAGGAGCAGTAAGAAGCCAGAGTGAAGTTTTGATGACCCGGAACAGCGATTCCCGCTGGGCCAGTGACATCGGCGGGACACTGGTACGTTTTGACGGCGAAGGGGCTCATTTGTGTCCAATTGGGGCCGGCCGGAGGGGCGGCACCACCGGCCTTGATTCCGGTGGCCTGGATCGAGCTGAAGAGGTTTTGTTGTTCGATAAAAGGCAGTATCCAAACCGTGGCCGGCGCGTTCAATCCCGTTGTGGCCGTGACCGGGTAGAAGCCAACGGCCGGCGGTAGGGCGTTGAACGTATCGTTGGCGCTGTGGGCGGCGAGACTCATCTGTTTGAGGTTGTTGCTGCACTGGCTGCGCCCCGCAGCTTCGCGCACTTTCTGCACGGCAGGCAGAAGCAAGCCAATCAGAATGGCGATAATGGCTATCACCACCAATAACTCGATGAGCGTGAAAGCGATTCGCTGGGGAACCGATCGGCGAGAGCGAACAGACATTAATGCGTCCTCCGATTGCGGGACCAAACGGAACTCCTTGGAGCTTGGTGGCCCGGCGGGGAGTTCGACAAATCGACTCGCTCTTTGTAGTGCCGGTTTGTGTCCCTTTTGTGAACAACGGATGTAAACATTCGGATGATCGACCCGTGACGGGTCGCCAACCGAAATCGGACATCTCGCACTAAGTCGAAAAACCTCCATCCGCCTCCAATGCGGTTCCGTTGGAACAATTTGAAGCCTACACGACAGCGGCTTTGGTTCTTGATGCTGGCAGGACAGCTACAACCACACTAAGTTGTTCAGGTAACAGCCTCCTTTTTTTCTTCTGACAAAATGGCCTTCATGAGCGAAGTTCGAACGCTGCGCAAATGATCGCGCATTGCTTGCCGGCTCGCCTTGGGATCGCGTGCTTTCAAGGCTGCGAGAATGCGCAAGTGCTCTTGGAGCGCGTTCATTCGAAACGATGTCAGGCTCTCGGGAGTTTTAAGATTGGACGCCAGATGAGTTAGATCGTGTAGTCTTTGGATCTCCTGGCAGAGAATCGGGTTCCCGGACCGCTCTGCAGCCAAGGCGTGCAACTCCCTGCCGAAATGCATGCAACGAACCGCGAAGTCGTCCGACTTTTGTTCTTTGAGGCGGGGCGCCAAGGCTGCGAGGTGGGCCAAATCTCCAGCCGTCACGCGAGTACACGCCAACTTGACGGCATATCCTTCCAAGAGCAGGCGCATCTGGAATACGTGATGGACATCCCCCGGTGTCAGGCGGCGCAACCGAATCCCGTAATGAGGCTTGAGATCGACCAGTCCACGAGTGGCAAGTCGCCTCAATGCTTCGCGTACAGGTGTACGGCTTATGCCGAGTTGTGCCGACAACTCCGCTTCGCGCAGCCAACAACCTGGCGGCAACTCGCTTCGCCAAATCATGAACAGAAGGTGCTCATACGCTTGATCCGAAAGCAGACTAGCTTGAATCATTTCCGTAATCCCTTCGCCACCGAGAACTGGACCGGGAGAACCTCCGAAGTCACGTGGAATAGGACCAAGGCAAAGTAACCGGCCCGGCTGAATCGTTCTCTCGCGAACATTGTATACAATGTGCAAAGTTGACTCTACAATATGCACGACAGTCATCAATAGCATTTTTTAGATTTTCCTAGAATCTTCATCTCATAATAAATGAACAGGTGTTCCGTTCCACAGTGCGCGGCAATGAAAGAAGTGCTCATCCGGGACAGAGCCTGTGTCAACGACGACTTGGTCGAAGCAACCGAGGCTAAGCGATTCCGAAACGGGAGCGAAAACCTTTGGAAGCTACCCTTCGAACTGCTATAGTGGCGCTAGGGATTGAGGGCGAATTGCTCGGCGAGGTATTGGCAGTCCAAACCGATAGTGAGGTCCCTGATGCATTCGTCGAAACGTCCGGTCATGGATGCAACGATCTTGCGGCAACGCCTGGCTGCCTTACGGCGACGCCTGCGGTTCGTGGCGACCATCCGCGGTAGCGGATTGCTGCTGACGGTGCTACTCGCAACGGCTGTCGTGGCCGGCGCTCTTGATTGGCGCTGGCATTTGCCGGACCTTGTTCGCGCTATCGTTCTGGTGGGCATGCTTGCCGGCGGAATTATTATCTCTTTTCGCTATCTCTTTCGTCCTTTGATTGCTCCCAGTGACGACCTGAGCCTGGCATTGCGCATTGAGGACGAGTATCCGTTGCTCAACGACTCCCTGGCCAGCACAGTACAATTCCTGGAACGCGGCCCAGGCACGGAATCATCTTCTGCTGTCCTGGAGCGCGAGGCGGTCAAACGCGCCCTGGGCCGGGCGTCCGGATGCGATTTCACGAAGGTCGTCAACAGACGCGGACTGGTTTGGGCTGGTGCTTCTGGCGGAATCTTCACGGCGCTGGCGGTGGCTCTGGTTGTACTCGCGCCAACCCTGGCCGCGACGGCGTTTTTGCGTCTGGCCAATCCGTTCGGCGGCATCGAGTGGCCGAAAAAGACACAACTCGAGATCGAGGAGCCGCGCTCGCGCATTGGCCGCAATGAAGCGTTCGAGGTTCGTGGTACGGTCCACGGTGTCATCCCACCCCAGGCAGTCGTTATCTTTCGCTTCGACGGTTTTCCCAATCTCGAACATCACTGCGACATCAAACCAGATGAGTCGGGCGTGGGCCGACTGAACACCCGCCTGCCCGCGGGTCGCGTCGAACGAAACTTCCGCTTCCAGGTGAAAGCCAATGATGCGCTCAGCCCGGAGTATCGCGTCGAGGTTCTGCCGCCGCCATCGCTAGTGTCGCTGGACGGCAAACCGTCCCCGTTGTTGGAATTGAACTATCCCGCCTATACGGGTCTGCCGTCGCCGGAAGCGCTGTCGCCGGGCATGGGCAATATCGATGCCGTACTCGGGACTTCCGTGCATCTGCGCGCCCGCGTTGACCGCCCGCTCCGGCGCGCCTGGATCGAGTACCAGCCGGAAGAACCGAATGCGGTTGTGGGCGATTTACTTGCGCTATTTGATGGCCACCGGCCTTGGTGGGAACCCGTGCCTGGGGTACTCGACGCCGATCGCTGCACCTTCACCATTGACTTCACTCCTACCGTGAATGGAATGTACGCCCTGCACTTTGAGGATGAGACGGACCTGAGTAACAGCCGGCTTTTCGAGCTGCGCCTGCATCCCGATCCGGCTCCCACGGTTCACCTCGAACGCCCTTCTCCCTCACGGGACATTCTCAGCGTGCTGCCGACAGCAGAATTGCCCCTGGAAGTGCGGGTTGACGATCCACAATACGCCGTGCGCTCGGTCTATCTCGAGTATCGGACGGGACGCGAGGAACAGCCGCGCCGACTGTACCTGTACCATCCCTCCGTTGGTCCCGCGCCGCTTGTGGCCCCCTGGGCAGGACCATCCGTACTCGCCACACCGAACCCTGCCCTGAGACCACAACGGCTGGAGTTCCAGCAAAAGCTGTCCTTGAGGACGATAACCCATGCCGATGGCAGCGGCTTGAAAGAAGACGATATCCTCCTGCTCCGCTCCTGCGCCGACGACTATGACGATGTAAGTCCCAACAAAGAGCAGGGCCACAGTCCGGAAATCGAGATCCACATCGTCGGCCGTAATGCCCTGGAAATCGTCCTGAACCAGGAGCAGGCCAACATTCAGCAAGAATTGCTGCGGCTGCGCGAGAAGCAACGCGAGGGCCTGCAAAAAGTGACCGAAACCGAGAATCGCCTGAAAAAAGGCGAGAAACTCAACGGGGACGATCAGGAAAAGCTACTCCAGGCCGAAAAGACGCAACAGGACATTCGCGAGCGTGTCGGCAACGAAAAGGAGGGAGTTCGCTCGGATGTCAAACGCATTCTCGATTCTCTCAAGCACAACGGCATGGAGCAGACCGCGGCCCAGGATCGAATGAAAGATGTGGGACGCGAATTGGACCGTCTGGCTGAAAATGAGTTGCAGCAAATCGAGCCGCGTTTGACCAATGCCCGACAGCTTGCCGAGATGCTGGAAGAAAAGGCGCGCGAGGAGCGTCAAGCCGCCCTGGAAGCAAGAGCGAAGGAAGCGGAACAAGAAGCGCGGGCGGCAGAGAAATCCTCCGGCGAACGGCAGCGCGAAGCCACCGAGGCCGAGGACAGGGCTAAACAGAGCAGCAACGAAGCTGACAAAGTCCGCCAACTCCAGGATGCCAAACGCCAACACGATCGTGCCGAAGAACTGCGTCAGAGGGCGCAGAACCTACGTCAGCAGGCCGAGCGTGACCGAGAGGATGCCAAGCAGGCCCCCGACCCTGCACTGCCGCGCAAGACCCTCGCCGAAGCCCGCAAGGGACAGGAGGAAGTCGAAAAGACCCTCAACGATTTGCTCACCCGTCGCCTGGAGCCGTGGACAAGCTCGCATGAAATCAAGGGCGAGGCGAACCGGCTGCTCGAAGAACAGAAACGCCTGCAAGCGGATGTTGAAAAGCAGGCGAAGATGGGAACGGCCGGCGAGTCGCCTGATAAATTGCCGCCGCAACAGAAGGCCGAGTTGGAAAACCTCAAGGATGCACAGCAGAAACTCGAAGAGCGCACCCGACAATTGATGGAAAAGATGAATCGTGTCGCCGGGCAGCGCGAAGAAAAAGACCCGGAAACGGCTCGTGAGCTGCGTGACGCCCTCAAGGAAGCTCAAGAGGACAACATCCCAGAAAAGATGCACGAAGCGCGCGAGAACATCCGGCAGAACGAATTGAACAAGGCACAAGACAAACAAAACGACAGCATTCGTGATCTGAAAAAGCTGGTCAAGAACCTCGAAGATCGCCGCGAGGCCGAACTGGATCGGTTAGCCAAGAAACTGCGAGAGAAGGAAAAGGAGTTAGACGATCTGGTTAAGGAGCAAGAGGAATTACGGAAGAAAGTCCAGGAAGCCGGTAAGATCGGCGACAAGGCCCAGCGCGAGGAGGAGTTGAAGCGACTGGCTCGCCGACAGGAGCAGCTGCGCAAGAAGACCGAGGAAATGGTACAGCAGTTGACCCGGATGCGTGCGCCGCGCGCTGGACAGGCGCTGAGCCGAGCTGGCGAGCAAATGGACGGAGCCGGGCAGCAAATGAACGGCGGACAAGAAGGGGAGAACGAGCAGGAGGAAACTCTCGAACGGCTCCACGAGGCCCAGCGCGAATTGCAACGCGCACGCAAGGAAGCAGAGGAAGAGCTGGGACGCGAACAGATTACCCGTCTGGCCGATCTCATTCGCCCATTGAAGGAGCGTCAGGAAGCTCTCACAGCGGACACGACGCGCTCTCAAGAGACGGTTCAGCAGAAGGGCGAATGGTCGCGCCTCCTTCGCAGCGATCTTCAACGGAAGCGCGATGCGCAGAAAGGTCTGGGAGAAGAAACAGCGGAGTTGGCAGAGAAGCGGTTGAGCAAAGCTCCTGTATTCGCCCGTCTCATGCGCCGTGCCAGTGAAGCAATGACAACGGCCAGTGAGCGAATGACCACAGTCGCCAAGGAGCAAGTCAGTCCCAAGGAACTGCCCGACGCCGAAACGGCACGGTTGCAACAACTGGCGCAGCGCCGCTTGACGCAGGTGGTCGAGGCCTTGAAGGAGACCGCCGAGAAGATGGAGCAGTCCAAGGATAGCGGCGGGGGTGGTGCAGGTGACGAGGGCGGCGGCGATGCGGCCAGAAGCAGCCCGCCCAGCGATGGCATTCCGCCATTGGCCCAGCTCAAACTGCTCCGCGATTTGCAGAAAGACATAAATGAGCGAACCGAAACGCTCAAAAAACAGCATCCAGACCTGAAAAAACTTCCAGAGAAGGACCAGGCCGTGCTAGAATCCATTCGCAAGGACCAACAGGATGTGGCCGAACTGATCGACGAAATGAATCGCCCAGCCGGCGATGCGGAAGGAGAGAAAAAATGAGCAGGCGTTTGTTGGCCTTATTTCTTGTAGGGATGGTATTCGTCGCCGGCCTGGCCTTTGCTCAGGGACCTCCCGACAACGATGAGCCGCCCGTGCGGCTCAAGAAGAAATCGCGCGGCGACGACAAGCCGAAGACCAATCCGGATAAGCCGGACGAAAAGAAAAAGGAAGACAAAAAGGACGAGAAAAAGGAGGACAAAAAGGCTGAGCCGCGCGAGGCGGAACCCGTAACGCCACAAGAAGAAGAGAAGGATGTCCTCCAGCGCGTGGTCACAAACGTCCACAAGGTCGGCGAACGCCTGGCGAAGAACGATCTGGGTGAAGCGACGCAACAGACGCAACGCGACATTTTGAAGGACCTCGATTCTCTCATTCATCGAAACGAGAATCCGCCGCAGGGAGGTCAACAAAATCAGAACAATAGCGGCGGTGGAGGCAGTGACAACCAGGACAAACAGGACCAGAAGGGTGGGGCCGGTCAACAGAAGCAGAATCAGCAAGGGGGCGGCCAGAACTCAAAAGGCCAATCCAAGGGCGGCCAGAAGTCGCAGTCCGGTGGAGGCGGCGGCACCAAGTCGGGCACGAAATCCGGTAACGGATCGCAATCTGGCGCAGGGCAGCAGAAACAGCGCGGCGGTGGCAAGTCGGGCGACGACAAGGGTGCCAGCAAAGGTAACCGTCCCAGTGAGAAACCTGGTGGCAAGGACGGCACCAACGAGAAGGGCGGAGGCGGAGGCGAAAAGGATGATCGAGCCCGCAAGAACGCCGATCTCGACAAGCATGGAGTCTGGGGGCATCTGCCGCAAACACTTCGAGCGCAGATGGACGCCTACTCCAATCCGCAGCCGTTCATGCCCAAGTATGACGATCTGATCAAGCGCTATTATCGCACCATCTCCGAACAAGGCCGACGCAAGGGAGAATGAAGCATGTGGACGCGCCGACAACTTCTGTCCCGGAGCGGATTGGCTTTTCTGGCCACGGCGGGAACTTGTTTCGCTCTACCCGGCGACGAACCCGACAGTGGCGACAGCCGAGAAATCGTTCCCGACGGTTCGGCTTCCAAGGGGATGATTACCCCCAAGGCCGACGAGGCCATCGATCGCGGACTGGCCTATATACAGGCCCATGCCGCCCGTGACGGCGGCTTCGGCACCGCCCAGTACACGGGCAATGTGGCCGTGACCAGCCTGGCGGCGATGGCCTTCATGGCCCACGGCGACCAGCCCAACCGCGGACCCTACGGTCAGATCATCACCAATGCACTCAAGTACGTCATGCGGCAAGAAAACCGCGACGGCATTCATCCGGGGTTCTTGCACAACCCCGTCGGCACTCCGCACGGCCCCATGTACGGTCATGGCTTCGCCACGCTGTTTTTGGCCGAGGCGTACGGCATGGTCCACGACAGAGAGCTGCGCGACAAGCTCGACAAGAAACTTCACGCGGCAGTCAAGCTAATCATCGAGAGTCAAAACCCCGAAGGCGGTTGGCGTTACATGCCCGGAAGCCGCGATGCCGACATCTCGGTGACGATTTGTCAGATCATGGCCCTGCGCGCGGCTCGCAACGCCGGCATCCAAGTGCCCAAGACCAAAGTCGATAGGTGCGTTGAGTACGTCAAGGGCTGTCAAGACCGCATTCAGGGCTATTTCCGCTACATGAGACAGGGAGGCGGTGGCGGCGGCGCCCAGAGCTTCGCGCGCACCGCGGCCGGTGTTTGCGCTCTGTACAGTGCCGGCATCTACAAGGGACCAGAGATCGAGAAAGGGTTGGATTTTCTGCGACATTCGCGACCGATGCTCGGCGGCTTCGGCGGCCGGCCCGACATGCACTATTTCTATGGCCATTACTATGCGGTGCAAGCGATGTGGACCGCCGGTGGACGCTACTGGTCGGAATGGTATCCTGCCATCCGCGATGAACTAATCAGCCGGCAGGCGCTCGACGGCTCCTGGATCGATCAGATTTGCAGTCACTATGCCACAGCGATGGCCTGCATCATTCTGCAGATGCCGAATAATTACCTGCCGATCTTACAGAAATAAGACAATAAACCGCCAAGGCGCGAAGAGTGCCAAGATAAGAAAGAGAAAGAACAAAGAGCCTAGAGCCCCTGAAGTCGAGGCAGAAGGCTTGTACTCTCTCTTTCTTATCTTGGCGCTCTTCGCGCCTTGGCGGTTCAATTTGAGCGCTACTCACCGCGAACCCAGCAAGATCACCGCCGAACGTGGCGACATGATGTAATGATCCGCCGGACACAGCTGTACGGCTAGGGTCTCTTCGACGATGTCGTCGGGCGACGGCAGGTTCGTATCCACCAGTCGCTTCCAGTGCCAGTGACCATTGTGCGGCGGCAGATTGAAACGCTGGCTCTCCCAGTGGGCGTTGAACATCACGCACAGATCAGGATGACCGTGCCAGCCGTGCAACTGAAAGGCCAGTGTGCGCGATTGACCCGTCCAGTCTGGGCCGCCGACATGGACGCCATGCCAACTGACGCGGTTGACGAACTGCTCGCGGCTCAGAGCGAAATAGCGCTTGCGTAGGGCAATCATCATCCGCACGAAGCGAACCAGGCCGGTATTCTTCCGTGTCAGACTCCAATCGACCCAGGATATCTCGTTGTCCTGGCAATAGGCGTTGTTATTGCCGCGCTGAGTGCGGGCAAACTCGTCGCCGTGCAAGATGAACGGGACGCCCTGAGAAATCAGCAGCATCGTGAAGTAGTTGCGCAATTGCCGTTGACGGATGGTGTTGATAAAGCCGTCGTCGGTTGGACCTTCGCGACCGAAATTGCAGCAGTAATTGGCGTCCCAGCCATCGCGGTTGTTTTCGCCGTTGGCTTCGTTGTGTTTGCCGTTGTAACTGACCAGGTCGTTGAGCGTGAAACCGTCGTGGCAAGTGATGAAATTGACCGAGTGATACGGGTGGCGAGCCGAGTCGCCATAGAGATCGAGGCTGCCGCAAATTCTCTTGGCCACGCTGGCCGTTGCTCCGGCGTCGCCGCGGATGAAACGGCGGACATCGTCGCGGTAGACGCCGTTCAGCTCGGCCCAGCGGCCCCAGGCGGGAAACTTGCCCAGGTGCGACAGACCTGCTGCGTCCCACGCTTCGGCGATTAGTTTCACGCCGGACAGTAGCGGATGCTCGGCAATGTGTTGGATAAGCGGTGGATCGTCCAGCACTTTGCCGTTGGCGCCCCGGCCCAGAATAGCCGCGAGATCGAAGCGAAAACCATCGACGTGCATCTCCGTGACCCACTCGACCAGACTGTCGAGAATGAGATCGCGAACCAGCGGATGATTGCAGTTGAGAGTGTTGCCGCAGCCGGAGAAATTATAATAGCGACCTTCCTTGTCCAACATGTAATAGATGGAGTTGTCCAGGCCTCGAAAATGCTGCGTCGGCCCGTGCTCGTTGCCCTCGCATGTGTGGTTATAAACCACGTCGAGAATGACTTCCAGTCCCGCCTTGTGACAGGCCTTGACGAGTTGCTTGAATTCTTGAACCTGCTGTCCGGCTCGTGCCGCGTAGGAAGCCTTGGGTGCGAAGAAGGACAGCGTGGAATAGCCCCAGTAATTGAGCAGCGTTTCGCCGTCCAGCGGATTGCGGCGTGCATGCTCCAGCTCGTCGAATTCCATCACCGGCATAAGCTGGATGGCCGTCACGCCGAGCGATTGCAAGTACGGAATTTTTTCAATCAGCCCCAGGTATGTGCCAGGGTGAGCAACTGCGGACGAGGGATGGCGCGTAAACCCGCGAACGTGCAATTCGTAGACCACTGTCTGCGACAGGGACGTGGCCGGCGGCACGTCGCCCTCCCAGTCGAAGTCATCGGCGATGATTCGGCTGCGCCGAGTCAGTCGGCCGTTGGATTGACCGTGCGGCACGTCAGCCTGACCCCAGCGCGCATTGCCGCTCACGGCGCGAGCATAGGGATCGAGCAACACTATGGAAGGACTAAAGCGATGACCGGACTTGGGAGCATTCGGACCGTGAATGCGGTAGCCGTAGAGATAGTCAGGGGTTAGATCGTGAACGAAAACGTGCCAAACATCACCCGTCTTGTGAAGTGCGGGATCGAGCGCGATCTCCGCGACCGGCTCTTCGTGTCCTTCGCGGAATAGCACGAGGCTGACGGCATGGGCATGACGCGAAAAGACGGCGAAGTTGACGCCGTTGACACGGAGGGTTGCCCCGAAGGGTCGGCAAGAGCCGCGACTGGTCGTGAAGGCCGGTACAGACGGTGCCGGCCGCACCAACGGCAAAATCTGCCCCCGTTCCCTCTCCAACAACGGCGATGCGCTTGCCTGACCATTCATGGCGAACCCCGTGACAATCTCAAGCGAACGGCCGGCTCAGCCGGCTGGGCAGACCGTTCACCGTGGTGGCTCTCTCTAGTTATCGGAAATCGTAGGTCAGAATATCGGAACCACGTCGGCAAATTTCCCTGGCGTAGTCGGTCCAGGTTCCCTGCCCCCAATATCGGTAACAGCTTGTCTCCGCTACCAGCAGATGAAACAATGCGTTGCGGTAAGCCTGGCTATTTTTGTCGATGGGGCGGTTGTCGAGGACTTGATGAAAACGAGCGCTCAATTGATTCATGGGCGTGAGCACGTTTTCATAACCCTTGACCCAACTGATGTTGTTCGTCCATGAACCTCCTTCCATGTTGAAACGTGAATCTTCGCGTTTGACATCGGCGATGGCCCTGTCTGCGGCACCCGGCTCCCATTTCTTAATGCGCTCAAAAACTCTGCCCTGGTGGATGGGCCGGCAGCACGGCAACATCCCTTCGCGCACGCCGGCTTGTTCGAGCATCTCCAGATACTCGGTGACATTGACAGCCACGACACCTTCGGTGCCGAATCGGCCGACAGCCTGGCGGAAACAGTTGGGAAATTCGTTCATCATCACGCCGCCATTTTCGCCGTCGCCGATCTGCGTGACGATCGGCGGCATCCAGATGCCGCCCACCTCTTTACGCTGCAAACCCTGTGCCTCATAGAAGGGCTGCATCTGGGCAACGAGCTTGGTGTCCGAGCCTTGCGTCTTGATGATGGCGATGATGGACACTTCCTCGCCGCGCGAGTCGCGCGCTAACAATCGATGCGGCAAGTGTTTTTCGCAAAGGCCGTGGCCCTCGGGTGTTTCGACGGTATGCTCCTGTACGAGCAGCCATCTATAGCCACATTCCTTTAGCGTTTTTACATATTCATAAGCAACGTCGGGATGATTGGGCAGGTGCATTTCCGGCGGTGAGAAGCCGCGTACCCTGGCCAGTGCATCCCATCCGAAAATAGCGGCGAAGTTGTGCTGCCAGGCGCGGATGTGCAGTTTCATATCCGCCGGAGGTGTGGAAGAGGCCACGGCATGGCCCCACATCGTTCCGAGCCATTCGATGTACTTGCGATAATTCCAATCGCAGGTGATGCGTTTGAGCCTGTCGAGAACGTCGCTGCGGCCCATCTTCCGCAAGCCGAACAGCAGTTCCCCGGAGTAGTCGAGCATCACACGTGGATTGCGGCCGGCGTGCACCAGCTCCGGAATGATGTCGCCCATGCGGGCATAGCATTCGGCAAATACCGGGGCGTTGTGATTGTCCCCTCCGCCTGGATTTCTCATCATGTAATCGAGATTGCTGATGAGGGCGGCGGTTCGGAGATCGTGACTGCCCGCGGGGACTAAGGGCTGTTGCATGTGCAAGGCGATGGCGAATACAGCGCGAAGATGTTCCAGACGAAGATTGGTTTCTCCCAAGAAGACTGGCTGCCGCCCGCTTGTGACGGCCTGAACCTGGTCCTCGAAGCCACAGATATTGGGCAGGTCGCCGATCATCTCCTGCAAAGGTGCAAACGTCATGTTGTCGATCTCCTTGGTGTTTCTATCCGAGCCGCGACCGCAAGGGAGCGGTTGGGAATGCCGCTCCCTTACGGTCGCGGCTCTGTTTGATCTGATCGCTCCTCTAATACGAAGACGATACAGAGGACAACGCGGTTCTCTCGCTGGGGCGACAAAATGTCGCTTACCATCGGGATGGATCGCCGAGGCCACAATTTTGGATACGTGGAGAAGCGAACCTGCCAGCGAGGAAAAAACGCAGGATCTCGGATGAGGGTCCGCTGTCACGGCATCCAAGATTGCGGACGCCGCGAACCACTTACACCATTGTGGCAGGTGGGCGAGACCGACGCAATCCATCTCTTGCTCTGCAGTTCTGCGCTGAGCGGCCTTTCATGCAAATAGCTGATAATCCAGCTTGGGGAATAGCGCGTCCATATACTCCAGTGCCTGCAAGCGTATCGGATCGATTTCACGTCGATCCAGGCGCGAGAGCAAGTCGTGGAAGCGGTTGAGATGATCGTGGAAACGGCGTCGGGCATACTGCTCGGTCGTGCCATTGGTAATGATAAAGGGCCAGTCGGATGCCTGGGCCAACATCAGTTCGCGTCCCGCCTGTCGAAGCACACGATCCTCAAGACTGCCCAGCGAGGCGAAGGGATGAGATCGCACGGTCTGACGCATCCGCGACGCCGCCTCGTGCAACGGCCGCCACATCCATTCGGTCTTGGGATTGACCCAATGCTCACTGTAACCGTTGCGCCCCCAGCTGCTTGCCGACGGCATGCTCTTTTGCTGCACGGGATAAGCGCTTAGATAAGCGCCCGGCGTGGTCAGCTCCAGATCTCCGCCGCTGGATAATTCGCGCAGGACATGGTAGATCCACTGCGGTCCCTCAAACCACCAGTGACCGAAAAGCTCGGCATCATAAGGCGAAACGATGGCGCAGGGGAACGGCATGCCGCTGCCAGTGCGACGAGCTTGATCGAGGCAGCGCTGGGCGAAATCTTTGGCGTGTCGCAGCACGGTCTCCGCGCCCCAATCCGGATTATAAAGCTGCTTATGGTTCGTCTTTCCGGTGATGCGATGGTACTTGATGCCCGTGTTTTGACGGACGCCGGCCGCATACTGATACGGCGCCAGGTATTCCTGATCGAGGTCGTAGCCGATGTCGCGGTAGTATTCGCGGTAATTGTAGTCGGAGGGGTAGCCGACGCTGGTGCTCCAGACCAGTTTCGAAGTCATCGGGTGCCGGCCGAACGCGGCAACGCCAGAGGGACAATAGATCGGAGCGTGAACGCCGAAGGCCGGCGCCGGTTCCGCGTGTTCGATGCCGTGGCCATCTATGAGGAAATAGCGAATGCCTGCCTGGGCCAACACCTCATCCAGACCCGGATAATAGGCGCATTCGGGAACCCACATGCCCTTGGGTTTGCTGCCGAAGATGCGGGCATGCTCATCCACGGCGGTGAAGATTTGTGCCTTCACGGACGAAGGCTCCGAGCTTAACAGCGGCAGATAGCCGTGCGTCCCGGCGCAGGTAATCAATTCCAGATTGCCCGATTCGGCGTACTGCTGAAAGGCCGTGACCAGGCGAGTGCCGCAGCGGTCCATGAAGATCGCACGCGCCTCCTCGAACAGCCGGCGATACATCTGAGCCAAGACCTGGACATCGGGCCAATCCTTGGTGCGCTCGCATTCTTTCTCGGCCAGCGACAGCGACAGATCGAGGTGGCGCAGACAGCGCTGACGCAGCAACGGATCTTCCATCATATTCGCCAGGGTCGGCGAGATAGACAGCGCGACCTGGAAGGGCACGCCTTCGGTTTGCAGTCGGTCGAAGAACTTGATGAGGGGAATGTACGTCTCGGTGACGGCCTCGAAAAACCAGCGCTCTTCGAGAAAGCGATCGTACTCGGGATGACGGACATAGGGAAGATGCGCGTGCAAAACCAGCAGCAGATAACCCTTCGGCATAATGCTCCTCAACTAACCAGGGGCTAGGGGTCAGGGATCAGGGGCTAGGGAAGAAACGGTTTCTTCTCTAGCCTCTGATCCCTGACTCCTAGCCCCTCTTTCCTATTTTCGCGCTGGGACGCCCATAAGTTCTTCGATTTGTTCCGCTACGTTGTTCCAGCCGAAGCGTTCTTCCAGCTTTTCGTGGCCATTTTGGCCGAGAGTAACGCAAAGATCAGCGTCAAAGAGAACGCGTTCGATGCCCCAGACCAGACTCTGTTCGACGGGATAGACCAGCACGCTATCTCGTTCATGCTCCAGTAGCGTCGGTGCGGCCTTGTGCGTGGCCACCACGGGACGCTGAGCGGCCCAGGCGGCCTGGATCGGCCACCACGGCGTGGACTCGCGGCTGGGCAAGGCGACCACGTCGGCGGCCTCGATCAATTCGTGCATGGCCTGGCCGACGACGCTGCCGGGGAAGCGGATGGCGTGATCCAAAAGTAGATAGCGCGAATAGACGCGGCAAGTCCAGTAAGACGGCCCATCGCCGACGAGTACCAAACGAGCTTGTGGGTGATTGCGCAGAATCGCCGGCATGGCCTTGATGAGCAGATCGGGACCGTAGCGTTCGCTGAAGTCACCGACGTACACGATGGTCGGATCGACTGGGCCTACCTGGTAGCGGGCCTTGACCTGTCCAGGATCGATCTTGTTGTTGAACTGAGCGACTGGGAACGGCTGGCGTGCAGCGACCAGCCGTGCAGCACACTCCGGCACCCAGTAGCGTGCAACTTCGGCGGCGGCCGGCTCCTGCGCGAGGATGACCTGCGCCTCGCGCAGGGTACTACACTCCAGCTCGTTGATGCGCTTGCTGATCTCCGAAGTCATGTCGCTGCGCTGCCGCTCCATCGAGCGGATCGAGAAGACCGTGCGATTGTTCTTGAGACCGCGTAGAAGGCTGAGCGCACCGGCTCCCGACCATTCATATCCCATAAGCGTGACGTGCGGACTGCCACCGGGAAACTGACTCAGAAAGGCATTGGCCGCCTGACTGGTGAATTCTTGTACGCGAGCCAACAGATCGTTGCCACCGCTGTCGCTGACGGTGTGAACGTGCAGAGTGGGGACATTCAACGAGTCCGAACTTCGTCCGAAGAAATGCACGATGCTGCCACGATCAGCCAGAGCGGCAACGGTCTGCAGGGCGGCCTGGCCAACCGGCGTGTCCGGATTCTCCCAACAGAAGACGGCCAGGATAGGACGAGACTCGTCCGCTTTTTTCGCGGTGGGCGAAGTGACCCACGACGAGTGTTGAATCCTCGATTTTCGTCGTTTTTGCCGTTTCACCTGCGTTCCATTCAGCTCTTTCAGGCCGTACTCGACGTGGCCGTTTTCGAGGGTATATCCGGCCGCTGCAGTCCCGTTGGTTTCCTTCACTTGACCATTTTCCACCGAGTGTCCATTATCAGCCTGCGGGACGTGGTTGGCAAGCGAGGCACCGTTCTCTGCACCTTGAGGCTCTGCCTGGAGGGTAGTGGCGCTGGGTGAGGGGGCCGGCTCGTCATTTCGGCTCAGCGCAGGGTTGCTCATCAGTAAGTCTCCTATCCTCATCGAAAGGCCAGGCGTCCGTCCGAGCCGCGACCCCTAAGGGAAGGGACTCCGACGGGCGCCTGATTACATTTCCGTTACCGTCAGCTCTGGAAAACAGTTGGCGCAAAGATCGAGGTAGTAGCGCGTGACATCGCTCCAGTTCTGCATCGAACCATCGTTGCGTCTGCCGTTGCGTCCCATCCTTTCTGCATGGGCTGGATCGCTGAGCACGCGATCGATCGCCCAGACTATCGATCCTGGGTTATCGTAGGTAAGCAGGCCGTTCTCTTCATGGCGGACCAGATGAGCCGGGCCACTGTGTGTGGTGAGGACCGGCCGGCCAGCCTTGCGTGCCAGATCGACCACGGCGTCATCGAAAGGCACGCGGCAGCGCGAGGGCAACACCAGCGCCTCGGCAGCGCGAACGAGACGGTTAACTTGCAGCCCTTCCCGATGCCCCAGCAGGCGCACAGCGTGGGCAACACCCAGTTGATGGGAACAGTGCTCCAGGTGGCCGTGCATGCTGCCCGAACCGATGAAAGCAACTCGCACATTGCCGGTGCGGCGCAACACGGTCGGCAGCGATTCCACCAACAGATCGACACCGGCGGAATGTTCCAGTGGGCCAATAAACAGAATGAGTCGTTCGAGCGGCCCGACGCCAATTTCGGCCTTTACATGTCCGTAATCGAGGGGCATCTCCCACTCGTTGGCCAGTCGTCCTTCCATTGGGAAGGAGCGGACACGCACGCCATCCATACCCAGTTCGGTGATGGCTCGCTCGCGCAGCCATTCCGGCGTAAGTACACACGGCACGGACCGGGCGATGGAGCGCTCGGCCTCCTCGATGGCGCGCGACATCGGGCTTGGTGCTGTGCCGTTGCGCCGCGTTGCCTCCAGGGAAGTCAGCGACAGAATGCGCGGCCGGCGCAGGCGCGGCGCTATCAAGCCGGTTATCCACTCGTGATGATGAAGCAGGTCGAAGGGCGGCGCAGCTTTCAGATGACCCTCGACGGCACGGGCGAACGCCTGGGCCGTTTCCAGCGGCGAGCCGTTGACATGGATGGGCAGGGGATGATAGTGGATGCCATTCTCGACGTGCGGTTCTCTTGAAGTTCCGGATGCGGGAAGGAAGACGTGGACCTCGTGTCCAAAGGCGCTTTGCTTGAGGGTCAACTCGCGGATGAATGATTCGGGGATGCCGTCGCCGCCAGCGGTCAGCGAGAAGGCGGCGATGCGTAGAGGTCGGCGCAGTTTCGGACGACGGCGTTCGCGCAGGTAATTCTCCTGCTCCCAGACATTGCCGGCCGCTTCGACGCGCCCGCGATCGTCCACGTACAGGGCGGACTGGTCCCGATTGGAAGACCAGCAATTACGGGCGAACGGCACGGCTTCCGAACGAGCGGCGGGGATGAACTCGCCGTTGCGAAGAAGGAAGCCAACCTCAGCGATTTGTGAAGTTCCGGGCCGAGGCAGATGAAAAAAACGCTGACCGCAGATAGTGTTTAAGGTTTCATCCTGAATACGATGAGCGTTAAAACCATTAAACTGGATTAAAGAGACATCATAAAGGCGCAAAACCAATCGACAATTATTCCAGGTTCCGCCGCGCTTCTTTGCCGTCTCGTCTACCCACTGCTGCCGGATGCGCCACTGGGCAAAGCCCTGATTGGGAGTGACCGCTGCTAGGCCGACGTGATTCTCGGTCGGCGCGTAGGCCTCGGCGGGTTTCTGTTCGTTTATTTCCCAGGCAAAGCGGCGAAGGGCTTCAGCATCCAGGGGTGGGAAGCTCGCCTGGGCCAGACGCAATTCCATCTGCGGCGACCCAAGTTCTTCTTCCCAGGACAGCGCGCCGGTCGGAACATATTCTAGCATGCCAAGAATAGGGGTATCCATAAGTGCTAAGGCATCCATTCTTCCTAAGGAGCGAACGATCCGTGTGAGCCGGCTGGTGGGTTTAGCTTGCACCAGCCGACTGCCGCCGGGAATTCGCCGTTTCAGGCAACGCTTGCGTAGACGGCCTCTGTCTGTTCGGCGATGCGGTCCCAGCTGAAGGCGGCATCGACAGCAGCACGCCCATTACTGCCCATCCAGCGGCAGCGGCTATGATCGGCTAACAGCGTTCCCAGTCCCCAGGCTACCGAGTCGGGTGTATCGTCTACTTGCAGCCCGTTGATGCCGTGCCAGACGAACTCGGAAGGTCCGCCGCGCTTGGTGCTGACGACCGGCTTGTGGGCCGACCAGCCTTCCAGAATGACGATGCCAAACGGCTCATTGCGGCTAGGCACGGCCACGATGTCGCAGGCCTTGAACAAATCGTGCAGTTCCCGGCCGCGGCGGTCTCCCAAAATGCGCAGTGCATGGCCCACGCCGAGGTGATTGGCCAATCCACACACTTCATTCCGCATGTGTCCGTCGCCGGCGAAGACGAACTTGGCATTGGAATAGAAGCGGAGGACGTGCGGCATGGCACGGACGAGGATATCCGGCCCCTTTTGCACGACCATGCGGCCAACGAAAAGAACCGTTGGGTCGAGTGGGCCGATGGCGTAGCGACGCTTGACGTCGCCGGCATCGACGGGGTAGTCGAAGCACCGGGCATTGACGCCGTTGTAGACGACAGCGGTCTTATGATCGGGGCATTGATACAGCCAACTGATTTCGTGTTTGAGTTGATTGGATACCGTGATGACGCGATCGGCGCAGTAGGTGCCGTGGCGTTCGTGGTCTTGAATGCGCGGCGATTGTCCTCCGAAAAAGCGATTGCCGTTGCGGCCATACTCCGTGGAATGCATGGTCAAGACAGACCTTCGCCCGCGGCCGTCCTTGATCCAAACCAGGGCGTTAGTAGCCAGCCAATCGTGAGCGTGAATGATGTCGAATCGGCCGACGTGATCCTCAACGGCGAAGAATTCGTGAACGAACGCCCGGCACATGTTGTTGATTTCGTCCACGAAATTGGGGCTTAAGTTGAAGTCGCAGCGATGATAATGCACGCCATCGATGCGGTCGTAGCGCACTTGCTGATGGCCGCGGCGGGTGAAGACGTGAACTTCATGACCGCGCCGGTCCAGGGCGGCGGCCAACTCGGTGACGTGAACGCCGACTCCTCCGACGGCGATCCCATGCAATGCCTCCCACGAAAACAAAGCGATCTTCACGTTTTTACTCCATGTTGCCTTGCATCCGTGCCACGTGAGGCTCTTCCAGCCTTAACTTTCAGCAGTCACCGATCGCTCCCGCTTGAGAGCAAAACGGATGCCAAAAGTCTACTTTGCCGCGCGAGTTCATGAACCGTTCGTGAACAACTACGCTATTGATGCAGCGGCAAACGTCAAGGGGAGATTCGTTCTCTCATCCTCGCCTGAGTCTTGGGCATTACTGCTGGACTTCCGGGCATAAATGGGCGCCGGGAAGTTGTAGATTGCCTTCTCCCCCCCTACGGGGAGGGATAAAAAGCACGAAGCAAAGTGGTTCGACGGGACCCACCCTCGTTGGCGGGAGAGAGCGTTCCTGACTCTTGCAGCGATCTCCGATGATCCATAACATGAGCATTGCAGAGTGACCCTACCTCCATGGTAGTCGCCGAGGTTTGTTGAACTATACTCTCTGGATAGTGGCGACCGGCGACACTTCCGTGCCCGGTGCGCAGCAATAGTAGGTGGTTTGTAAGGTCGCTGATAGAACCTCACATGCCGCCCTCAATTGAATTCCATTTAACCCACAATATGGATTTTTTCACGACTGTCAAGTGCTCCATGTCAATTCCATGGTATCATTTTTTGCTGTTTTTCACGCTGGCTCAGCCGTTTGTCACCTCCGCTCAAGCGGAGGAAGCTCCGAAAACGCCTGTATTCACCGTGCGAACGACGACGGGCCAAGTTGTGAAAGGCACCTGGCGACAATTGAAATCCGACTGGTCCGTGCGCTTGGGGGAAGGAGACGGCACAATGATTTCCGGTGCCGATGTCCTGAGCGTTCGTCGTGTGGATGTGGGGCTGCCTCGCCTGCCAATGGATAATCACTTGATTCTCGCCAATGGCGACCGCATTCCGTTTGGAACCCTGCGATTGGTGGAAGAAAAGTTCTATTTTCGCCATGCCAACCTCGAGGAAGGAAAAGAGGCCACGCTGCCCCTGTCGGCCGTTTCCGTTCTCTGGTACATCGCTCCGGACAAGGATCTCGACGCCGAGAAACTCCGCCGCCGACTAACCTCCGGCACGAGATCGCGCGACCAGGTCTGCCTCCGTAACGGCGATATCGTCGCTGGCGTCCTGATTAGTCTGGATTCCGACAATGCCGTGGTCGAAGTGGACAAGCGGCGCGTGTCAGTCAAGACGCCGCAGCTCGCCTACATCGCCTTTAACACGGAACTGGCCGATGCACTTCGGCCCAAGGGATCGTACGCGCGTCTGATTCTCCGGGACAAGCGGCCCGGCCGCGGCGGTCGGTTCTCTCTGACCTCGGCGACCGCCGACGAGAACATGCTCTCGGGAACCACAGTGTTTGGCGCTCAGTTGCGCGTCCCGCTCGGAGACATCGCCGCTCTCGATCCTCAACAGGGCAGCTCGGTCTACCTCTCCGATATTAAAGAGAGTGAATATGTCTTTGAGCCTTATTTCGACGCGGCCTGGCCATTCGCCCTGGACGGCAATGTCGCCGGGCACGATTTGCTCCTGGCCGGTTCGGCTTATGACAAGGGTGTCAGCATGCACAGTCATAGCCGGCTGACGTATCGTCTTCCCGGGGCCTTTACGCGCTTCGAGACATTGGTCGGACTGGACGGTAAAGACGGACGCGAAGGCGCGGTGCGTGTCCGCGTGCTCGCCGATGGCAAGGCGCTCCTGGATCGCGCCCTGACGAGCCAGGACGGTGCCGTGCCGGTCAGCCTGAGTCTAAAGGGGGTGCGCGAGCTAACCTTGGAGGTCGATTTTGGCCGTGACGGCGACGTGCGCGACGTGGTGGACTGGGTCGATGCGCGACTGGTTAAATGAGAAGTACCTTTGGTTGTCCGAGCCTGCGTTAGCAAAGAGTCGCCTTCGTTTACGCTTCAGGCTCGGATGAGACCACTGGCAAGATTTCCTGGACGCGTACCCAGCAACCGCTATGCTGTTTTTCGTGAGACTCGACACACAGCAAGCGGCAGAAAGGCGGCACAGACATGGGTGGCGCGGAGCTGCGGCGGATCAGTCGCGGACAGTGGATGGCACTGGCGGCGGCTCTCTTGGGCTGGATGTTCGATGGCTTCGAGCAGGGAGTGATTGGTCTGGTCGGCCATCCGGCCCTGGTCGATGTCCTGCATCTACAAGAACAAGCCCAAGTGGCGGCGGATGAATCCCAACCTCAATCGGACCGTGAAGCTGCTCGCGCAAGTATCAACAAGTCGGTTGGCGGCTGGATTAGCGTTATCAATGCGAGCTGGCTCTTGGGTGCGGCGGTAGGCGGCTGGTTATTCGGCTGGCTCGGCGACCGTCTGGGTCGTGTTCGCGCCATGGTGTTCAGCGTTCTGGCCTATGCTCTGTTCACCGGACTTATCGGCCTCGTTCGCGATCCGTGGCAGATCGTCGTGCTACGTTTCTTAGCAGCGTTGGGGATGGGTGGCGAATGGGCGCTGGGTGTGGCCCTGGTGATGGAGAGTTGGCCGCAATCGCTGCGGCCTCTGTTGGCCGGCCTCATCGGGGCCGCGGCCAACGTCGGCTTCATGCTGAATTTCCTGCCCGTCGTGTGGGTAGAATCCTTGGGAGTTCCCATGCTCTCCGGCGGCTGGCGGTGGGTGCTCGGCATTTGCGCCTTGCCCGCTGTTCTGACGTTCTTCCTACGAGTCTTTGTGCCGGAATCTGAGAAATGGCAGCAATCCGTTCAGACAGGCCCGCGTCCGAACCTGACCGCCATTTTCACGCCAGCACTGCGTGGACGTAGTCTGTTGGCCGCAACTCTGAGCGGCATCCCGTTGCTCGCCACCTGGGGAGCGGTGGCCTCAATCGTAACTCCCTGGGCCATCTCCAAAAGCGGTCAGAGCTGGGGCAATTACACACAGACTTGCTCCGCCTTTGGCGCGGTCCTTGGCGCCATAAGTGGGGCGCTCCTGGCGCAATTGCTCGGGCGGCGTAAGACCTATTTTCTCCTGACCCTTGGCTCGCTTTTTATTTGCGCCTACCTCTTCCGATGGCACTTTCAAATTCATCCACAAATCGATGGTTGGTTCCTGCTCGCCGTCGGCCTGACCGGTTTCTTCACGGCGTCGTTCTACGGCTGGATGCCTCTGTATCTCCCGGAATTGTTCCCTACGCGCGTCCGGGCCACGGGACAGGGATTCGGCTACAATTTCGGCCGCATTATCGCCGCCGCGGGCGCGCTCTACATGAGCCACCTGCTTCAAAATGTCTTTCACGGTGATTACGCACAGGCAGGAGCCATAATCAGCCTGATTTATCTCGCCGGTCTGGTCGTCATCTGGTTCGCACCGGAAACGCGCGGCCAGCCGCTGCCAGAATGACCAGTGCAACGCACTTCATTTTTTCATTCCGACGATGAAGGCGACGATCAAGGCGAGGGTGGCACCCCAATTCAAGAGCGAGGTCAGGCTGCCCATGACGATGCCGGCAATGGCGTGTCCGGTGCCCTTCGCGGTCGGGTTGGCTTTAACGTAGCGAATGCCGAGGATGCCCAGAACGAGAGCAGCCGGGCCAAGAAGCAGGCCCAAACAGGGAATGAGGCTGAAAACGCCGAGATAATAGGCGGTCAGCGCGCGCGCATTCTTATAAGGGATGATGGTGGAAATCGCCTCATCTCCGGAATCACGACGAATCCTTCGCCCCCGAACACGAGGGACCTCTTCCAATTCTTCGACCTGTTCCGACTCCTCGACTTCTTCCAATTCCTCTACCGTTGGGGCCGTGGACTTGATTGCTTGCGATGATGCCGCGGACGGAGCTTTCTTGGTGATGCCAGCCGAGTCCTCCTCGGGGCCGACGGGAAAGGTTGCCGAACACTTCGGGCATTTGATTTTCTTGCCGACGAGGTTGTCCGCCACGCGCAGCTTGCCGCTGCATTCCGGACAGATCACTGATATTGGCATGACGACTCCCTGAGGATGAGAGCGACGCCCGGGAAGGGTTGTCCGAGCGTGAGATAATGCGAATCAAGTATCGGGGGCCCCTGGATTGTATCCAGACAGAGTGGGGAATTGCAAGGAAGCGACTTGAATGAGCTGTGCTTGCGGAGCTACGGAGGCAGAGTACAATGGGCGGATTCACTGATGGACCCCGTGCGAGGTGAGACCACGCAGGTAGGAAAGCTGAAATGAAGAATGGCACATCGCACAAAATCCCGGCGGGGGACACAGGCCTCGATACCGAGTTTCATCGTGGACTGGGTTTGTTTGACGCCACGATGGTTGTAGTTGGCTCGATGATTGGCTCAGGCATTTTCATTGTGCCGGCGGCAATGTCTCGGGAACTCGGCAGTCCGGGCTCTTTGCTCCTCGCCTGGCTGATTACCGCCATCTTGACGGTCAGTGCCGCCCTGTCCTATGGCGAGTTGGCGGCCATGATGCCGCGGGCTGGCGGACAATATCTCTATTTGCGTGAGGCGTTTTCGCCGCTCCTTGGATTTCTCTACGGATGGACGCTCTTCCTTGTCATTCAAACTGGCTTGATCGCTGCGGTGGCCGTCGCATTCTCCCGCTTCGCCGGCGTCTTCTTGCCGGGCATCTCGGAGCAAAACTACATTCTGAGTCCTGTGCACCTGACACCCAGTTATGCGGTATCGATGTCTTCCGCGCAGCTTGTCAGCGTTCTCATGATCGTCGTACTGACGGCGACGAACATCTGCGGACTGCGTTACGGTATGCTTGTGCAGAACCTCTTCACCGTGACCAAGACAGGTGCACTTCTTGGATTGATCGCAGTGGGCCTCTTGCTCGGCTGGAACAGCGATGCGGTAAGCGCGAATTTTGGCGATTTGTGGACGCCGCGCGGGAAACTGAGCGACTTGGGCGGGGGATTGACGGCAGCGTCCGTTTTCGGTCTATTCGTTGCCCTGTGTGTATCCCAAACGGGATCGCTTTTTTCGGCGGACGCCTGGAACTGTGTGACGTTCACCGCCGGCGAGGTCCGACAACCGCGGCGCAACCTGCCGCTGTCATTGGCTCTGGGTACGTCGGCGGTTCTTTTGCTGTACATGCTGGCGAACTTGGCCTATCTCGTGACGCTGCCGTTTGCGGACATCCAGCAAGCGGAAAATGATCGTGTGGCAACCGTCATGCTGGCTCGGATCTTCCCAACGCTCGGCGTGCCATTGATGGCAGCAGCCATCATGATCTCGACGTTCGGCTGCAACAACGGCCTTATACTGGCTGGAGCGCGCGCCTATTATGCGATGGCACGCGACGGATTGTTCTTCGCGCGTGCCGGCCGGCTCAACGCCGCCCGAGTGCCGGCATGGGGGCTGATCGTGCAAGGAGTCTGGGCTGCCTTGCTTGTGTTACCGCGAACCTACAACGTCCAGGAACAGACCTACGGCAACCTGTACTCGGATCTGCTGGATTACATCGTTTCCGCAGCGCTGGTGTTCTACGTCTTGACGATTGCCGGCGTTTATCGCTTGCGCATGACGCGCCCCAATGCCGAGCGACCGTATCGAGCTTTCGGTTATCCGCTGGTTCCGGCGCTGTACATCATCGGCGCGACCGTCCTCGTCGCTGTACTCGTCGTGTATCGACCCATGACAACCTGGCCTGGCATGGCGATCGTTTTGCTGGGATTGCCCGTTTACTTTGTGTGGCAGCGGCGACGCTAGCACTTAAATCATATAAGACCACTCTTGCTTGTCGCTTAAATCTCGGTGCGGGCAGGTTTCGCAGAGATCGTTGCCGAGCAGTTCATAGGCGCGACGAACGGCTGTGAGTGTCGAGGAACCCAACGTCACATCTTCCAGAAAGACGCAGTCTTGCGGCAGCCAATGGTGGAAGCGCAGGTTATACAGCGCTTCCCGGAAATCGGGACGGATGCCACACAACAACACCGGCACCTTGCGGTCTTGCATCTCTTCCAGGAATTGCTGCAACATCTCCAGACAGACCATGTCCGGATTGCGCGTCCGCTTGAGACGTAAGATGAGGACACGGGCCCCTTGCTTGACGCGCTGCCGTAGCATGTCCAGGAACTCGGCCAACAGGGGAGCGGCGCCGAAGAACAACTCGCCCTCCAGGCTGAAGATCACCAACTTGCCGCACTCAGGATCGTTCGGCTGACGTTCGCGCACCACGCGCTCCGGACCGACGACCATCTGCGTGACTTGCAGACGTGCCGCGCGCGGCACAAAGAGCAGGAACGAAACGCAAATGCCGATGAGGATGGATAGCTCGACGCTGATGAACATGGCCGCTGCGGCCGTGCTCAGGGCGATAATGGCATCGTATCGCGTGGCACGCAAGCAGTAGAGCAATCGCCCTCGATCGACGAGGCGATATCCGGTGATGATGAGTAGAGCGGCCAGTGCCGGCTTGGGGACGTAGCGCGCAAAAGGTGCCAACAGCAGAAGCGCTGCGGCGACAACGAAAGAGGACATGACGGCGGACCAGCGACTGACGGCTCCGGCCTGATAATTGATGTTCGAGCGTGTGAGCGATCCAGAGCCGGGCATGCACTGGAAAAACGAGCCGGACAGATTGGCTATTCCTTGCCCCAGGCATTCGCGGTTGAAATCGAGCTTTTGCTTGGTTCGGGCGGCTATGGCCTTGGCAACGGCCACGGCTTCCAGTAGCCCCAGAACAGAAATGGCCACGGCACTGCCGCCTAGCGGACGAATCCAGTCGAGCCGATTCAGCGGCGGAAGCACCATCTCCGGCAGACCGCGCTCCACATGGAGCGTTCCCCCTTTGGGATGCCAGCCGAGGAACGGTGCAACGACCGTTGCCAGAATCAGCGCCAGCAGTAAATCGGGGAACGGAAACGGCAGTCGCTGCTTAAGCATGCGCATTGGTATCAAGAGCACCAACGTTCCAATACCCAGCCAGGCGGAGGGGCCGTCAACTCCTCCGCTCTCGCGCAGCGTCATCCACAGTCGCTGCAACACTGTCAAATGGCCATCGCCCAGCGGCTTGATACCCAGGAGATTGGGGATCTGACCAAGGATAATCAACACGCCGGCCCCGGCCATGAAACCCAACAACACCGATTCCGACACGTATCGTGTCAGGTCGCCGAGCTTCAACAGGGCAATGACGATCTGCGTCGCGCCAACGAGGAAAGCCAAGAGCCACACCGCTTGAATCATCTCAAGGTCGGGATTCGCTGGGTTCGAACTGAGGTTGAGCGTGGCAAGGGCACTGAAGACGACGAGGGAAATAGCGTTTGTAGGGCCGCTGATGAGCTGGGCCGACGAGCCGAACAGTGCGGCCATCGCCGTGACGACAAATCCGGTGTACAGGCCGTACTGGGGAGGTATCCCGGCGATCTGCGCATAGGCCATGTCTTGCGGTACGGCGACGGCCGCCACGGTTAGAGCGGAGATCACATCGCGCCGCAGTCGCCGACCATCAAGAGCGAAGAAAGATCGAACTCGTTGTAGCGCCGTCTCCATTCGTCCTCTCGCGGCATTCCAAAACCGCTCCCTTACGGTCGCGGCTCAGAAGGACAACCTTTCAAGCTGGCAACGGTCGTTTTAGCAGCGCCTGTACAACTTCCAAAGTGCGTTCAATGGCGGCAGCCAGCAAGGCGCGCCCCTTGTCCGCGCTGGCGCGTTCCGGATAGCCGACGCAGCCGTGATCGGTTTTTTGTCGCATATCATCGGCCAGGAACAGTCCTCGCAGGGCCGGATCGTCGCGCGGCGGATCGTCGCGGATGGCCTCGCGCTGGACCAGCTCCGGCCTCAGGGCCAACATCATCGAAGTTTCAAACTCACACGCATGACCCATCGATTTCAGCGAGCCTTCCGCCATGGCAGCCAGTTCATTCTCAGCCAGTTCCCAGTAAGATGCGGCCGAAAGAATGTGCCTGCGGAAGCGCGGCTGCAAACGGCGTAGCGCGACATGCATGGTATCGATGTTGCCGCCGTGGCCGTTCAGCACAAGAATGCGCTCGTAACCGTCTTCCAAGAGCGGCGTCAGGAGATCGCACAGCATCTGGACATGGGTATCCACTTCCGCCGAAAGTGTGGCGCCGAAGGGCAGGTGGTGCGACGATGCGCCGAACCACAGTGCCGGCAACAGCAGCACTTGCTCCGGCAAACGCTTCTCGACGCCTTCTGCAACCCCGCTGACGAGCACGGTGTCGGTGATCGTGGGCAGATGGCGGCTGTGTTGCTCGCAAGCGGCGATGGGTGCTAAGACGACGGTGCGGTCCCGAGGCACGTTGCGCAGCTGCGGAAATGTCATTTCATGGAATTTCACTGCCGATCCTCCCTTCCTCCGCGCAAGCACGGTGGGATTCAGAGATATGATTGCATCTGTGCTTTGCGAACTCAAGGAGAACTTGATAGAACGCAGTGAACGTCTGAGCCGCGCACGCAGCGTAGCGGAGTAAGCGGTTGCGCGTGGCGGTCACTTACTCCGCTGCGCTGCGTGC
>DATBHJ010000032.1:0-4677 GCA_036557565.1 Gemmataceae bacterium
GCGCCCGCGGCTCGAATTCACTTACGGTCGCGTCTCGGACGACGTTAATTGCTCCAACGTGGCCAACAGGTTCGGAACATCAAATGGTTTATAGCACACGGCGTCGGCCCCCTCGGTCATCACTCGTTGGATCACGGGGTCCATCTCGGCGCGATGGCCGGTGATGACGACGGTGCGCGCCTGCGGATTGGTCTTCCGCACCCGCTGAAAAACGCTCCGGCCATCACCGCGCGGCAGCTTCATGTCGATCAGCACTGCCTGAAATTGGTGCTCGGCTAGCAGACGACCCGCATTGTCCTCGTCATGAGCGATGGCCACACGATATTCGCGGTCGCGCAGCACATCCCAGAGATTGGAACAGAGGTCGGGATCGTCATCGACGATTAGCACCAGTGGTTGGCACAGTGCCTCTATCACCAGGTTCATCAGGCGAGGAAAATCCACAGGTTTGGGCAGCACTTGCCAGGCGCCGGCGGCCAGCGCCTCCTCGGCCATGGCCTTGCTGGCGTAGGCCGTCACGACGATGGCCACCGTCTCGGCACAGATTTGGCGCAGCTCGCGGTACAGCGTTAGCCCGTCCATGCCGGGCATTTTCAGATCCAACAGCGCAATGTCATAACGCTTTTTGCGCGCCAGCTCCAGGGCCGCGAAGCCATCGAACGCCATATCGACGTGATAGCCGAGATCGGTGAGAATGTCCGACAGATTACGACATGTATCGACCTCGTCATCGACGACGAGGATGGAAGGCGAAGCTTTCGTCATGAATTGCGCTCCTCCTTGATTGAGTTTTCTTTCGCCGCCTCCGTTTGCAGAAAAACGGTGAAGGTGCTGCCTCGTCCGGTTTCGCTGGCTGCACGGAGACTGCCGCCATTTTTCTCCAGAATAGCCCGCGCAATCGACAATCCCAAGCCGAGGCCGCGCGCCTTGGTCGAGTACAGCGGCTCCATGATGCGGCCGAGCAGCTCCGCGGGGATGCCGACGCCGGTATCGGCCACAGTTGTTTCCATGACGCCATCAACGGCCCGCGCAGTTACGCTCAGTCGCCCTCCTTCCGGCATGGCCTCACGAGCATTGCGGATAAGGTTGGCGAAGACGATGCGTATCTGATCGCAGTCGGCCAGCGCCGGCGGCAGTGTTGACGGGCAATCGACGGCGACCTGGATGGAATCGGGCAACGGAGTAATGTCCAGAGCGTCGCGGACGCACTGCCCAATCGGGAATGGCGTCCGATTGGGCATCGGCAGCTTGGCGAAGTTCGACAGCGCCGTGATGGTGCTGTCCGCCACCATGACGTGTTTCTCGATGCGATGCAGGTGCTCGGCTTTTTTTTCCGCCGTCGGATTTCGAGCGTTGAGAAGGAAGTACACGGAAGTTTTGACGACGTTCAGCGGATTGCGCAGCTCGTGAGCGACGCCGCCAGCTACCTGACCGATGGCCGCCATCCGTTCGCTGCGTTGTAGTCGGGCGGTGTATTCATACTGGTACGCGTCCTCGATAATGGCCAAATCGAGATCGAGTAGCTTGTTGAATGCGCGTACGGTCTCTTGCAGTTCCTTTGCATCTCCTTGCCAGTTCTCGTGCAGAACGCGCATCAAACCGGTTCGCAGGCGCGAGAGGGCGACGTTGGTGTAGACTTGTTCGAGACCAATTTCGACATGCCGCCAACCGACCTGCCATCGGCGGGCGACGTAATCCCGATCGTATTGGCCGGTGAGCAACTCGCGCAGCCACTGCCTCAGCGTGCCTTTCAGACGTTCAATCTGGGCCTGTCCACCGGTTATTACTTTGCGGGCGTTGGGATGACGGCCAATCTCGTCATAGAAATCATCGACGAGAGATACGAGATGGGGTACAACCAACTCGGCGGTCGCCGTCACGCGCTGCGCAGCCTCCTCCGTCCAGCCCACCCAGGCTTGCAATTCCTGATAACGACGATAAATGTCTTCGATGTCCACTGTTGTTTCATTTCGAATAGACAGGTTATCTCCGATGGGTGCGGATGCAAATAGCTTACCAAAACCCAACGTGCGGAAAAGCGCATAGATGCTGGGCCGATTGCGACATTTTGCGTAGAACAAGTTGGTCTACCTGTGCGGAAATGGCTCGTTCGTGTGCGAAACTGCGTCGGCAGGGATAGCCGTAATTGACTCTCCGCATGCCCACTCTCTCGTTCCCAAGCTCTGCTTGGGAACGAGGGGCACGAAGAGCTTATCGGCATCTCCTTTGCTCCGTGATAGCCGTCCCAAAAGTCGGAAAGGAGTGCTTCGCATCGTGCAGACACGACGAAAGACGACACAGACGGATTACGTTCCTCCGAGCGGCGATCCGCGCTGGGAGCAGCTCGAAGTCGTCATGAAACGCCAGCAATATCGGCAGGACGCGCTTATCGAAGTGCTGCACGCTGCCCAGAAGTTGTTCGGCTATCTGGAGCCGTCCATGCTCCACTTCGCCGCCCATCATCTGAAATTACCGCCCAGTCGAGTGTACGGTGTGGCCACATTTTACCACCTGTTCACGCTTACGCCGCATGGTCGGCACAACTGCGTCATCTGCACCGGCACGGCCTGCTACGTCAAGGGGGCTGACAAATTGCTCGCCGCCGTCAGCGAGGCCGCCGGAATCGAGCCCGGACAGACGACGCCCGACGGCGAACTGACTCTTCGTACCGTGCGTTGTCTGGAGCCGTGCGGCATTGCTCCGGTGGCCGTTCTCGATGGCATCGTGCGCGGTCATGAGACGCCGGAGCAACTGCTGCAGCAAGTGAAAGGATGGATTCCTCGTGGAACTGTCGGATCTGCTTGACATCGCAGTCAAGGAACGGCAAGCGCGCCCTCCGCATCAAATCCGCTGTTGCACGGCGGCCGGTTGTCTCTCGGCTGGCTCCACCGCTGTCCTCGAACGTCTACGCGGCGCGGTCCATGATGCGGGGATGGATGGCAGCGTCCGCGTCGCCGCCGTCGGTTGCATGCGGTTGTGCTGTCAGGGACCGCTGGTGCAGGTCGATCATCTTTCCCCCCACCCCAACCCTCTCCCAAAAGGGGGGAGGGAGCAATGTACTCCCTCCCCCCTTTTGGGGGAGGGTTGGGGTGGGGGGAGTGAGTTGTATCAACAAGTAACACCCGATGACGCTGTCTCAATCGTGGACGGAATCAAAGGCGGCACAGTGATCGCAAAGCGCGTCGATCCGCACAGCCCATTCTTCGCCCTCCAGGCATCGGTGATTCTGGAAAACAGTGGCAAAGTTGAGCCGGAACGCATCGAGACGTACATCGCTGCCGAAGGCTACCAGGCTCTGTTCCACGTCTTGCGCAATTACACGCCGGCACAGGTCATCGAGGAAATCACACGGAGTGGTCTGCGCGGACGCGGCGGCGCTGCCTATCCCACGGGCATCAAGTGGGCGACAGTGGCCAAGAATCCCGGCGAACGCAAGTATGTCGTTTGCAACGCCGACGAGGGCGACCCCGGCGCGTTCATGAACCGCAGCGTGCTGGAGAGCGATCCGCATCGCGTTCTGGAGGGCATGGCCATCGCTGGCTATGCCATCGGTGCCAATCAGGGCTACATCTACGTCCGCGGCGAATATCCGCTGGCCGTCGAGCGCTTACAAACGGCCATCGTCCAGGCCCGCCAGCTCGGTTTGTTGGGCACGCACATTTTCTCGTCGCCATTCAATTTTGGCATCGACCTGCGCACCGGTGCCGGCGCCTTCGTTTGCGGTGAAGAGACGGCGTTGATGGCGTCGATCATGGGACAACGTGGCACGCCGACGCCGCGTCCGCCTTATCCCGCCGAACACGGTCTGTGGGGCATGCCAACGTTGCTCAACAACGTCGAAACCTTCGCCAATGTTCCGGGCATCATGCGCCGCGGTGCCGACTGGTTCGCCAGCATCGGCACCGAGAAAAGCAAGGGGACCAAGGTGTTCTGTCTGACCGGCAAGGTCGTTAACACCGGGCTGGTCGAGGTGCCGCTGGGAACGCCGTTGCGGAAGATCGTGTACGACATCGGCGGAGGCGCGCCCGATGGCGGCGCCATCAAGGCGGTGCAAACGGGCGGCCCTTCGGGCGGCTGCGTTCCTGCGGAGCTACTCGATACGCCGGTCGATTATGAATCGCTGATCCGTCTCGGATCGATCATGGGTTCGGGCGGCATGATTGTGATGGGCCAGGATAACAACATGGTCGATGTCGCCCGCTTTTTCATGCAGTTTTGCATGGAGGAATCGTGCGGCAAGTGCATCCCCTGCCGTGCCGGGACCGTGCAACTGTATCGCTTGCTCTCGCGCATCCTCCAGGGTGTGGCGGGGGAAGAAGACCTGCGACAACTGGAGACGCTATGCGATATGGTCAAGCAGACGAGTCTTTGCGGTTTGGGTCAAGCGGCGCCGAATCCGACGCTCAGTACGCTGCGCTACTTCCGTCATGAATACGAGGCCCTTTTGAAACCGGGACCGCCGGCCCAGCGGATGGGATTGCCGATTGTTGCATCCCATCCGAGCCGCGCACGCAGCGTAGCGGAGTAAGCGGCTGACCATTCGGCCGCTGGTATCTTATCACTGTCGGTTGGTTTCCGAGGTGGGGAGGCCGTTGGCCGCTGGGCGTCTCAACGCCGTGAGTAAGTGGGTTGCCCCCCACCTCGAAGCCTCGCCAGAGCCCGAACAGTCGCTCGGCT
>DATBHJ010000033.1:0-216021 GCA_036557565.1 Gemmataceae bacterium
AGAAGTCCTAAAGATGCTAACGTCACATATTCATACCTTCCGGTGTTCATAAGACGCGATGTTCCCACATTCACACCTTCAGATAATGCGAGTTGCGGAAATTAAGCACTTCTGACTTTCAGAAGAGGCGATATTCACAGGTTCGGATGTTCAAACCTTCGGATGACCGCAAGTCACGAACTTCATAAGTTCATATAACGATTGAACATTTTCCACTTTGTGGCTTGTAGGGCGTGCCGAGGAGAGCCATACTAGCTTTAACTACGTTTAAGCTAGGAAAGGAGCAACTATCGAGAGCGAGCATTAGCCAGGGCACCTGGCCAAAAAAGAAAAACCCCGCCAACTGAGGGCAGGGAGTTTCGTAAGAGATCTGACTAATCCTTAAGATACACATCCCTCAGAATAGGCGCAAGAGATTACTTCTTCTGAAGTGAACGGGTTTGTTTTGCCTTGAGTTGGCTCCTTCCCAGGGGAGGAGAGGGATGAGTTGTATCCAGAGTGGATATAAAACTGTCACGCCAAGCGAGGTCGGAAAGTGCCTTGACGCCTTGGCCGCCAAGGACATTTCTTACCGAGCGTTCCGAGTATTCTTCGGCTGCCTGGCGATGATTGCAATTAGAGAGGCGGCGACCAGGTCGGCAAAGAAAAGGCGACGGACGCCGCAGTTGCCGAAGTATTGCATTGGCGAGCTTGCGGCGCTTACAGCGCTCTCTGAAGTGATAGTGCGACGAGAGCTGCGCGCCCTAGAGCGAGCCTCGCTTTTGGAGTTTACAGAGAGACGCATCAGCGTAACTGGGGCTGCTGGATCTGATTTCAGTGCCACGGCGGAAATCTTAGCGGGCAAACGATCAAGGCATCGACCGATTCCCATTCCGAGATCTGTGCTTCGCTTTCTTGCTCGATCCCAGAAACCGGCGCTGGGGAGGACGGTTCTTGCGTACATGGTTCGCGGCATGTCGATCGACCGAAATAGTGGAGAGGTGAGGGGAGTAGGAACCGTAAAGGCTTCCTGGATAGCGAACGTGGTTGGAATCTCGCTTCGCGGAGCGAAGGCGGCAAGGAAGGAGCTCATCGCTATCGGCCTCATCTCGAAAGACACTGGGTCGGTCCAGCGAAAGCTCAACCGTGACGGCGCTTACTTTCGCTTGAACCTCGCATGGAGGGGCAAGAAGGGGGGAGCCGAAGGGAGAACACCGCGCGTCATCAAACCGAGGCACCAACCGCTTTCAAGAATTGCACCCCGAGCGACCAAAAGCGTGGCACTTTTTGCACCCCCTAATAAAGAAGAGAAAACTCCTTACGGATCAAAAAACCAGAAAGCTTGGCCGACCAAGCCGCCTGGTGTTTGTGCGATCCAGGCGAAGGGAAGGGGACCGAGACTTCGCGATGTTCAAATGGAAGACCTGCTGGCCTTCCCGCGAACTGAGGCACTTTACCGACAGGCGGTTGCGGCACGGTGGGTGCGAGACTCACAAGCAAGCTTCCTTAACTGGGTGGGGGCAGCAGTGCGGGCAAAGACCTGCCAGGCGCGCGACCCAGTTCGGGTTTTTCTTGGAATCGTAAAGCGCGGCCTCTGGAGCTACGTTACGGACGCTGACGAGGAGAGGGCACGAAGAGCCATCAATCGATACCGCTACGGCATCTACGAGGCCTTGGCCTAGAGCCTGGAACCTGCATGTTGGCGGGCATTTATGCCAGCCCGAAGGCGGGCATTCCCGAATGCCTGGATCAAATTGGGCCCGCCGGCCGAATAGCCTTCATGTACCGATCTGAGGCTTCGTCCGTCGAAGGGTTCGTCCAGCAGCTCGCCGTCGCCTACCTGGGGAACGGCTACTGGTTCTACGTCGTGGGCGAGGTTCCGGAAGGGAAGGACCCTCGGCGGGTGGATAAGAAGCTCATCGCACGTTACCAGATCGACCTGTCGAAGTGGTCGCGAGCGAGACGCAAGCGGGCAGGGCAGGCGAACCTCCAGTTTCTCCGGTACGGCCGGCTGTTCGTTCTCCTCGCCACGCACGGAGATCACCCATTCTTCGAGGAAGAGGCATCCTCAATCCGGGACGCACGGAAGACTCCCATTCGGTTCCGCGGCTACTCCATCAGCTATCGAGGCGGCCATCCGCACGTCCGCATAGACCAGGAGGAGTACAAGCGGCTGAAGGCGTACTTCCTGGAGCTGGCCATACACCGCTCGGCCGAGCGGCTGGCAAGCGAGCTGGCACGGCTGCCGTTCGAGCCGTATGCTCCGATTCGTCGCCAGCTGCTGACGGTCCTGCGGGCCGTGAACCGCGAGCGGAAGCGGGCAGGGTTTGAGCTGGTCCCCAGGAGCTGCTTTCGCTTCGTGCGTCGTGTATGCCGGCCATTCGAGCCGGCTGGCACGGACAAGGAAATGGCAACGAGTGTCGAGTCTGGCGACGGTCAGTGCTGAAACAGGTCACACGGCTCGCGGATTGAAGAAACGGAACCACCGAGCCACTCCCTCGGCGATCTCGCTCTGCGTCTTGTCGCTACTGAACTGAAGTCGAAATCCGGCCAGGTAGTTCGCCAGGTCGGTGGGTGATTCAGCAAGCAGGCGTATCTGGCCGAGGAACTCGTCCGGAATGGACGGAGCCAATTGCTCCGGGTCAAACCGTCCTGCAGCGGCTGCGAGGATTCGGAGTGCGAAGTCGCCCCTCGGGAGGACGTTTAGCTGAAATCGCACCCAATCTTCCGGAGCTTGCTCTGCCATATTCTTCCAGAGCGATTAAAGGAAAGGTATCCCGACAGTTAGCGCACCTGATCCATTGTAGTCGATTTCGACGGTGTGTCCCGCCTTGCGAAGCTGACCTGCGCGTTCCTTTGCCAAGCCCGCGCGGCTGTTCACGACGAGGATACGGCGGGCGGCAATGGTTCGAGAAAAGGACTCCGGTTTGCTTAGCGAGAAACAAGGAATTACGATTGAGTTAGCTCAGTGAAACAGAGGCAGGCTCTGCGGGGACGCAACCTGGCCAAGGGATAGCTGAGCCGACGGTGCGTCGATGGACGCCGAGAACCCCGGCAAGACGTGCGTCTGCCGGGGTTCTCGTTTTTCAGGAGGTTTTGGCTTCGGACGGTGTGCCGCTGAAACATCCGTCAATCACTCGAGCTGCCGTGCTGCGGGGCGGCCTTCCCCACCCATCGAACACCGGAGCCATGCCTAAGAAAATCCCGACGGCACGATGCCGACGCTCTTGGCATGGATGCCGTACAACCCCTGGGTATTTCGTCAATCACCACACCGGCAATAGCAACCGCTGACCGACCAGTGCGTCGAAGTGACTCGCCAGGTTTGAGGCAAGGGGAACAGAGCGAAGAAGAATTCCCACCTCTAGATTCCGATTCTGGGCCGCCTCGGTGAAGTTGGCGGACGAAACGAAGAGATTGTGTTTATCGACGACAATGCACTTGGCGTGCATCGCTGACCTCTCATGCGTGGATACGTCGAGCGAGCGGGGATCGTAGTAGACTTCCGGCAAGGGACGATCCTGGGGCCATTGCGTCGTTCGGAACCGCTCGGCGAAGCGGCGAACAAGAAGTGACGCCAGTGTGGTGTCTCCTGGTCCGCGCCGAATGTCGAGAATGACGCGAACCTTCAGCTCCGGAAGCTCCATCATCCGATCAGCCAGTGCCTGAAAGACAGACTTGCCCTGGTAGACCGCGTAGCCGGCGACCAGGACAGACTTTCTAGCGTTAGCGAACAGTTCGCGGACAACAACTCGTGTGTCGCGGTTAGCCACGCCTTGACCTTCAGGCCCACTCATCACCAGGTCGATAGCGTCCTCTAATCGTGGACGGCGTTGCCGGTCTTGAAGGACCAGTTCGAGGGCGGCAGCGAGCTGTGCCTCCGAGAAGCCGAGCTGCTGAAACTCCACCATCGCCTGGATGGTGGCGAGCGAAATCGGATGCCCGATAAGGTGCTCGATGAGTGCAGGAGTGAACGGCGCGGTCAATCTGCCGGAGCGAAGTCCGGCGATCAACGGGGGCAAGTCACTTTCGGTGAGCAGCAGGAGCGAAGCGTTCATTTCGTCGCCAAGTTGAAGAATTCGACTCCGAGGTTTTCTAGGGTCGGGACAACGAGAGCACGATCAAGGAAGTCATTGTGCTGTTCGCAAGAGGTTTCGGCGATGAGCAAGCAACCGTGACATGCGGCGCCCTGGAGAAAGCGGCGCTCGTGGCGATTCTCGGGTTGGTGCTCGGCACAGACCGGATCGTTCGAACAAAGTTCCCCCATGTCGAGGGCCTTGTGCATGTGCTCATGGATGCGGCGGCCGACTTCGACCAGGCCACCGAGCGTCCCTTCTGAATCCGACGTGCCGGTGTAGAGCAGCACGCCGTAACCGACGCTGGGCAGCGCATATATGCGCTCGCGGATGGAACTCGCCGGATAGCCGCACTCTAGTGAGACGGCCGTGATCAACAGGTGAGAGAAGGAGTGGAGCATGATGTACGGCAGCCCAGGGAACTTGCGGTGCGTTCCCTGGTGTTCGGCGACCCAGGCATTAAAGCCTGAATCGAGCTGCCGGCCGCGAGCCTGGACCTGGGGGCGCGCCAACCACTGGTCAACAAATTCGCGTTTGAACTGAAGGAAGACGCCTTCCCCCTTGTTCTCGCTGGCCGGGAGCCACGCCGTCTCCCGCGCTAATGCGGCTCGCCGAACGCCGATCTCCAGTTCACCCTCGATGTCCGGGGCCGCGGCCTCGAAGCGCGTGAAGCCTACCTGGGCGACGACTTCGCGGAGGCGATGCACTAGCACGACTCGTTCGATGGCGTTCATCCACGGCGTCTGGGCCGTGCGCCAGTTCTCCGGCGCCAGCGTGCGGGCGAAGAAGGTGCCGTCCGGCTGGTCGTTACCCAATTCCGGCTTGGCGGCGATCAGCGTTTCGAGCTCGGCCTGCTTGACCGTCTTGGTTTGCTCGCTGTGGCCTTTTGTGCGGGCGTGAATTTCGGCGAGAACCTCTTCGTCGGTGAGGTCTTCCAGCGCGGCCTTGACCTTCGCCTTCTTGCGTTCGTAGCGAAGCTCGTCGATGTTCTCGACGGCTTCAAGGGTGTCCCAGATGGAATCGACGGCCTGCTTGATGCGGTCGTCGCGATCGGGGAGCGAAATCACGCTGAGGAGCTGGGGGAAGTAGGCGTTGCTGGCGTTTCTGATCAGCAGGCGGTTCGGCTCCCCGCACTGCTCCTTCTCCACCGGGCCAAGCCACGGCCGGTTGCCGTTGCAGTGGCCAAGGGCGCGGTTTTGCATTATCGCGGCCTGGCTCATGCTCCGTTCTGTCTTGCACTCGCAGCGAATCCACACTTCGCCCAGGTCCCCGCTCGTGCCACGCTCGTCGATCCAGAGCTGCCGCTTGCAGTCGGTGGCCGCCCCGTGGACGAAGACTCGCCAGTCGATGTCGCCAATGTGACCGCAGCGGCAAGCGCGGACGAAGCGGATCGGCACCACCGCGCGGCGTTTCTTGTTCAGGTCAATGAACTTGCCGCCCGTCAGTGCCGAACGATGGACCATCATCCGAGTGCGAAAAGGACTGCCGTCGTCGCCGGTGGACGCCTCCTGCACGATGAACCACTCCGGGAACTGCCAGGCTGCGATACCGTTCTGCGGCGCGGTCGGGTCCTGTGGGTCGGCGGGTGGAGCGTACAGCTTAATGCTCGAGAGGTCGAGCAGCATGCAGAGCTTGTCGGCGAGGCGCGGCTCGACGATCTCGTCGGTGACGCCGGTCCAGTGCTCGAGGCCGGCTATCAGGACGGAGTGGTTGGGCAGGTCGAGCATGGCGCCGGGTCCGAAAGTGCTGACGATCTGACCCTGTCGCAGTTGACCGGGTGCTTTCTTGCTTCGGCGGTTGTTCATTGCTCGTCCTCCTGCTCTTCAATCTCGATGCCGTCCATGGTCTTGAGCCAGAGATTGACGCTGGGCTCCACGTCTCGCAGCGATCGGTTCGCCCGGAACTTGCGGTGTCGGGCGGGGAGTTTCTTGAGCTCCGGGTCGAGGAAGTGGTGCAGCAGCGGTTTCGCCCCGCCGGCTTCGTATTGGTTGTACTGGAGCGACGTGTTCACCTGCCCATAGTCCATCGTGATCCGGCTCCACTCGTCCAGGAGGTCCTTCACACGAGTGCGGACGCGTTCCCTGACTTGTTCGCGTTCTGGCGTGTCGCCGGGACAGCACGCGAAGGCCCGCTGCGTCAGCGTTTCGATGACGAAGTTGAGCTTCGTGCCCTCCTTGAGAATCTGCTCGGCGCCACGCGGCGGCGTGAGGGGGCTGTGCCCCAGCCGGGCGAGGGCGACCAACGTGCCTGCCAGGCCTCGGTCCAGTGCCCGCGGGGAGAAAGGGGTGGCACTCGTGGCCTCGACGCTGCGGTAGAAGGTCTGGTGGTAGTAGGCGAACCGCTCGTAGTGCGAGCGGTCCCTCGGCTTGTGGACGTTGAGAATCGTGATGACCAGGCCGGGTCGTTCGTGGTCACGGCCGACGCGGCTGGTTGCCTGGATGTACTCAGCGGACGTTTTCGGCTGGCCGAAGACGACCATGAGCCCGAGCCGGATGATGTCGAGTCCGACGGAGATCATGTTCGTAGCGATGGCCACGTCCACGTGCTCCTTCTCGCTGAAAGGGAGGGATAGTCGGCGCTTCGCCTCGGAGACTTTGTCCGTGCTTACGCGGCTGGTAAGTTCGACTACGTCGTAGGCGATCTTGCGATTCTGGAAGAGGCCATCCTTCTCGCCCGCCCTCTTGCGGCCCGCGTAGCCGAGAAGCCGGCTGCCGACCTCGTCCTCGATGACGCGGCGTGCGCCGCCCAGTTCGCGGAGACTGTTGAAGTATCCCAGCAGTGTCATATACGGGTCGGCGGGATTCGCGGGGTCGCCCTTCTTTCCGTGGCTGAGGTACGCCTTCTGAGTTGCCGCAAGCAGCGCCAGGTAGCAGCGCAACATCACCACTTTCGGGCTGCGTCCCTGGGCGGCGATGCCGAGGTAGAGACGCGGGTGACTGCGGGTCGGGGGGTGCGTCTCGGCAAAGAACGAATCGCGCCGGTCGGGGCCCGGGGGAGGGAAGACATCGACCAGCCGGTGATTGAAGAGCGTGCGAATCTGGTTCTCGGCCCGCCGCACGGTTGCAGTGGAGGCGACGATTTTTGGGCGTATCTTCTTGCCGTCGCTCTCCCGCGCGGACAGCTCGTCGAGGGCCGTCTCGTACAAACCGGCCATCGTCCCGAGAGGTCCGGATATGAGATGAAGCTCGTCCTGAATCACGAGGTCGGGCGGCAGCAAGCGTCCGCCGGGGAGCGGGTTGCCCTTTCCTGGCTCACAAGGGCCGTAGAACCCGTGCTGGTCGTAGCGCTCAACGCGGCCAAAGAAACCACCGACTTCACCAGTCCACGGCATGGCGGCGAACTTGTCCACCGTGGCGATGAGGAAACACGGCAAGCGGCGGTAAATCGGCTCATCGACCGCCACGATGGGCAGCGGCTGACCACGGCTGAATGCACAGTGGCGGTTGACGCAATTGATGCGCAGGTCAATGGGATGGTCGCGGTTCGGTTTCAACTCGAACGAGTTGGCGTTGAACTTCGTGCCGCACCACGGGCAGTCCTCAAGGGGAATGGGCGAGGCCTTTCGCTCGTTGTTCTTGTAAGCAATGGTCTTGGCCCGCGCCGTAACGGGGTCATGGTCTCCCTTGTGGCCCATGCGGTTCGGCGTGGCTGCCTGACCGACCCAGAGGCCGATCTCGAAGGGCCAGTCGCCGAGCTTCTCCACGTCGTTTTGGCGTTCCAGCTCCAGGGCGCAGATCAAGGTCGAAGCGCGGCCGAGCTGGTCGAGCGTCAAGAGACGGAGCGTATAGCGCATCAGCACGGTAACGCCGGCCGATGCTACTCCCGGGTTTCGCAGGCGGCGCAGGACCAGTGTGAACGCGGCCAGACCCAGGTAGGCTTCGGTCTTGCCGCCGCCGGTGGGGAAGAACAAAAGATCCACGACCTCACGGTCGTCGTGCCCGGGATTGGCCATGCCGTGCAGGTTCATAAGGATGAACGCGAGCTGGAACGGACGCCACGCGGGCTGGATTGTAGCCGGGTCCTTCTTTATCATGACGCCCTGACGCTGGCGGGCGGCGATCGCCATCACGCGGTTGGCGACGCGGAACGCTTCCAGGCATTGCGGGTCCGCGAGCAAGGCGATGCCCTGCTCGATGCGCCGGGCGGCGACCTCGGCACGCTTCAGCAGCAGATCGGCGGTTTCCTTGCGCTTCTTGGGGGACTTCGGGGCCTTCGATCGTTGATCGTCGATCCACTTGCGGTACTGCTCGACGAACGCGCCGAGCTTGGCTTTTGCGTCGGCGCCGTTTGCGAGTTTGCACAGTGCGTCCATGTCGAGCTCGACGCCGCTGATGGCTGCTGGAGCGACACGCTCGACCTGGCCGAGGGGGATCCAGCAGGTGCGGACGGTAGAGCAATGGCCATCTTTTACTTCGGCCTCGGTGGCGATGTTGTGGCCAACGGCGCAGTCGCGGTCATCTCGGAATTGCAGGTCGGCGACGCGCTCGTCCCAGTCCTCGCTTTCGAGGCTGCGAAGGTCCGGACGGGGTACGAGGCAACCCTTGACGGTGACTTCGAGCTGGGCCTGAAACGCGAAGGCCTCGTCACGGAGTTCGTCGGTTGCAGGCGTTCGGCGATTGACGAGAAAGACGGAAATCGATCGCGTTCCTTTGGGCAAGCCGCCGTCGGCTCCAGTGGTGACCACTGGGCGTACGGAAAGGGCGATCTTGAGTCCGCCGCTGTTCGGCACGTCCTTCTCGGCGGGCTGCTTCGTTCGCTCGGGAATCGCGAGCGCGACAGTTTCTTCACGGGGTGTTCTGTGCCATTCGGAGCCGATTCCGTGGCCGTCGTCGGGCTGATGGAGTTTGTAATCACCCCAGCGCGCGGTGACCGTCAATTCCTTCGCATCCGCTGGCACCAGAAGGCTCGTGCCGATGGATGAGGGGAGGTAGGCCCGGCGCGCGGCGGCAGGTTCGGGCGTGGAAGCGTCGTCCAGGCCCTTGGCATCACCGACTTCGTCCAGTCCTTCGGTGCTGGCCTCCTCGGCTTTCTGGGTATCCTCGGCGTCGATCGGCACGAGAAAGCCGGTGAGATACCAGCGGGACGGTGCTTGTGGCAGTAGTTCCGTCGGATTTCCCAGCCCGCAATCCGGCCCGACCAGGTCCAGGCGCAAGGCCTCAATTAACTGCTTCCGAACGTCCATCGGCGTCATGGGCTTTTTCCTTGCAATAGTTCACATACCAGGTAGTCGGCCTTGATCGTTCTGGCGCTGGCCGTTTTTCCGCGTTCCTTTAGATGATTTCTTTTTCGCAGCTTCGGCGGCTGAGCCGCTGACCCGCTCGATTTCTGCACGTTGCTTGTTCAATTCCAGCAAGCGGGCCAGCACCTCGTCACGGAACTCATCCGGCCAGCGGTATCGCCAGGGCTTTTTCCTTCTGCGGGTCTGACCACCGTCATCATCCTCCTCGTCATCCTCGTAGTCGAGGAGGAATTCGCAGGTTGGCTTCAGGTCGTGCCAGTCGTAAGCATTGAGCACGATTCGGTCCATAGTGGCGTGGAGTTCACGCAACTTGAGGATGTCTGGCGCGGTCTCGCTCGGATCGTGGAAGCGATTGTACGTCTTCGTCAGGCCCTCATTATTCTTCACCATCAGAGAAGCGCGGAACTCATAATACTCTTTGCCCATTGCTTCTAAATTTAGCTTGGAGTCGGTCTCGATCTTTTCGGGGAATGGAAAGGTCTCGAAACAGAGCGAAGGAGTGTACTGGAGATCATCCTTGAGCGTTGTGCTCAGAAACCGCGTCCAGATTTCGTGTACACGCGACTGAAGTAACCCGAGAATCCCAAACGTTGCATGAGGGAAAACAATGCACTTGTCGTTCAAGACCTGGCGGGCATCAACCATAGCAAAAGCGAATGCGTTACCGACACGAGGGACCACGACGACACGGGTTTTTCCTGCCAGTGCTTGCTGGAGGTCAAGCCGTTTCTCCGCGAACTGCCACCAATAGCGTCGATATGCCTCACGGTTGTCCCGTAACCGTTGAGGTTTTACCCGCTCTTCGACGATGCGGAATAGATCAGGCCACTCCCTTGCCTGGCTCTCGCTCATGTCTGCGAAGTTGATTATGAAACGATGCCCCTTCTGAATGGGACTGGTACTGATCTCTTCCCCTCCAAGGTAGGGGAAAATGCGTTCGGCATTTCGCGGATTCTTGGCGATCAATGCGTGCATTAGGCTGATTGAGCTAGCCACGCCATCCTTGTCGGTGTCATCAAAGGTGAAGCCCATTCCAAGCACGATGCTTCCTTGGAAGCTCTTGCCCGCGTTAACGGCAAGGGGTGCTGGGTCGTCGTGCCCACCGGTATGGAAGAGGTAAGCGGTGATACGCTCAACTGACTTCCCGTCCAAATCGAAGGCTCCCCGCATTGGACCTTTCAAAACGTGGACGATGCTGACAACAACAGCTGCTTGCCCAGGCCATTTATACCGGCGGCGTGCCAAATAAATCGTAGCCCCGTGGGTGCATATGAAACGCAATCCAGTGCTGCGCGTGTCGCCCTGTGCAATGGTGTTAGTGGCGATAAGTCCAAAGGTTCCGCCAGGCCGGAGTAAGTTGAAGGCGCGACGAAAGAAATGGGCCACAAGGTCGGCGTTGCCATGAGCCCCTTCGTGGAGTGCCTTAAGCCAATCTGGATAGCTCTTTCGATTGGAGGCAACTAGGGTGTTCTTTCCAGCAAACGGTGGATTACCAACAATTGCATCGAACCCTCCGCTATTCCGACCGAACACTTCCGGGAATTCGATCTCCCAGTGGAACGGATGAATGGCCTTGTCGCCGGAACGTAGATCCTGATCAGGCTTGGTGGGGCGCTGGGTCATGTTTCCGCTTTGAAGGAATCCCGAAAGCTGTTGCAGTAATTCTTCGCGTTTGGCCTTGCGTTTCTTCTCATTGTCCTCGACAAAGAAGGCGGCAATGACCAGGTTGCCGGCAAAGCGGACCAGATTCAGGCTCTCGTCGGCGAGGGCCAGCTTCTGCTGCTTGAGCAAGAAGGGCACCTCGTCGCCGGCCTCGATGATCTCCTGCCGGACGCGCGTAGCTGCCTGGATGCGTTCCTCGATGATCTCCTGACCGAAACTGCGCTGTGGCGCGGGCTGCCAGTGGAACTCGGAGATCTGCTTGCGTGTCAGGCCAACTAGGGAATCCCCATGTCGCAGAGCATGATCGAGGAACGTGAAAGGGTGGTCCTTCGCCAGGGTGGCAAGCCAGAGTGCCAACTTCGCGAGGTCCACGGCCATTGGATTCTTATCCACGCCATACAGGCAGCGCTGGGCGATGAGCCGGCGGGCGTGCAGGATTTCGTCCTCATCCGGCGGTATCTTCGGAACCTGCTTATGGACGTGCCAGGCCTTCACCAGCACGTCGCCGAGCTGCCGGCAAGCTTCCACGAGGAACGCGCCGGAGCCCATCGCGGGGTCGCAGACTTTGAGGTCGAGAAGCTGCTTCGGCGTCGGCTTGTCGCCCAGTTGCTTGAGGATCGGCTCCAGGGTGTTACGAACGATCGGCTCGGTGAGCGAACGCGGCGTGTAATGCGAGCCGCTCCGCCGCCGCTCGTTGCTCGGCTGAAAGATCATCGCCCCCTTGGGCACGGTGTTCGGAGTGACACGGTTGGCAATCTTCTTTTCGAGTGCCGCGAGCAGGTCCTCGATGGATGATGCCTTCTTCAGCGCATCGGCCGCCTGGCCGCTGAGCTTCTGGTCGGTGCGTTCCGCGAGCCACTTGGCACGGTCGCCACTTTTGGCAGCCAGTAGCTCTTCCAGGTTGATGGAGGTCGGCGCTCCGTGTGCCTTCGTCGGCTTGATGGCGATGGACCGACCATTGGCGACTTGCAGGTCGAAGCCCATCATCGTCTCGTAGACGCTGCCGATCTGCTCCACGTCGAGCGTGCGGTAACTGAGTCGCTCTCCGTCCAGGATGAGGAGGTTGTTCAGGACCCGGAAAATGACGCCGTCGGAAACGCGAGGGATTGCCGGGCCATCGGCAGCTTGCGCCGGGGCCATGCTGCGCCCTTCCAGAAACGGGTAGCGCTCCGGGTCGAAGAGGTAGCCCTTGCGGGCCGGGATCTGAAAGCCAGCGTGGCTGCCTCCCTCGTGAATGAGCCGGAACACGGTGAGTAGCTGGGCCCAGGCACCATAGCGTTGGTTCATCGTGTCAGGGTATCGGCCGGCATCGGCGCGGAGGCGGTCAAACAATCCCGTGACGGAGTAGTAGTTGGCGTAGACGGAATCGGTGGACAAGAGACCGCGGTCCTCAGCGTAGAGGACGAAGACCAGTCTCATCAAAACGGTGAGAAGCCCTGCGTAGACGTGGTTCGGGTCCTTGGCGAGTACATCGCGAAGAAGCCGTCCCCTGGTCGCGTCATCTGCTGCCTGGAAGCCGCGGAGCAATTCGTACAGAGCAGCCAGCACCTGTTCGGCGAGCTGGGTCGAGACGACATTTTGATACTTGCGGCTGTCAGCGAGAATTGCAGGGAGCCGCTCCTTGTCCGATCCGCGGAAAAGGCGATCTTGATGGAGAAGCATCCGCAGCGCGGCGAAGATCGGCCGGCCTGCGACACTCGCCATGTCCGCGACGTTAAACGTTGCGTAGCCGCTGGTCTCACCGCGGGGTGCGTAAACGAGCCGAAGCTGCGTGTGGTTGAACAAGAGGCCAATCGGCACGTCCGTCTCGCGGAGCAGTCGCTCCATGCGGGCCTGGGGCGTTGCTTGCCAGTGACGTTCGTCCTTCACATGGACAATGTCGAAGTCGGTCGCCCTGGGGAGGCACTGAAGGAGCATGAGCCACGGGCGTTTCGCATCCTTCGGTTGGAATTCGGGAACGACAAATGTCGGGCGAAGCGTTTCATGGTATTCAGGCAGCGGTACCTCAAGAGAGGTCGGTGGTTCCTGAAGGTCGGCTGCTTCCCACGCCAAAGCAGATTGCACGAATTCCCTCAGCTCGCGGATTTCAGGAACGAGCTCATCGTCCTTGTCTCGCGGTAGGCAGGCAAGAAACGCCTGATGGTCGGCGGGAGTGATTCGGCCGACGTGAGCCTGGGCGGCAAGGAGAGCCGGAACGGATACGACGAGGCCGACCGGCTGCACGTAGCCGAGCCATTCAAGATGAGCCAGGACTTCGGGATCGCGTGCCATAGCCTTAACCAGTCACCGGCCAAAGGTAAATCAGACCGACCGGCTCGATGCGCGTGGCCTTGACCTGGTAGAGGTCGGCGATGCGCTGTGGCTCGGTCTTCAGCTCTTGTTCGATCATCGTCAATCGCTTGGTCCAGTAGCGTTTATTTGCTTCGAGTTGCCGTTGCTCTTCCTCGTTCTCGAAAAACGGCAACATGCCTTGTTCGTAGTCACGGGCGTGCTTGGCCTCGGTACTCAAAATGTGCTTGCGCTGGGTCTCCAGGATAGTTTGCATGGCCTTCGCCTCTTGCTGGCCACGGGCTTTCAGCTTGCGATTGGCATCCTCGGCGTATTCCTCGCCGCGGCTTTGCAGGTGAACCAGCAGCTCCTTGATGTCGCGGGCCGCGGTGGTCAGGAGTTGATCCTGAACTGGCCTTTCGATCTTCCGTTTCGCTTGTCGCGTCAGCGAGTCGCGCAATAGCTGGAGCGTTTTGGTCTCCGCCTCGCGGGCATACGGCGCAAGCGGGTTCTTGCGGATCTTCGGGTCGGTCCAGCGCGCGGTGATGGGAATGATCTCCTCGTGCAACCGGGCAGCTGCCGGGCCGTACAGGCAGAGCCGCCCGAGCAAGATCGCACGCGGAATCGCGTCCGTGGTTTGAGCGAGACAGGCCCGAGACAGGTCGTGATGCACGAAGCCCTGGGCGATGAAACGGCCGAGCAATCGCTGGACGACGCGGTGTTCCAGGTGGAGATGGACAACGTCATCATCAAGCGTCCCGGTGTCCTCGAAGACGACGGGACGGATAGGGGAACCACGTCGCCAGTCCCAGAGTTTTTGTCCGCGGTCGCGGGGAGCGCGAAGGGTGTCGAGGGTGTCGGCCCATGTCGGGTCGGCGCCTTCACGCTGATCGAGTGCCGGGAACTCGAATGTGGCAATGGCTTTGTCGCCTGGCTTGTCCTTACCAGCCTTGAGTTGCTCGGCACCGAGTAGCTCCAGGGAGCAAGAGATGGCCTGGCGAAACTGGTCCTCGTCGAGCCCGATGCTCTCTTTCGACTTCTCGACAAGGTCGCGAAGTGTGTCCACCTGGCGTCGGAGGTTGTTTTGACGCTGGCGGTTCGATTCGAGTTCGTCTTCAACGGTTTTTCGTTGATCACCCTCCAGGTCAGCGGCAAGGATTTCCTTCTCCAGAGCTTCGATGCGATCACGGCGGATGCCAGACCGCAGGGTGTCTGCCAAGCGCGCATCGATCACCTGGGCGAGGCTTCCAAGCTCTTTCTTGATACGCTCGGTCTTCTCGACCAGCACTTTCAAGATGCGGTCTTCCGGGCGCTGGCGGTAAACGAAGTAGTGGCAGAACACGTCGGACTGCGGCTGAAGCTTGCGGTCGATCCGGCCGTTTCGCTGCTCCATGCGGCTCGGATTCCACGGCACGTCGAAGTGAAACAAGTTCCAGCAATGGGCCTGGAGGTTCAAGCCTTCGCGGGCGGCGTCGGTGGCTATGAGAATCCTCAGCGGGTGGTGCTTGGGATCGGCGTTGAAAGCCTGCTTGATGGCCTCCCGTTCATCAGGCGGCGTCGGTCCGTGGTAGATCGCGATTCGCTGGTCGGCGCGATCACTGCCTTCAATCGCCCCGGCAAGTTGCTGCTGCAAGTAGCGCTTCGTGTCGTCGTATTCCGTGAAGATCAGGATGCGCAGGTCGTTCCACTTGGCGCCGGGCTTGCCGAGGTTGGGGCACATGTTCTTGCGAATCCAGTCGATCAGCAATCGCACGCGCGCATCCGGCTCCGCACGTGCGGCGTCGGCAGCCTCGGTCATGGTGTCGAGGAGCTGTTGCTCGCGAGCGAACAACTTGCTGGCGCTGGTGCCCTTGGTGGGCGTGGTCGCGGCCGTGGCGGCGGTGATTTGGGCGTCCTCTTCAGCCTGAAGCTCCGCAACAGGGAGGGTCGCTCGGTCGTCGTCACTTCCGGGTGAGGCGGTGAGCAGGTCGAACTGAAACTCGGCGGTAGCGGACTTCTCCGCAGCAGCCTGGGACTCCTCCCAATGACGCTGGACTGTCTTGCGATGAACGTTGAGCGTTCGGGCAAACGCCTCAACGGAGGATAAAAGTCGTTGCTGAAGGCCAGTGATCAGCAAGCCCGCGGCCGCTTGTTTGCGACGAGTCTCGCCACTCAAACGCTCCTCGCGAAGCCTGCGGTAGTCGTCAAGCAGGCCGGCGAGTCGCAGCTCGGCGGCATCAGCCGGCAAGCCGTCGATGTCGAGTTGCTTGACGCGGCGAATGGGGAAGCCACCCTGAATCTCGCGGATGTCGTCTTTGAGGCGTCGCACCATGACGGCGTTTAGCAGGTTCTTGTCGGCCGGCACGCCTCGGCAGAACCGCTGCGGGTCCATGATTTCCAGTAGAGCGGAGAAGCTGTTGGAGTGGCCGTTGTGCGGCGTCGCCGAGAGGAAAAGCCTATGCTCGAAGCGCGGGGCTAGATCGCGAACGGCTCGCGTAATCTTCGAGTCAATGGCGTACTTCTGGCCGCTCGATGGTGCCGCGTGGTGCGCTTCGTCGAGAATCAGCAGCGATCCGCCGCGGAAATCGCCGAGCCAGTCGCGAAGCGGGCCTGTGTACGCCTCATCGATCAACAGGCGGTGCGAAACCAGGAAGCGCGAATGGGTGCTCCAAGGATTGACGCCGAAGCCCCGTTCTCGCCGTACTCGCTGAACGTAGTCCTTGTCGAGGATCTCGAACACGAGCCCGAAGCGGGTCTCCAGTTCCTCCTGCCATTGGAGGAGCATGGACGGAGGGCAGGAAACGACAATCTCGCGGGCCTTTTTGCGGAGTAGCAGCTCGCGTGCGATCAGTCCCGCCTCGATGGTCTTGCCGAGTCCCACGTCGTCGGCGATGAAGAGGTTCACCCGCGGCAGCAACAGCGCCTTTTGGAGCGGTTCCAGCTGATATGCGTCGAGGCGGATGCCGGCTCGGAATGGGGACTGGAACAGCCGCGGGTCGGTGGCGGTAACGCAGTTCCAACGGAGCGTGTTCAGGTAAGCGGAGAAGATCGTTGGTGGGTCGAAGCCTCGGCGGGTGATGGCGTCCCAGGCCTCGCCGGTCATGACCTCGGCGTCGAGCTCGCGTTCCCAGAGTACCTGGAGGGGCTGCCCTTGGGCATCATCATCAACGCAGGATAGCTGTACAAGCGTACTGTCAGACGGGTTCAGCGGCGGAGCCACTTGTTCCACAAGGTAGAGTCGCTGTCGCACTCGTGCGATCCGCCCAGGAAGGAGAGTTGCTTGTTCGTTCGACATTTCGCTTTCCACCGTCGTTCTTCGCGAACCCGGCGCAGAGACCATTGGCGAGCTTCATCTGGCCGTCGGACTGGCTGCGCTGTGTTCGACACTGCGAGCGGCTTGCGCCAGGAAGCCTTCCAGGTCGCGGCGAAGGAACAAGCGGTAGCCGTTGGCCGGATTGCGTCGGACGGGGATCTTCCCGGCTTCCGCCCAGGCGCGAAGCGTATTCTGCGAAACTCCTAGAATGCGGGCGGCTTCCGCCGTCTTTACGTATTCGTTCAGCCTCGTCATGTGCCGCGTCTCTCTTGGCTCAGCAGTACAGGGAGGTAGTCTACCAAACCCTGCAACGCGGGAAAAGCATGGTAGCGGGAGAAAGGCTCATCTTTTGTTGGTCGATTAATTGGCAGGGCGATTGCCGTTCCGTCAGTCGGGCTCTCATTCGATAGGCTAGCAAGGAGCGAATCGCTCGAATGGCGAGTGCCCTTGTGGCAACAAGCCGCGTTGACGACCCAGCTGGATGGCGAGCGGGAGGCGGGTAGATGATTATAGGTCACGGCGTGGACGTGGTCGATGTTGACCGGATTCGTCGGCTCCTGACGACGATGGAAGAAGACTTTCTGCTCAGCACTTTCACCAGGGCTGAGCGATCGGTTGCGTGCGAGGAGCACGAACGTGTCCTGTTCTTCGCCGGGCGACTTGCGGCCAAGGAGGCAGTGGGTAAGGCGCTCGGGACGGGATTCACTGGCGAGATTTCGTGGCTGCATGTCGAGATCCTCCCGGGGGAAAAAGGCCACCCCCAGGTGCGATTAACGGGCCCAGCGCTTGCCGAGGCCGAACGGCTGGGAATCGACCGCTGGCTTCTCAGTATCAGCCACGTCGAGGCTGTCGCCTTCGCGAGCGCCATCTCCGTGCGGGAGGGTGGGGGACCCCTCACCGCGGCTGACCCGCGGTGATCGTCCGCTTGTCCAGATCCAGGGTGAGAAGACCTCCGTGGTTACGCTCGATAACACGCCATGTCGTAAAGCCCTGGACGATGGCGGCCTCCCACTCGCCGGTACTGCACTTTGACACCTCAAACCCATTCGCCATCGACTTCACCGCCCGGAGCATCTCGGAACTTATGCTCGCCTTCCCCTCTAGCCAGTTGTACTCCTTTGCGTGGCTGAACACGAAAAGCGAGATGGCCTCCTCTGCCGCCTTCGCTCGAGCCCCATCCTCCACCTCGTCCACTTCAGGGCGGGATCTGCGTTTCCGACCAAGTAGCCATCGCGTGATCGGGGACCAGCCGAGTACGGCGGCAAACGCAAAGTGGAACGTGTCGTGGAAGCGGTAACCGTCTTTGACGTAAGAGTTGTCCGTCAGGTGGTTGCCGAGCTTCCGGTCGCCGGCGTAAGCCTGAACGACGGGCCTTCCCGCCGGCCCTGTTTCGGTCTTGAGTAGGATTTGGAAGATTCGCGGGAGCCGCTCATTTTCCGGGTAGCCCTCGTCGAACGGCGGCCTTGGCTCGGACAGTCCGAGCCGGAGACCCCAGCGCTCTCTTCCCTTCGCCAAGTTCTGCTCGGCGATTGCGTCGAGGTCGAAGCCAAGCTTTGTGGCCAGATTCGCGACGTACCAGAGGATGTCACCGAGTTCCTCGGCGAACCGCCCGCGGAACAACTGCGGGCCGTCGCCATCTCGCAGGGCCTTTTTGTACTCGCTCTGGAGCTCGCCGACTTCGCCAGCGAGACCGAGGAGGGGAACCATGAGGTTAGCCGAACTTGCGGCCGGTAGGCAGTCGGTGGCGACTGCTGCTGATTGGTACGAACGGAGATCCATGATGTTTCCTCGCTGATCCTTGTGAGCCGGCTAGACGCCAGTCACTCGCTCGTTGATTCCCCACTTGGGCGGGTACCAGTAGAAGATCGGTGAGCTGTTAGGGCGAAACCGCTGCTTGATGCGGGTGCGGTTTGCGATTCCCTTCACGTCGGGGTGGCTCTCCCGCGCGTACTTGCTGACTTCGCAAAACAGGTTCTGGCAGTCGATTAACTGTAGCCTGCGGCCCCAAAGCGATCGGAAGTTCAAACCGAGTCGCCTAAACTCTTTCTCCTGGCGGTCGGCCATGAACCGGACGACCTCCGGAGGGGTGAGGCCCGCGGTGTCAGCGAAGCATTTGCTGATGCCGTCCAAGGCTCCCGGTCCGGCGACCACGAAGTCCATCTCCGAGAAGTTAGTCAACTCGCTGTAATTCAGGTCAGTGATGAACTGGTAGGCCAAGAAGTCGCCAAGCGATGGATAGCCAAGGAGCAGTTCAAACGCATCCTGCATCCGGCGGGCATCAACGATCTTGGCTGGAAGCGCTTCCCGCATCATCCGCTCGATGAGTGCCAAGTGGTTCCGATGCTTCCGGTCGTGCCCGAACGACCTCGCTGACGGCATGATGTAGGCGGCCGAATAAATCCGCCGACGCTCAGTCATCGCATTGGTCAAGACTTTGTCGTAACGCTTGAAGTCGTATTCCGCCCAGGTGAGCGGACCGAGTTTTTCCTCCAACAACTCCCAGGTCTCGACCTTGTTAAAGAGCTTAAACAGCATGACTCGGAAGAACGTTTCATCGCGGGTCTGCGGCAAGTCGTCCCGATAAATGACCCTTCGGATCAGGTACTGGCTCACGCGGTCCGACGCCCGATAGGCGTTTGTGAACTTGTACACTGAGAGGATCTCGTCTTCGGTCCAGGGCGGCGGTTGCCCCTCAGCCCGCGCGAAAAAGACCTTCTGTCGCTCGGCGGCAAACCGCCAGTAGTCATCAAAGAGCGGCGTTGGCTTGAGGGGCGCAATGTCGGGGGGCGGAGTGTCGAGCAGGGGCCTCGACGTAGTCGCAACTGCGTCGAACAGGGCTCTTCCCCGGCTACGGTTTTTGGGTTGGTCGTCAGGCATGTCCGGCCACCACCCGTTCTCCGGTTGGCGCTAGACCGGCTACCTCCTGCGCGGTACGGAGCAGTTCGGCGTGGAGCGTCCCACTCCGAGGAGCTTTGTCCATCTTCTCCACGCCGACAAAGCAGGTGAAGCGCGTGAGCTTCAAACCCGACTGGTCCGCAACGAACGCCCCGAGGCGGCAGAGGCCAAGCCAATTCCCGTAAGCCTTCACGTAAAGCTGCTGAGTCGCGTAAAACGCGCTAAGTGCGAGGCCCCGTGTGTCTACGTCCGGGTCAAAGGCGATGTGCTGGAGGCACGGAAAGCTCGGCTGACCGGAGGTCGTGAGATCCCGGAAGGGGTCAAAGACCGCGGCCTGTAGCTGCATGCGAGCGACCTTCCGGCCGCGCTGTACGCTTTTTTTGCACTGGCGGATAATGTGCTCGAGCTGGTTTCCGTCCGCAGCCAACGTCTTGGTCGGCTCGTAGCCGAGCGACGCCCCGGTTTTGTGATCGATCCCGAACCCGATGAGCCGGGCGAAGTACATCCCGCGCTGGTTCTTTCGCGGATCCCAAGCCACGAGCGCGCGGAGGTTTCTCAAGGCTTCCCGGTAGAGCTGATGTCGGTCGCCGCCACAGAGCCGCCATATCCGCTCGGGGAAGATGGTGAACGCTACCTTCTCAACTGCCTGGTGTCCATCCTGGTCGAGGCAGGCATTCAGCGCTCGCACCAAGGGCTCCTCGTGGGTCTCTGCCAGCGACAACCCACACGGCGATTCGACGCTCACCGCAAACGGCGCAATCTCTCGACCTGGGTGCTTTCGCAGTTCGAGAAAGGCCTTCGCCCAGGCCGCGGGTAGACTTGGCTCTAGGCGAGGGGTAAAGGGTGTACTACTCATCGTCTCCGTCCTCTCTGGCCAGGTGTCGGTAACGGGCAAGGCCGACGTACTGATGGGGCATAGCCCGGACCATCACCGCCCACTTGCCGCCTGCCGAATAGGCCCGCGTAACGCCGGACCGCAAGACTTGGAACAGCCGACCCCGCGGCGTGTCGAGTCGGGTCGCAAACGCCGACTCCTCAAGCTCGGTTCCGGCTGGAAGGAGAAGACCAGTCCCGACTTCCGTGTCCACAGTCGGGAGGGTGTGCATGGCGTCGATCACCGTAAGCCGGTCGGGGGCATCGTGGCCGAGCATGCCCTGGCGTAACATGGGCAAGCGGGTCCGGAGCAGGGTCTCCGAGCGAGTCCCGCTCACGAGTTGTAGGCCGTAGGCCAAGTGGGTGGCGAGCGTTTCGTAGCCGACCCCGAGGCTGCACGAGACAACGAAGCACTGTTCAGGAGTGGCCTCTTCCGCCCTCCAGCCGCGCGACGTAAACGCCGACGCTACGGCAAGACGCGGCATCAGGAGGTAAGCCGCGAACATGTTAACCAGGTATTCGTCCGGGTTAAACGGACGGTGTGCCCCGTCGTCCACCTGGAGTTCGTCGAGGGTCGAGCCGTGCCCGAAAACGTGGTGGCCAAGCTCATGGGCGCAGTTGAACACCCGGCGGGTGAGCGGCCGGAGTCCGAGCCAGATCTCGGGCCGATCTTCCCGTAGGTAGACGCCCTCCATGCTGATGTCCTTGAACCGGACGGTGATGGGCGGCGCGAACCGCTCCCCGCACATATCGAGGACGTTCACTGCCGCCTGCGGCGGGACATCGAATCGATCTCGAACCTCGGCTGCCTTGGCGACGGCTCGGCGGGCGAGGTCCGTTCGCGAAGGTCTCATTCATCCCCTTTCCGCTTCTTGATTGCGGCGAGCGCCGTGAGCAGCTTATCGAGATCCTTTTCGCTGAGCTTTTCTAGGTTCCGAAAGGCCAGCTGGACTCGGTCGTCATGGGGGTCCAGCTTTGACGCGCCCTCGCCAGCGAGCCAAGAAACGCTCACCTCATAAAGTGCGGCGAACGCCGTGAGCTCCTCGGCGGTCACCGAGCGGTTCCCGGCCTCGATCTCCGAGACACTTGGGCGATGGAGTCCCATCCGTTCGGCGACGTGTCCCTGGGTGAGGCCAGCCATCTTGCGCGCTTCCCGCAGGCGGCTCGCGATGATCTTCTTTTTTTCGCTCTGGTCGCTCATCACTTCGCTCCCTTCGAGCCATAGCGCTCCAGGAACCGCTTGGCGGCTTCCTCGACCGTCAACTTCCGAGTCTTGTCCTCGGAGGCGAAGATGTTCACTGGATCCACATCTTCGGGCAGCGGGTGGCCGAGCTTCTTGGCCAGGCGGCGGACGATGGTGGGCGTCACGTCGCTCTGAAACCCCTTCAATCCACCATGCGGCCGGGTCTTCGGGGTGACCGAATCGGCGTCGTCGTGGCCGAACATCCGCTGGCACTCTTTCAGGATGTCCACCAACGCGGCAGTAACTTGTGCGGTGTCCATAGGTCCTCCTCTTGTAATTTTATCTTACCATCCGTAAGATAGAAGTCAAGGCCGCTCGGGCCCCGATGCGGACACGGAGCGAACGAGGCGGACGTACTTGGCAATGGGCCCCGACGGCGGGTTGACACCGGCCAATGCTTCGGCTTATGCCGATGGTTCGCTGTTTGGCGACAATCGCCCTCGAATCTGCGGTCTTGATTGCCGACAGGCCGCTGGCCCCCGGGCGGTACATCCCCGTAAGTGGAGAGCTTCCATGTGGTCTGATCACGAAACCGACCAAGACTTTCTCGGATTCACGCACCTCGTAAAGGCCGTCACCGACGTGGTGACCCGACCCGAACTCCTGCCGGCAACCATCGGGGTCTACGGCGACTGGGGGAGCGGTAAGTCGAGTCTTCTCAAAATGGTGGCGGTGGACCTTTCCGCCCGCGAGGGGTTTCTCGTCCTTCAACTGAACGGCTGGCTGTTCGAGGGGTATGACGACGCGAAGACGGCGCTCATGGAGACGATCCTGGACGAGGTCGCGTCTCGGAAGAAGTTGAGCGCCAAGGGCCGTGCCTTGGTCATGCGGCTTGTCCGCCGGGTGAACTGGCTTCGGGTGGCCGGAAAAGCCATCAAGTACGGTGCCGGTTTCGCCGTCGCCGGCCCGCTCGGGCTGGGCGCGGTGGCGGCGATGGACGCGGCCGAGCTGCTCAAGAAGGCGGCCGAAAAGGTCAGCGAGGCGGATGAGGAAAAGCTGAAGGAGCTTCTAAAGGAGCCGGAGCAGGAGGTGCGGCGCGGCATTCGCGAGTTCCGGAAGGACTTCGCCGAACTCCTGACAGAGAGCGATGTAAAGTCGCTCGTCGTCGTCATCGACGACCTCGACCGCTGTCTGCCGGATACCATCATCGAGACGCTGGAAGCCATCAAGCTCTTTCTCTTCGTACCGAGCACGGCGTTCCTCCTTGGAGCGGACGAGCGCCTCGTGAAATACGCCGTCCGCCGGCGATTTCCGGAACTCCCGGGCGAACGGGCCGAGGTCGGTCGAGACTACCTGGAAAAGCTCGTCCAGTTCGCAGTACGCGTTCCCTCGCTCAGCCGGGTGGAGATCGAGACCTACATTTCACTCCTCTTCGCGAAGACCTGTAACGTGCCCGAAGACGGGATCAAGAAGGCTTGCGGATGGGCGCTTAGCGCCGAGAGCATCAGCCAGGGCCGGGTCTTCGGATTCACCGCAGCCAAAGAGCTTTTCGGCGAGGCAAATTTCCCCCCCGGACTTGAAGACAACCTGACCCTTGTGACCCGCATCGCCCCCATCATCGCCACAGGGCTGAATGGCAATCCACGTCAGTGCAAGCGGTTCCTGAACACCTTGCTCATGCGGCTCGAAATGGCGAAGTCGCGGGGAATTGCCCTGAAGCAGGGTGTCCTCGCAAAGCTCATGCTGCTCGAATACTTCCGCCCTGAGTCGTTCCGTAAGCTCGCCAAGATTCAGGCCGAGCAAGATGGCATGCCGAGACAGCTGAAGCAGGCAGAGGAACGGGGACGAACGACAGGTGCAACGGCCGGGGCGGACGCTGAAGCCGCGGAACTCGCAACGGCTGGCGGCGCGGTGCCACAGAAACAGACCACCTCGGCGAAACAAGGTGGCCGGCCGCCCGCAAGAGCTGCCGAACAAGCTCTCGACCCGGAAATGGAGGCGTGGCTGAACGATGAATGGCTCAAGGAATGGCTTGCTCTTGATCCAGCTCTCGCGACCGAGGATCTCCGACCGTACTTTTACTTTGCAAGAGACGTTCTGGGCGTCGTAGCGGGATCGGTCCAGCGGCTGAGTCCCCAGGCTCAGGAAGCACTTCGGCAAATGCTCCAAGAGAGCGACGGCGTCCGCCAGGTTGCACTTACCCACTCTAAAGACCTGAGCGCAGCGGATGCCGCGGCGGTATTCGAGGAGCTTGCAACGCGAGTGCGACAGGCGGACGACCTTTCCGACGAGAATTCCGTCCTGAAGCGGCTCTACCAGTGGGTCGGCGCCCGCGGGGAGCTTTCCGCACAGCTGGTTCTTGTTCTCCGGAGCATGCCCGACGCTTCGCTTCCTGTCTGGGGGATGTCGAGCTTGCTCACGGTATGCCAAGGGAAGAACGGCGAGGAAGCGTCGAAGCAGCTCGTCCGTCACTGGGCGAAGTCGAGCACGAATCCACGGCTCAAAAAAGCGGCAGAAAGCCGCGTCAAGAGCATGGACAGGGGCGGGAGGTAACACAGGATGGGGACCTCTCGAACGAACGACGGTCCGAGCGACCGGACCCCTCTGCTACCGCCGTGGGCACTTCCGGGGGGCGGGCCGCCGCCGGTGCCACCCGACCCATCTCCTCCAGGCGATCCCGGAGCTGGCGACGCAAGCGACGATGGCGACGCGGCCGACGGCCAAGGTGGAGGGGGAGGGGGCGACGGTGATGTGGATCAAGGGAACGCTGTGCCGGGAACTGCGGACGGTTCCGGCGTGCCGGTGGCACCGGCGTCTCCGGCGCAGCCTCAGTTGTGGCGTGCTGCGCGAAGACAGATGAACGGGTGGGCCCGTGGCGGTGGCGGTCGCCAGGGTGTGTCCCGGGCGGGAGGCGCCTACGTTCGTGCCAAGGGCGGTGCCCGGTCGGCGGCAGGAGGGGCTGTCCACGGACGCGCTACGGCGATGCGGGCGGGGCGGTTCCTTGGGACGCTCGCTTCGCGCGGCCTTGGACCAGCGCTGGAGGCGCTCGGCCTTCGGAATTACATTGGCCATGGAGCCGATGAGGTCTTCGCCGCAATCGCAAACGCCATATCCCCGATTGGTGCGACTCTAGAAGAGGCGGCTGCGCGCCGGGCGGCAGACGAAGTTCTCGCTCGGCTTTACGAGGAGCGCGTCGGTGCGAATGGAGACTTGGCGGGCCTTGAGCGGATGACGGCCGAGGATGTGGCGACGGCCGTTCGCGACGTGATCAGTGCGTACGTCTACCAAAGGTGGCTGGAGGAACTCGGAAAGAGCATTGAGACTGGGACGACATCTCCACGAGAGGCGGTGCAGCTCGAACGAGAAGTGCGTCAGTACGTGCGGGACATAGTACAACTCGAAGTTCCAAATGACCGCGTTCTTACAATCGACTGGGAGAAGTCCGAAGGGCAGGCTCTCGTCCAACGCCTCTTTGAAGAGGCTTATGGTCTCCTGGAGGAAGGCGAATGAGTTGGCACGTAATCTGTCACATAGGGCTTGGAGACGCCTACAATCCGGGCATTGCAGCCACCGACCCGCGGTTTACCCTGAGCATTGACGCGCCTGGCGCGTCGGACGCGATGCGAAGCACCTTTGGCGAGCATTTCCGAGAGGAATTGGGCGGGCTACCTTCTGGCGCCGCCGCGGATTTACTCAATCTTGCGACTGCCGTTTTCGCGGCGGATGTCTGCATTTTCAGGAGATTTGGCGAGGCCCGCTGGGGCCGAGAGATTACGATTCATCTACCGGTTGAAGACTCAGTGTTGTGGAATGGAGCTGCCGCAATTGTCACGGAGCTACTGGGGTTCCTTAGTGGTGATAAGTGGTCACTCAAGGTGCGGAGCCGCGAACCGGATTTGTATGAGGAAGCCAGCCTCTCTGGTGAGCGGCCGGAGGTCGTGAGCCTCTTTTCGGGTGGTCTTGATTCGCTCGTGGGAGTGCTCGATCTCCTCGCCGCCGGCCGCCGAGTAGCCCTGGTTGGACACTACGGGGCGGGAATGACTCACACCTACCAGGGGCGCGTCGCGGCGGTGCTCGAAGGAGCCTACTCTGGGCGGACAAGTCTGAATCTTTTTCACGCCCAGCCGCCGGTGATCAATGGCTTGGACGGGCGCGAGCCGACAATGCGGTCGCGCTCGTTCTTGTTCTTCGCGCTGGGGATAGCAGTCGCTAGCCGCATCGGCGGTGGTGTGCCCCTCTTCGTGCCGGAAAACGGGGTAATCTCGCTCAACGTCCCGCTCACCGTTGCCCGTTCGGGGAGCCTCAGCACGCGCACTACCCATCCTTATTACGTGGCAAGATTTCAGGAGCTACTTAACGTCCTTGGGCTCGACCACCCGCTCGTCCTGCCATACCGGTTCAAGACGAAGGGTGAGATGCTGTCAGGCTGCGCCGACCAAGCCACGCTCGGCGCGGCGACGCCGCTAACTATGTCGTGCGCCCACTCGGAAGGCGGGCGATGGGAGGGCAGCTCGCCGGGGGTCCACTGCGGGTATTGCTATCCGTGTCTCATCCGCCGCGCAGCAACAACGGCCGCAGGCACCGCAGATAGCACGTACACGGTGGACGTCCGCACCGATCCGCCTGGCCCGACGACGCGGAAGGGGAGGGACTTTCGGGCACTCTCGATGGCGATTGAGCGCTACCGCGGAAGACCAGCCAACCGCGCGCTGTTTGACGTACTGGATTCCGGTCCTGTCCCACCGGACGAGATTGCGGCATACGCGGAAGTGTACCGGAAAGGAATGGACGAGTTAGCCGACTTTCTCAACTGAAAGGAAACAGACGATGCCCGAGCGCAGGATGTGCCTCGTTGACGCCCACTGCCACCTTGACCTGTATAAGGATCCGGTCGCTCTTCTGCGACGGATCGAGGCGGCTGGGGTCTGCACAATCGCGGTTACGAACGCCCCGTCAGTGTTCTTCCACACACAGAAGTTGGCCGGAGCTTCGCGTTTCATCCGCCCGGCGGTGGGGCTGCACCCAGAACTCATAACAACCCACGCCCATGAGCGGCCGCTCTTTTGGAGTGAACTCTCAAAAACGAGGTTCGTCGGCGAGGTAGGACTCGACTATGTGACGAGCGACCACAACGTGCGGTCTCTCCAACGGGAAGTGTTCCGGGAAATACTCGAACGGTGTGCCGAGACAGGTGACAAGGTTCTTACCGTGCATTCGCGTCGTGCAGCCTCTGATGTAATCGACATGGTGGGCGCAAACTATCGCGGCGCAGTGATCCTCCATTGGTTCAGCGGAAGTGGGCGGGAGGCAGATCGGGCGAGGGCGAATAAACTGTACTTCTCGGTCAATCCGGCGATGGTCCGTTCAAAGGCGGGGCAAGCCCTCATCCAACGGATGGACCCGGAATATGTTCTCACCGAGACGGACGGACCGTTCGTCACTCTCGGGAAGGAGCCGGCGGAACCCCCTGACGTTTTGCTCGTGGTTCGGTATCTCGCCGCGGCGTGGAGGCTTCAGGAGAACGAGGTGCGAGCGAAATTGTATGCGAATTTTACGAGGCTGGCGGGGGATGCGGGGAGACTCAGTGGATGATGTCGTTCGTCGGGGAACCATCGCTCCTTTTGTGGTCGCTTCCCAGGTGCCGCAGACCTTCCAGGATAGCGTAATTACCGCGCGGCGGCCGCTAGCTTCGAGTTTCTTCCATAGTGCATGCCCCGCAGGGTAGTCCCTTCCGGGGACTCCCAACCGCTGATCCGCTGGCATGCACTTCACCAGCGAGAATGACGCCAGACAATGGTGCTTCCTGAGGTCATTTCAGACACTGGCACTCCGCCATGCTAGACAGCGATGCTTTTCCTGCATAAAGCCGGATTACTCCTTCTTCGTCTTCTTGCTGCCCTTTTGGCTGTCGAGGGAATCCGCGAACTCACGGAGGTGACGGGCCAGTTGCGGCAGGTCTTTCGGGTCCCATCGATCGCGGTAGCGTCCGAGCACTGCCACCAGCCGCTCGGCGAGCTTGTCAGTGGGGATCGCCTTCTGCCTTTTCGGCCGCTTCTTCCTCTTCACCTCAGCCACGATCTCCTTGGCCGACGCGAAGGTGATTTCTTCGCCGGCCACGGCCTTCTCGACAGCCTTCTCCCTGGCTTCGTCTGGGACGGAGGGAGCCGCCAAAAGGTAGGCGGCGCTGGGCTGGATCGGCAAATCCGCAATTTTTGCGGATTTGAACTTCTCGGCCACGCTCATGAAGTTTTGTGCAGACCGCTCGCTCCAACCGAACTCCCCCTTGAGCCACGGCAGGAACTGGCCATGTGGCAGGGCTTCCTTCACGGCCAGCAGGTCGTTTCCGACCTCGATGATGTCCTCCACGGTCTTCTTGATCCGCTCGCGGATGCGGTCGGCAGTGGTGCGAACCTTCTCGGCGAGCTTCGTATCGAGCAGGTCGTAGTTGAACCCGATGACGACTAGCTTGCCCTTTGGCTGTTTGGCCACGGTTTGCTCTCCAGTACAGGCGGCAACGCTTCTTAGGGACAGAACGCTTCCTCGCGGTGTACTTAGTCGCCTTGAGGCTGTTCGGCAACAGAGAGGCTACGTGAGAACTCGCAAGTAATAATCAGCAACGGACTTGCGCATGGTCAGGTCGCCACTGGATCCGATGTCTTGGTGTTGGGGCGGTGCTCAGCGAGTGCAGGGTGCAGACGGGCCATCGGCCCTCGGTGCTGCCGCTGCTGGAGGGATCTGACCCGCCAGGAGCACCGACGCGAGTCAGTTACGGCCAAAAGGTTTTCCTATCCGTTGAAGAACTTCAACCCGCCGATGCCCGATAAGAAAGTTTATCGGGCATTACAGGATCCACCTCTATCTCCTGTAATCGCAGCCGAAATAGACTACTGCGTCTCGAAAGCAGTGCGCGTCAACCTAACTCAAGGAGTTGGGGTGGGTGTGGGTGTGGGAAGAATTACGACATCAATCACGGGCTGCAGAACCTGAGGATTTGCAGGCGTTACAGTTGGTGATGGTGTTCCAGCCGGCCAAGTTGGTGTAGCCGTCGGTGTGAATCCTGGGGACGGACTGCCGTAAGCCAGACCCGTTAAGATGTCGGTAATGTTTTGACCATTTGGATAAGTCTCGTACGTTTCGCTGTCCCGCACGGCACCTTCATAAACCCATGGGTTATTCACAAGTCCTAGCAAATTATATAGGGCCGTGGGCCCCTCAAGCCCGTGAATGGTACCGGTGCCGGGATCAGTCGCCATTCCCCAGATTGGTACTCCAGCATGACCACCTGCATGATCATTAGACTGAACGTAAGTTGAACCCAGCGCTCCTGTGCTCGTGTTAAACGTACCGACATACTCGTCGGCGTTGTTTGTCCCAGTGACATTGAAATAAGCGTAGAGATCGCCGCTGCTTGAAAAGGACATGCCTCTAATATTATTATCACTAGCGGCGTGGCCAGAGACGGCACTTGTGCTCACCACATTACTAACTTGCCCGGTGGTCAAGTCTACGGTTCCTAACTTATAGTGATTACCTGATGATGATGTGGCAAGTGACGCATACACCGTTCCACTAGAGTTCATTGCTAAGTCCCCAATGCTGGCGTAACCGGTGTTACCAATGCTGGTTTCGGTGCCAGCTTCAACCCCAAATCTCACAATATATCTATCCTGCGAGGTATCGCCATTCGGGGCGTAACTCGAATAGAAATACCCATTGTAGACCAGCAGACCGTCCATCCACAAATAGGTAGAAGGTAATTTGCGGATAAACGTTCCCTTTAGAGTACCTGACGCCCCGAGATCGATTGAGTACAGGCGGCCATTCCTGCTTATTGCAAAGAGAGGATCGGCCAGACACCCTTGCGGAAGGGCCAGCCCTAGGAACAATAAAGCGAACGCTAGCGATAAAATCCTCTGCATACATATACGGAATGTCATATGAATAGTTCCACAGTTTGTGCCAATGATGGTCAAGCGTACGCCATGGTATGCCGTCACACATGTGGCATGTGAATGGCTAGTACGGGCTCAGGGCTTCGTGAGTAAATTTCGAGTCGTTTATTGGCGGCGAATGCTAACGCTAATCACCTTAGGCAGACCAGAAGCGCAGCCGTCCACAACCACGTAAACCTCCTTGTTGCTTAGCAACGCACCGAGCAACATCGCATACCGCTCAGAATGTCCTGCAACATCGCTCGACATTGCATAACCGTACGTTAACGAGCAGCTGCTAGGGTTAACTACCGTATGAGGGCTGTCCGGGGTAATAATGAGCGTGTCCGAACTCTGATCAGTGCTAACAGTATAAATTGTGAACCATGAACTAGCCGTCGGTGTCGCAAAGCATGCAGAAGGCAATGCGAGAGACATGAAGAGCGAGAGTGCAAGAGCTAGATTACGAAAGGTCTTCATGGGAGGTCCTTATGAGTGTTGTATTCCAGGTGTTCGTGAAATGGTAATTCCTAACAACGCACAAAACGCGCATCGGGTTCATGCCTTGATTTATATTCGTCCGAAAGGCTACCAGATAAAAGCACGATTGAGAAGTGTTTTGTTCTCTAGCCGAATCAGAATGGTCTGGCGAGTCGTTGTGCCAGGGGAATGATGGCGGCAATGAATTGATAGGTGTTATAGCAATCACGGCCAAATTACCTCCACCAACACATTAACCTCGGTGCTATGCTCGCAGTAGGAACCGGCGGTACGACACCTCGGATGCTTCACCAGGGCAAGTGCCAGGAGATGAAGTTGCCTGATCCGATCAAAGGCTTGCTTGAGCGGTTTCATCGTGGCTTGTATCCGGAAGTGTAGGTGGAGCGTGGTTTTTACATCGGCCTACGGTAAAAGATAAAGAGGGTGATTGTCAGCCGCATGTTAACAACAATGAGAAGTGTCCTCTACGCACTCGGGATAGCCGCAGTGTTCATCATCAGCACCGCCGTCTACATAATCGGGTTTCTGGACCTGTGGGGGCTGCTTTTCCAATGGGTCGTGACAAAATGACGAATGCAACCTACAGCGCGTTTCCTATTCGTCGTGAACAGAGTGCTGCAGCGCGAGAAGGCTATTGGTCATCCCTAATTGCGGCACCGTCTTCGCGAACCTGTGTCCCACGCCGAATGCGTGCGGTGACCGGCTCCTCTGCGGAGGATTGCCGCTTGCCAACCCGCTCAGGCGTGGCCGTGATGGTCTGGGCTGCCTTGAGTGCCTTGATTCGTTCTGCAAGCTCGCGGGCACCGAGCTGCGGCCCAGCGCTCTCGTCCGGAGCGATGCCGGAGAGGCTGGCCTTGAGTGCGTCTCGCAGCGTGGTCAACTCGGCGAGGTACGCATCGTGGGCGAACGGCTTACCGAGTCTGGCCTGGTGGTCGCGGAGCTGCGCCTCGGCGATGCCCAGGTCTTGGCGCACACGCTCGCATTCGGAGCCGTAGGCGTTCGCCAGGCGCTCCACGGCGTTCAGGACGGCTCGTGGTCCCTGGTGGTCTCGCGACAGCATCGACTGCCGTGTGGCCGCACCTTCCAGGTACACATCAGGCGGGAAGTGCGGGTGCAGGATCAGCCCGAAGCGCAGGCCGCGATAGACGCCGAGCGGCACACGGCGCGTGTCGCGGACGTTCCGCGGCAATGCCTCCAACTGGCTGCCCAGAACGTCAAGGGCGTCGTCACGCGCGTAAGCGCGGCTGCCGATGGTGATCGGGTTGCTGGCGTGAGCGGTTGCGGTGGCCTGGTCGGCAGTAAGGTGGGACAGGCGCTCGGACAGACTCGCAATGGTCCCCGGCAAGTCACGCACGCTGCGACGGGCGACGTACTGCTCGTCCAGGTGGTTCTTCTTCAGGAGCGTGAGCCGTTGCAGTTCGGCGTCGGCCTCGGCGAGTGTCAAAACGGCCGGGTTGCCCGACGCAATCGCCTTCACCTCGGCGTACGACAGCTCCTGGCCACCAATGTCCTCGGCGCGGCGGGCCGCGTTGTCGCCGGTCATCACCTGGGTGATGAACCGGGCCTTGGTCTCCAGCGCCTGCCACATGTAGGCGTCGAAGCTCCCTTCCGTGACGTAGCGGTAGATCGCCACCTCCTCGTTGTCGTTCCCCTGCCGTAGAATCCGGCCTTCGCGCTGTTCGACCTCGGCCGGCTTCCAGGGTGCGTCCAGATGGTGCAGCGCCACCAGGCGTTTCTGAACGTTCGTCCCGGTGCCCATCTTCTGCGTGCTGCCGAGGAGCACCCTCACCTGCCCGCTGCGAACCTTCTCGAAAAGAGCCTGCTTCTTCGCGTCGGAGTCGGCGTCGCCAACCGCCGCGATCTGCTCGCGTGGGATGCCGCAGCCGACGAGCTTCGTGATGATGTCGTCATAGGCCGAGTAGCCCCAGTGGGTCGGGTGAACGCCGATGTCGCAAAAGACCATCTGCGTGCCCCGTGTGGCAGCGGTGCGCTCCCAGATGAGCGCCACGTTTTCCACCAGAGCGTTGATCTTCGAGCCGGGGAAATCGGGCGCCGTCGCCGAGAGCATGCGGGAGTCGGTGGCGAGCTTGCGGCCGTCGGTGGTGATGTTGAGGGCGTTATCGACGCGCGGGTCCACCTTCTGCGAGCGGAGCCGCTCGTAGCGTTCCACCAGCTCGTGCTGGAGGGCATGCTGCTCATCGGACATGGGGCAGGCGATCACGACCGGCTTGCCGGTTTCAAGCCGCGGCCGTGGCAGGTCGAGCATCTCGGCCGTCTGCACGTCGGCGAAGGCCCGGAACATTTGCTGGAGTTCCGGTAGATTCGTGAAACGGGCAAACCGGCTGCGGGGCCGCAGCGACGCGCCGTCCGGGGAGATCTCCATCGTGTCGATCACCTCGCCAAACGTGGCCGCCCATGCGTCGAAATGCTCGAGCCCACGCTGCCGCAGGCCCTCGGAGTCAAGGAAGCGCTGCATGGTGTACATCTCGACCATTGTGTTGGAAATGGGCGTGCCGGTGGCGAACGTGACCCCGTGCCCGGGGTGCCGCTCGTGCAGAGAGTTCGCCTTCATGAACACGTCAAAGGCGCGTTCGCTGCCGCCGGTCTGGATGCCGGCCACGCGCTCCATCTTGGTCGGTGTCTCCAGGTTCTTGAAATAGTGGGCCTCGTCGATGAAGACGTGATCGACGCCGAGCTCGTCGAAAACCAGGCCGTCGTCCTTCTTGTCCTCCGCAAGCAGGTCCTTCAGACGTTCGACGCGGGCCGCCTTCTGTTTCTCGATGGTCTTTATCAGGTTGCGATTGGCTCCCCGGTCGGCCGCGTGTTCGCGGAGCAGCTGGTCGTACTCGGCGATCTGCTCGGTCAGGAATTTCTCCTGGTAGTCGCGCGACATGCCGATGCGCTCGAAGGACGAGTGCGTGACGATGATGCCGTCCCAGTCCCCGCTGGCGATCTTGGCGGTCAGAAACTTGCGACGCTCGCGCGTGAGATCCTCCTTGGCGGCCACGAGGAGCTTCGCGTTCGGGTAGAGTTGCAAAAACTCGCGGGCGAACTGCTCCAAGAGATGATTGGGCACGACGTACATCGGCTTCTGGATCAGGCCCGCCTGCTTCATCTTCATGCCGGTAGCGGCCATCGTGTAGGTCTTCCCGGCGCCGACGCAGTGGGCCAAGAGCGCGTTGCCGCTCGACATGCCGCGCCAGACGGCATCCTTCTGATGCGGCCGCAGCTGGATGGTCTGATTCATCCCGGGGAAGTCGAGATGCGAGCCGTCGAATAGGCGCGGCCGCAAGTTGTTGTAGGTGTCGTTGTAGATCCGCACGAGCTTTTCTGTGCGTTCGGGGTCGGTAAACACCCAGGCGCGGAACCGTTCCTTGATGAGCTTTTGCTTTTCGCGGGCTGCCATCGTTGCCTCTTGGTTCACGACGCGCTCTTCGCGATCGCCGTGGTTGATGATGTCGTAAATCACCGGCGTCTTCATGTTGAGGGCCAGCTCGAAGAGATTGGTGCCGTTGGCACGGGGCGTGCCGTACTCGGAGGTCGCGGCGACGGACTGCTTTGTGGCGTAGTCGGCGTCCAGGCTCCAAACCGCATCCTTCTTCAAATGGGCGACCGGCACCGAGGCCGGCTCGACGCGAAAAAGTTCGGCGGCGAAGGCCTGAATGTCGCCCTCCGGGATCCACGGCGCACCGAGGTTGGCGTCGATGTCGCCCGGCAGCACGTCTTCTGGCTGCACGCGGCGCAGGGTCTCGGCGTTACGGACGTAATCGGGGCCGGCAAGCTCGGCGACGGCGAGCTTTGCACGCACGTTGCCGGAGAGGTAGGCGTCGGCGGTTTGCCAGGTCTCGGAGTCCGGGTCGCGGAAGATGAGATCCCCGAGTTCTGCGATGATCTGATCCTCGGGCTTGCCATAGAGCGTGACGATAAACGGCAGGTCCACCGTGCCGCGTTGGTTGAGAGAAACGAGCAGCCCTTCCTCGGCGCTCTTTACGTGTGTGACGGGCGGCGTTCGCCCCACCACGTCCTTGGTCATGATGGCCGCTTTCGTGGCCTCACCCGTTACCTCGTCGTAGTCCTCCAGCGACATCACGAGCATCGCGTCGGGGTCCTCGCGGAACTTCACGAGGTTCGGCATGCGCCGGACGATGCCGCCGTGAGCGGACTCGCCAAATGTGGTCTTGTTGATCGGGCCGTAGAGGTTGTCGAAACGCTGGTAAGCCCAGTTGAGCTGGCGGCGTGCCTCTTCTCGGTGCTCCTCGGGCCAGCCCTCGTTCTGGGACTGAAGAACGCGGCGCGCGAGATCGCGTAGCCCAATAAGGGTGGCGATTCGTTTGCCGGTCAGCGTGCCGTTGGCTCGTAGCGTCGTGCCGCCGTACACGACAGGGGCAGCCTCCCCGCCGACAAGTTGGCAGATCGTCCGGTCGTCGGTCAGAAAGAAGCTGCCTTCGCTGACGTGGCGTTCGAGCGGCGGCGGTGAAAATGTTGCCGCGGCCTTTCCTTGTCTGGCGGACACTTGCAGCGGCGCATACTCCGGCAGCTGCTGGATTGTCTCGCGGAGCTGCGCCGCGAGGTCGCCGCTGGCGATGACGCTGTAGCCTTCGTCTCCGTAGAGTGTGTCCTTGCGGCTCCACGTTCCCAGGACCATTTCGGGGTGATTGTGGAAGTAGCGATTGATGGCGATTTCCACGCCTTCGATGGAAAGCGGGGCCACGGCGAGCCAGTCGGGATCGACATGTCGGGCAGGCTCGTCCTCCGACCGCTTGCGAAGGAAGAGAATGTCCGTCACGACGGCCGTCCCTTCCCGCCTGAAGGCGTCGGAGGGCAGGCGAATCGCGCCGACGAAATCGGCTTGCGAGGCCAGGTATTCACGGATGGCGGCGTTCTGCTTGTCGAGCGTGAAATGCGTCGTGACCAGGGCCAGGACGCCGCCGGGTCTCAGGGCGTCGATGGATTTCGCGAAGAAGTAGTCGTGCAGCGAGAGCTTTTGCCCGCGGTAGGCGAGCTTGAGGTCGGCGAAGGGCACGTTGCCGATCACCGCGTCGATGCCCTCCTCGGGGAGACGCGTATCACGAAAGTTCTCGATACGGATGTCCTGATCGGGGTGGAGTAGCCGGGCGATGCGGCCGGAAATCTCGTCGAGTTCCACGCCGATGAAGCGCATGCCTTCCGGGGCCATGCTCATGAAGTTGCCGATGCCGCATCCGGGTTCGAGAACGAGCGCGTTCGCCGGCACGCCGAGGCGGGCGATCGCGTCGTGCATGGCGGCGATGACGGTCGGGGAAGTGTAGAAGGCGTTGAACGTGGTGCGCTTCGCGCTCGCGTACTCCTCGGGGGAGAGCAGCGTCTCCAGCTCCTCGCCGATAGCCTGCCAGGTGGCGTCCTTGTAGCGGTTGGTTACGGGGTCGGGGAAGATCGACAGGGCAACGGGTCCGAAGCCCGCAAAGCGCGTGAGCGCTCCCCTCTCCTCCTCCGTCGCCGGCCGCGCTTCTTGCTCGATCAGCTTCACGGCGCGAATGGCCGCGAGGATGTCGCGGGCCTTGGCTTTCTCGCCGCTGGAGATGGTAAACGAATCCGCACGCGAGAGGTCTTTCCGTGGTGAGTCGAACAGCCCAGGAGAGTGAATGGTCTCGGCGGTCGTGGGCGTAGCTGCGGTCGTCGGTGGAGGTGGTTGCTCTGATGGCGGTGACTCGTCTGCGGCCGCATTCGTCGGCAGAAAGTCAAAGAGCGTCGGCTGGTGGTGCTGCGTCTTCAGGCGGGCGGATCGGGACCGCGGATGAACGCCATTGCGGCCTCCAACGAAAGCGGTTGGCTGTCGTGGAACCGAACCTCCAAAAAGGTCTCCAGCTCCTTGAGCGCGAACTCCAGGGCCTCGCTCGCGAGCTGGCTCGGGGTGCTGACCAGCGTCCCCTGGGAGAGGCAATTCTTCCAGGCTTCGTGGCTCGCCTTCAGCCGTTGGGCATAGAGTTCCAGCGTCGGCAGCAGCGTCCGCGTCTTGCAGAGTTGCCGGTACGTCTGCGGGTGCTGTTGAATGAGTTCCAGAACCATCGTCTTGTAGTGCATGGTGGTTTCCTCCGGAAAACAGCGGGCCGTCGAGGTCCGCCGAGAAGTTGGCATCAAGCAACGAATCGGCAGTCGGCTCCAGGTTGCTGGCGTCCTGCTGCTCCTTCTTGGGCTGGGTTGATCGCGTCCTGCCAATCACGGCCGCTTCCGCCGCTATTCCTCAGCAGGTTGCGGGCTCTCGCCGCTTGGCTGGGAGTAAATCCAGTCGAGCGCTATCTCGGCGGCGCGGGCGACGAGCGGTAGTTCCGTTCGCCCGAAGCTCGTCGAGTCGCGCCAGGTGCCGTCCTCCTTGTAGAGGCGGCTGAAGGTAACGCTGTACATCACGCGGCCGTTCTCCAGCGCGTTCTGCCAAATCGCAGCCCGGACGCTGCCCATCTTGATCTCACGTATCGGTTTCTCTTTGGTCATCTTCGTTCTCCACAAAAGGACCGAGTCGGCTTTGCCCCTCGGTCGGTTTCTCGATGCTCGAAACGCGTATTCCGGCGGCCAGTCGGCCGCTGCGACGGATCCACCCCGGCGGGCGTTTCGTCCGCCTGGGCGGGACGGGCCTTCGCTCGCAGGCACGCGCGGCGCTTCGGCCGCGACGGCTGGTACCGGTGGGCCGTCTGCTCACGAAGCCCCCTCGATCTCGCTGTCCTCATCGGCCAGGTTGTCACCTTGCCGTTGCTGGCTGATCCACAGGTCAGCGTCGTTGGCCAGCCGGCAGAGGGCCGGAATGTCCTGCTTCTGGAAGTAGGCTCCGTCCCACCAGCGGTCGCTGTCTTTGAAAAGCCGCGTGAAGGCGATGTTGAAGTGCTTCTCTCCGTCACGGATTTCATGCCAGATGGTGGCTTTCACCATGCCGTCTTTCAGTTCCATAAAGGGTCGTTTCATGTCTCGGTTTCTCCTTGAATAGTCCCTCCAGGCCACTCGGCACTCGATGGGCGAACCCTGGTCGGTTCACGCCTCGTCGCACCGCGCTACGGAAGGTAGTTAGTAGAGAGGCCCGGTGGTGCGGTGGGCCTCAAAACCTTGGGAGAAAACCTCTGGTCAGAACGGGATGTCGTCGCCATCCTGGTTCTGATTCTGGCTCTGGCTCTGGCTCTGGTTCTGCTGGTAGATCCAGAGCATCGCCAGCTCGCAGACCTTGGCCACGAGCAGCAAATCGTCCCGCGCGAAGCTCGCCGAGGTCCGCCACTCGCCGCTCTCCTGGTCCTTGTACAGCCGGGTGAGCGTCACGCCGTAGCGCACGCCCTGGTCCGTGGTGTTGGCCCAGATGGCACCCTTGATGCGTCCCAGACGCACCTCGTGAACCGGCCGCTGACGCTCTTGTTTCGGAGCCTCGCGACCCTGGACCGCACCGTTCGTCTTTGCCATGTGAAGTACCTACCTTTCCTGAGTGAATGGGACATGGGACACCTGAAGTCACAGAAGCCGAATGCTCACGCGGCGAGCTGAAGCTGCGCCGGTTTCTCGTCCACGACGAGTTCGAGCAGCCGCCCCGCCTTCTGGTCCGCCTCCGTCCGGTCGCCGGCGTTCCTGAACTCGCCGGAGAGCCGGGTCAGGGCGTCCACCAGGGCGAAGATCGTGAAGCGCCCCTGCTCGCGTGCGAGTTCCAGAGCCTGCTTGCGCAGCATCTGGCTCACACCCGCTTTCGCAAGGACTTCCGCGACCTCCTCCGCGTCGTCTCCGAGCCGGGTTTCCATCGCCTTGCGGACGACTTTCGCAAAGCCATCCCGACGTTCGTCGCGCTTCCGCACCAGGGCCTCGATGATCCGCCGAATCTCGGAGAGAGACTCGTGGACACTGGCCGTGTGCTTCCGCGTGAACTCGATGACCTCCACGGCATCCCAGACGATGTGGTTCTGGCACACGGCCTGGAACCAGAAGGTCTGGATGCCCAGCGAGCGCTTGCCCACCTCCGAGTTCCATAGGAAGAACCCGGGGGCGAACGCCTCGCCGTTGATCTCGACCCAGCCGAGCGGGTCGATGAGGAAGCAGAACATGTCTTCTTCCCCGCAGTAGAGCCCGGTGCCGCCGTTCGATGCCTTCTGGGGCGGGCCGAAATCAGTCGCGAACTCGTGCAGGATCGCGATGAGGTCCGCGTTGTGCAGCCTCGTGTACGCGGTCCCGTGGATCGACCGAACCGACTCGCCTTCCGTGAGGAGTTGCAGCGGCCTCTTGCCGGCCGGTAGCGTCTCCTCGAACACCCGCGCGGCCGTCTCTGGGGAGAGCCGGTTCACGGTGTCCTTGCTCACCTTCGCGAGCTGGCAGAGCTGGCCAAAGGACCAGGCGTTCAGACTGAACGCGCCGTCCGAACCGGCCTCCAGAAGGAGCCGGTCAACGGGCGACAGTCGGGGCCGGATCGCTTGGGGCAAATGCCAGCGGTCGCAGGACTGGTCCTTCTGCGCGCGGCAGTGCTCGCCGAGTTCCCGCAGGGACGAAAAGTATTCGTCCGGGGTCCGGCGAAACAGCTCGAAATGCGCCTTTGTCAGGTTGCTCATGAGCACCTCCAATCGACGTGAAAAGGGGTTGGAAAAACCGAAAAAGCCTGATTGCACCACCTGCCTCTCGGGAGCAAAAAAGGCCTCGACCGGAGGCCTCCACTCCCGAGAGACGGGTTGATTTCGTCTACCCAAACGGATTGTGAATGGACGCTGTTACCAGGCATTCCCGCATGCGGGAATGCCTTTGAAACAGGGTTATGCAGCGAGCCCTGCGCGTGTTGCATATCGGCGCGAAAAAAGTTGCTCAGCGGGGAGCGCGGCCTGGCCTGTGGACGGTCCATCGACGGGCTAACGCCGCGTGTTAACAGCGTTAGCCGAGGTCCGAAAAGGAGTTCGGGCCAACTCGCCGCGTTAACATAACGGCGTGTTAGCGGGGTCGTGACCGGGCACCGATCGGGCTCGGAGCGTCAACCGCCGGAAGGCGGGCACCCCTGGGTGCATCGGGTGTGCTGCTTTGACAAGCAAGATCTGGCATTTAGCTCGGCGGCAAGGATCGGGAGCAACCCGATGCGTGGCGATTTGCTGCCCCCGCTTTGACCCGAACCCTGGGAACGGTGATACGCAATCAGAACGACGCTCTGGTGATGCAGACAAGCGGCGGCAAGCAAATGGAGTTTTACGGCAGCCGCGAGATGGCCAGCCGCGGCGGTAAAGGCTTCGAGGCCGTCAAGCGCACCTCGTTCACTCGCATCGTATCGCCGCCGATCGAGCTGGTCGATTGGGACAAGGTCGAGGGTAAGGTCGAGGAGAGGAATGGCAAGGCAGAGACGAACGAGGAGCAGAAATCGTTGTTTGAGTGAGGGTCACGCGAACACCTGGAGCCGACCGAAATGGAGCTGATGCCCGAAAGCGAGTGGCCCAGAACGGTCGAGGCAGCGGTGGCGAGGATGCTCTCGGCTCTGACGGCGGAACAAAGAGAGCTGGTACGGGAGACTGCGTTCCCCGATCTTATCCGCTTCCACGATAATTTGGGGAGGTGGATTCGCAATCAATTCGGTTTGTGGCGGGGCAACAAAGAGCTGATGGAAGCCTGCGGTCTTCCTCATCCGGATGATTGCTCGATGGTAATCATCGAGGCTTGCTGGCGGCGACTCCGCAGCGAGCTGGAACGTTCAGAATAACCGACTGGCCATTCCGAAGCGACATGAAAGCAGCCAAAGCTGCTTGGTCCATCGCGGGCGGCCTCGCCGCTTTCCGCTCGACATCCCCGCCCCCGCGTGCGACAATCCGCAGGATGGTAAGCAACGACTGGCACGAGCTGGTGGATCGCCTTCGCGGTCGCGAGTACCGCTTCGGGATAATCACCGAGGACTCTCCCGTTTATCGGGTTGAGTTTGACGCTGGCCTGACTTCTGACGAAGTCGCTCGCGTGGAGAGTCGGTTTGGCTTCCGTTTCTCACCGGACCTCCGCGAGTTCCTGCAGACAGCCCTCCCGCGTGGCCCGCAGTTCCCAGATTGGCGAAGCGGCGATGAGAATACGTTGCTGGAATGGCTCGATCAGCCTCGGCAGGGCCTCCTCTTCGACGTCGAGCATAACGGGATCTGGCTCGAGGAGTGGGGTTCACAGGGTCGGCCGCTGTCAGAAAGGTTGCGGATAGCAAGTGAAGCTGTCGCCGCCGCCCCGCACCTTATCCCGATCTTCGGCCACCGGATGATGCCAGACGAGCCGCACCTGCCAGGCAATCCCGTCTTTTCGGTTCACCAGACGGACATTATCTACTACGGGTTCGATCTGGCCGATTACCTCCGCCATGAGTTCAACCTGCCATGTCGTGAGCCGTGGCCAGAGCGGGTGCGGCCGATTCGGTTCTGGGATCAAGTGGCCGGCTAAAACGGCGGCGGGACGTTGAATCTTCTTCCTTGAAACAGGAAGAGCCAAGGAATTGCGTCTGAAGAGGTCTTGTGGCACCATCGTCAGTTAATGACGAACGGCACAACCTTGGAGCTGCGAACCGAGATGATCCCTCGCGGAAGTCTCATCGAGAGACTGGAGCGCGAACTCGGCCGACCGCTCACGCACGAGCACCGCTACTATCTTGATGGAGATCCCGTAAACTGCGGGACCGTGCTCGAACTCTTTGATGCCGGAGATTGGATCCTCGGACGATTTGAATGGTCTGGGAATCCGGCAGACGCCCCGACGTTTCGCATCGGCGAGCGAATCGTCAGCCTATCCGAACGTAGCTTGCTCCGCTGGTCATAGTAGCAGTCACTGACTCAGAGATGGAAAAGCCAGGGCGAAGATGCTCATCTTCTGCTTAACCTGGCTTTCGTTCGCGGTCACTGTCGTCTTTCCATCACCACGCACACGTCGTGCAGGCCCGGGATGAAGGAGCTGGTGTAGGTCCTCCTCCCGCTGCTTGCTCCGTGCGAGAAGCGGATAATGTCCGTGCAGCGTTGCACGAGTCCTGCCCCGTAGCAGAGACGCTTCGTGTGGTAGACCAGGGGCACGAAGCCGGCGTCGCGGTCGCTGTAGTCGCCCATCAGGACGGCCAGTCGGCCGCGCGGGGTGAGGGCCTGGGCGCAGTTCCGAATCAACAGTTCGTAGCGGTGCAAGAAGGCCTCCAGGGTCGGCGTGGTGGAGAGGTCCCTGGGGTCGCTGCTGTAGACCTTTTGCCGCCAGTAGGGTGGGTGGATCCAGACGAAGTCGAACTTCTCGGCGGGGTAGCCTGCCAGGTCGCAGGCGTCGAAGCCGCTTTTCAGGTCCGTTGAGAAGTGTGGAATTCGCAGCTCGTGGCAGACGTCGCGGCACGTGCCAGAGCCGGTCATCGGATCGAAGACGTTCCTCGGCCGGAAGTACCGCAGGAGGTCCTTGATGAGGTTGCCGGGACAGTTGCCGGGGTAGCGTCGGCTGCCGTAGTTGCCCGGATCGCTCCGGTGGTAGAGGCTCGTGAGCTCGGGCACCGGGCTGCCGTTCTTGGGTGCTCGTGGGAGCTTGGCGTACACCGGCTTGTCGGGCCAGGACGGTGCTGCCGGACGCTTGCGGCGGAAGGCTGCGTCGCCGGCTTTTGAGGGGTTCCGCCAGAGGGTCGGTGTAAAGGCTACGCGCTGGATGTTGAGAATCTGCTTCGTGCTGATCATGTCATTTCCTCCAAAAAAGGGGCCGGGTTCACCCCGGCCCATGCATTAAACGGCTGGCTCCTCTTCTGGCTCCGGGAGCTGCTGGTAGAGAACGGAATGCACCTGGTCGGCGAGCTTGGCCAGGACAAGAAGATCGTCGCGGCTAAAGCTTTCCGAACGCTTCCAACCCTCGCCGTCCTTGTAGAGGCGGCTGAAGGTGACGTTGTACCGGATGCCGTTCTCGGTCTCGTTTGCCCAGATGGCGGCCTTGATTTTGCCGACGCGGATTTCGCTGGAGGGTTTCGCTTTGGTCATGGTGTTTGTCCTTTGTTGTTGGCCAACCTCTGTCCCCGCAAAGCTGGCAGTTACTTTTTCCGTTCCGAAGGAATCTCCCTTTCGGAAGGGACAACGGAGTTCGCTCACCCGCGGCTGGCGAACCCGGCTGACCCTTCCCGAAAGGGGGGCGGAACGAAAGGCGGTGACGGCCGGCTTTGCGGGCAGAGTTAGGCGAAGCGAAGGGAGCGTCCGCCTCAAGGGGCATGACAGCTTGCTGGCGTGATCCCTTGATGGCAGCGACCGGAGCGAAGTCCGTGTGGCCAACCCAAGGGACACCTGACCAAAGCGGACCGGGGAGCGAACTCCACGCGGCACAATTGCAGGGCTGCTCGGCCAAGGAGGAGCGGGAGCGGAACAATGTGACAATGCCGGTGATGGAGGCGAGGAATTCGACAAGCGAAGGGGCGTGCTCTACTCCCCTGCCCTCGGACGACGCCGTGAGGTCTCTCACGCTCCTGGAGACAGAAGTGGCCAGGGCGCTTGGGCAATTGTGGGTCGGGTGAACCCGTGCATGCGGAGGAAGGTGTGACGAGGTCGGCGAGCATCTTATGCAGGAGGGAGCGGAGAGCGGCACGTCGTCCATACGGCGGATCTCGATGCCAGTAATGGCCGTAACGACCCGGAGCCAGGGACATGGCCGCCAGATAGTCGGGGACGGGCAAGCCAAGATTCGACAGCAGAGCATCTAGTCACGGTAGGCGTCGCGAAGTTCGTACGGGCCGGGCATCGAGCGTGGCCGGCTGGATAGTTGCGGGTCGCAGCCCGAGGGAGTGCGTGCAGCGTAAGTTCCTTCGCGACAGGTGGTTGAGATCGCGTGCGAGAAAAATACTTGACTTTTCGTTCCTCGCCCCGATGATTCTGTAACGCTCAGGCAGCCCTTGAAGCGGGGTCGGCAGGCAAGACCTGGCCCGAAACACGGGCGGGAAGCCCCGTGAAATCGTCTTGAGGACGAACGCCCCTGCCTGGGACGCAGAACAGTTTGCCTTTCAGCAGGACCGCCTCGTGCCATCCGGTGAAGCGGTCTTGCAGGTTCGACAAGTCTAGCCAGCATCTATTTCAGCGGGACCGCCTCGTGTCCATCCGGTGAAGCGGTCTTGCATTCGGACAAAACTAGCCTCCTTAGCAGACAATTTACCTCCTCGTGGCGGCGCGCGCCTCCACGTAGGCCCGCCGGCACACCACGAGGGAGATCGGGGTGTCGGGAGATGGACAGTCATCGAGGTGGTGAGCCGTATAGTGATTTGCTGGAGGCCGAAGCCGAGTTTCGGCAAACTCTCCTCCGGCTGAAGATAGAAGGCGGAAGCAACGAGGAGAAGGCTGGGCAGCTACTGCGAAGTCCCTTCGTGCTGGGGCTTCTGAAGAAGGTCACAGACAAGAACGAACTCAGGACAGCGAAAGGGTCACGGACGCCAGAGCTCTGGTGGGCGCAGCTGCGGAAAGACCCGCACCTCCGGGAAGAATGGCTGTCTGAGACGTTTGTTGTCCTCGACCGCCGGCTGCGAGCGACACCGGACGACTGTGACCTCGGGAAGAACGTCGGCGGCTACTGGCGGATGAAGGTCGTGTACGCCGCGATCCGAGCGGCCTGGAATCTCTTGGGAGAGAGCCGCTTCAAATCGCGGTACGACCCGGAGCGTGAGGAAAGGGTCGTCCCCGTCAAGTGCTTCAGCGAGAGCGGCACGGAAAAGGCTCACAAGAGGCACGAGGACAAGCGAGCCGCAGCCGACCTGGTGGAGATGGAGTTCCGGCTTGACGTGGCGATGCTGATCGACGGGCTGGAGGATCCACGGCAACAAGCGGTGATGCGGCTCTCGGCGATGGAGGGGTACAACTACCCCGAGATCGCCGAGAAACTCGACATCACCTTCGAGCAGGTCCGGTACGCCGTGGAAAAGGCAAGGAATGCAATCGAAATGCGGCTGAACGGGGCTGCGTGAGCGGTAAGGAAGAGGTTTCGTGGATGAGCGTCAAGGTCAGAGACGCTCATCCGTCTGCGAAACTGGTCGGCTCGGACGCGGGGCCTTGTCTACTGGCCCCCATCCCATAAACGAATGGAGCTTCTCGGCCCGCCCATCTCTTTTTTCAGCGTCTCGGCATCCAGCTCGGCCAATGCCTCCGCCCACGATCGGAATCGGAACGTGAGGCGGTAAACCTCCCGCCGCTCCTCCTCCGGCAGTCGTTTCTCTACCAACGCGCGGAGCAACTCCCGGTCCACCGGAGGTGCGTTCCGCTCGTCCTCGTAGCGCGGCCTGGTCAGGCCGAACTCTTCCCAGACGTTTTGTGGTTCTTTCTGCTCTCGCTCGTGCATGTCTGATTCTCTCCTGCCGTCATGCTCGCAAAAGTACGGCCGCTAATCAACGCCAGGGCCTTGAGCCTCGCGTGGAGCGGCCGGACGCAAACTCGTTTACCACGCGGCTGCCTGAATGTGGGGAAGAGCGAGAGGCAGCCGCCGAGTGCCCGGAGCGACAGATAACGGGCAACAGGCTGCCTTTCAGTCATCTCGCAAGAAGGCAGAGGTTCGTGATGGAACGGTCCGAAACGGGCGGGCGACGGCCAAGGTCGAGCCCGAAGGGTAGTACGAGCCGCCGGGCAAAAACGGACCCGGCGTGGCAAAGGAGCAAGCTGGCGGTTCATTTTCGATCGGGGACGTGCTTGTGGGAGACGCCGCAGGCCTTCTTCGACGGACTCGATAGCGAATTCGGTTTCACTCTGGACGTGTGTGCCCTTCCTGAGAACGCGAAGTGCCCACGGTATTTTACGCCGGCCGTCGATGGCCTCAAGCAGGAGTGGCGGGGCGTCTGCTGGATGAACCCGCCTTATGGCCGGGAGATCGGCAAGTGGGTGGCGAAGGCATTCCAGTCGGCGAAGGAAGGGGCGACGGTGGTGTGCCTGCTGCCGGCGCGAACGGACACGGCCTGGTGGCACAGCTTCGTGCTGGACGCGGCGGAGATCCGCTTCGTGCGTGGGCGGCTTCGGTTCAGCGGCGCGGAGAACAGTGCCCCGTTCCCGTCCGCGGTGGTGGTGTTTCGCCCGTGGTGCTCGCCGACGCTTCTGAAGGCCGCGGCGTGACGCGGTTGGGTGGCGAGGTTTCTGCTCGGTTCGGCCAGGTGTGGCCGGGCCGAGCTGGTTTCAAATCAAAGGTGGATCATGAAAGACACGATGACGACGGTCGGAGTCCGATTGAAGCCGGTCCTGCTCAAGCGTCTCGACGAGGAGACGGAGAAGCGCGGCGTAACGCGGAGCGAGTGCTTGCGGCAGATCACGGAAGAGTCACTGAATGATGAGAAGGTGAAGCTGGTGCTTGAGGAGCTTCGCGAACTCCGGCAGCTCGTCCAGCTGCTCCACGAGCATTGGAAGATCGGGCTGGTCGCGCTCCTTGTCGATGCCGGGAAGGCAAGCCCTGAAGAGGCACAGGCTTTCGTGCGTGAAGACCTTTCGTGAAAACGAAATCACGCCGATATCCCCAGGCAAGCCTGGCTTCCTGGGGAAACACGGGACGGCCCCGCTGCCCGGCAAGAGCGGCGGCGGGGCTTGAATTCAGATCGTCAAACGCAAATCGGAGGGGTTATGGGTAAGGACAGGAAGGAGGGGCCGCTCGGCGGAGTCCGGCTCCGCTATCAGGCGACGGAGCGAATCCTGCTCCGCACGCTTAACGAGGTCGAGAGGCGGCTGGCCGGACTGGAGGTAGAAGCGATCCGCCTGAAGCTACTCGGGCGAGAGTTGGCGCAGCGGGCACGGGCCGACGAGCTTCACGATGAGTGGCCCGCTGTCGAAGAGTTCTTTGCCTTCAACCGGATCGTCTGCGACGAATGCCAGCGAGTGCAGCGACGTTTGGAGGCTGACGCGCAGGATGCCGGGGTGAAGGTGGTGGTCATCAGGGTGCCGGTGATCGTGCGGCCGGAGCCCAGCACGAACTAATCCGGCGCGAGAATGCAGGGCTACTACGATGTTATCGATCTCCGCACTCTCGGGGGGCCAGGGCAATTACTACCTGGCCCTCGCGCGCGATGACTACTACCTGAAGGGCGGCGAGCCGCCGGGTTACTGGCTCGGCGACGGGGCCAGCCTCCTGGGGCTCACGGGGCGGGTCGAGGAGCAAGCCTGCAAGAACCTGCTGGCGGGGCTTTCACCGGACGGCCGAGACGAACTGGTGCAAGGTGGCGGCGGGGTTCGACACCAACCCGGCTGGGACCTCAGCTTCAGTTGCCCGAAGTCGGTCACGGTGATCTGGTGCCAGGGGGAACCGGAGGTACGGAAGGCGATCCAGGAGGCCCAGGCCGAGGCGGTCCGCGCGGCCCTGGACTACCTCCAGGACGCGGCGGCCTGCACTCGCCGGGGCAAGGGCGGAAGGGAGCGGGAGACGACAAAGCTGGTCGTCGCGGCGTTCGAGCATGGTACGAGCCGGGCCCAGGATCCTCAGCTCCACACGCACTGCCTCGTCATGAACGTAGGGGTGCGGGCGGACGGAACCACCGGCACGATCGTCAGCCAGCCGCTCTACGCCCACAAGATGGCGGCCGGGGCGGTCTACCGAGCTGAGTTGGCCAACCAGTTGGAAAAGCGGTTGGGCGTCGTCCTGGAGCGCGAGAAGACCTGGTTCGAGGTGCAAGGGGTGCCCGAGAGTCTGGCGGAGGAATTCTCGAAACGGCGTCAGCAGGTGGAAGAGGCTCTGGCCAAGGCCGGCGTGAGTGGGGCGCAGGTCGCCGAGAAACTGACCCTCGCGACGAGGCCGGGAAAGGGACACCTGCCGCGCGGCGAGCTGCTGGACACCTGGCAAAAGGTCGGACGCGAGCACGGCTTCACGGCGGCGGAGGTAGACCAGCTGCTAGGGCAGCAGGGACCTCGGCACGACCTCGCCGGGAGAGCGGATGCTTGCATCCGGCTCGCGGCGCTCACGATCACGAAGCAAACCAGTCATTTCTCGGAACGAGAGCTGGTGCGTCACTCCGCCGTCTGGGCTCAGACCGTGGGCGTCGCGGCGTCGGCACTTCGAGTCCGGGTGAAGGAGGCGCTCGCCCGGTCGCCCGAGTTCGTCCGCGTCGGGGAGTCGCACGGCGAGACCCACTACACGACGCGCGAGATGCACGCGCTCGAAAAGAAGATGCTCGGCCAGGCGGAGAAGCTGAACGCCCTGCCCTCGCAGGCCCTGGCCGAGAAAACGATCCGCTCGGTCGAAGGCACGCTGTCGGAGGAGCAGAAACAAGCACTCCGGCATGTGACGCAATCCAAGAACTCCATCCAGGTAATCTCGGGCATGGCCGGGACCGGGAAGACCTCCATGCTCCGAGCGGCGCGGGACGCGTTCGAGCGCGAGGGATTCCAGGTCATCGGGGCCTGCCTGTCCGGAAAAGCCGCCCAGGGGCTAGAGGAGGGCGCAGGCATCAAAAGCATGACGCTGGCCCGACTCATCGGCGCACCCGAACTCCGCTACCCGGGCACCCTCGGTGTTCGGCCGCTGGACTCGCTGAGGCCAAATCTCACCCGATTGAGAGAGGCGGCACTGGAGTGGAGTTCGCTCGCCGAGCCGGTTCGCCTTCCCCCAAAGACGGTGCTTGTCGTCGATGAGGCCGGAATGGTTGGCACGCGGCAGATGGAGCGATTGACCGAGGAGGCGCTGAAAGCCGGGGCTCGACTCGTTCTGGTCGGAGACGAGAGGCAGCTCCAGGCCATCGACGCTGGCGGCCCCTTCGCCTCACTCGGCAACCGCCTGGGCCGTGCGACGCTTACGGAAATCCAGCGCCAGCGGGATGGCTGGGCACGCGAGGCGGTAAAGCAAATCGCCTCCGGCCAGGCGCAGGCGGCGCTTCGGGAGTACGCCCGCCGCGGCCTAGTCTCGATCGGGGAGGACAGGAACGAAGCCATGCGGACGCTCATCACGTCCTGGAAAAAGCAAGGCGAAAGCAATCCGCGAGATAACCTCATCCTCGCTTCCACCAATAAGGATGCAGCGGCGCTGAACCGAATGGCGCAGACGCAGCGGATGCTGGCCGGCGGCCTGGGGAAGCAAGCCTTGAGCGTCGAGGGGTCTGACTTCCACCGCGGCGATCGGGTGCTCTTTACCCGCAACTCGAGATGGTACAGGGTGCAGAACGGCTCGCTCGGTACGGTCACCGAGGTGGACGTGAAGAACGGAATCCTGACCGTGAAACTGGACCAGGGGAAGCTCGTGATGGTGCCGGTCAAGAAATACTCACACCTCAAGCTCGGCTACTCCATCACAACCCATAAAGCGCAGGGCATTACTACGGAGCACGCTTTCGTGCTGCTCGGCGGGCCGAGCCAGGACAGGGAACTGTCTTACGTCCAGGCGTCGCGGGCGCGGGGAACGACGCGATTCTTCCTCGACAAGCTGGAAGCAGGAGAAGACCTTCGCGACCTGTGCAAGCAGATGGAGCGCAGCCGGCAGAAGGATCTTTCCCACGACCTGCTGGAGAGGAGGGGAAGAGATGGTGGCGGGAGGTCTCGAACCGTGCTCGTTCAGCGGATCGGGTAAGTGGCAAAGCCTCCCCGCCCTAGCCTTAAAACCTCTTACCGAAGGAGGAGCAGTGGAAACGCTCTGCCAGGCCTGGGCCGACCGCTGGTCGGCCCTGCTCACGAAACGCGAGCCCGCCGGGGACATGCCCCGGGGCTTCAACGTCCAAGTGACAATCTTTCGGGACAGCCAGTGTGAGGTCTCGTACTCCTTCCGTGCGCTGAAGGACGAGCGGGACGGCTGTACCAAGATCGTGATCGATACCCTAATGAGGCCCCTGCCGGATGTCTTGGCGTGCTCCGTGGGCAAGCGCGAGGCCGAACTTGTCCGGCTGTTTGTGTCCGAAATCCAGGACCTGAGCCGCCATCTCCTTGAGGGCGGGTCGGTAAAGGACTGGTTCCGGAAGGGCAGGCTTCCCGGCGGCGAAAAGGCGCCGAAGAGCTGGAGGCAGCGAAGGCCGCTGGTATTCCGCACAGAAAAGGAAATGTTCATTCAGACCTGGTAGGGTGGGCGGGCCGAGCCAGGACAGGGAGGTGTCCTACGTCCAGGCGTCTCGCGCGCGGGGCACGACGCGGTTCTTCCTCGGCACGCTGGAAGCCGGGGAAGACCTGCGCGACCTGCGCAAGCAGATGGAGCGAAGCAGGCAGAAAAACCCTTCCCACGACCTGCTGGAGCGCCAGGGAAGAGAGGCTAAGCAGACTCGAACCACTCTGGCGCAACGGATCGAGTAGCCGGCGAGGTCGCTCTGCCGAGGCCTGAACCCTCATAGGAAAGGAGAAGCCGTGGAACAGTTGTGTGTGATCAGGACCGCCCGCTGGTCAGTCCGAGTGACCAAAGCCGACCCGAAACGAAACCCGGGCACGGGCATTCGCCTCGACGTGGAATACCAATGTGATGGCAAGTTCTACGAGCAGGTCTCGTACTTCTCGGAAGAGATAGACGAATACGGTCCGCCGCCGAAGAACCTGGCCGATCCGCGGTTCGCACCGATGTTCGCCAACCATCTCGGGTTCTCCGTTTCGCGGGTGGACCTGGATAACCTTCGGTTCCTCGCCACCGCCACCGAAAGCCTCTGCCTGCACGTTCTGTACGGCGAGGCCATCAAATTGTGGTGTTCGTTGTGGGGTACGAGGCCGCAGTCCCATCGAGGCGAGGTGACGGGGCAGATGACCCCAGGCCGGAAGCGACCCCTGGTGATCAACCTTCCCGATGGGGCGTTCATCGTCGAACGAGAGACGTTCCTTTCCTGCGCATCGGGTGAGTGAACGGCTTGGCGGGGCGTGGTCCGCAACGGCGCCGACCGTGGACCGCGGCCCTGACCTGAAGAGCTACCGGCCCTTGCGTGCTTACCGCACGCGGGGGCCGATTCGATTCAGGAGCGTGAGGGCGAAGGGGGCAGGCCGCATGGCGGCAAGGCGCGGAAGTGCGGTGAACCGCCGATGCGTTCTTCCCGCGACGCGGCGGTTCGGCGGGGAAGAGGATGCGTGGAGCTGGGAAGCCGGCTCGGGCGACCCCCGAGAAGGAGCAAAGTATGAAAGAGCTGTTGCAGCTAAGCGGCGGACGCTGGGCCGCCGTGGTGAGCAGGATCGAGCCGGAGGCGTTCGGGCACCCGGAGCCGCTGCTTGTCGTGGAAACCTCTTGTGACGATGTGCAGGCCGTTCGCTTCGTGTTCTGTCCCTACCACAAGCGGGCGGCGTTCGCTCCTGCGGGCGGCGATACGATTGAGCTGGCCCACGGCGACGTGTCCCGGTTCGACCCATCCGATGTGGATCTGGAGGATCTCCTCTACCTCGTGTGCGCGACTGATTCGCTGTGCCAGAACCTTCACGAGGGAGCGTCGGTCGAGCATTGGTGTGCCGCCCAGGGGCTCCGCCCAATAGCACTTAGTTTTTTCAGCTAAGCCATCTAGAACAATCTACAATATTAGGGGGTATCTACCCGAGGCTGTCTCCGTTAGGGTGGTCGCGATCAACGATTGGTGTTGCGACATGGATATCGAAGGGATTTTTCGGCTCTATCGGAAGTTGTTACCGAGTGAGTTTCTCCAAAAGTTAGATGGGGATTGTCGGCGAGGCGGGATTTTTTCGACTGCCTTGGTCGTGTGGCTTTTGCTGTGGCAGCGATTGGAGGGAGGCATCAGCTTGTCCACCGTCATGAAGGGGACGGCACTGGGAAAGTGGTCTACCCTGAGCGGTGGTAGCAAACGAGTCAAAGAGAGGCGAATTTCCGAGAAGACCGGTGGTTACAGCCAAGCTCGGACTCGCCTGAGCGTTTCTGCTGCTGTCGCCATCACGGATCGAGTGTTCCAGAAGCTCATCGAAAGAGCGCCGCGTTGCGAAGGGCAGCGAGCCCTCTTTGCCGTTGACGGTACGACAATCGCACTCAGTTCTACCCCGTCGGTCAAACGGCGCTATCCGCCATCGCAGAATCAATGTGGGTCGAGCAACAGTGGAATTCTGCACGTTGTCGTGGCGCATGATTTGCTGACTGGTTACGCCGCTCGACCTGCTTACGGAGCTTGCATGGGACCGGCCGTGATGACAGAGGCTCAGCTGTGCCGCGAGTTGCTTCCTCGACTCCCGGAAGATGCAGTTGTCGTGGGAGATAGGAATTTTGGGATCTTCGTCTCTGTGTTCGATATAACCTCCTCGGGAAGGGACGTGCTCGTGCGCCTGACCGGAAATCGAGCAGACAAGGTCGCTCGGAGTAAAGTTAGTTCGGGGACCGATATAGCAGTCACTTGGCAACCTTCCTCGGACGAACGCAGGAAGTATCCTCATCTTCCAGCGGGAGCCAGCGTCGAGGGGCGAGTCATCTGTCAAACTGTTGCGACCAGGGATGGTAAAAGGGCTGATCTGATCGTTTTCACGACGCTCCCCGATCCTGCAGTAAAGGTGCTCGAAATGTACGCTTTACGGTGGAGACTCGAGACCGACCTCAGAACCCTGAAGAAGACCGTCAACCTCGACCATATTTCAGCCAAGAGCCCCGAGATGCTCGCAAAAGAATTGCTGCTCGGGATAGCTGCCTACAATCTCGTTCACGCGTTCATTGCCGCAGCTGCAGCTCGGACTCGGGTTCCTGCCCGTTCTTTCAGCTTCTCGGAAACCCTTGCCATTGTCCGGCAAGCCACTCCGCTCCTCCTCACCGCCAGGACCCGCGACGAACGGACGCAACTCCTCGAAAAGATGCTCGCTCTCGCAATCAGAGCCCGACTTCCACATCGCAGAAAACCGCCCGATGCGGGAGTCGAGCAAGAAAACTAAGTGCTATTGGGCTCCGCCCCCTGCGGGAAAAGAAGGTCCGACGACGCCCGGATCGGCCAAGCCCCCTGCTGATTCGGACAGGGGAATGGCAGTACCTTCTCCCTGTCCAGCAAGCTGCCAGGGAGCAGCAGCCGCTGCGAGGTGGACTCTATCGCTGAAGCCGACCGTGATGCCTCCACAGTTGGCGGTTGTCGAACCCAGAAAGCTCAACAGGCCCCCGGCCGCGCGATCGTGGACAGGGGCCTGCTCGTCGGTAGATAGGGGGGCTGTCGCTGGCGGAGGAAGAAGTGCCTTCCCATGTTTCTTGCGATCCTGGGGAAGAGAATGTAGGGAGCCTCGATGCTCAGCGGTTGAGACCGAGCGACTCCTCCAACAGTAATTCCGGGAAGGGCGGCCGTGGCACCGGCCAGGCCGGCTTGTCCCTCACGAAGAATGAAGGAAAGGTATCATGGCTACGAACTCGAAGATTGAATGGACCAAGCGCACCTGGAACCCGATTCTCGGGTGCTCGATCATCTCGCCGGGCTGCCACAACTGCTACGCGATGACGATGGCCCGGCGGCTGAAAGCGATGGCCCTGGCCGACCTGGCCGCAGGCAAGGAGCCGGGCCGCAAGCGTCACTACATCGACGTGATCGGCCCCGACGGTCGCTGGAACGGGAAGCTCGTGCTGGTGCCCGAGGCCCTCCCCGACCCTCTCGGCTGGAAGACGCCACAGACGATTTTCGTGAACAGCATGTCGGACCTCTTCCACGAGAACCTGGCCGTCGAGGACATCCGCAAGGTGTGCGAGATGATGGCCAAGGCCGACTGGCACACCTACCAGGTCCTGACCAAGCGAGCCGACCGGCTGCGGGAGCTGCTAACCGGCGCGCTGCGAGAGTTCGCCGAGCTACCGCACGTCTGGTGGGGAACGAGCGTCGAAAACCGACGCCACGGCCTGCCGCGGGTCGAACACCTGCGGCAGGCGCCCGCGGCAGTGCGGTTCCTGTCGGTCGAACCCCTCCTTGAAGACCTCGGCCCCCTGGACCTGACCGGCATCCACTGGGTGATCGTGGGCGGCGAGAGCGGCACGCGGGCCAGGCCGATGGAGGCCGACTGGGCGCGAGCGATTCGAGACCAGTGCGTGGCCGCCGGCGTGAAATTCTTTTTCAAGCAGTGGTCAGGTCGTAACGTCAAGGCCGCCGGCCGCGAGCTGGATGGCGTCACGTGGGACGAGATGCCAGGCGCGCCGGGCGAGCTGGTCACGCTGACTATCCGGCAGGCCGAGTAGTGCCGAACGATTCCTCCCCAGGCTATCCAATGCCAGGGGGAAAAAGAAGAAGGGGCGGCGGGGCGACCCGGCCGCCCCTCTCGCATTCTGGTACGAAGGAGAACGCCGTGGAAGAGCTATTCACGCTGAGCGCCGGTCGCTGGGCGATCGCCGTCAGCAAGGTCGAGCCGGGCACGTTGGAACACCAGCAAGGCGCGCGGCACGCCGTCACGATTTACTGTGACGAAAAGCGGATCGTCGGGTACGCCTACACCGCGACACGACGCGGTGAAGGGGCCTTAGTTGAAGACACTGCAGACGAAGGCGCGGACCTGGTCGATCTCGTGCTCTCGGAGCGAGACCTTCGGGGTCTCGAACTCCTTCTTGGCCGCGCTCACCAGTTCGTTCGCGACCTGAGCAAGAAAGCATGCTGAGCGCCAGGTGCCCACGATGTCTTGGGACGACAGGGAAAAGGGGAATGACGACTCAGGGGAGAACAACATGATCGAAGGCATTGGCAGCCCGCATTTCTGCATCACGGCTGCACCGGCCTCGGAGTGGTTGATCTTCCTCCTTCAGGCCGGCGGTGAAGGAATGGAGATCACACTCTGGGACGTGATGGATTTCGGGTACTCGAAACGGCAACGTCGCAATCGTTGACAACCACGGTAACACTTACCCGCTCGGTACGAGCATGTTTGCCTGGGCATTCGAGGTCAGCCTCTGGCACCACGCCAGGGCGGGGCACATCGAGTCCGCCAGCGAAACGGCCGAGCAGGAGACGCTCTGGTCGGAGTTCCTTGCCAGGAGGGAGGCTCCCTCGCCGCCAGACATGAAGGCCGCGCAGCCGCTGTGGCAGATCCCGTTCCGCCTCACGGATGCCGTCCACGGGAGTCAGCTACGGATCGTTCATATCGGGAAGGTCGAAGCCCGGAACTGAGGTAGCCGCAAGGCGTCGGTGCTGTCCGGCATTCCCAGGGTGTCGCGGCACAAGGGGAAGAAAGTAGAGAGGCCGGAGGGGTCTTCCCCCGAGTTGGAAACGACCGGCCCGATCGCCCTTCAATCGCTGTGAAACGAGGCCAATCATGGTTAGTGTGACGTTCAAGGGAGTATGTCCGGGTACATGCTCCTGGTGCCGGAAAGAGAAAAACGAGGTGTTCCTGGTGAGCGACAAGGCGGCTCACGACCCGAGGCCGTGGTGCTGGGGCTGCCTCGGGAAGAAGGTGCGGCTAGAGGTCGAGGGTGCCGCTGGGAAGTCAGGCGCGGCGCTCACCCCCGCTGGTGATGATGCGTCAGGACGTGCTCTGTCATGAAACTCCTCACCGTTCGCGAGTCCGCCGCACGACTCGGTTGTTCCGAGGCTCTGGTGTATCTCCTCTGTGCCGAGCGGCGACTGCCGCACGTTCGGCTGGGCACTGGCCGGGGCACCATACGGATCGCGGAAGACGACATTAACGAATACGTGAAGAACTCTCGGATCGATGCTCACAGCCTGACGAAAGGCTTGAAGCACATCCGCGCGAAATAAGCAGGGCCGCAGGAAGCCCCGGCAGCGGGGCCGAGCAGCCCGAAAGCAGCCTGTCAGCCGGACCTGGAAGGTTCGCCTGGCCCCTGTTTGCGGAGTGCAGACGGGGGCCAGTTCATTTTCCTGAGTGGCCGTGACCCATGCCCTTCCCTGGGGGAATCACTCCTCGACGCGACACGCCAGAAACGATAGCAAGCAACGAGTCCGGGACGGACGATGTTAGTCCGGAAAGCTCACGGATTGAAGAATCGGAACCATCGGGAAGCGGCTTTCAGCATATCTTCCCGGTCGTAAGGGATTCGGACCGGTAAGCGCGCCAAGTCGGCTGGGGATTCTACCAACCTTCGTATTTCACGAAGCAACTCGTCCGGAATCAAGGGAGCCAACTCGGCCGGGTCAAACCGTTCGGTGCCCTCCGTGAGCACACCGTTGACGAAGTCTCCCTTGTCTTCCTTCGGGTAGGTGAGAAGCTCAAAGCGCACCCAGTCTTCCGGAGATTGGTTTGCCAGTTTTCGCATCTCTGAACCGTACTGAATAAAAGGCATGCTCTTGAGCCAGTGCATGTAGCTGTTGAAACATCCCGCTTGGTTTGCGCGCGCGTAGTCTTCGTCCGAGCCGCGGTCACCCACCAGTATTAAGTCCCGATTCGCTTGCGCCCGAAGGGAGCGTGCGACGGTGATGGCGTCCATCCCCGGCAGGTCCAGTTTGATGATCACGATGTCCGGCTTGAAAGTCGGCTCAATTCTGAGGGCAGTTTGCCCGTCGAGGGCGAATTCGACGGTGTGCCCCATCTTCCTGAGCTGACCGGCCATTTCTTTGGCGGCCTCGACGTAGCCGTCTACGACGAGGATTCGCTGGGGCGGCACTGGCTCGAAAGACAGGGACATGGCCGAACCCTCCGCGGGGCGGACGAGGTTGCTCCGCTCCCATTTTACTCGGAACCGTGTGGGGCGGCACGATGCGTCGAGAAGGCGGCCGGACCCGAGTGGGGCGAGCCCGGGTGCGGCAGCGTTCCGTGACCGTAGCAAGGCGCCGGTGAGACTCCCCTATCGGCAGACCGCGAAGACGCAAGAGCTAGCCTGCATCCGGAGAACCGTTCCCAGGGCGAGTCTCGCCGCCGGGTAAAGAGCAGAAGGAGGGCGAAGACTCGAAAGCGTTGGGCCAGCAGCAGCCGGCCCCTTTCTGAGGTTCCCTTCTCCCTCCTGTTCTTTTGACGCGAAAGGTTTGAGCAATGACCGCTGAACTGCGGAAGTTGAAAGAGTTGGCGTCGCGGCGCCACACCGGGAGTTCCGATCGGGAGCTGGGTTGCGTCCAGCTCCTCGACATCTCGGGCTCGATGGGCGAGCCCGTGCCGGAGTCGGAACACCCAAGCAAGATCGAAGAACTGAACGGGGCCGCTTCCACTCTGCCCCAGGAAATCCTCAAGGACCAGTATGCGGCCGGCCTGCTGAGGATCGCAACCATCACGTTCGGTGGAGAGGTCAAGGTCGTACAGGGCTTCGTTCCGGTGGACAAGTTCCAGCTGCCGACGCTTGAGGCCAAGGGCCACACGCCGATGGCCGAGGGCATCCTCCGGGCCTACGCCCTGCACGAAGAGGGCTTGGCGCGGGCCGAGAAGCGCGACCAGGACACCTACGGGCCGTGGATCTTCATGGTGACGGACGGACAGCCGACGGATTCGGCCGAGTTGCTGGAGAAAGCTCGTCGCCGCATCCGTCAAGGCGAGGAGGATCCGAACTCGGCCCGGAGAATCGCCTTCTTCGCCGTGGGCGTTGAAGGCGCGGACATGGAGCAACTCGCTCACCTCTCCGTGCGTCCGCCGCTGAAACTCAAGGGCTACGACTACCGCAAGATGTTCGCCTGGCTGGCGGAGAGCCTGAAGCAAGTGTCCCGGTCGCAGCCGGGTGACCGGGTGAAGCTGCCCAACACCAAGCGCTACGACATGGAGTTGTAAGACATGCGCTTCTTCCTCGAAAGGAAGGGCACTGAAACCTCCCTTCTCCCTCCGATTAGCCAGGGGGGAGAAGGGAGTATTCATCCCATTACGGGCGAGCCTGGGCTGGTCGCCAAGGTCTTCACACAGCCCAGTCGAGAGCGGGCCGAAAAGCTCAAGGCCATGATGGACGACCCGCCGATTGTCAGCGGGGGCACTCCGGTCCTCTTTGCCTGGCCGCTGGATCGACTGATGACGGCGAGCGGGGAGTGCGTCGGCTACGTCATGCCGTATGCGAAGGACAAGGTGACGCTCTCGACGGTGTATGACACGAGCACGCGGCCACGGTGGGCGGATCATGCCTTTCTCCTCCTCACCGCGAAGAACGTCGCCGTCGCGGTGAGCGCCCTCCACCGCCACGGCTACGTCGTGGGCGATCTGAAGGGCGAGAACATCCTCGTTGGTCCGGACGCCTCGGTGGCCGTGGTCGATACGGACTCCGTTCAGGTGCGGACTGCGCAGCGGGTTTTCCGCTGCGAGGTGGGAACGGACGATTTCATGCCGCCGGAAATCCTCCAGGCTGGCCTGGTGTATCGCGACTTCGATCGTCACCCGCACCACGACTGTTTCGGCCTAGGCGTCCTAATCTTTCGCCTCCTCATGGACGGCAATCATCCGTTCGCTGCTCGCTACATCGGCAGCGGCGCACGCCCGCCCATCAAAGAACGGATCATCCAGGGCCACTGGCCCTACAGCAACAATCGGACGGGTCCTGTCCTGCCCAGGCGGCAGGCACCACCCTTTAAGAGTTTGTCCTCGCACATCCAGCGTCTCATGCGGGATTGCTTTGAGGCGGGGCACAAGAACCCGGCAAATCGTCCCACAGCGGATCAGTGGGTCCAGGTGCTCGACCAGGCGGAGGAGGAGTGGAAGAAGGTCGGGACGAGGCTGCGGTTCTTCTACTACCGGGCACTGAACTTCCAGGCGTGGGGCCAGAGCCTCCTGACCGTACCGGAGCGTTTGCGGTCTGCCTTGACTCGCGTGCCGCGAAAGGTCTGGATCACGGTCGCGTGCGTCCTCGCCATCCTACTGCTCTTGTTCGCACTCGTTCGCTGGCCGCGAAGCACGGAGTCGGTGCGGCCCGGAGAAACTGGCGCACCGACGACCCACCGGAGCGAGCCAAAAGGGGAAGGAGAAGAGACGCCGTGGCTGTGGCAGGAAGCGCAGCGACTCAACCGGCTGAAGAAGTAGCCCGGCGGTCGGGCTACCAGGTTTCTGTCTTTTGATGGGGAAAGTAGCAATGACGGGTTTGCAGGGCCGCGTGGCCCTTTTGGCGATAGTGATCGGACTCGGCAGCTCGGCGGCGTTTGCCGACGAAGCCGCCCCTGGAAAATCATCGAATGAAGTCTCGTCACCGGAACTCGAACTCGCAGCAAAGGCCGCGAAGAAACTCGACCGGGATGAGCAGGAGTGGAACGAGCTCACGCAGAAGCTGCAAAAGGCGGTCGGGCAGTACAACCCCGCCTCGCTGAACGTGCTGCCGGAAGGTCAGTCCCTGGAGGCCTTCCGCGCCTACTGCAAGAAGCTGCTGGAGAGCGGCCGAAACCTCCTTGCGCTCCACGACAAGTGGAGCAAGGCGAGCGAGGGACTCGACGACACTCTTCGCAAGGCTCCCGCCTACTACCGCGCGGCCGCGAAGTCGATGCGGGAGAAGGCGGAGACCATGAAGTTTGCCGTCATCAAGAAGCGATACCTCGTAAGCGCCGACATCTGGGAGGAACTCGCGCAGAAGGCGGAGCAGCGGGCCAAGGATCTCGGCCTGGACCAGGGCTCGAAGAAGGTGGCAGAACTCTTGCGGGAGGAGCTGACCTTTCTGGAGGACTTCACGAAAACGCTCGACGCCCTGCCGGGGCTGTCAGGCAAGGATGGCGGTCGCTACGCGGAGCTGATGGCGGTGCTCCGCAAGCACACCGAACGGTCGGACGAGCTGGAGCGGCAGCTAGAGCTCTTCCGGGACAAGTTGAAAGCCGGCTCAAAAACCGGAACCGGCTCGAAGTGACGAGTCGTGGTGATCATCCCGCCCCTCCTCCGCGCAAGGAGGGGCATCCTTTCGATACGAGCCGCCGAGGGCGGCAAGGAGATTTACGTGCGATGTGTAACCGTGGCGGCCCTGGCCGCCAGTTGTCTCCTGGCTCTCGGGAGCCAGGGACTCTCCGCCGGCGATGACGCCGGCGGCGACAAGCTCCCCGAGCCCGCGATCCAGTTTGCAAAAGAGACGACCCTTCGCTTGACCGAGGCGGAGCGGGAGTGGGCGAAGGTGGCAGAACGCCTGGACAAGTGCCAGGTAGATTTTACGGTCGCGGATCGGAGCTACTCGGACGGCTCGCTCCGCGACGAGGCCGGTCGGCTCCTCGCCGCGGCGAAGAAGCTGCAGGCCGACGAGAAACAGATGGAAACGAGTCTGGACAGCTTCAAGGACGCGTTGAAGAAGGCGTCTGCGCACTACCGTGAGGTAGCAAGCCTCTACAAGGCATACGCCGCGAAGGCGCGGTCGGACGAAGTGCGGGAGGATTACGAGCAGCTGGCAAAGGCCTATGAACGAAAGGCCGGAGCCGCGGCCGAGCGGGGCCGGAAGATCGCGATGCCTTCGGGTGCCGAGGCGAAGAAAGAGGGCATCGAGGAAGGGAACCTCTTCCTTGAGCGTCTCCTGGAGGCCCTCGGTATCGGCCCGATGAGCGACGCGGAACGCGAGGTCTTCATCGGACGACTCAAGAAGCACGGAGTGCGCTGCAAGGCTTTTGCCGAAGAACTCCGCAGCGGAATCGAGAATCTCCTCTCGGACTCCGAGACGCCGGAGATCAGGCAGAAGCTCGGCGGAGCCGCCAAGGCAAAGGGCAAGGAACCATCGCCGCCGGACGCTTCCGGGGCCAAGAAGTTTCTCGGGTTGCTCTCCGGAGGTTCCTGGTCATCCCCCGTAACCATCGATGGTGTGCGGTACGTGACGGTGGTTCGCTTCAGCAAAGCAGGCACCTGCTCGCAGTCCACCTACATTCTGGGACCGAATGGCAAGCGCTCGCGCGTTGCGATCGCGAGTGGGTCGTTTGACGTGGACGCGGACGGCTTCCTCCAGTTCTACCAGGCAGGAACACCCATCGAGCTGGGGAAGGTCTCGTTCCTGGGGAAGGATCGGTGGTCTTACGAGATCCTCGACCGCCTGCTAGCCCCTGGGATTCGTGGGACGCGGCTTACGTTCAGCCGCGAACCGTAACACAAAGGCGGTGCGGGCTGCGCCCTGCCCCACCGCATGACACTCGATTCAAGAAAGCGAATGGTGACAACTATGGCACAGATACTAAAGGCGGCTGTGGCCGCGGCCGGGAGGTTCGTTCTCCCCTGGTTATTCGCGGCCTGGGCTTGTTGGCAATTGTCCACCCTGCCGCTTACCTGGGAATCCGGGATACCAGTGGTAATCGCGGCGCTGATTGGCTACTACCTTCAGAAGGACGCGAAACCAGTTCTGGAGAGGTTCTGTCGGTTTGACGAGAAAGGGCCGACGCCGGACAAAGGCGGCCGGCCCGACGTGAAGCTTCGCGGTGTTGGCCTTCTTCTGGAGGTTTACCTTATCACGGCGCTGGCGTGGTATGTCGGGTTCCTTGTGCTATCTCACCTCCTCCGCGCCGACCCAGGGTCTCACGGAGCGGCTGAAAGTACCGCGGCGGAGCAGATCACGTTCAGCGCAGCGGCACTGGCGTCCGGCCTTGCGTTTCTCGCCTACGTTGCCGGCCGTTGGTTCTTCTTTCAGCAAACCGGCTCCGTCATTCGCGGGCGGCGTGTCAAGAACCACAAGGAAGCACGCAAGGAGTTGTCCCGACACCGCGAGCCGACGGAGCCAGAAATCGTCTGGGGAGGCGTTCGGCTTCCGTGGTCATCCGGACCCCGACACTTCCTCGCCGCGGGCATGACGGGTTCTGGCAAGACAAATCTTTTGCTTCAGTTCATGGCCAGCGTGCTCGTGTGGATCGGAAAGAAGCCGGACCAGCGAGCCCTTGTGTACGACCCGAAGACGGAGCTTTTCAGTTTCCTCTACGGCCTCGGCCTCGGCTCAAAAGTGCGCATCTTGCACCCGCTCGACAAGCGGGGCTGTGCCTGGGATCTCGCGGCCGATGTGACAAGCCGCACGACGGCCCAGCAGATGGCGGCGATCCTTATCCCAGACGACAAGGAGAGCAAGCAGCCGTTCTTCGCGATGGCATCCCAGCAGCTCCTGGCCGGGGTTTTCACCTTCCTCATGAGGGCCACGCCCGGCAAATGGGATCTGCGGGATGTCATTTTCATCATGGAGCGGAAGGAGCTGCTCCGGCAGTGTCTGGAGCGATACCCGGAGACCGCACCGCTCGTCGAGCTGTATTTCGAGCCCGACGACACCTTCGCCAATGTGAGGAGCACCATCGCCAACTGGCTGTGCCGCTACCGCCCCATCGCCGCGTGCTGGCACCACGCCACCGAAAAGGTGAGCCTGGAGGACTGGATCAAAGGCGAGTACGTCTTGCTCCTGGGCCAGGACGACTCGATCCGCGTGCAGATGGACGCGATCAACCGCGCACTATTCGCGCGGGCCTGCCAGCTGATCCTGGGGGGCCACGACAACCCCACTCGACGCACCTGGCTCATCGTCGATGAGGTTCGCGAACTGGGACACCTGGACGGCCTGTCGCGGTTTCTGACGACAGCCCGCTCAAAGGGGGCATGTTTCTGCGGCGGATATCAGACGCCCTCGGGGATAAAAGACGCGGTCGGGGAGCACATCGCGAACGAGATCAACGACAACATCTGGCACTGGGCGCTCTGCCGGATGGGCGGTGACGTAAGCGCCGATTGGGCATCGAAGCTGGTGGGAGAGGTCGAGTTCGAGGAGCAGACCGTGAACGTCGGTCCCGGCGGACGTAGCACTTCGACGAACGTGGCAAGGCGGCGAGCGCTCCTGCCCGAGTACTTCATGGAACTCCCGCCGCCGACGCCGCAGACGGGAGTGGCCGGTGTCTTCATCACGCCTTACACAGGGGCCTACACGCACTCGGTGCCCGGCTCGGAGATTGCCGCGGTGCGCCGCCTCGCCCGCGCGGATGTGCCGAACTTCCAACCCCGGCCGAAGAGTCACCAGGAGCTACCGCCCTGGACGGACGCCGATTACGAGCGCGTGGGTCTTCGTCCCGATGAACAGGCTGGAGGCGAGGGATTGCCCGCAACCAATGATCCGCCCACGCAGCTTCGCGTCGTTGGCAGGGGAAACCGTGACGGCGCGAACCGCTGACGGTTTCAGCTGCGTCCTGGGCCGGCGTGCGCTAAAGGCCCCGGTTCAGGACCTCTCACCTGGATGATGTAAACCACTGTCCCCCGTGGTGTCCCTGAGTTGAACGTCTGGGAGAACCGATTGAGGCTGGAGTCCTAGATGATGAAGTCCTCTGGTATTCTCAGCGTGACTTTCGCTTGGAACCAATGGGCCCAATCGCGGCCGTGTACGCAATTGTCGCTCTCCCAACTAGCGTAGGCTCGCGCCTGTACGGACGAGCGAATGTCCAATCGCAATTGCTCGGGAATGCTTACAAGCCGGCCGACGGGCATGCCTAGCAGCCCATCCTCCGCGCACCCAAATTCTGCCTCCAAGGCCGCGTCGAGAACTCCGCGAGTTTTGTATTGGGGCCGCTGCACTGTCACTGGCGGAGCCGCTTTTGCTTGAGCCCAAAGCACGGGTTCCGTCAATTCAAACAACTCGCAGAGCTCAGGACAGTATCCTACCGTCGGACTGGTCCTCGCCGGGAAAACGTAGTTCATATACGTCTTCGGATCGTCCGGATACTCGGTGTAATGCGTCGAGAAATATCGGATGCCGTGGAATTGATGCGTCTTGGTGATCCACTCGAGCACGAGCTGCGGAACGAAATACTCCGGGCGTTCTGGCGCAGACCTGTTTGGGACACGGATTGAACAAGCAGCGACGAGGGGCCAGCATGCGACGTGGGCCGCAATCATCGTAGTGGCGTTTGTTGGCCCGCTAAAATCATTGGGGACGTTGGCGACGTAAGCTGCCAGGACCGGAAGTCTGTGGCCGAAGTTCAAAACTCTCAGCTTTGTGTTGTCGATGGCGTGGAACCTCGAAATCGCAACACTTTCTAGATCCGGACATCCCAGCTCCCTCCAGCAGACATGGGTAGAGCCTCCGAGGTAGAGGGATGGGAGACCAGCAACGCTATACCGCATAGGCCCAACCAGATGGCGGAGGTAGAATGGAATATGGAATAGCCCTCCTCTGGAGAATGGCTTCGACCCGGCGTTACGAAACCGGTAGAGGGGATTGATGACCTTGGACATATCGCCTGAAGGCATTAGTGCGCGCAGGTGAGGTCCGAGATTGCGCAAAGCAGTATCGAGCAGATTGTATGCCGCTACCCTGTCACCACCGACGGCCAACCTGATTACGTTTCGAATATCAGCGGAGAGCGGCACGACCCGTCGCAATTCATTACTAATCGTGTGATCGATGAAGGTGCGGGTGATCACTCGCCTGATCTGCGCCTCATAGTCGTCCAACAGGCGGTTCATGAACGATGGATAGTCCCCAACCCGAGTTTTGGGCAGATCGACGATATCACTATTCAGAAAATCAACTGCATCCATCGCTCCCCCCGTTTCACGCAAGTTCAGTCCACACGCGCTTTCCAAAGCAAGGCCTGATCAGTCCGGTTCGATACACCGACGCGCATCTAATTAGACTGATTTGCAGACTAGGCCTGGTCCCACCACTTCATGAGCAAATCTCGACTCGCGAACAAATACTCCTTATGCGGGGAGAAAACTTCTAGGGTGATCGTCCCGTCGTAGCCGGTGGCCTTGAGCTTCCGGATGTGCTCGGGCCAGTCCGTCGAGCTGCGCGGGGCCGACCCCGGCGGCAGGTGCTGATCCGCTGAGCCGTCGTTTTCGGACAGGTGGACGTGCAGGAGTTTCTCGCCAAGGGCCGCTAGGTATTCGTCCCAGCGGTCGTAGCCGCGCTCCAGTTTCGCATGACCGCTGTCGATGTGGAAGCGGAGAAGCGGTACGCTCTCCATGATGGCAACAATGTGCTCCAGCTGGTCGCTCCCCGCGAAGGGCAGGTGTTCCAGCACGATGGTTATGCCGAGCGACTCGGCCTTGTCGCACAAGCGCGAGAGGACCTCGACGTGCCACTGAACGACCTGCTCCTTGGAAAAGAAGCTCGGCGGCTTTCCGTAGTGGACGTTCATGACGGTGGCGCCGATCTCGCGGGCCACTCGCAACGTCCGAAGAAACTCGGCCAGGCACGCCTCACGGACGCCACCGAAGGGAGTACCGAAAGGCAGATACCAGGCGGTGTGTGCCACGACACCGAGGCCGTGGCGGTCAAGGGCCGCACGAACGGCGCGCGGGTCAATCTGGTCGGCGTCGGCGGCGGGCGGCTCTAGGGTGAAATCCACGAAATCGAATGCGTTCTGGCCGATCCACTCAATCTCGCCTAGCGGGTCTCGCGCCGGATGGTTCATGGCCCCGATCTTCATGATGCTCCTCTCGAAACGCAGCCACGGGCGACTGCGCGCGTACTGCAAAGGATGAACTGGTCTCGTTGCTGCCATCGTACCGATTCGCTCCGGCCGTGGCGCGTCCTATGGGGACGAGCCGCGGCTAGGCGGATCACGGCGGGTCTTCAAAGTGACAGCGCCCGACGGCCCGCATTTTACAACCATCAGCCTCCGCGACAGCTCCAGCATCGCCGGCGTAAGGTACACCGGGCGGGGCTTGCTGGTCTTCTTCTTGTCTTATGCTCAACGATACGGCGCGCCTGCCGGCAACACAGTCCCTGGCGCAGCTAGCGGCTCGGCAAGGGGGTAACGAAGTCATCGCGCATACGAAACGCAGCCGAGGAGCCATTTTCCACGAGGATATCGAGGAGCACAAGGATAGCATTTCGCAGGTCCGGCTGGCGCTTTAGTTCCAAGGGCTTCCCGTACACGTGGCGTTGCAGGAGGATCTCAAGCAGGAAGATAGTATTCCCCTTCTTCAGCATCTGCCCTTGGTCTGCTCCTTGGAGGCGTTTGGCAATGCGGCTAAACGCTCCAGGAAGAGACTGCTCGCCAACGTGATAGAGGAACCGGACGTAATCATCAAGAACTGTCGATGATAAAGGCAGGTTCTCGAACAGGGCATTAATGTGCTCCGCGTGTCCCTCCAGGCTTCTCCAGTGGCGAACCTCTTCCTTCCACCAGGTTCCAAGGAAGATGGCTGACATCATCTCGTCGCCGCTAGGGTGCTCATTGTCGATCCATTCAAGCCAGTTCGCACGCCGCACTCTGTCCGCGAAAAGTGCCCAAAGTGACCAGAACTGCTTTGTATTCGGAGTGCGGTCCTCGGCACCTATGAGCCCAAGGAGAATCCAGTGGACCTCACGCGGATGCTTGTCTACCGCTTCGAGGATGGGCTCTAGGATCGCGGTGGCCGCCTCCAGGGAAGTCTTGAGGAGGAAGTTTTTCAGGTGATCTGCCTGTGCCGATTCAGTGTCATGGTTCCTTTCCGGGCGTCTCTCGTGCATGTCGTGGCGGTGCTCGTCATCCTGATCCCACCACGAGACGAGCGTACGCGCGAGCCGCTGAAAGCCCGCAATCGCCGCTGGCTCGCTTGGGGCCTCACGCAGGATGGCCAAGATACGTCCGTTGGCCTCCGCCCCAAACCACCGGGCGGGGTCGAACGTCTCGTGTGCGTCGCTTGGTATCCCATTTGTCTCAAAAAACCGCTGCCTGACGATGGCCGCGCACTCTGCTTCGATCTCGTCGGTTGTCCGTCGCTCAACCACTTCAGGCTGCAAGAACTCCCGCTCGGTACGCGGCCGCCTATATTCCGTGTCTACCACGTTTTGCACCAAGGCCGCCTCAGTCGCCAGAGCATTTACGCAGCGAAAGGCCATTTCTCGGTCAATCTGCCAGAGATTCCTTCCGATACCCCACGCTGCGCACCATCGAACCTCGTCAATCGCGTGCGTGAGGGCAAGAACCAGCGCCTTTCGGACTCTGGCGTCCTGCATGGTTTCAAGTGATTTCCCGACCAGCAGCGACACTACCCACGCGCAAGGCCGATCCGAAGACATCTCGTAGCGCTGCACTCGCGCATACTGGTTCCAATGATCGGCAGCTCGCTCGACTTCCAAGCAGACGAGATTCACGCACCAGTCGCGCTCCTCACCCGACATCTCCTCCCAATGGTCGCGAACGCACACGGCGGCAACGTAGCCCGGCCCACCCGGAGCCAGGTCATCTTCATCACTACTATCAGCCTTACCGGAGAGCGCCCGCGCTTCTTGTAGCCACTGTCGCCATTGCCCAGGGTCATACGTCGCGCCGCCTTCGTGTCTAAAGACCTTCATCCCCCAGTTTGAAAGGGCAAGCCTGGCGTTCATTGCTTGGAACTGAGCCGCGCTCTTGTCCATCATCTCCTTAACGTCGGGATCCGGTGCCTTAAGGTCGAGGCGCACGTACTGTTGCTTCTCCGGAGGTTCAGCTTGGCGTTCGTCCGGCACGGCTGCCTCAGGTAGGTCCTCCGTGACCGTGTACTGCCGAAGGTCCATGCGGTGTATCGAAAGCCTCCAGGCGCGGTGGTAGTCGTCTTGCTCCTTCGCGGGAGGCAACTCCGCGCGGTGACGATCGAGGATTTCACGTATTTGTGGGGCACGCGGTCCAAGCTGGAGATCTGCAGCAGCCATCTCGAGGTCGCGTCTCCGATGCGGGAATGCGTCCGCCTCCTTCCGCTCGCTCTCGTAGACTTCGTTCCTTGAGTTAAGGCGGGGCATCATGCCGAGCATCCTGGATGGCGCCGTGGCTTCGTGTGCGAACCGTTCCCGGTCCAGGAAGATGCAGAGCGGTGACCGAAGGAGGACAAGCAGCGTCTCTCCCGATCCGTGGGGAAAGGCCGTAGCGACGCTCGCCACAACTGCCGTGAGTGCGGCGGAATCGCTGTGTTTCAGGATGAAGAGTAGCACCGCATCCACTTCATGTGGTCGCACTTCTGCAAACTCAAGGAGCGCCCGCTCCAAGGCCATGAGAAGGGACTGTAGCACATAAGGCCCGACCGACATTCCACGGTAGAGAGTCCAAAGCCGGCCGTTACACCACTGCTTCCGTGACGTGCCGTCCGCGAAAGTCAGTGTCATCTCGATAGGCGGCTCAACGTACCTTGATGGCACTCTCGGTTGTGCGTACCAATCGGCGCTGTGGTTGAACACGCCGATGATGAATGCAAGGCCCTTGGCGAGGTGGCATCGAAGGAGCGGAAGGAAGGGGCCGCGGTAGGCACTTGCGGGGAAGTAATCGTGGTTTAGTCCTTGCTTGATGCCGAAGAGCGTTGCAACCTCCAGATCACTTGAAAAACCACGCTCGCGCTGAAGGTCCGCCTCGGTACAGAGGAGAAACCTATTTGCCACGGAGACGATCAGGTCCGGCACGTCCCGGGCTGCGGGCATTCCCTCCAGGCCTTCAAAGATGATTTCGCGAAGGTCACTTGTGGACCTCTCTCTGCGCCCTTGAGCGGACGTTCCATCTAGTAGCGCGGTAAACCGTTCGCGGTCCGCGTTGGGTATTTTGGCGATGACTCGAAGCGTCCGCTTTCGCTGGTCCTCGGAGCGGTAGTCGTCGAGTGATGGGAGGAGCCAGTAGGCGATGGACGCGGCCGACTCGGCGCCTTCCGGGTACGGGGACTGCCAGCTGACTCCCCGCGCCCAGTCCTCGATGAATCCAAGAAGAAGCGGACGGTCCGCTTGGGTAAACGACGCCAAGTTCTCCTTCACAAGCCGGAGCACGCACGCCCAGGCTGGACCGTCGGGCATGTTAAACAGAGATGTGGGAGCCGTCGTGGTCTGAAGCCACGCAGGAGCGGTCACGCAGGCGACCCGGAGCAGGTGAATAACTCTCCGCAGAAGCTGTTTGTCATTTGCGAAGAGTTCAGTGCTGTGTCTCTGAAGCAACGAAGTCGAAGAGGGTGAGCGAAGTAATGAAACGAGGGTGTCGTCTCGAAACTGTGAGGGCAGCTCGCTTTGGTGGACTACGTCGTGGAAAAGGCGATCAGACGCCGAGGCATCACGCTCCACGAGTTCCTGGACCCACTTTCGGTACGTCCGGCGCACTGCGGGATGCGTCCCTATCGCCGCAGAGAACTCAAGGACCGAGCTCTCGTGTATTGCATTTTGCTGATCGATCCAGTGGAGAATGGCCCAGTCTTCAAGAACGTCGTGAGCGGGTGCGACGAGGATCTTGCTCTCCCGGGAGGAGACGATGAGGGAATCGAGCCTGAGCGCGTCAACGACTTCTGAATCCAGATCGGCGCACGGGGCATAGAGTGTGAGCGCCCGAGCCCGCCGAAGTGCGACCTCAACGAAGGCACCCTCCCGACGCTGCGGCATGCCGCGCGCGGCTCTCTGATCGGCGCGGACGATCTCTTGCCAGAAGCGGACGCGAAACTCACGCTCGCTCTGAGGGAGCGGGCGACCCTCGGACCACAGAATCTGAAGTGCCTTGTCAAGGATGTAGGGGTTTCGAAGAAGTTGCCGCAGAGCAGGGTTCCCGAGCGGACGCGACAGTGTTGGGTGGGCCACCTCGACTTCCCGCAGCTCTTCGTCGTCCAGCGGGGGAACCGTAACGACGTAGTGGCCAATCCTCTCCAGGAAGCACGAGCGAACGAGGTCGGCCGAATAATCACGGCAGGTCAGGATGAGCTGCCAGCTCCTGTCATTTGCTACAAGCGTAAGGAGATCGGTGAACGCATCGCGGGTGGCAGCTTCAAGGAGCCGCTCGACGCTTTCTACGAGGAGGATCTTCCGTCCCTGCGCCGCAAGCATTGCCCCTAGAGTAGCTGCGTTGACCGGGATCTGATTTCGCTGGAGTGTTTCGTCAAAGTGGGCTGCTGCAAATTCCTCCGCGCGGAACGAAAACGTGAAGTGGTCCTGAGAGAGGACGGCGATTGCGTCCTTTGCAATTCCTGACTTTCCACTGCCCGCCGCGCCAGACACTAGGATTACCTGTGTCGGATCCAGCTTGGCGACCAAGTCCTGCACCAAGCGGCCGCGGGCAAGGTGGAGCTTCTCTCCGATAGTGGAGCGAATGCCCCCAAGAATGAGCGCGGCGTGCTCGCCGAGCGCCCGGAGGGCCCGGTGATCAGTCCCTGCGGCGGGCGAGTGCCGCCGCCGAAGCGGCTCCGGAAGGTCGTCTCGCCGGTATGTGCGTGCTTCCGGCATCCCTTCCCCAACCTCGCTAAGCAGCGCCTTCCACGATGCGTCGGCTGTGCCCAAGGCATCCGGTTCACTTGTCGTGTGGGCAAGGAGGGGTTTGATCGCCGATTCCGTCTGTCGTGTCCCGCTATTTAGGTCGAGGCTGAGTACGTGAAAGACCCGTAGGAATGGCCAAAGCTCCGCAGCGGCGACTTCCCTCCCCTCGCTCTCACCGATGATCGCTCTTATCTCGTCGCAGTACGAAACGGCCTTGGCGCTAATGAAACCGGGAGTCTTGAGTCGCGCTTCGAACTCCGCGCCGTCACGGGCGGCCCTCGCGCAGTCTAGAAGGCCCGCGCAATGTTCCAGAAGCGTATTCGTCCCCCGAAACGTCACGAGAGCGAAGCGGTCGCTCGCGGACGAAAAACTCGCGGCGTTCTGAAAGTCCTTCCAGAAATCCTGCACTGCCTTCTTGCACTCTTCATCGGATGCGCTCACCGTAAAGGTCCGCTTCACCTGTCCAAGGAGTTTCCGGCGGGTTCCCGACCCGTTCTCCCCCACGACCAGAAAGTCGTCCGTGTGAAAGCCAAGACGCTCGGTCTGAAAATGGACCTCTACGACCGTGCAGTCCGTCAAAATCGGCGGGATGCTCCGTACGAGAAGTTGAGCAAGCCAGTACGCGGCGACGTGTTGTTCAAAAAATGTGCCGGCTCCACCTGTTGAGGCGGGGCTGGAGACTCGTGGCGTTGACGGTGTGGATGACATTCGGATAGCTCCGATCAGAGATCAAGCTCAACTGCGGCATCCTCACGCCGGGCGTCTGCTTCGTACCCCTCTGCCACGCGCCTGAGCGACGCTGCAACGCGCGGCCACTCGACCTCACTCGCTTGCGCATACTTCCTATACCTTTCTGCGAGAGCCCGTTCCTGGGCACCTCCCTCAGTCGGCGACTTCGAATACATACCTCGTTTGTTGAAGATGCCGATCTGAAAGCCGTGGAGGATCTCGTCGCTGCCCACCTCTTCAAGGACATCCCGGACGGGAATGCATGGCCAGCTCTCGTCCTCTTCCTGAGGGGCGTAGGCCAAAAGTTCACCAATCCTGCTGTCGCAGATTTCTAGGCGGCCGCTCTCCTTACAGAGTTCCCTGGCCCTGCGAACCCAGGCGGTTAGCTCCTCGGGATCGATCTCCCTGTCCTCCCTGCTCCCAGGTAGGACGTGCCAGGACGTAAGTAGTCGGTAGGCGTTTTCGGCCTTTGCCTTCTCCTCTGCAGAATACTCTCTCTTCTCGTCCCTGGGCTCGTTCCTTGAGCGAAAGACCAAGGCAAGAAGTTCCGCAAAAAAGCGTGGATCCCGCCTAATGATCCGAAAGAGCGTGCGCGGCGAGGCTGGATGGCCGTCAAGGAGTGCAAGGTATCGCCACTCAAGGGTCGCAAGCCTCTGTTCAAGCGTCTCGTCCGCTCCTTCCGGGACCTCGGTCTGAAGCCATTCAAAGAGTCGGTAAATGTCATACCGTACGTCCCGCCTTCGTGCGTCCACCTGTGATTCCAGCGCCTTTTCGAGTGAATCGAAAGCAAGAGCCTGATGCAGAGGGATTGTGTTGTGAATCGCCATCGCCAGGACATCTATTGCTTGCAGAGGCTGCTCGTACCGAAGGAGCATGGAGATAGAGAACTCGACATCTCCTGGGTCTTGTCCGCGATAAATGTCCCGCACATGGCTCCAGTAGTACTCTTCAACTTCTGGCCCGAGCTTTTGAACGAGTTCCCAGGTCCTCCTTTCAAATAGAAGGACGAGCAGAATCTCACCACGTTCTTTTGGAGTCCAGTCCTTCCTCGCTATCTTTTCCACCCAGTCCCAGTTGTCGGGACGGAATCGGCTCCAAACGAAACCCTTCGCAAACCGCGACATCTTCTCGTCTTCGGAAACGAGAAGCGTCGGGAGGATTCGTGCCTCGTATTCGGATTCCGAAAATGCTCCGAGCGCAAAGCCGACTTCACCCGGCGAAGTGGCGAGAGTCAAAAGCCGAAGCACACCGGCCCAGCCCTCGGCCGCAAGGATGTTCTTTAGAGCGTCGCGGCGAAGCTCTGCTACCCGGTCCTGCGTGCCGTCAACGTTGCTCTCAGCCCCCTCAAGTGCATGCCGCACTTCCCAGTGGGACCCAAAGAGCCATGCATTCTTTGCAACCAGGTCGTCCGGCTCGAAGTGCTCCCTAATCTGAGCCAGGTTCTTAAACGCTGGATGTTCCCTCACCCACTGCTCTTTGCTGCGAATCGCTTCCGCAAGATCACACCTCCCTTCGGGACGTAGCGATGCAGGGTCTAGGCTCTTCAGGTGAGCGAGAAACGCTTCTTGAGCTGGGCCCGGAAACTGCTCACAGACCCTGAGGAGTTCCTTCAAGCGGACGACATCTGACCCAGCACTCTCAATCAAGCGTCTGGAATATGCTTCCGCCTGAATCCAGTAATCTCCGGTAGTGGCCCCCTCCGGCACCGACGCCGCCCAATCTCGCCACTGGGGCCTGTACGTAGGTGTCGAGGTATCCATCGGATATGGAAGGAGCTTTAGGAGAAGCTTCCACCAGACTCCTTCATGCCGCTTCTTTACGGAGTCCAGGACATCGATTCGCTTTTCGACCGGAGCAGCGGTGTGGGGATGCCAAGTGAGGTAGATCTCCCTTAAGCTGTTAAGCGGCCGGTTTGCGAGCTTTGCGTCCGGCGGATCAAGCTCCGAGAGTCTCGCCAAGATGAACGTCACCCGTGGAAGGTACGAGGCCTCCCAGGCGAGGCTCTCAAGCGCCCAGAGAAGCCCCGTGTGCGGGCTCGAAGAAAAGAAGGCGTCGCCCTCCGCGTCAAAGACCTTCTTTAGGGCGGGGTCACCTCGGCGGAGGTCTCGCTCTACGGCCTCGAGGAACGGCTCGGGTGCGGCCTCGGCAAGGAGTGGCAGCTGGTAACTGAGCGACGCCCAACGTATCCAGTCCGCTCCCTCAAGGAGCCTCCGAACGACTCGACCCACCCTTCCCTCGGGCCTTGCCGGAGGTGGCACCCTGCTCCCCTCGCCGCCAATGAGGGCCAGTGTCTCGGAAAGCCCAGTACGAAGACGCTCCGAGTGCCTGAGTACCTTGCCGCGAATGCGAGCTAAGCGACGCTCCTCCTCCGGGAGTTCATACTTCGGATCATTCTCGGCGAGCACCTCAGAAGCCACGCTCTCAAACCTGTCCAGGTACTGAGCGGTGATGCTCGGTGCTAAAAGAAACCACGAGTCCTCGCGTGACACCAGGCGCCAGTTGGAGAGAGCCTGCACGAGCGGCGTGTCGCGCTCATTTAGCCACCGGCCTGCGGTCTCAGCGACCTCCTGGTAGGTTCTCCCCGAGAGCCGTTCTAGAGCGTTCCTGTCCCCCTCGCACGACTCGTCCCATTGGCCGGCAAGGATCACAGGAACGAGGCTCACCGAATCAGGGGCCCTGCTCCAGGCCGGGTAGTCGGTTCCGGGGAACTTAGCGACGAGCCGCTTTAGGACGGTGAGACTCCCACCCGACTCGCGCGCGTACTTTGTTGCTTGCTCTCGGAGGACTCCCGTTTCGATGAGTGCTTTTTCCAGTTCGTAGCGGTCCACACGCCTAAGGCGACGACGCGGCTCCTCCTCGGTGGCGCTCCTCTCCGAACCCACAAGGACGTGGTGGCCGCGGCGGACCGCTGCACCAACCGTTTCCGGGTCAACTGGAAGCGACGAGTGAGGAATCAGGATCAAGGGATACTTTGACGCGGAGAGAGTCTGCCAGGCTTCCTTTTTCTCCACGATAATCGCGCGGGCCGAAATCGCGTCGAACTCCTGCTCGGGGAGGCTTGCGGCGTAGGCAGCGAAGAGATCAATCACCTCGGCGCCTGAACCCGCGACAAGCTCCAGCGCGGCGGGCTCCCCCTCAAACCACCTCTTTAGTTCCTCGATTCCTTTCTCGCGCGAGGTGAGAAACACCTTGGGCGTGAGTGCAGGACTACTTAGCGCCACAAGGCCCGCCCAGTGCTCATCCAGGTTGGTCACACCCGGCTGCCTCTGCCCGCGGAGCGTGGCAAACCAAAGATCGACGACGGGAGCAAGCTCCAGCCACTCCTCAAGGTCGGCCGAGTCGTACGCTCGCACCTCTTTCCACACGCGAAGGCGGTTTTTCTCCCGGCACCACTCGGACTTCTTGTCCCACCTGCGTGGCGTCACAAAAACGAAGGTGACCTTCGAGGGGTCAAGTCCACCCGGGTTCTTACTCCTCTTTTTGAGATCCGCTTCCGCCTTTTCGCGGGGGTCCCTATCGACCCCCATCTCCCAGACGCTTGTCCCCTCTGGGACGAAAGCGTTCCCGGCCGCTGCCTCAAGGAGCCCGTCCCAGCCGGGGCGGCCCGTCCCCTCTCCCGCGGGAAAGCTCATCCGGACGGCGGAGGAGGTGATGGCGTGGACGAGGCGCCGAACCAGTTGCGGCAGACGTGAACGCGCGTCTAGGTAGTCGGCCCACGCTTCGAGGTCAACTGACCTTGCCCAGTTTGCGTGGCGAGGGCCGCGAAGCCGCTCGAACACGCGGGGAAGGGTGTCCACGGTACGCTTGTGTTCAAGTAACTCGGGCGGTATGCGGCCGGTTTCCGCGGCGGCAAGATCGAAGAAGCCCTTCCTCTCCTCACCGCCGAGCTTAAGCGAGTCCGCGTAGGCTTGAAGCACGTCCTCGGCAAGCGGCGGGGGGGCAAGTCCGCGCTCGATTCTGCTCACGTTTCCCGGGTCAAAGCCGTTTAGGCGGCAGAACTCGCGCAGGCCGAGCTTTAGCGCCCTGCGCCGTTCCCGAAAGAATGCTCCGAATGTGCTTGCCCCGTTCACGGAAATCCCCCTTGCCGACTGTTGTTTTTATTATACAACAGTCCTTCAGACGGTCAACTGTTGTCTGCCGTGGACAACAGACACAAGGTTCGAAGAGGAACCCCTTGAGAAATCGGGTAGTACAGAGTAAACTAGATCTAGGCGGTATGGTATCTTATTTCGCAAAAGTCCCCTTGAAAGGGATTATCAAAAAATAACGTACAATGACAGTGGTACTCGGTCAGCTTGAGACTCAGTTTTTTGCCTTTGTCCAGGCACGAGAGCGAGTGTCCGTCGAAACGGGAGAGCTCGTGAACGCCTTCGGCTGGACTCCGACCCAGGAGAGAAAGCTCCTGAGTCGCCTCGCCCGCAAGGGCCTTGTCACCCGGGTGCGGCGAGGGCTCTACCTCATCCCACCTCGCCTGCCGCCCGGCGGGCGGTGGAGTCCGGGAGAGTACCAGGCACTCGCCGCCCTGATGAAGGACCAGGACGGGACTTACCAGATCTGCGGCCAGAACACCTTCTCCCGGTACGGCTGGACGGAGCAGATTCCAAACCGCCTCTACGCCTACAATAACCGACTCTCCGGAGACCGCGAGCTCGGCTCGGCGAGGATCACCCTGATCAAGGTGGCAGACGACCGCCTGGGCGGCACGGAACTCGTAAGAACGCCGGACGGACTTGAGGTCCCCTACTCCTCAAAGGCCCGCTCGCTCGTTGACGCGGTTTACGACTGGTCGCGCTTCGGAAGCTTGCCGGACGCCTACGAGTGGGTCCGGCGCGAGCTTCAAAAGGACGAGAGGCTCGCCTCGGCTCTTGTCGAAAACTGCCTTGCCTTCGGAAACCAGGGGACGATTCGCCGAATGGGAAAGACTCTCGATTGCGAGGGGGTGCGGGAGACGCTCCTTCGGAAGCTTGAAAAGGGACTTCGCCCCACCTCAAGCTTCATTCCCTGGATACCCGGTCGGGCGAAACGGGGCACCATCGATAAACGCTGGGGCGTCGTGGTGAACGATGACTAACAAAAACCCACCCGGCCTTTACCATGCAGACCCGAAGCTCTTCCGGGAAGCGCTCCTCTTTACCGAATCGAGCACCGGCTTTAGCGCACGGCTCATCGAGAAGGACTACTACCTCTCGCTCGTCCTTCACGACCTGTCCGCACTCTTTGGCTCCGGGCTCGTCTTTAAGGGCGGGACGTGTCTCAGCAAGGTCTACACCGAGTTCTACCGCTTAAGCGAAGACCTCGACTTTGCTCTTTCGGTCCCGGTAGACGCCTCTGCGGCGACAAGGCGGAAGGCCGCATCCGCCCACAAGGCTCACATCGGAAGCCTCCCCGAGCGGCACGCGTGCTTTCGCGTGGAGGAGGCCATCGTCGGCCATAACCTGTCGCGGCACTACACGGGCCGCTTCTCGTATGAGTCGGCCGTGACCGGCGAAGCCGACTTCATCAAGGTCGAGGTCGGGCTTCGTGAGCCGGTCGTCATGCCCGCTACGTCCCACGACGCGCGGGCCCTCCTTCTTGACCCATTTAGCAAAGAACCAGCTCACCCGCCGGTGCGCGTAACGGTCATCGCGCTCCTTGAAGCGTATGCCGAGAAGTTCCGCGCCGCCCTCACCAGGCGGGAGCCCGCGATTCGGGATTTTTTTGACATCCACGTCGCAGTCGGAAAAGGAATGCTCGATCACACAGGGAACGAGTTCCTCTCCCTCGTGCGGGCCAAACTCGCCATTCCCGGAAACGACTCGATCGACACCTCGGAAGAAAAGACCAAAGCCCTCCGGGATCAGCTTCGCGCCCAGCTGGAGCCTGTGCTCCGGCGGAAAGACTTCGAGGCTTTTGTCCTCGAGCGGGCCGTAGAGATGGTAAGTGAAGTAGCACGCCGCTGTAACGACTGACGGCGTGCGTCCAAGCACGGGAGGCCTACAAGGACCTCCCTGCCTGGTTAGTTTTATCCGGCCTTGGGAACCGGGCCGTCCTGCTGGCCGATCTGTCGGGTCGCCTGGATTGCGGCCTGCTTCAAGTGGTCGCGCTTCTCGCGAAGATGCTGGTAGTGCTGCATCACCATGTCGGTCGAGGTGTGCCCCAGGAGTTCTGCGACCTGGGCCACGCCCACACCGTTCTCCAGGGCGTCCGTCACGAACGAGTGGCGGTAGGTGTACGACACCACGCCCTTGAGATGCGGCAGTTTCGCCCGCAGGTTGCGGAAGCGGCAGCGGATGGCGTTCCGCGTCCAGGGCTTCCCGCGGCTGTTGCGGAAGAGCGGCCCGGTTGGGTAACGCTCCATCAGCTTCCGCGAGACCTCCAGCATCGCTGGCGTGAGATACACCAGGCGGGGCTTGCCGGTCTTCATCTTCGTCTTGTGCTCGGAGAGCACCCAGAGGCCCGCCGCGAGGTCCACGTTCGCGGCTTCGACCTTGCCCACCTCCGAGGGCCGGCAGCCTGTTTCCTGTAGGGCCTGCACGAACTCACGGAACGCGCGGCCCCGTGCCGCGTTCAGGATCTGCTGCCGCTCGTCGGCGGTGAGGATCCGCTCCCGCCGCTTGGGCGGCCCCTTCTTCACGTGCTTGAGCGGGTTGGGCGTGAGAATCCCCTCGGAGTCGGCCCAGTTGAACGCCCGCTTCACCGCGATGGTGGCACAGCGCCGACTGGCCTCGCCCCAGCCCCGGTGCGAATCGAGCCAGCGGGTCACGTTGAACGGCTTGAGCTTTCCGGCCTCCAGGGCGCCGTACATGTCAGAGAAGTCCTGGAGGAAATTCTGATACCACTCGTAGGTCTTCGCCTCGTTGTGGCGATTGGACCATTCGAGGAAAAGGTCGAACACCTGGGCGACGGTCAGCCGCCGGAAGGCGGGCTCGGGGTTCTCGCCCCGCTCTTGCAGGAGCAGGATACGGTAGCGCTCGAACGCCTCGTCGCGGTCCTTGCCGAGGGAGATCTGACGCTTGCCGAGTTGAACGTACCAGGCGTCCTTCGACGCCCGGAAGAACGGCTTCGGAAATCGCATGACGAACCTCCAGTCAGCCTGTCAGCCGGACCGAAAGGTTCGCCGGGACCCACCCTGTACGCTCGGGCGGCCGGTCCCGCACTTTTCCGAAACTCTGCCCTCAACTCTGCCCTTCCCCCGGAAGAGCCCTCAAGATGGGAAAAAAGGCCCGCCGGAACTCGTTGTCCCGACGGGCCTTGCAATGTCGGGGCGACTGGATTCGAACCAGCGACCTCCTGAACCCCATTCAGGCGCGCTAGCCAAACTGCGCCACGCCCCGGGATTTGGCTTCTCAAAGCCAAACTACCCTGGGGATTCTACGCTTCCACAGGGCTTTTCGCAAGAGTTCTCGGCTTGCTCCGACCTCCGGGGCTAATCGTTAGAACATCCGTCGAGCGATTGAAAGGTACTTGCAACTCAACACTCAATTGCGCACAATAGATAGTGGAGTTCGCCTCCCTAAACATGCCTTGGAATTCCTACCAGCCTCGAACAGCTTACGCTGTTTGCCTGCCTGACTGCCGATACGCTGGCGACTCCAGTAGCAAGGAACCTGCTATGCGAATCATCTGTCTGATCGTTGTGCTTCTCGCCTTCGTTTCAGCTTCCTCTCGGACCACGGCCGACGAACTATTGTCCTCCACGCTTCCACTCGAACAAGTGGTCGATCAGTACGTCGATGCACGAATCAAGGAGGCAGGAATTCAATCGGCGGGACAGGTTGATGACGCCAATTTTATCCGCCGGGTAACTCTCGACCTCGCTGGTCGGATACCGACCCTGGAAGAAACACAAGCGTTTGTCGCCTCGACAAATGCCGAGAAGCGTACCGGGCTCGTCGAACGACTAATGAATTCCGCCGCTTTCGTGCGCCACCAGGCGACCGAACTCGATACCATGCTGATGAACGGTACCCGCGGCAGTGTGCGTCCCTATCTGCTAAATGCTCTGGCAGGAAACCGCAGCTGGGACAACATTTACCGGGACCTCATGCTCCCTGATGAGAATGACCCCAAGATGAAATCGGCTGGGGAATTCTTACGTCAGCGCGTCCGCGACCTCGATAAACTCACCGCCGAAGTCAGCGCGATTTTCTTCGGCGTCAATGTGAGCTGCGCGCGCTGTCACGATCATCCCCTGGTGGCCGACTGGAAGCAGGATCACTTTTTCGGAATGAAATCCTTCTTCAGTCGCACTTACGAGAGCGGCGGACGATTGGCCGAACGCGAGACGGGTCTCGTGAAGTTCAAGACGACCAAGGGTGTCGAACGGCAGGCGCGTCTCATGTTCTTGACGGGAACCGTAGTCGAGACCGACACCTTGAAGGAGACGCCAGGCAGCACGGTGAAGAAGGGCAAGAGGGACAATACGAAGAACGTGCCGCCGCCGCCACCGCCGAAGTTCAGCGCGCGGGCCGAACTCGTGAGATTGTCACTGCAACCACGTCAGCACGATTTCTTCGCTCGTTCCATCGTGAATCGCACCTGGCATCGATTCTTCGGGTATGGGCTTGTCATGCCGCTCGATCAAATGCACTCGGAGAACCCAGCAAGCCATCCTGAACTGCTCGACTGGTTGGCGCGCGATCTGGTCGAGCACCATTACGACCTGCGCCGGCTCATTCGCGGCCTGGTCCTGAGCCTTGCCTATGCGCGCGACAGTCGCTGGGACAAGGGAGAGGCTCCTCCGCCGTCTCTCTTCGCCGCGGCACGCCTTCGGCCGTTGACACCGATGCAACTCGCGGTCTCGCTGCGCCTGGCCGTCACGGATCCCCAAAGTCTCTCGGCTACTTTGAAGCCGGAAGAATTGGACAAGCGGTTAGAAGGTTTGGAGTCTAGCGCTGGCAGCCTCGCCCGGCTCCTCGAGCAACCGGGAGACGATTTTCAGGTCGGCGTGAGTGAGGCGCTGCTGTTCAGCAACGGGCCGGCCATCGAGAAGGACTTGTTGGCCAACGGTGGAAATCGCTTGCTCGACCGGCTAAACCAAATCAACAATGAGATGGAGGCGATTGATCTGGCAGTACGGACGATCTTGTGCCGGCCGCCCCGCGACGACGAGCGCAAGCTACTGGGCGATTATCTGAAGCAACGGGCGGATCGACGAGTCGAAGCGCGACGGCAGATGGCGTGGGCGCTGTTGACCAGCGCAGAGTTTCGTTTCAACTATTGACGATTCACGCCCCGACAAAGGGGAGTAGATAAGGAGCCTTCTCATGTCCTTCTTTCGGCGCTCGAATTTTTGCGGCTCGGCGGTGCATGCAATGGATCGTCGCGGCTTCCTCAGTACCGCCGCGGTCGGGGCAGCGGCGTTCGCGGCGGACATGACGCAACTGAACGTGTTGCAACATCCACTCATCGCTGGAGAACTGAAGAAAAAGAACAAGAGCTGCATCCTTCTCTGGCTGGCAGGTGGGGCGAGCCAACTGGAGACATGGGATCCCAAGCCTGGTGCGCCGACCGGCGGCCCCTTCCGTGCCATCCCGACCTCCGTGCCGGGCATCCACATTTCCGAGTTGATGCCGCAGATGGCCAAGCGAATGAAGCACACCTGCATCATCCGTTCGCTGAACACTCGCATTGGCGATCATGGCAACGCCGCTCAGCTCATGATGCGAGGCCGACGCGATGAGCCGAACTTGAAATACCCGGATCTCGGGGCGGTGCTGGCGCGCGAGCTGGGAAGCGCCGATAGCCAGGTTCCCGATTACGTGTCGTTCTACTTCGCCACGGAAGGACGCAACATGGCTCCGGGCGCATCCGGCTTCCTTGGCTCGCGCTACGGGTCGATGGAACTGTATACCAGCATGGTGCCCGAGAACGTTCGCCGCCTCGATAGCATCAATGACCTTGACCACCAGCAACGCGCGGAGCTGCGCGACCTCTTGAGCAAGCAGTTCGCACAGGGTCGATCGTCATCGAGTCTGGGAAGTCACGGCGAGGCGTATCAGCGAGTGCGCGGGCTGATGGCCAGCGAAAAGCTCTTCGATGCCAAGCAGGAGCCGGCGAAGGTGCGCGAGCGATATGGCCCAACTCTCTTCGGCGAACAGGCGATGGTTGCGCGGCGGCTGATCGAAGCGGGAGTGCCTTTCGTCCGCGTCGGCCGAGCCTGGTGGGACAGTCACGGGCAGAATTTTGAGACGCATCAGGAATTGGTGCCGGAGCTGGATCACGTCATGGCGACATTGCTCGACGATTTGCAGGAACGCGGATTGCTGGAACACACGCTGGTTATCACCCTGGCCGAGTTTGGTCGGACGCCGCAAATCAACCCCAGTCTCGGACGTGATCACTTCGCCACCGCCTGGAGCGCCACGTTGTCGGGTTGTGGCATCCAGGGCGGCAGTGTTTACGGCAAGACCGACGCCAAGGGCGAGCGCGTCGTTGACGGCGAAGTAGGGGCCCCCGAGTTATTCGCCACCATCTATCGAGCGCTGGGTATCAATCATCAGAAGAATTATCACGTCGGATCGCGGCCGGTGCCCCTGACCGAGCCGGGGACCAAACCGATCAAGGCGGTGTTGGCATGATTGATCCTCTCGCGGACACATCGAAGAAGACGATAAAAAGGTGCTCGCGGTTCTTTGCAGCCCTTCCAGTTCTGATCGTCGGCATCGCTGCAGCTGTCGCTCTACCTGGCCAGCGATCCATCGGCGCGGACAATCCGGCGGCCGACCATGATGCTCTGCGAGAGAAGGTCGGGAAGCGAGTCCAGGCATGGCAACCCAGCAAGGAGGAACGGCGCCTGGATGAGATCGGCTGGGCCAAGGATATTCGTGACGCCCTTGGCCTTGCGAATCAACATCATCGCCCCGTCTTCTTTTTCTCCTACAGCGGGACCACGGATCGCCCTCAGGCCATGGCAACCCAGCGCTGCTGAGGTGGCGCCGCCGCCATGAGAGCGAGTTCGCTCTCCAACGCCAAGGTCATCGAGTTGCTCAATCATTACTTCATCGCCGTCCAGGCCGATGAGAGGTTTTACAAGCACCAGGACAGCGTGCCGACGGAGGAGAAAGCCAAACACCAGCGAATCTTCCAGGAGTTTTATCGACTGGATCGCGAGAATCGCCAGGCGGGCAAGCCGGGCCTCTCCGTCGGCACAGTCCACGCTTATATTCTGACGCCGGAGGGCAAGCCTTTCGATTCGCTGCACGTCGCCGAAGCTAAGCCGGATCGCGTTATAGCGATGCTGCAAACGGCGATCGACACCCTCAAGATACAGAATGGACCGGTCGTGGTCGAACCAGAAGCTCAGTCCACAGCGCCCACAGCGAAACCGAATTCTCTCGTTCTACACCTGACTGCTCGTTACCTGGCCCCACGACAGCAGACGAATACTCGCTATGTTGGCGACGATGAGTTCGTTCCCATGAAGCCGCCCTTGGGTACGGCGAAGGCACACAGTTGGTCCGCGGTTCCGGCTGAGGACTGGATCGCATTGGAGCGAACGGAGTGGACGAAACTGCTACCGGCAGTCCGTGTCGGCGTCGGTGACTCCTGGGAGTTGAATCGAGAGGTATCGGCCCAGATCTTGAAGCGGTTTTACCCGGCGTCGGAGAACAATGATCTGAATACCAACCGCATCGACCAGCAAGCCCTCAAGGCAACGGTCGTCGCGATCAAGGACGGGATAGTGCAATCCCGCATCGAGGGTAGCTTGAAGATGAAGCACGACTTCTACCCAGGCAAACCGGATGACAATTTCGTGGATGCGACGATCCTGGGCTATCTCGATTTCGAGCAGGAGAAGCCGCAGATTCGTACCTTGAAGCTGGCGACGGAGAAAGCCGTCTACGGCCGGCAGCCCCAGCGATTCGGGGTGGCCGTACGCTCGGTGACTCCATCCACTGACTGAGCCGAGGCGGCTCTGGAGTTTTGAATCACAGGAGCTACGACATGGCGAACGCGAACACGGAGAAACTCAAGGTCGTCAAGGATCTTTCGCGACCCGAAATTGTTTTCTGCCTCGCTCGTGCTCCCGGCTCCAGCCGCCTGATCTTCGCTGGCTCCGATTTGGCGATCCATGATGTCGATGTTGCCGCAGACAAGGTCGAACCGAAGGAAATCGGTAAGCATGGCAGCTATGTGACGGGCCTCGTGCTGGCCGGCAAATCAGTCATTTCGGGCGGTTATGACGGCCGGCTCGTCTGGTGGGACCTCGAAACGCGCAAACAGCTCCGCGCTGTGCCGGCCCATTCAAAATGGGTGCGTAAACTCGCTCTGTCTCCGGACGGCAACACAATCGCGAGCGTGGCCGACGATATGGTGTGCCGATTGTGGGATGCCGCCAGCGGCAGGTTGCTGCGCGATCTGCGCGGCCATCAGGAGCAAACCCCTCATCACTTCCCGTCCATGTTATTCGTCTGTGCTTTCTCGCCGGACGGCCGGTTTCTGGCCACTGCCGATAAGATTGGGCACATCGTCGTCTGGGATGTGTCCTCCGGCAAACCGGTCAAGACGCTGGAAGCGCCCGGTATGTATACCTGGGACCCGGTGCAGCGCACCCACTCGATCGGCGGGATTCGCGGGCTTGCTTTCTCGGCGGATGGCAAATACCTGGCTGCCGGGGGAATCAGCAAGATCGGCAACGTCGATCATCTCGACGGCAAGGCCCGAATTGAGATTTTCGACTGGCAGAAGGGCGAAAAGACGCACGAATACGTTGACGACAAATTCAAAGGCATCATTGAGCACCTGGCCTTTCACCCCAAGGGCGACTGGCTGCTGAGTGCCGGGGGGGCCAACGATGGCTTTTTCTTGTTCTTCGATCTCAAGTCGAAGAAAGCAGTCCGGCAGGAAAAAGCCGCAATGCACGTTCACACTTTCGTGCTCGACGAACAGGGCGAGACAATCTACGCCGCCGGACACGGCAGGATTCAGCTGTTGAAGATTTAACGACACCCCTCACGCCACTCGGCGCAGTAGTGTCACTCGGCCAGTTTCCACCCATTCGACGACGAATATGTTGCCGTCGCGGTCGAAGCAAGCGTCGTGCGGATGTACAAACTTGCCCGGCAGCCACTCCGACGGCTGACGGCGAACCTTGAATCCATCCAGCACTTTCTTCCGCCATTCGAGATCATCCCCGAGATGCACGATTGGTTTGTTGTCCTTGTCGAACAGAGAAACGCGCGCGTGTAGGTCGGGCACCAGCAACACTTCGTCGCGGATGTCGAAGTGTGCGGGGAAAAGCAAATCCTTCACGAAGCTGATGTGATTGCCGTCGAGTGTGAAGTATTGCAATCGAGCATTGGCGCGATCGGCCACGACCAAGGATGGAGTGCGGCCCTTGCGGTCGTCCAGCCAGAGGCCGTGCGGCGTCTTCATTTTGCCGGGCTGATCGCCGAACCCGCCCCAGGTGCGGACCCACTTGGCGTTCCTGTCATACTGATGGATGTAGTGCGAGCCGTAGCCGTCGCCGACGTAAAAGCCGCCGTCAGGCGCGAAAGCCACGTTTGTCGGCCGATACTGGGCAACGCGTGAATAAACGCCGGCCTCGACGGGATAACATAGCTTCCAAACTTCCTCGCCTTTGAGCGTGGTCTTTATGACCTGGCGATTATGAATGTCGCTCAAGTAGAGAAATTCCTCGCCGCCTTCCTTGCGAATATCTATACCGTGACCGCCCGGGTAGTAGCTCTTGCCGAACGAACGAACATATTTGCCCTTGGGATCGAAGACGACGATGGTATCCATCGCCGCGCGACTGAGTCCCTGGTGTTTGATGTAGATAAATCCAGCCTCGTCGATCGTGACGCCGTGCGTTGTTTCCCAGTGGATCTGTCGGGGCAGTTCGCCCCAGTTATGAATGCACTCGTAGCGATAATCGCCGCTGCCGATGATCGGATTTTGCGTGCCACTCTTGTCGCGGGCGCCGAGTATGGCCGGGGCGGTACTGCCGACTATCGCAGCTGCGCCGGCGGATGTCGATTGCTTAAGGAAATCGCGTCGTCTCATGCGAAATACTCCATTGGGTGGGAGATGGGGCCAGTCCGCAATGTATGGCACACAGGCGAGTTTTGCAAGGGATGGCGAAGTTTCGCCGCCAGCGTAGGCGAGCGCTGTTCACGCTTGCCTATGGCTCGCGGCGATAGAGAGAACTGGTGTGTGGTCGTAGCCTAATGCTGATGATGTCGGCAATCCCTTCGATCGCGGACGATGAAGGTAATGGCGTGGAGCACGGGGTCATTGCCCACCTTGACAAGCAGAGTATATGTCCCCGCTGGCAAGCCGCGCGTATTGAGATCGTACTTATACTTCTGGCCGACACGGTGGAACAGGTTATTGGAATTCGCCTTGCCCTTGGCGTGCGGCGTGTAGGTCTGGCCGTTCGGACCAATTAGCGTGACCGCAGTAACCGTCAGGTCCGCCGACGACAGATTGTTGCCCGAGACATCAGTCACCTGGAGCTTGATCGGCAGTGCCCTTCCGGCATGAACCGGCCTGGACGTTGAGGACAGGATATTGACGGCGTAACTTACCTGAAGCGTCCCGGAGCCGCCGCTCGATTGGAAGTTTGCATCCCCCACAAAGCTGTATTGGATCGTGTACGAGCCGGCGGGCAGCGCGGCAGTGTTTAGCGTCGCGCTGAAGCTGCCGTCGCTGCCGATGACGCCGCTGCCGCTGGCTAATGGGCCACTTGTCCCAAGGAGAGTGACCGTGACGCTCTGTCCGACAGGGAGGACCGAATTGGAACTGACTGTACCGGAGAAAGTCACGGATGACGTTCCGACAACGATGTTGGACGAGGTAAGTCCACTGAGCGTCGTTGTGGCTTGGCTGACAGTCAAGGAGTTCGAAGTGTCCGTGCGGCCGGTGAAGTTATCGTCCCCGCCATAGGAATACTCGATCGTGTACGAGCCAGCTGCCAGTGCCGCGGTGCTAATGCTGACCGAGAATTGACCGTCGCTGCCAATCGTTCCACTACCGCTGGCCATCGGGCCGTTCGTTCCGATCAGCGAAACCGTCAGGCTCTGACCCACTGGCAAGATCGAGTTGGAACTGAGCGTGCCCGACAAAGTCACCGTTGGCGTGCCGTAGACGATCGTCGCGGACGACAGATCGTTAAGCGCCGTCACCGCCTGATTGACGGTCAGGGACTTTGAGGTGTCCGTGACGGCGGCATAGTTATTCTGGGCGGGATAGCTGTAGGTGATGGTATACGGCGATCCGGAGACACCCAGCGCACTGGTGTTGAAGACGGCGGAGAAGGAACCGTCGGCTTGGCTGATGGCAGCGGACTGGGTCACACCGTCCATGGTTATGTTGACGCTCCCCGGCGGGTACCCCGAACCGGCGTTGATCGTTCCTCCGAGCGTCACCGACGATTGGCCATAAGTAATTGTCGGCCCGGCGAGCGAGCTGAAAGTCGGCGTCACCATTTGGGGCGCCGCGCCGATGTAGTGATCAAACGTGACGAACACGTTCGCCTGGTTCGTCACGATTACCTGCACGTTGGTCAGTGATTCATCGGTGAGATAGATCTCGCCGCCGTGGCCACCCACGGCCACCTGCCCATCGGTATCGAGGGCGATATCGATAAGGTTTTCGGTGAAGCTGAAAGGAGGCACATCGAGCTGGACCTGGGTTCCGGTGAAGTTGCCGTTCTTATCGTACTCGGCGACGGTCCCGCCCCAGGAAGCGGCGAGCACATTCCCCGAGCTATCGACGGCAATGCTGCGGATGTCGATGGGTGAAGGGGAATTGAGCGTGAATGTCCGCACCGACGCCAGCGTATCGGGATCGAAGACCTGCACGGTCTGCCTGATGGCCGGCCCAGTGAGACTGCCTTTCAGCCCGTAAAGCAGGCCGTCCTGACCGAGCGCAATCTGAATGAAAGAGGCGCCCGGCGCGAACAACACGGGTGGACTGCCGGAAGAATCGAAACGGACGATGCCGTTGGACTGTCCGTTTAGTTGCTGCATATTCGAGGCGAAGAGGTAATTCTTGTAAGCGATGACATTACCGTAGGTGATATTGGCGTTTGTGCCCCAACCCGGAGTGGATTGAAACGACCAGGCTTGGGTGGAAGCTGAGAGCGTGGCCAAGGATGGCGTCGCAGTGCCGTCGAAGACATTTGCGTTGCCAGAAGGATCCACACTCAGGCCGCGCGCATCTTCCTGCTCCGTCGATCCGGGTGCCTTGGGTATGGGCTGCGAACTCACCAGGACACCCTGCGGCGTATATTGCATTAGGTTGTAGTTAGGAGACCCCACACTCTGCTCGGCGGATATAAGTAGGTTGCCGGATAACAGAGTACGGTCTTCAAGTCGTTCGAGGGTGAGGGGCTGACGTCGAGCGTGGGGAGATTTGCGTTGGGCACGCAATCTCATTGATCAATCTCCAACAGTTACATAGATGAGTCGTCTCAGAGAATCACTACCGGGCCGCGCGCTGGCTCGATACCTCCAAATGTAGCTCATGTTTTACTCGGCGGCCTTTTGCGGTTCGTTTTTCAGATAGCGATCGAACCAATCGGCGAGCGTTTCAGTGTCCTTGAGAATCGTGATCCAGCCGTGGCCGCAATCTTTCTTGACAATGAGGTTGTTCGGCACGCCGGCTTCCTTGAGCTTGGCGACCATTCGCTGCGATTGTTGCAAGGGTACCAGGGTGTCTTTATCGCCGTGAATAATGAGAGTCGGCGGATCATCGGGGCTGACATGGCTGATCGGCGAAATGTCACGGAGAAGCTCCTGTATTCTGCTCTCGTCCGTAATGCGTTTGAAAACCCGTTCGTTGTTGTCGAGAGCCTGAAAATCAAGGGCCGCCCGGAAGCGACGGTCGATGTTCTTGCAATCAAGGACGGCGCCTTCCTTGCCATAGTTCAGAAAGTCGGTCGGCGGAAAGAAGCAGGCTACCGCTTGCACCCGGCTGGAAACACGATCCACCGGATCGCTGGTCCTTGGCTTGCCTGTCGCGCCGGCAGTTCCCATCATCAGCGACAGATGGCCGCCGGCCGAGGCGCCGGTAATGCCGAGGTGATCCGGATCGATGCGATAGTCTCTTGCGTGAAAGCGGATGAAGCGCACGGCGCGATGAATGTCCTCAATGATTTCTGGGACCGTAAACTTTGGTTGTGTGCCGTGAACGACAGCGAAGACGGTGTAGCCGTGGCGCAGGAAAGGCGTGAACAATTCCGGGCGAATGGCTGCGGTACTCGACCGCCAGCCGCCGCTTACGACGAAGACGACGCCCAAGCCGTTCGGCTTCTCTTTGGGTGCAATCACATCCATCGTCAGAGCCAGTCCGTCCTTGCGGCCATAAATCACATCGCGGGTGCGAGTGTAGGAGGAAGCGTCCTCGGCCCCGGAGGCGACAGCCGAGAGCAGGACGACTAGACAAGCGAACAACGGCGATTGGAGAACTCTGCGCATAAGGGACCTCGAAAGAGGAAGGGGGGCGAAGTCAACGGATGATGCATTCAGAGTACCCGCAGTTTGCCCGACGTGCAATGGCTCAGGAAGAAAGGGGAGTATTCGATAGGATCGTGTAGCCGCGGTGCATCCATGCCTCGACGTTCTCGAAGGTTTCCATCATCAAGTCCGCAGTCTCCTGGACTTGTTTGGTCACGACATAGAAACGGCCATCGGGCGTGAGCAGCTGGCGCGAGCGCGTCAGAAATAGGCGAGCGATGGAGGAGTTGGCGTAATACGGCGGATTGGCCAGCACGACATCAAAGCTTCCTTCTTGCAGCCCCTCAACCTGGCTGGTAGCCACTGTTTGGAAATCGGTCACGCCATTGCCGCGAGCATTGATCTCGGCAAGGGCTATGGCACGGACGTTGCTATCGACGAAGGTAATCTGGCCGGCAGTCCCCGTCCGTTGTGCCGCGAAAACTCCATTTGTGCCACAACCGCAGCCGAGATCGAGGACACGATCGCCGTTATGAACGGTCATGGTCTCAACCAGCGCTCGGGCTCCGTTGTCGAAGCGGCCATAGGAGAAGACTCCCGGGCGCGACAAAAAGCGACAAGCTGGTCCGCCGGCCACGCGTGCCTGAAAGGTGACTTCATGGCGGCGCCGCGACCTGTCGCCTTCTCGGCGGCACCACAGAACCGTGTCGCCGTCCAGATGTGGAGCATGAACGCGGCCAAAGATTTTCTTGAGCAAATTGGCAAAGAACGGGTCCGACATGTAAGGCGACCAAACGAAGAACGTGCCGTGCGGCTGTAAGATGTGATACGCCTGTTCGACCATGTCGATTTTCAGCTCGCGCTCTCCGCTTCGCGCCGGCAGGTAAAGAACCGTCTGGAAACGTGGTGGCAGATCCCACAAGTCGGCCTCCGTCACCACTCTCGCCGCGGGATGTTGCCCCGTCAGCTCGGCGTGCAGTCGTTGGGCCTGATAAAGATCCATTTGGAAACACGTGGTTTCAATGCGGTCGAGAAAGCTCAGACAGTGTGTCACGTCTGTGGGTGATCCGAGGATGATGGCCACCGGCGGACGTGCTTTCTCTCGGACCACGTCGGGCAGCTCTCGCTGATTCAAGGGCGTCTCTTTGCGTCTCCGCGACATGATGCTTGCTCCTGTCCTCCGTCAAGAACTTCGCCGCGGACGGCTCTCGGGCGCGGCCGTCCACGGATCTTCCGGCCAGGCGTGTTTGGGATAACGCGCTCGTAGCTCTTTGCGAACCTGTGGATAGGTGTTCGTCCAGAAGCTAGTCAGGTCGTCCGTGACTTGCTGCGGCCGATAGTTCGGCGCTAACAAGTGCAGCAACACCGGCACTCGGCCGCCGGCGATTCGTGGCGTCTGCGTCCATCCGAACAGTTCCTGAATGCGGGCGGCTAGAATTGGCGGCCGGCCCACTTCATAACGAAGCGCGATGCGACTGCCCGACGGCACTTGCAGACGTTCCGGCGCCTCTCGCTCGACTCCCTGTCGCTGCGTGTGAGTGAGACACCCCTGGAATGTCTGAAGCCAGTCCGCCTTGCGCAGTTCGGCGAACGAACGGCTAGTGTGACACAGCCACATCAGCATCTCACGCATTTCCGCATTGTCGAGCTTTGGCAACTGTAACTCCGGCATCCATTCGCTCAGACAACGAACGCGCATGCGATAGAGTCCGGCGGGAGAATCCTCCGACGGAAGGACGCGCTCCAGGTTTTCCTCGGCGGCAGTGGCAAGGACGCGAGCTGTCTCTTCGGTTTCGGGCAGAGGAGCGTCTGTCTCTCCGATCAGCAGATCGACGAAACGCTCGCGCCGCTTTGCCATCACGCGCTCGTTGTCGGCGTCGAAGGTCACGTCCACAGAAGTCGTCACCTGGTCGGGCGAGAGCCAATCCCTGTCGATGGCAGATGCTTGCCGCACCAGCGTTTCCTTTTGTCTTGCATCCACGTCGATGCACAAGAAAAACTCCGCGTCGAGAACGCCGCTCGTCGGCGCCAGACGCACTCCGCGGCCGCCGACCATGACGCCGCGCCTGCTTCCCGCTTCGCGCCGTCGTGCCACGCGATCAGGAAATGCTGCCAACAGGGAACGTAACACGATTTCATCTGCCGAAGGTGATTGGCGGAGTGGCGGAGTGGCGGAGTGGCGGAGTCGCGCAGGTCGCAAGGAACGCAGCAACTGATCGCGGACACGAAGGACGAAATGAGCAGCCGTGCGATGCAGCGGCCCCCGCGACGTGACTGTGCGACCGCTGCGTTCAAATTCCTCCAGTGCCTCGACGCGATCCAGAACGTCCGATGGCGTGGCATGTCGCGGAACGCCGACAGTCAGTTGATCGAGCGAATGTGCGAACGGATCGCGTTCCGAAAGCAGCGCCGCCGCGAGCGCGACGCGCTTTGCGTCACCAAGGCGATGCCCCTCGATGAGCAAACGAGCCAGTCGCGGATGCACCGGCGACCGAGCCATCACGGAGCCCAGATCCGTAATTCCTCGATTATCTATCGCCCCCAGGCGGGTCAACAATGCGTGTGCTTGAGCGACCGTGGCTTCCTTCGGTGGCTCCAGCCATGGAAAACGCAGCACGTCCTTCTCGCCCAGGTACAAAAGCTGCAAGACCGACCCGACGAGATCGACGCGGCGAATTTCCGGCTCGGTCTGTTCCGGACGCGAACGATGAGCGCCGGCGCTCCAGAGTCTCACACAGATGCCCGGTTGCGTCCGCCCGGCACGTCCGGCTCGCTGATCGGCGGACGCGCGCGAGATCGGTGTCAACTGCAAGCGGTCCAGACCGACGCGCGGGTCGAACACCATTAACCGCGCCAATCCGGAATCGACAACGCCGGTCACGCCTTCAACCGTGACCGACGTTTCCGCCACGTTCGTCGCCAGCACAACCTTTCGACGCGCTTGTGGCAACAATGCCGCATCCTGCTGCTCCGGCGGTAGCTCACCGTGCAGCGGCAGCACCGCCAGGTCACGCTCCGCCGCGACAGGTTCGAGATGCCGTGCAATTTGCCGAATTTCTTGCAGTCCGGGTAGAAAAACGAGCAAATCCCCGGGTGTACGCTCAAGGGCTCGTTCAACCGCACTAGCCACGGCCAGAGGCCACGGCTGCCGTTCCGACCTGGGTTCATGTACGATCTCGACCGGAAACGAGCGTCCTTCACTGGCGATGATCGGGCAACCGCCCAGATACTCCGAGGCCGACTCGACGGCCAGCGTCGCCGACATCGCAACGATGCGCAAATCCGGCCGTACTGTCTGCTGCACCAGCCGTACCATGCCCAGAGCAAGATCGCTCTCCAGGCCGCGCTCGTGAAACTCGTCGAAAAAGACAACGCTCGTCGAATCGAGAAGGGGATCGTCATGAAGAAGTCGAATGAGGATGCCTGGCGTCACAACGAGGATGCGCGTCCGATGGCCGCACTGACGGTCAAAGCGCACATGGTAACCGACCTCTTCGCCAAGCCTTCCTCCGCGTTCGTCGGCCATCCGCCGAGCAGCGGCGCGCGCGGCGAGACGACGCGGCTCCAGCAGAATAATGCGACCATCGTTCGCTAGACCCGCATCGAGAAGAGCCGGAGGCACACGCGTCGTCTTGCCGGCTCCCGTCGGTGAGCGCAATACAATACAGGATTGCTGTCGTAGTGCAGCAACAACTTCGGGGAGAACAGGATCAATCGGTAGGGGAGTGCGTCTCACGGCGGCGGAATCACCCGGCGGTTATCGCTCCACAGTTCTCTCCCGCCACGATAGCAATTTCCTTGTCGTCCAGGCTATGCTCGAACGCTACGCTTCGCTATTAACCATCTGAATGAGTGCCTGGATGTAACCGAACGCGAAGGCGAAGGCCTGCGCGTGACCGGTATCCCCTTCGATGTGTGGCACGTGGTCAGGCATAATCATGCCGTCGTAGCCGACCGCCTTGTAAACGCGCAGGGCCCGCGGCATGTCCACGTCACCATCATCGGGGAAGGTTTCCTGGAATTCGAGAAAACCACCCTTGATGTTGCGGAAGTGGACGTTGAAAATCTTGCCGCGACTACCGAACCAACGGATCACGTCGTAAATCTGCTCACCAGGTTTCTCCAGCATCTCGGCCACGGTGCCCTGGCAAAAGTTCAGACCGTGGTAAGGGCTGGGCATGATGCCGACGAACTTCTTCAATCCCTCAACGGACCCCAGCACGCGCTCGACACCGCGAAAGCCCTTGCCGCGCGGCATGCCCGGATCGTGAGGGTGACAGCACAATCGCACCTTGTACTCGTGGGCGACGGGTACGATCCGTTCGAGGAAGTAGGTGATGCGCTCCCACGCGGTCTCCTCGTTCAGTGGGCCGGTCTCCTTGGGCGGCGGTCCCTGTTTGGACTTGCTGTATACAAAGGTGCTGTAGAGGGCGCCGCCTCGGCCGCGCGTGCTCTCAGTGCGAACCACGCCGAGGACGGACAGGTTGTACTTGACGGCCGGAATGCCGACCTTGGCGGCGTTGCGGATCATCTGGCAGATGTTCTCGATTTCGCGATCGCGTTCGGGGCTTTTGCCCATCATGATGTGGGGGTACTCAACGCGACTGATGTACGAGCTACTCAGCGGCAGCGGCACCATATCAAGTTTGATGCCGAATTTTTCGACACGCTCCCGCAAGCGCGACAGCCCGGCGACCGACCAGTTATCGTCGAAGGTCCGCGAAGGCAATTCGCTACAGATATGTTGAACACCCAATGCAGCGAGCACGCGCAGGTCGGCGTCGGAAGAGTGGTGCTGATGTCCTGCCTTGAGCAGCGACTTGCGAGCCGGTGCTTCCTTGGGAGTGTGCGATTCGGCCGCGGCAGCGCCGGCGGTCGCACCGGCGATTGTTCCCTTGAGGAATCGTCTGCGATCCATGTGAGCCCACTTTCATTGAACTATTACCGAGAACCGGCCTCACGCCAACACGCCCTGTATTAGCTTTCCCGCTACGTCGGTGAGGCGGAAGTTGCGTCCCTGGTAGGGATACGTCAAGCGTTCGTGATCGATTCCCAGAAGATGCAGCATCGTCGCGTGGAGGTCGTTGACGTGGACCACGTTTTCAACGGCGTTGTAGCCGAACTCATCCGTGGCTCCGTAGGTGATGCCTCCCTTGATGCCGCCGCCAGCCAGCCACATTGAGAAGCCCTTGATGTGATGGTCGCGGCCGTTGCCCTGCGCCATCGGCGTACGGCCGAACTCGCCGCCCCAGATGACAAGTGTCGAATCCAGCAGACCGCGCCGCTTCAAGTCCTTGAGCAGTGCCGCCATTGCCTGGTCCACTTCTTTGGCTACTTTCTGGATGTCGTTCTTGATACCTCCGTGGTGGTCCCAGTCCCGGTGGTAGAGCTGGATGAAACGGACGCCGCGCTCGGCCAGTCGCCGGGCCAACAGACAGTTGGCCGCGAAAGAGCCGTCGCCTCCCCGCGTGCCGTACAGATCGAGAGTCTCCTTCGTCTCCGCGGAGAGATCCATCAGTCCGGGCACACTGGATTGCATGCGGAACGCCATCTCGTACTGACTGATGCGCGTAGCTATCTCGCTATCTTTTACTTGCTCGTTGTAAAGCCTATTAAGGGCCTGGATGGCATCGACAACGTCGCGCTGCCTGTCGGCTGTTACTCCCTCGGGGCTTTTGACGTACAGGACCGGATCGCCCTTACTGTGAAAGTGAACTCCCTGGAAGTTGCCGGGCAGAAAGCCACTGTGCCACTGCCGCTGGGCGATGGGCTGCTGCTGACCAGATGCACCCGTCGAGGTCAGGACGATAAAGCCGGGGAGGTTTTCACTATCGCTACCCAGACCGTACCATACCCACGAGCCGGCACTGGGTCGGCCGGAGATGGTCGTGCCGGTGTTCATCAACGTGTGAGCTGGGTCGTGATTGATGGCATTGGTGTGCAGAGAGCGGATGATGGCGATATCGTCGGCCACGCCAGCCAAATGGCGGAACAGAGACGAGATTTCTTGTCCCGATTGGCCACATTTTTTGAATTCGTGCTGGGGTGCCAGACAGTTGAGCTTTGCCCCCTGGAGTTGGGCGATGGGTTGCCCTTTGGTGAAAGATTCGGGCATCGGCTTGCCGTTCATCTTGGCCAGGGTCGGCTTGTAATCGAAAGTCTCGAGATGCGATGGTCCCCCGGCCATGTACAGCCAGATGACGCGCTTGACCTTCGGGTCGTGATGCGGCGGGTTAATGACCCCTTTCCAGCCTTGCACCTTGTCCCTGTCGGCGCCACGCAGCAGTCCAGGATCGAGGAGAGAGGCCAGGGCGATAGAACCAAGCCCACAAGCAGAATGGCCAAGGAAAGCACGGCGATTTATGCGAGTAGCCAAGGAGAGCATTTTGAGTTTCCTCACCAATCATCGACGCCAGAGCGCAGTGTCGTTGTAGGGCTAGTTTCTCGTTACGGTCTCATGCAGATTCAGGATTACGCGGGCCACCGAGGTCCACGCGGCCAACTCGGCGGTATCCATGTTCTTCGGCGCGGACAACTGGCCGACCGTCACGGCTTTCTGGGCGCCGGGCATGTCCTTCTGAAATTCGGTCAGATGCTTCTGGTAGAGTTCCGTCAGCAACTTGACTTCCTCGGACTTGACGCCGCGTGAGAGCGCACGCCGATAGGTCCAGTTGAGGCGTGTCTCCATGTCCGGACCGCCCTCCTTCATGATTCGCGCGGCCAGGCTTCGAGCTGCCTCGACGTAGATCGGGTCATTCAGTAGCACCAGCGCCTGGAGCGGCGTGCTGGAACGCGTTCGATCAACCGTGCATTCCTCGCGCGTCGGTGCGTCAAAAGCCAGCAGGCTCGGATGCAGGAAAGTGCGACACCAGTATGTATACAGCCCCCGACGATAGACGCTCTCTCCCTTGTCCGCCTGCCATTCGCGCTTCGGGAAATTCAGAAACGACCAGTATCCCGCGGGTTGGTACGGTTTCACACTTGGGCCGCCGATCTTTGACGAAAGAAGACCACTTACTGCCAGGCAATTGTCGCGCACCATCTCCGCTTCGAGGCGGAAACGTCCCTGTCGAGCCAGCCAGATGTTTGTCGGATCTTTTTCGCGTACAACCTGCGATGCGACCGACGACTGCCGATAGGTGTTCGACATGGTCATCAATTTCAGGAGATACTTGATGTCCCAGCCTTTCTCGACAAACTCAACAGCCAGCCAGTCGAGCAACTGCGGATGCGACGGGAGCGATCCCTGAATGCCAAAGTCGTCCAGCGATTTGACGATCCCCTGGCCGAAGCAGATCTTCCACAGCCGATTTACGAAAACACGAGCCGTCAATGGATTTTCCGGCGCGACGATCCATTTCGCCAGGTCCAGGCGAGTGGCCCTTTTGCCTTTCGTATCCAGCGACGCCAGGAACACCGGCACTGTCGGCTGGACGACCTCGCCGGAATCATCGAGCCAGTTGCCGCGCGGCAGCACGCGGACAACGCGCGGCGGGATCGCTGTCGTCACCAAGGTCGTCGGCGCGTTCTTTAGAAGTGGGTCGCGCTTTGCCTGAACATCGGCTGTCGCTTTGCGGATTGCTTCCAACTCCGGCGCGATGCTGCGGTAGTGCTTGGTGATGGCCTGTTTCTGCTGCGGCGTGCGCTTCGCCGGATCGATGGCGAGAGCGTCGGCCACCGGCTTCGGCAACCCCTTGACACCCTCGGCACGTACACTCTTCTCCCAGACGGCCTGCAAGGCATCTAGCTCGATGGAGGGTCGATCGAGCGTCGAACGGAGAAGCGCGAGTTGCTCGTCGAACAGTTTGACGCGGGCCGCATCTTCGGGCGGCAGGATCGGCGTCTGGTCCTGCCTGCCGACGGCCTTCTCCTGGATGTCAGCGAAGAATGCACCAAAGCTGTAGAAGTCCCTGGTCGTGAAGGGGTCGAACTTGTGATTGTGGCACTCGCAACAGCCCATCGTGCTGGCCAGCCACACAGACGAAGCATTGCGCACACGGTCGGCCGCGTACTTTGCCGTATACTCCTTGGGCTGCGCGCCGCCTTCTTCGGTTGTCTGTAGCAGGCGATTGTAGCCCGATGCGATCCGCTGTTCGTTCGTCGGGTTTGGCAGCAGATCGCCGGCCAGTTGTTCGATGGTGAATTGATCGAAGCGCTTGTTCGCGTTGAAGGCATCGATGACGTAATTGCGGAACAGCCAGACATCGCGGTGATTATCACTGTGGTAGCCGGCTGTGTCCGCGTAGCGCACAGCGTCGAGCCAGTACATCGCCATGCGCTCGCCATAATGTTTGGACGCCAACAGCCGGTTCACTAGCTTCTCGTAAGCCTCGGGCGAGGTGTCGTTGACAAAACCATCGACTTCCTCGGGCGCCGGCGGCAGACCGGTCAGGTCGAACGACAACCGACGGATCAGCGTGATACGGTCCGTTTCCGGCGCGGGAGCCAGACCATGTGCTTCCTGACTGGCGGCAATGAAGGTATCGACTGCATTGTGGGCCCACGACTTGTTCTTCACCGCCGGCAGTGCCGGCCGCACCGGCTTGACATAGCTCCAGTGAATATCGAACTTCGCCCCCTCGTCGATCCAGCGCCGCAGCACGTCAATCTGGGCCGGAGTGAGACGATCTTTCTTGTTCGCCGGGGGCATAACCTCGTCGTCATCGTCGCTGCTCACACGGCTGATGAGCGAGCTATGCGCGGCATCGCCCGGCTTGATCGCCTTCTTGATGGCAGCATCGCGGCGGTCGAGCCGCAGCTTGGCCTTACGCTTGCCGTCATCCGGCCCATGACAGGCGTAGCAATGGGCAGAGAGGATTGGCTGCACCTCCCGGCTGTAATCGATGATCTTTGGAGTGGCATCGGCGGCAGATAACCGGGACGCAGCGGCCAGCACGACGACGGCAACAAAGGCCTTCTTTCGCATGGATGAGATCTCACGGGTCGGCATTGGAGGGCGGGAGGTACGGCTGTTTCAGGCAAGTATGTATAGATTATTTCTATCACAGGGCCGGAATGCCGTCCAGCAGTAGGCGGCAAGGTCATTGGCCAACTTCCAGATTCGTTCACATTTAGGCAGTCAGAAAGAGGTCTAGCCATGAATCGGAAAATGCATCTCTCTCGTCGCGATTTCGTGAAAGCGGCCACGGTGACCGCCAGCGTGGCTGCTCTCGCACCTCGGACCTATGCCCGCATCCTGGGCGCCAACGATCGCATTCAGTTTGGCATCATCGGCCTGGGTGTCATGGGGACCGGGCACCTGGGGGGGATGAAACGCCAACGACAAAGCTTGAATATCGATGTTCTCCAAACGTGCGATGTCTACCGCAAACGAGCCGAGAAGGCCGCCAATTCGTTTGGTGCGCCCGCCGTCGCCGTTCAGCAACATGAGGACGTGCTCGGCAATCCCAAGATCGACGCCGTGCTCGTCGCCACTCCCGACCACTGGCACGCTCGCCTGGCCATTGACGCCATACAGGCCGGCAAACACGTCTACCTGGAAAAGCCAATGTGTCACACCATCGAGCAAGCCCAGGAACTGGCCAGGGTGGAGCAGGAACACCGAGACAAGGTCCGCGTACAAGTCGGCGTTCAGGCAACCAGTTTCGAGCTACTCGACAAGATCCGCGAGCACATTCGCAAGAACGGCATCGGCAAGCTGGTGATGATCCTTTCCAGCTACAATCGCAACAATACGGCGGGTCCGTGGCGCGACTTTGGCGATTGGGAGAACATCAAGAATCCGGGCGACGCACACCTGGATTGGGACAAATGGCTGGGCCACAAGTTCACCTGCGCCGGCCAGCAACTGGCCACCAAGCGAGATTGGGACGCCAGGCGATTTTTCCAGTTCCGTTGTTACTGGGATTATTCGGGAGGAGTGGCCACTGACCTGCTCTTCCATACGTTGACGCAGCTCGTCAAGGCCACGGGGCTGGACTACCCCGAACGTGTGGTCGCCTCAGGCGGAATCTGGGTTTTCAACCGTGACCACACGATCCCGGCCCAGCGCGGCGGCGGACAAGACGACCGCGAAGTGCCCGACATGTACACGACCACCCTGGACTACCCCGGAGGGCCGACCGTAACGCTTGTAAGCTGTATGGACAACGAGACACGGCTGCCCGTAATCATCGCCGGCCATGACGCTACCATCCGTATCCGCTCCGACGATCCCGAGGCACCCATCGAGGCTGTTGTGGAGCCACAGGGCACCGGCCGGATCAAGGAGCGAGTCGTTCTCAAGGGCGAGCGCGGCGATCAGTCCAAGCATCGGGCGAACCTGGTCCGAGCCATTCGCGATCCCAAGGTCGATTTGTACTGTCCGGTCAGTCTGGGTTTGCGGATAAACGTCGGCATCACGCTGGGTGTCAGATCCTATAGAGAACGGAAGGTGTACGGCTGGGATGCCAAGGAGCAAAAGGCGAGGGTTCTTTAGTCGTTCGCCCTATTTCACGCCGGACTTCTCTCGCGCCGGTCGGAATTCGTCTCCGGCGTTCCAGGTCGGCAAGCGGTCGGCGTTGGCGACATCGCGCGCCACTCCCAGTGCAAACCGGCCTAATACCGGGAAACCTGAGAAGTCCCAGTCCGGTTTCAGTTCGTCCTGTGGCGAGTGGTATGCCTTGTCGTTGAACTCCTTCATGGCCTTGCCGGCGAAGTCTTTCGGCTTGCCCTTGATCTTCATCCCTTCCGCGATGGAGAAAGCGGGAACGCCCGCCTGCGCCATCGAGAAATGATCTGAGCGGTAGAATACGCCGAGATGTGCTCTTTGATCCGGTTCAATTTCGAGTCCGTTCTTCGCCGCCGCCGCCTGAACCACCGGCCAGGCAGTCGTTCGCTCGGCCCCGTTCACGACAACCGCCTCCGGCACACCCAGAGGCAGGATCATGTCGAAATTAAGGTTCAGCGCCGTCTTACCCAGCGGAACCAGCGGGTTCTGGCAGTAGTATTTCGAGCCGAGCAATCCCTTCTCCTCCGCCGTGACGGCCAGGAAGATGACGGACCGCTTCGGCTTGGGGGTCAGAGCCAACCACGCGCGGGCCAGTTCGATCAAGAGGGCGCAGCCGGTGGCATTGTCCGCCGCTCCATTGTAGATCGCATCGCCCAGCACCGCCCGGCCCACGCCGAGATGGTCCCAGTGCGCCGTAAAGACGACGGCTTCAGACTTCAATTTCGGATCGCTACCCTCGACCATGCCGACCACATTGTTGCTGACGATTTTCTCCACGCGTGTCAGGATGTTGCCTTTGAGATTGCAACCGAGCGAGTACGGCCCGAAGCCCTTAGTGTCGGCTTCTTTGAGCGCGACGTCAACCGTCCGGCCGGCCAGACGTAGGATCTTGTCCCCCGACTCACTGCTGAGCCAGCCGGCGAACGCTAGCGCGGGCTGGCCAGGCTCGAGTTTGAGCTGTGCGCCTTCAAGCGGCCGAACGACGGAGTATGGATACCCTGCTGTCGCATTGGTGTGGATGATGAAGCACGCCCTGGCGCCGCGCCGAGCAGCTTCCTCGAACTTGTAGGTCCAACGGCCATAGTAGGTGAGTGCCTTGCCGCCGAAGAATTTCGGATCGTCCGAAGGCGGCTCGTTGGTGAACAACACGACGATCTTGCCCTTGACGTCCACATTCTTGTAATCGTCCCATCCGAACTCGGGCGCGGTGATCCCGTGGCCGACGAAAACCGCCTCGGCGTCGAACTCTTCGTGTTCCCTCTGCGTCTCCGTTTTACCAGAGAAGCCCTCCTCGCAAGGAATGTCGATGGTGGTATCGCCCTTGACCGCCCGCAGGGTCGATTTCGGGTTTGTGACGACGCGAACTAGCGGCACGGGCTGGAAGTACGTGCCACCTTCGCCGATCGGCTTCAATCCGGCCTTCTTGAACTCAGCGGCGATATACTCCGTCGCGAGAAACTCACCGCGCGTTCCGGGGCCGCGCCCTTCGAGGCGATCGCTCGCCAGATATGCGACGTGGGTCTTGATCCGCTCGGCGGAGATCTCAGGGAGAGAATCTTCCTCCGCACATACGAGAGTGGCCGTGAGGAGTGATGCGGCGAAGAATAACCACAACCTATATGCCACGCGAGTGTCCTTGTCGGAAAAAAAGTATCTTGAAATACAAACGTCCGTGCGGGTGATTGTAGTCATAGAACGTGCGGGTGGCGATGGTGGCCAGACGCACTTTGTTCCAACACAGTCATCAATGAAACCTTCTTTCGAATACTATACAATCGTGTCGAAGCAGAATTCCGCGTCGCCCAGATTCTCTCTTTCCGAATGAGTCACTCACCACCAATTGGACTGTGTTCACCATGCCTTCTCCCGATTCCTGCAGGCGGTCGTTTTTGAGAATGTCAATCACTATGGCAGGCACAACATCCCTCATGGAGGGATTGTCCTCAGCGCAAGCGGGAAAAGCCGACAGACCGCTCGTGGCTTATGTCGGAACGTTCAGCTCGCCGCTGCGCGATGTGTTGCCGACACAGGTGGACCTGCCTCCCGGCAACGGGCGCGGCATTCACCTCTTCTACATCGATCGCACCAGCGGTGCGATGACGTCCGCTGGCATCCAAGAACTGGGCACAAGTCCGAGCTGCCTGGCTTTGAACGCCTCCGGAACGCGAGTGTATTCCGCCAATGAGACGGATCGCGTGGGCGATCGCAAGGAAGGCACGGTGAGCGCCTTCGCCATTAATCGAGAAGACGGTAAATTGCAGCTGCTCAACACCGTCCGTTCCGGCGGTGCCGGTCCCACTTATGCCAGTGTTCACCCGTGCGGACGATTCGTGTTGGTGGCCAACTATTTTGGCGGCTCCGTCGCGGTGCTGCCGATTCTCGGCGATGGTCGTCTCGGTGCCGCCACGGATATCAAGAACGATGACGGCAAGATTGGTCCGACGAAAGCGGCCCACGCTCCACCTGGCAGCTTTGCCATCAGCGGACATGATCGAACGCACGCGCACATGATTGCGGCCGATCCCACAGGACGCTGTGTGCTCCACGCAGACCTTGGCCTGGACAAAATCTTCGTTTGGAAGTTTGACGATCAGAAAGGGATGTTGACCCCGAATAAACCAGCTGCTGTCTCGTTGCCGCCGGGAGATGGACCGCGACATTTTCATTTTCATCCCAATGGGCGTTGGTTGTACTCCATTCAGGAAGAAGGATCGACCATCGTGTTGTTTGACTTCGAAGTCGCATCGGGTCGGTTGACCTCACGGCAGACGATCTCGACTCTGCCGCGCGCATTTGCCGGCACCAACTTCTGTTCCGAGATCCTGGTTTCCGCCGACGGCCGATTTGTCTATGCCGGCAATCGGCTGCATGACAGCATCGCGATTTTTTCCATCGGAGCAAATGGCACCCTGACCCATGTCGGGGAAGAATGGACGCGCGGCAGCTATCCGCGCAGTTTCAACTTCGACCCCAGCAATCAGTTCCTCTACTGCTGCAATCAGCGCGCGGACAATATCGCCGTGTTTCGTGTTGATCGCAAAACCGGGGGCCTCAGCTTCACTGGCCATTACGCGGCCGTTGGCAATCCCTCACATATCGTTTTCCTCGATCTAGCGAAGCAGAGTTGAAGCCCAATCCTTTGTTCGCTCACATAGGATAAGAGAGGGTCCGTCGGGGAGGAAGAAATAAGCTAAGGTGAGAATGCGCATGAGACGGGGCCGACGCAGCACACCTCCGGGGCAACATCGTCCGGTAATGCTGCAAGAACTGCTGGACGTTCTCGACGTGCAGCCCGGCGCGGTGGTCGTCGATTGTACCGTGGGCTGGGGGGGGCATGCGGTGGAGTTGCTACGTCGGGCCGGGCCCGGTGGCCGACTCGTCGGGCTCGATCTCGACGCTGAGAATCTGCCACGAGCACGCGAACGCCTGAGCGAGACAGGTTGTCCCTTTCACCTTCACCACAGCAATTTTGCGGCGCTACCCGCGATTCTGGCGAGCGAGGGCATAACCTCCGTTCAAGCTGTCCTTGCCGACCTGGGCATGTCGAGCATGCAGGTGGATGATGCGGAGCGAGGTTTCTCGTATATCCGCGAAGGACCGCTCGACATGCGGATGGATCGCTCCCGCGGTCGAACAGCCGCCCAGTTACTGGCGACTTTCTCGGAGGCTGAGTTGGCGCGAGCACTTCGTGAGCTAGGGGATGAGCCCGAGGCCGAGCGCATTGCAGCAGCTCTCGTTGCAGCACGGCAGGAGCAACCGCTGGAGAGTACCAGCCAGGTCTCGCGCGTCATCATGGAAGCGACACAGTCAGGCGGATCGAATGGTCGCTGGCGGCTGCATCCGTCTGCTGGCCGATGGAACTTGCATCCGGCGGCCAGGACGTTTCAAGTGCTGCGAATGCTCGTCAACCGGGAACTGGCCAATCTACAACAGTTGTTGCGTATCTTGCCGACCGTGCTCGCTGCCGGCCGTGTGGCGGCCATCATCAGTTTTCACAGCGGGGAAGACCGCGTCGTCAAGGCCGTCTTCCGCGATGGGCTGCGTGCAGGGATTTACTGCGAAGTTGCTGACGAACCCCTTCGCGCTACGTTTGAAGAGCGTCAGGAGAATCCGCGCTCCCGTTCGGCCAAGATTCGCTGGGCCCGTCGTGGATTGAGCGGCTGACAGGAAGTGAAACTCTTTGCGTTGGCACCTGCCGGACGATAGAATCGTGGAGAGATTGAAGAGAGTTTTGCCAACAGGCCCTCCGGATTTCCCGCCAGCCGAGATCGGTTAAGCTCCATAAAAGGGATTGCATGTTCGGAAAGTGGAGGATTTCGTTCGCCCTGTCTGTGGCGGCCATCACCGTCACGGCTTTCGGCGCGTGGCACACCCTGCGTCCCACAGAAGATGCACAATCAAACGTCATGGCGCCGGCAAGTGAGGGACCAAAGTCGCCGGCAGATCGACTTGAGAGCCGGTTTGCGTCCGAAGTAAGGCCGTTCGTCCAGCGCTATTGTTTCGAATGTCATGGTCCCAAGGAGCCGAAGGCTGACCTCGATCTCAGCCGCGACGGAACGATGACTGTTGTCCGAGGCAACATGAGTGCATGGTCGATGGTCCTCGAACGTTTACAGGCCAACGAGATGCCGCCCGAAGACGCGACGCGCCAACCGTCCTCGGCGGAGCGCGCCGCTGTCGTGTCGTGGCTGCGTGACTTGCAGAGATTCGAAGCTGAACAGATGGAGGGCACCGCCGCTCCCGTGCTGGCGCGGCGCCTGAGCAACGCCGAATACGACTACACAATCCGCGACCTGACGGGAGTAGACATCCGACCTGCCCGCACATTTCCCGTTGATCCAGCCAATGAAGCCGGCTTCGATAATTCAGGCGAATCGCTCACCATGTCGCCGGCGCTAGTCAAGAAATATTTCGAGGCAGCCAAGCTAGTTGCGGAACACGTAGTGCTGAAACCGGAAGGCATAGTATTCGCGCCCCATTCGGCAGTGACCGATACTGACCGCGACAAATATTGCGTCAAGCGAATCATCGACTTTTACCACCGTAACGCGGTCGATCTCGCAGACTATTTTTATGCGTCCTGGAAACATCAGCATCGCGAGCAGAGAGGCAGGTCTGGCGAAAACCTGGAACTGTGCGCCACCGAGGCGAGCTTGAGTGCAACCTACCTTGCCGTGGTGTGGAAGGCCCTTACCGAAGGGGATGCTGCCGGACCCTTGGCCGTCTTACGGCACGAGTGGCGCAACTTGCCCGGGCCGGATCGGGCCGAGGCGGCGCGGGCAGGCTGCCAACGACTACGGGACCTTGTTGTGCGACTGCGACAGGTGCTCAAACCGCAACTGAACAAGCTGCACGTCAAGGGCATCTCGGATGGTAGCCAGCCGCTCGTCTTGTGGCACAATCGTCAGCTGGCCCGGCGGCATCGAACTTATTCGGGAAATGTGTTTGCCGACCTCCGAAACCTCGCCGAGCAACTCAAGGGCACAGATGCCGGTCTTGCGGATTTATTGCAAGTTAAGCAAAGAGATGCCGACTCCGAGCAGCGACAAAAGGACTCGCTGGAACGGTTTTGTTCCGCGTTTCCTGACGCTTTCGTCATTTCGGATCGTGGTCCCTATTTCGATCCCAAAGGGGCGGGAAAGGGTCGGCCGCTCACCGCTGGATTCCATCTGATGCAAGGTTACTTCCGCGATGACGAACCCTTATGCGATCTGATCCTCAACGAAGGGCTGCGACGCGAACTGGACGCGCTCTGGTTCGAGTTGAATTTCATCACGCAGGCGCCGGAGCGCCAGTACAAGGATTTCATTTTTTTCGAGAGGGCCGAACCTCCCCGCTTCATGCGCGAAGCTGAGTTTGATTTCGCTCGTTCCGAGGATAAGGACGCCACGACTCCTGACAAAATCAGTCGGCTTGCAAAAGCGTATCTGACCAAAGCCCGGAAGCATGGCACGAGCTCGGAAGCAGAGAGCGCGATCGTCTCTTATTTCACCGACATGGCATCCGAGATTCGAGCGGTCGAACGCGCGCGCCAAGCAGCCGAACCGAGTCACCTGGCCGCGTTGGTGGCGTTCGCCGAGCGTGCTTTCCGTCGGCCGATAATGGATGCCGAACGAGATGATTTGCTCGCCTTCTATCGGAAACTCCGCAAGCAGGATGGATTGAGCCACGAGGAGGCCCTGCGCGATTCACTTGTGAGCGTATTGCTGTCGCCGCACTTTTGTTTTCGCTTCGATCTCCGTGAACCATCCTTGCACCGGATCTCGGATTACGAATTGGCTAGCAGATTGAGCTATTTCCTCTGGTCGAGTATGCCGGACGCAGAGTTGTTGGATCATGCCCGAGCAGGTGACTTGCACACGACTGACGTCTTGACGACCCAGATGCGACGAATGTTGCATGATCCCAAGGCGCGTGGCCTCGCGACAGAATTCGGCGCCAACTGGCTCGATTTCCGCCGCTTTGAAGAATACAACAGCGTCGATCGGGGACGCTTTCCGATGTTTACAAACGAGCTGCGCGAGGCGATGTTCGAGGAGCCGATTCGATACATCCTTGACGTGGTACAGCGCAATCGTTCCGTGCTCGACCTGCTCTATGGCAACGACACGTTCGTTAATCGACCGCTGGCGCAGCATTACGGAATGCCGGACCTGCCGGCACCCGGCGAGTGGGTTCACGTTGAGGATGCCAGACGCTACAATCGCGGCGGGTTGTTGCCGATGGCCGTTTTTCTCACCAAGAACGCGCCGGGCCTGCGAACCAGCCCGGTCAAGCGCGGATACTGGGTTGTGCGACGACTGCTGGGTGAGACTATCCCGCCGCCTCCGCCGACTGTGCCCGAGCTGCCCAGCGACGAAGCGAAACTCGGCGATCTGACCTTATCCCAGGTTCTCGCTCGGCATCGCGCGGACAAGAATTGTGCTGCTTGCCACCGCCGCTTCGACTCGGTTGGACTGGTCTTCGAGAAATACGGTCCTGTCGGCGAGCTGCGCGCCAAGGACCTGGGCGGCCACCCGGTTCAGACCGTTGCGACCTTTCCCGACGGTGTGGAGCGCGACGGCCTGCCGGGTTTGCAAGCGTACCTGCGCGCGAAGCGCCAGAAGGATTTCATCGATAATCTGTGTAGAAAGTTGTTTTCCTACGCGCTGGGCCGAAGTCTGCTGGCATCGGACAAGAAGGTGTTGGAGGACATAAGAATTCGACTGGAGACGGATGGATATGCGTTTGGGAGCCTGGTCGAAGCGATCGTCCTGAGTCCGCAATTCCAAAACAATCGGGGACACGACGAATCCAGAAAACGGTAGAAAAGGAGTAAGAGGGATTCGTTTAGCCTGGAGGGAGAGCCTATGAAGTCTCAAGCGAACAGAATCAGCCGCCGCACCTTGCTCAAGGGCGTGGGTGTGTCAATGGCTCTGCCGTGGCTGGAAGCGATTCCCTTTCACGCAGACGAGGCCGTTTCTGGCTCCGCGCCGCCCAAACGATTCGCCGTTCTGTTCATGGGCAACGGCATTAGTCCGAATAATTGGTGGGCGAAAGGGGCCGGCGCCTCGATTGAGTTGAGCAAAAGTCTGCAACCCCTCGCTTCCCTTCGACCGAATTTGAACGTCATCACCGGATTGTTCAACAAGAATGCGACGGGCGTCGGTATCCATCCAGGCCAGACCGGAAATATTCTCTCCGGCGCCGCTTTGCAAAAAGGTTCGGTCTTGCGCGGCGGCACAAGCGTGGATCAGCTACTCGCTGTGCATTTTGAGGAAGACACCGCCCAACCATCGCTCGTGCTGGGCTGTGAGCAGCCGATAACCGGCTACCACGAGACCAACTTTTCGATGGCGTACAGCTCGCACATTTCGTGGAAGGACGCCTCTTCTCCAGTGCCGATGGAAGTTTATCCATCGCTGGCGTTTGACAGTCTGTTCGACAACCAGGGAAGCCGGCGAACGAGCAGCATTCTCGATCGAGTCAAGGAACAGACCGTTGCGCTCGAGTCCAAGGTCAGTCACGGAGATAAGGCCAAGCTCGACGAATACCTGACCAGTGTGCGCGACGTTGAGAAACGTGTCCAGCGCATGAGAACCACCAAGGATAGAGCCGACGACAAAGCACGAAACAAAGGCCGGCCCACACTCACCATGCCGCGTCCCGACAACGGGCTGCCCGAAGACATCCGCGAACACATGCGCTTGATGTGCGATATTATCGCACTCGGCTTCCAGACCGATAGAACGCGCGTCGCCACCTTGCTGTTGTGTCGCGATCTGTCCGGACTCTTCTACCCATTCCTGGGCGTGCGCACCGCTCATCATCCGACATCGCATGAGGATCAGTCCGACTCCTACGAACGCGTAACCCGCTATTATGTCGGTCAGCTTGCCTATCTTGCCGGCCGTCTCGCCCAGATGAAAGAGGCGGACACAACGGTGCTGGATAATTCGTGTCTGATGTTTGTATCCAACCTTTGGTCGGGTACTCGCCACGATTCCAGCAAGGTACCGATTCTCCTGGTCGGTGGACTCGGCGGTACGCTCGCAACCGGTCGAGTGCTCGATTATTCGGGGCAGGGCGACGAGAACCGGAGGCTTTGCAGCCTGTATTTGTCGCTGATGCGGCGAATGGGAGTGAAGGCGCAACGGTTCGGAGATGCGACCGCGCCTCTAGCCGGACTGTAAAGTCTATAAGGAGAGCACATGAGATTCGCTCACCTACCTCTGTGTCGCGCATTTGGCCTGGTCCTGATTGTGGCATCCGCAGACTCGCTCCAGGGCGCCGAACCATCGGTCAACCTGACGCACGCATCTGTGGTCACCCCAACGGGGTTGAGCGTGCAAGAGACGAAGGCGGTGCAGCTGCTGGTAGAAGAAGTCGAGAAGCGTTCGCGAGTTCGATGGGAACAGGTCAGCGACTGGCCTACCCGTAAGGGCCCTCTCGTTATCGTTGGCCCAGGAGCGAGCGTGCGTTCGTTGGCGGCCCAGCATGGCGTTTCCTTGCCCGAAGGCTTGGGTCAAGGTGGCCGTGAGGGCTTTCAGATTGGCTGCGTAGATAGCAAGGATAGGCCGATCGTCTGGGTAGCCGGGAACGATGCGCGTGGCGTCCTTTTCGGCGTTGGTCGATTACTCAGAGAGTTGCGGCTGGAGCGAGATCGCATAACTCTGCCAGGAGATTTCAGAATTGCCACAGCACCGCGGACGGCGCTGCGCGGCCATCAGCTTGGCTATCGACCCAAGACGAATTCGTATGACGGCTGGACCGTCGCTCTCTGGGAACAATACATCCGCGACCTGGCTGTCTTCGGCTGCAACGCCATCGAATTGATTCCACCGCGTTCCGATGATGCCGCAGACAGTCCGCACTTTCCCTTGCCGCCTCAGCGCATGATGATTGAGCAGTCGCGGCTGGCGGACGCGTACGGGCTGGATGTTTGGGTCTGGTATCCGGCGATGGACCGCGATAATTCGAACCCAGCCACGATCGAATTTGCTCTCAAAGAATGGGGCGAAGTCTTCGCTGCCCTGCCGCGCCTCGACGCTGTGTTCGTTCCGGGCGGGGATCCCGGCCACACTCGACCGCGTGTCATCCTCCCGTTTTTGGAAAAACAGGCCGCCAATTTGAGGCGTTATCATCCCAAAGCCCAGATGTGGGTTTCCGGCCAGGGCTTCGATCGCGAAGGGCTGGAAGAATTCTTCTCGTTGCTACGCGAGGAGCCGGAGTGGCTGACGGGCGTGGTCTATGGACCGCAGATTCGTGTGAGCCTGGCGGAGTTCCGCAAGTCGGTCCCACGCCGCTACCCTGTTCGCAACTATCCCGACATCACACACAGTCGGCATTGTCAGTACCCGGTTCCCGATTGGGATCTCGCTTTCGCGCTTACCCAGGGCCGCGAGGTGAGCAATCCCTGTCCCGTGCGGATGGCCAGTATCTTTCGTCAGTGCCGTCCGTACACGTCCGGCTTTATCTCCTATTCGGAGGGATGTCACGACGACGTCAACAAATGCGTGTGGAGCGCTCTGGGTTGGGACGAGCGAACAGACGTGCGTGACATTCTGCGGGAATATGGCCGTTATTTCATCGGCCCGGTCTTCGCCGAGCGTTTCGCGGACGGCCTGTTGTCACTGGAGAGAAACTGGCAAGGCCAGCTTCTGACAAATGAGAGTGTCCAGGCAGCACTGCGTGAGTTTCAGGCTATCGAAAAAACCGGGGGGCCGTCGGTAAGACTCAACTGGCGATTTCAGCAGGCCCTTTACCGAGCCTGTTACGATTCCTATTTGCAAGAACGGCTTCGGTACGAAATGGCCCTGGAAGCCGAGGCGCTGAACACGCTACGCAAGGCGCGCACGCTGGGTAACAAGAAGGCGATTGACCAGGCCGAGGCGATTCTGGATCGAGCAATCAAAGAACCCGTCGCGCGGGAGTTGCGGGCACGAGTCTTCGAGTTGGCCGAGGCGCTGTTTCAGAGCATACGTGCGCAGCTTAGCGTGCCGAGGTATCAGGCGTTGGCCGTGGAGCGCGGGGCAAACCTCGATCAGATCGATCATCCCTTGAATAATGCGGGCTGGTTGAAACGACAGTTCACCACCATTCGCGAACTTGACCGCGAGGACGAGCGATTGACCCGGATTGAGGAGATTCTGCACCACACCGATCCGGGTCCCGGCGGTTTCTACGATGAGCTGGGCGATCCCTCGCGCCGGCCGCATCTGGTTGGCGGAAGGGGTGCGGATTACGACCCCGATTTTTACAAGACGCCCTTGACGGGTTTTGGTTTCCGCGGAGCCGGCGCGGACCTGTCTCTGCCCCGTGCCTGGTGGCACTATGCGGAGTCGCTTTTCGACGAACCGCTGCAACTTCGTTATCGAGATCTCGATCCAAATGCTTCCTACCGGCTGCGCGTGGTCTATGGCCGAGAAGGACGGGCGCGGAAGGTTCGTCTTTTAGCTGGCGAGAAGCACGAGATCCACGGCTACTTGAGCCGGCCGTATGAGCCTTTGGAATTCCCTATCCCGTCGGTGGCGATCGTTCGAGGGGAATTGTCGCTCACCTGGAACCCAGAGCCGGGCCGAGGCGGAACGGGCCGCGGTTTGCAGGTTGCGGAAGTGTGGTTGCTCAAGAATCCGGCGGCTGACAAAAAGGAACGATGAAGTTAGTACTACTTCCTTGCCTGTCAACTGGTAATTAAGGATCCCCCAATGACTCCAGCCTGGATCGGGTCGCTGGTCTCAGCCCGCGTCTATGATCTGGAACAACCGCGTTTTGCCGGCATGCCCATCCATCCAGCGCATCAGCCGGGTTACTTCTATGCCCTGCATCGCCGTCACCGCGACACATGGCAACCGGACAAGCAAGGTCCGCGTACCAGTGCTTCGGGCACACTGACAATGATGGAGCATTCGGGGACCCACCTTGATGCGCTTTGCCATCAGGCGAAGGAGTTGCGGATGTTCGGCGACCTGTCCGTGGACGCTGCAGAAACGCCTGCGGGCTTCAAACATCTCGGAGTCGAAACCGTTCCGCCGCTACTGTGTCCAGGTGTACTGCTTGACGTGTGTGGCCACAAGGGCCAGTCTGTCTTGCCGGCCAAGTATGGCATTACGGCGGACGATCTTGCAACCTGTGCTGCCGCGCAAGGAGTTGAGGTAAGGGCCGGAGATGTGCTGCTGGTTCGGACGGGCTATGGGGCTTTGTGGAGCGGGGACGAGCAGCGTTATCTCGATGCAGCGGGTGTGAGCAAGTCTGGGACATTATGGGCTGCCGACAAGAAAGTCGTTGCCGTGGGTGCGGACAATATGGCCTGGGATGTTCCCGATGAGCGCGATCCCGAAACCGGGGCCACTCTGTTCGCGCACGTCTTCCTCCTGACCCAGCGAGGCATATACATCATCGAGAACGTTTATCTCGAAGAACTGGCGCGCGACCACCGCTGGGAGTTTGCCTTCATCGGCGTGCCGCTCAAGTTCCAAGGCGCCACGGGTTCGCCCCTGCGACCCCTGGCTCTGGTGTAGGAACGATATGCACAGGAGCGATGGTCAGGATGAGAACCTTCCTGTTAATCGGGGTCGGATTGATCGCTCTGCCTGCCCGGCTGCCGGCTGGTGAATCCGTCGATTACCTCCGGGATGTCAAACCCGTCTTGAGGGAACGCTGTTTCGCATGCCACGGGAGTTTGAAACAGCAGGCCAAGCTGCGCCTGGATACTGCTGCGCTTATCCGCAGAGGAGGACGTCACGGTCCAGCCATCCAGGCGGGAGATGCGGAAGTCAGTTTGCTCATCCGACGAATTACCGAGGAACACGAACCGGCGCGGATGCCGCCGCAGGGCAAGCCGCTGAGTGATAAACAGATCGCCTCGTTGAAGACCTGGATCGATGCCGGAGCACCGGCTCCTTCGGATGAGATAGCGGAAGAAGACCCGCGTCTGTACTGGGCATTCCAGAAACCCGTCCGCCCTCCTTTGCCCAGCGCGCAAGCTCAAACTTGCCGTTGTAATCCGGTCGATACGTTTTTGGCTGCAGAGCGTGCACGACGAGGTGTGCAAGCGAGTCCGCCTGCGGAGCGTGCCACGTTGCTTCGCCGTGTTTACCTGGACTTGATCGGCCTGCCGCCAACCCGCGAGCAGCTACAGGCATTTCTCGCCGATGCCGCGCCGGATGCTTATGAAAAGGTCGTCGATCTACTGCTATCCTCGCCCCAGTATGGCGAACGGTGGGGACGACACTGGATGGACGTGTGGCGTTACAGCGATTGGTATGGCCGACGCTCAGTCCCCGATGTGATGAACAGCTATCCACAGATCTGGCGTTGGCGCGACTGGATCGTTCGTTCGTTGAATGAGAACAAGGGCTATGACGGCATGATTGTGGCGATGCTGGCAGCGGACGAAGTCAGTCCGGACGATGAGGAAAGTCTGGCCGCCACCGGATTCCTCGTGCGCAACTGGTTCAAATGGAATTACAACCAGTGGATGCGCGACAATGTCGAACACACGGGCAAAGCATTTCTTGGACTGACTCTCAATTGCTGTCACTGTCACGATCACAAGTACGACCCAATCACCCAGCAAGAATATTTCCGCTTCCGCGCTTTCTTCGAACCTCTGGAGCTGCGGCACGACCGCGTCGCCGGCGAACCTGATCCGGGACCGTTCAAGAAGTACGTCTATGGAGTCGCCTATGGCCCGATTGCCAGCGGCCGCATTCGTGTTTTCGATGAGAAGCTCGACGCCGAAACCTTTTTCTACACCGGCGGCGACGAGCGCAATCGTGTGGGGGGAAAACCTGCCGTTTCACCAGGCGCCCCGGCAGCGCTGGGAGGCGATCAACTAAGGATTGAGCCAGTACAGTTGCCGCCCCAGGCATGGTATCCGGGGCTGAAACCGTTCGTGCAGCGGGAGGAGACAGAGCGACGACAGACTGCCGTCGCAGCGGCCGAGACCGCGTTGGAAAAAGCGCGAACTGCGAAGGACGCACAGAAAAGCGAGCAACTCGCCGAGGCTCGGCTGGCTGCCGCGCGTTCGGACCTGGCTTCAATTCGCGCTCGCATTGCGGCGGATAAAGTCATCTATCTCGGGGCGAAAGGTGATGCGAAGGTGATGGCGCGCGCAGCCAGCCGCGCAGAGCAGCAGTTCAAACTCGATGCCATCCACGTGTCCGAGGTGCAAGCCGAGAATGCACTGGAATCGGCACGCCAGCAAAAGGCGACACCAGCTCAGCTTCTGCCGCTGGAGAAACAACTCACTGACGTTCGAGCGCAGGTCGCTCGCTGCCGAGCCCCCGTCGCAGAAGATTCGACAACCTACACGCCGCTGTCTCGGATCTACCCGCGAACCAGCACCGGCCGTCGCACGGCCCTGGCCCGCTGGATCGCCAGCAAGGAGAATCCCCTCACCGCTCGTGTCGCCGTCAACCACATCTGGAATTGGCACTTCGGCCAGCCACTTGTGGAATCCACTTACAACTTCGGTCGTAGTGGCGCGAGGCCGAGCCACCCGAAACTGCTCGACTGGCTGGCCGTCGAGTTGATGGCAAATGACTGGCACATGAAGCCGCTGCATCGCCTGATCGTTACAAGTGAAGCATACCGTCAAAGCTCGCAGTTTGATCGCCAGAGTCAAAACCACAAAATCGATCCGGAAGATCGTCTGCTTTGGCATTTTCCTCCTCGGCGCATGGAAGCTGAGGAAGTCCGCGACGGGCTTTTGTTCGTCTCCGGGGAACTGGACCTGACGATGGGCGGGCCGGAGATCCCGCAGGAACAGGGGCTGACCTCGCGTCGGCGGAGCCTGTATTTTGCACACCACGGCGAGGCGAAAATGGAATTCCTGGAGCTGTTCGATGCAGCCAACGCTTGCGAGGCCTACCGCCGATCGACCTCCGTTCTGCCACAACAAGCCCTGGCGCTGAGCAATAGCGAGCTGGCGCTAAGGCAAGGCCGCGTTCTCGCCAGGAAAGTCTGGCGCGCGATCGAGGCGGACACGACGCTTGTCAAGCGCGAAGAAGCTTTCGTTCAGAAGGTCTTCGAGCAAGTTCTCGGCCGCGTCCCCTCGACGGCCGAATGCAACGCCTCGGCGGTCTTCTTGAACCGACAGGAGGAACTATTCCGCCAGCAGAAGGCGGAGATTGACGCTGCGAACAAGCCGGCCGTCGCCGGTGGTCCCTCGACGGACCCTGCCGTCCGGGCACGCGAAAACTTCGTTCAGGCTCTACTGAATCACAACGATTTCGTGACGGTGCGTTGATGCACTTATGAACGACTAGCGAGAGGTGGTAAGGATGTCCATTCCCATGCGAACCGGCGGCCCCATCTGCGGTCGCATTGATCGGCGGACGTTTCTCGCCGACGTGGGCCTCGGCTTCACAGGCCTGGCGATGGGAGCCATGCTGCACAAGGATGGCATCGCCCACGCCAATGCTGGCGCCGCCTGGGCGCCACCTGACGGCCGACCTCATTTTCGGCCACGGGCAAAGAGCGTCCTGTGGATCTTTCTCTCCGGCGGACTGAGCCACCTCGAGAGCTTCGATCCCAAGCCTGCTCTCACCAAGTATGCGGGCAAGACCTTCACGGAGACTCCCTACGCTGACCCGCTCCGCTCGCCGCTATTTCACGAACGTTCGCGCGCCGTTGTCGGCGGGGAGCGGCCGTATCCGAAGATTTTTCCGCTTCAAGTCGGCTTCAAGAAGCACGGTCAGTCCGGCGTGGAGATCTCCGATTGGTGGCCGAACCTGGCGACCTGCGCGGATGACATGGCCTTCGTCCGTTCAATGTACACCACCGACAATGACCACGCCGCTGAGTTCCAGATGCATCATGGTCGGCACGCTCTCGACGAAAAGCAGCCGGTCCTGGGTTCCTGGGTCCACTACGGTCTGGGTACGCTCAACGAGAACCTGCCCCAGTTTGTCTTCCTCGGCCAGTACAAGGACATGCGCGTCAAGCAGAACTTTGCCCCGGACTATCTGGGACCGCGGCACGCCGGAGTGGAGCTATCTCTTGATCCTGTCAACCCGTTGCCGTTCGGCACTCGCGGCAAGGGCGTACTGGCAAGGGAGCAGCAGGAACAGTTTGCCTTTGTCAACGAACTCAATCGCCTGGCCGCGGCGGCACATCCCGAGGACGAACAACTACAAGCGCGGATCAAGTCATATGAGCTGGCCTTTCGTATGCAGAAGGCCGTGCCCGAGGTACTGGATTTGAGCCGGGAGACGGCAGAGACCCAACGGCTGTACGGCATCGACAATCCGACGACCGCCGTGTATGGCCGCCGCTTGCTGGCGGCCCGTCGCCTGGCAGAACAGGGAGTGCGCTACACCCTCGTTTACCTCAGCGACTACGGTGAATGGGATTCGCACCTCGATCTGCGAAATCTGCATGCACGCTCTTGCGGCCGCGTGGACAAGCCATTGGCAGGATTATTGAAAGATCTGAAGCGCACCGGGCTGGACCGCGAAGTATTGGTTGTCTGCTGCAGCGAATTCGGCCGTACACCGGGTCTAGAGGTGCGCGATACATACAAGATGCCAACCGGCCGGGATCATCATCCGCACGGCTTCACCGTCTGGTTTGCAGGCGCGGGGATCAAGGCTGGAACGATTCACGGCGCCACCGATGAGCTGGGTTTCCATGCAGTTGAGCATCCGCATTATGTCACTGACATCCACGCGACCGTGCTGCACTGCCTTGGACTGGACCCGCGCCAGCTGGACGTTCCGGGCCGCAAACGACTGGAAATCGACCACGGCTCGCCCATCCGAGATGTTTTGAGTTAACTGATTCCGCGCGGTTTTATCTGCGACCTGTCGCCTCCTGGCAATCCGCAAACGATGAGGCAACGTCCAGCCAGATAACCGGACGCCTCATCTCACGACCAGCCCTTCGATGAGCGTTACTTCTTCGGGCGTCAGGTGAAAATCGAAGACTTCCAGATCCCTCTGCATGTGTTTGGCCGAGCTGGTGCCGGTTAGGGGCACCATGCCAACATGCAGGGCGAACCGGAACACAACCTGAGCCGTAGTTCGCCCATATCGTGCGGCGATCCGAGCCAGCTGCGGGGATGCCAGGACCTGTTGGTTGGCCGTCAGGAGGGAGAAGCCCTGATAGACCAAACCATTGGCAGCACAGAATTGGCGCACCGAGCGGTCCCAACCGAGGATTGCATAGCAGCGGTTCTGAACGATATGGGGCCGGACCTTTGCCTGGCGGCAGAGGATTTCGAGTTGTTCGACCGTTACGTTGCTGACGCCCAGCAAGCGAGTTCGTCCACTGGTGTGGAGGGCTTCCATTGCTTGCCACGCCTCCCAGTCGGCCGAGGTCAGACCAACGCGCTGCATGGGGCCATGTAGCACATACGACTCGATGCGCTCGGTGCGAAGGTGTTCCAGGGATCGAGCGAACGATTGCTCCACCTGGACGCCGACGGGTTCCTGTGGATCGTAGGGTAGTCGATGGTCCTGGCCGGCTCGAAAGGTAAACTTGGTTTGCAGGAAAAGCTCCTCGCGCTTGACCAGACCGCTGGTGATCGATGCGGCGACAGCCTCGCCGACAGCGGCTTCGTGATAGTGGCGACGCTGGTTGGCTGTGTCGATGCCGCGAAAGCCTTGGCGCAGGGCCAGTTCAGTGAGGCTGCGGGTCTGCTCTTCCTTCCAGGCGGTCCCATACACGAAGCGGGGCATCGAGACACCGGCAATCGACACGGTTCGCTCGGTCATGGTCACTCTCTCCAGGTCATCTCCTTGCCGTCGCTTCCATTCCAGACAGATTCGCATAGGATTGCGACAGTTGCCTATTATACATTCGATGTGGAGGATCTGGCGTGATGCACAGACGCACTTTTCTTGGGACTGCTCTGGCCGTTGCGAACGGTTGCCCATTGTTCGCCGCTGTCGGTGAAGAGCGCTGGGAGGATGCAGCCAAGGTGCTTGAGTTGGCCACAAGCCAGAAGCAAGTGGATGCAGCCGTTCTGCACGTGGTTCACAAGGACCAATCGTTCACACGCCATTTCGGCAAGGCTGCCTCGAACGACGCGATGTTCTTGCTCGGTTCAATCTCCAAGCCCATCAACGTGTCGGCCGTTATGACTCTGTTCGATAAGGGCAGGTTTCAGCTCAATGACCGCTTGAAGAGATTCCTGCCCGCCTTCACCGGAGATGGACGAGACGAGGTAACCATTCGTCACCTGCTGGCGCATGTATCCGGCTTACCCGATCAACTCCCCAATAACAACGAGCTGCGAAAGCAGCATGCGCCGCTGACCGAATTTGCAGAACATTCGATTCGCACGCGCCTCGATTTCGCCCCCGGCACCAAGTACCAGTATTCGAGCATGGGGATTCTGCTCGCCGCACGCATCGCGGAGCTTCTGAGCGGCTCGGACATTCGCACGCTTGTCGATCGCGCTGTCTTTCAGCCTCTGAGCCTGAAACACTCGGCCCAGGGCCTTGGACGGTTCGAGCTGGAAGAAATGGTGTCATGCCAGATGAAGGGTGCCGCGCCTGAATCGGGGAGTGGCGACCCAGAGGCCAAGCAGTGGGATTGGAACAGTCCCTACTGGCGGAAGCTCGGCGCTCCCTGGGGAGGAACTCATGCTTCGGCGCCGGACATTGCCACCTTCCTGAGCGAATTTATGTTCGCCGGAGGCAAGGTTCTCAAGCCCCAGACAGAGCGGCTGATGATCCAGAACCACAATCCGAAGGGCTTCACACCACGAGGTCTGGGATTTGCCGTCGGCAAAGAGTCCGGCAGTCCTGGGTGTTCGGAGCGAACTTTCGGCCATACCGGCTCCACGGGCACGCTCTGCTGGGCCGATCCGGCGAGCGAAACCATTTGCGTCGTACTCACGTCGTTACCCCGCCGCGCGACTCAGCGTCACCCGCGCGAACTCGCCGCAGAGCGTGTCGCTGCGGCAGCGCGCCGCTGATGGGCGGTGAATCATCGATACGGAACTCGTAGGTCAAACAGATCGCGGATCTTGCCCGCCTCCGATCTTGGATCGTGCTTGGCAAAACCGATGAACAGACGCGGATATTGCCGAACGAAGCCGGCGATCTCCTCGTTGGCCTTCTCGAATGTGCTGTAAGAGATCTGGAAGATGACCGATTGATCGATGCCGGCTTCGTCGGCTTGGCGTAGGTTCCGCTTGGAATTGTCGTGGGTTGTCCAGGGGTCGCCCGCCGGATCACCCTTCACGAAGTTCAAACCCTTGCCCGCATTACAGTGGATATCGATCACAGGAGAGCGCGACCTCGGGCCGCGCCCACCTCCAATACCGCAACGGCCATTCCTCCGAGTAAGAAGCCGCATCGGACAAATCCCCGTCGATTCATGATGCCCCCTCTGGATCGTTCTCTCCGAGGGATGTTTCTGCAGGTACGAAATCAACTCCGAAGGCCCGATTATACCGTGCGGGAGCGCAGCCGTAATCGTCGAGCCAAAGTTCCTTGCTGCTGTTTGGGCGAAGTCGCATAATGATTCTTTTGCCTGGGATACGAACGGGAGAAACCGATGCCATACCGAGTCCTCGCCGATCTACCCGTCTCTCCAACGATCGAACACATGCTCGCCGGCCACGTCGCGCTGCTGCCCTGGGATGCCGCGCACAGGGCGGAAGCTCAATCAATCGAAGCGATATACACCTACGGCCATCCGCGTGTCGATGCGCCTTTTCTGGACCACCTGCCCGCAGTCCGCGTCATAAGCAATTTCGGTGTCGGCGTCGATCACATCGACGTGACCGCAGCAACGGCACGGGGCATAGCGGTAGGCAACACACCGGGCATTCTCGATGGCGCCACGGCCGATTTGGCATTCGCCCTCCTGCTGGCTGCGGGCCGGCGGTTGGTCGAAGGCGACCGCTATGCGCGCGGTGCGAACTTTCTCCACTACGATCCGACATTTATGATCGGCCGCGAAGTTCACGGCAGCACACTCGGCATCCTTGGCCTGGGGCGCATTGGCGAACAAGTAGCACGCCGTGCCCGAGCCTTCGACATGCGCATCCTCTATCACAACCGCCAGCGCCGCCCCGCCGCGGAGGAGGCTCTCGGAGTGCGCTACGTCACGCAGAACGAACTTCTAGTCGCTTCAGATTACGTTTTGCTCACGGTGCCTCTGACGTCCCAGACCCAGCGCCTCATCGGTCGCGCGGAGTTGGCGCGAATGAAGCCGACCGCCATACTTATCAACGCATCCCGAGGAGCTGTCGTGGACACCGAGGCGCTCGCGGAGGCGCTGTCCGCGCGAAAGATCTACGCCGCAGCCCTGGATGTGACCGAGCCAGAGCCGTTGCCGCGCGATCATCCGATACTAACGCTGGATAATGTTATCATCACTCCCCATCTGGGAAGCGCCACCGAGCAGACGCGACAACGCATGGCCGAGGTATCTATCGAGAATCTGCTGGCCGGTCTGGCCCGGCGCCCGTTGCCCAACCCCGTCATTCCGAGCACGTTCACAAGCTGAGTCACACTGCAGGGGAGAAGTCCAAAGGGGGGTAGTGCCAACGGGGAGGCATACCCCCCTTGGCACTACCCCCTGGGCTAGTCCACCCGACGGGGCCTCGCCCCCGGCTCGGTTACAGCGTATCTTATCGCTGGCGATAAGAAATCCATTCCCCCAAACCTGCGCGGAGGCCTCACCGATGTCGGCTCGAAAACGGATGGCTCTGTCTGTACTCTTTCTGTCTCTGGCTGTATGGTCCTTTCTCTCGTTGTCGGCTGCGGACGACAAACCTGTGCGAATCGAAGGTCTCGGTCCAACTGGCCCTATCGTCAAGCTGCACACCGGTTTTACATTTACCGAGGGGCCGGCCGCTGACGGACGCGGCAATGTCTATTTCACCGATATCCCCAATCAGCGCATCCACAAGGTTGATGCGAACGGGAAGCTGTCCATCTTTCGTGAGCAGTCCAATCACGCCAACGGCCTGATGCTTAACGCCAAGGGCGAGATCGTTGCCTGCGAAATGGACGGCCGCGTCGCCGCCTACAGTCCGGACGGCAAGACACGCCGGGTCTTGGCCGATTCCTACGAGAGCAAGCGCTTCAACGCTCCCAACGACCTCGTCATTGATAAACAGGGCGGCGTTTACTTCACCGATCCGGCTTTCTCGGCTCCCAGGCCGTTCCCGCAGGGCAAGACGTGCGTCTACTACATCGCATCTGACGGCAAGGTGTCCCGGCTAATTGATGATCTGCCCAATCCCAACGGTGTCATTCTCTCTCCCGATGAGAAGACGCTGTACGTCATTCCGTCCGGCCAGGCCGAGATGATGGCCTATCCGGTGGAAGCTCCGGGCAAAATCGGCAAGGGGCGCATCTTCTGCACGCTCAAGCAGCGCAAAGAGGGCGACAAGTCGGGCGGCGATGGCCTGACCGTGGACGAGAAAGGCAATCTGTACATTACGTCCGGATTGGGGTTGCAAGTGTTCGACCCGCATGGCAAGCTGCTCGGCATCATTGCGCTGCCGGAGGTGCCGGCCAACGTCACGTTCGGCGGCAAGGATCTCAAGACGCTGTACGTCACTGCTCGCAGCTCGCTCTATACCGTCCCGATGGAAGTGAAGGGACACCTCTTCGCTCTGCCGCGGCCGTGAGCCGAGGCGATGCTATCTATGGCATTCTCGCCGATCAGTGCGAAAACCAGCTGGCACACAGGGCCTGTCCGTAGAGCATGCCCATTTGGCCCTGCTGTGTGCCGTAAAACGGGTTGGCATGGTCGGCCGCATCCAGCGCCTGCGCTTGGGCTTGCAAGTGCGGGTCAACCATCGACAAGAAGCGAAATGCCAGCGCCTCCGCCTCGTCGATAATGAGTATGACAAAGTCCCGCAGAGTCGCCGGGTGAGCCGAGCTGCCATGATCTCCTGCCCCTGTGGTCCCGAGGCGATGTTTACCGCGAAACCATCGAGAGTGAAGGGAGCCAGCCCTTCGTAAATGTCTGCTACCTCTCCCCAAAGGGATTGCCTGGGTCGCGGATAGTCCGAGATGAGATCCTGAGTCAGCGTGGTTGTGTCCGGCGGTTGCAGTCCCATCACGATGTTATCGACCTGGACATGCGGGATAATGGGTCCACTAGCGGAGATAATGTTTACAGTCAGGACAGCCCTGTCTTTCAATGCTTCAAGCGTCGGTCGTACACGTTCTGGGGGCAGTCTTGGTATGTCCTTTCGAGATCCAGTTCCTCAACACAATTTTCCTCCAAGTTGTGTCTCTAACCCACACGATTCAATGCTCACGGCTCGCCCGCTGCGCCGCATCCACACACTTGCCCAGTTCCTCGAGTAACTCCTGCTGCACAGCGAGATAATCCGCCGTGGCCGTCCACGCTGTCACACCCAGCATTCGTTTGTCCGATCCCCACTCCTGCACGTACATATGCGGCGGCGGCTCCTTGTGGATGCGTCCGTCCGCCTGCAACCGTTCCCGCACCGCCGTCTTGATCGCGTCAAGATTCTCGGCCCCACTGAATGGCACGGTCCATTGGACGCGCCGCGCCGCAAGATACGTGTTGTTTCGTACCGGCCCGCTGGTCAAGAGCGTATTGGGCACGGTGATGCGTTGATTGTCGAGAGTTTCAACAACGATGTGAAAGGGAAGCATTTCGCTGACCCGACCGCGAACATCGCCGACCTCGATGAAATCGCCGACGCGCACTGTGCGGAAGGCCAGCACCAGCAACCCGGAAGCGAAGTTGGCCAGCGAACTTTGCATCGACAGCGCCACGGCCAAGCCCGCCGTCCCCACAAGTGTCAGGAGCGATGTCGTCTCCATGCCGAATTGCTGCAAAACGGCGAGTAACACGAACAGGAGTATGACCGTGCGTGCAGAATTTACGAGGAACGAAGTCAGCGACGGATCGAGCCGGCTGCGCGCCAGGACATTGCGCAGTGGCCCAATCAACAATCGAGTGGCGAACCAGCCGACGAGCAGTATGAATACCGCCCCGGCCAGCCTCAGCGAATAGTCGCGCACCCAGGAAGGCGCGTGTTCCCAATCGAGCATAAGATGGTACCCGGCTACTTTGCCAACGCCACGCAGTATGCGCACTGAGGATTGCAAGACTGGGTTTGCAAAGCTCAATCAAACGTCGATCATCGATCCGAGAGGGCGGACCCAGACACGATTGCTGTGAAACGTACTTTGGCCTGCCATATCGGCCAGAACGTCGGAGGTCGTCCAGTTGACGTTCGTGCCTCCGTCGAGTTTAGCCCAGCGTCCCTTGGGCGAGACGACGACGCCAGGCCGGGTCTCCTTCGTGACAACGGCGCGCAAGCGACAAGAACCGCGGCCGTTAAACACGAGGACGGTTTCGCCGTTGCGAATTCGCCGCGGCACCGCGTCGTCGGGATGAATCTCGATGAAAGGTGTCCCCGCGTTTTTCAGCAATCCGGGCTGACTGGCCAGGCTGCTGCTGACGAAATGATGTGAAGCCGGCGTCAAAAGTTGCAACGCCTCCGTTATTGCGGACAAGTGCTCGCTCGCCTCCACGCCGCCGTCATCTTCCGCGTCCAGGAAGCGACCGGGCATAGGATCGATGCCCTGCTCGGCCAGAGTCTGCGAGAATAACTCAACCTTTCCACTGGGCGTGGGGAATCGAGCACCGGCGAAGGGTGTCGAATCGTCAATCGGCATCGGCACGGCACCTTCGGATTTCAGGCGCTCCAGAGTAATTCCGCGCAGCTCAGGCGATTTTTCCAGGACCTCTTCGATTACCTCATCGGCGCTCTGGTGCAGCCAGGTCTCCTGTAAACCGAGTGAGTCGGCGAGCAGGCCCATCACTTCCCAGTTGCTCTTGCATTCGCCGCGTGGAGCAATGGCCGGCCGATTGTAGGTCAAGAGAGTAGTGCCATAGCCCTTGTGCAGATCCGTTTGTTCGAGCTGCGAAGTGGCCGGCAGCACGATGTCGGCATAATCGGCGGTGTCCGTAAGGAACAATTCGTGAACGACGGTGAACAGATCGGGTCGCTTCATCCCCTGGACGATGCGTGCGGCATTGGGACTGGAGGCCGCGGGATTGGCCCCAAACACGTACAGCGAGCGGATTGGTGGGTCGTGGGCCTCGCCGAGGAGGGCCATGCCCAGGCGGTTCATGTTGATCTTTCTGCCCTTGCGTGGGCAGTCGCTCCAGTGATTGATCGCCTCGCCGTTCCATCTGCCGTAATCGCTCGTGCTGTACGACAAACCGCCGCCGCGCATGCCGTACTGCCCTGTCAAAGCCGGCAATGCGCAGATCGCCCGCACATTCTGTCCGCCGTTGCGATTGCGATTGATGCCATCCGCGATTTTGATGAGGGCCGGCTCCAGTGTCCCGTAAAGCCGCGCCAGGCGGATGATGTCCTCCGCCGGCAAACCCGTGATTGCTGCGGCGCATTGCGGGGGATACTCAGCCAATCGTTCGCGCAGCTGCGGCCAACCTACGGTGTGTTCTTGCAGCCACTTCTCGTTGTGTAGTCCCTCGGCGACGAGGACGTGAGCCATCGCCATCGCCAGCACGCCGTCGCTGCCCGGGCGGGGGGCGATGTGCCAGTCAGCCCCACGAGCCGTCTGCGTGCGGTGCGGATCGATGACAATGACCTGACAGCCTGAATGCTGCGCCTGGCGCAAAAAGGGCATGAAGTGCGGCGCAGTCGTGACGGGATTGTGTCCCCAAATCAAAACCAGTTTACTGTCCAAGACCTCACTGTAAGGAGGACTCCAGCGTTTGCCGACGCTGGCTTTGACGGCCAATTCGGCGGCCGCGCAACAAATCGTCCGCTCCAGCCGGCTCGCTCCCATTCGATTCCACAGGCGCGCACTGGACACGATCATCTGCACGAGTCCGAGCGTGCCGCTGTAGCTGTAGGGCAGGATGGCCTCTGCACCCGACTCGGCGATGATCGTTTTCCAGCGATCGGCGATTTCCGTTAGGGCCTCGTTCCAGCTGATGCGCTGCCATTGTCCTCCACCCTTCGGGCCAACGCGCCGCAGGGGAAACATCAGACGATCAGGATGGTAGACGTGGTTTAGATAGGGTCGGACCTTGGCGCACAGCCAGCCGCGCGTAACGGGATTGTCGGGATCGCCCCGGACAGAGACGGCCTCACCATCTTGCACTTCGGTGATGATACCGCAGGTGTCAGGACAATCGTGCGGGCAAGCCCCGCGAACGTGCAGCCGCCCCATTGCAGCCGGTGCCTCCAACTAAGAAGCGAAGGGCAATTCCCTATCCAACCCATTTTGCCCCTCCGAGTCAAGGCCGTTTGGCGTGCAGAAGCTCTTTTGCCGGATGAGCTTGCGGCTAGCACGAGCGCGACTTCGTACCGCTATCCGTAGCGCGCACGGAAGCGAAGCAAACCAGTGAAACCATCTCAAACGTGTCGAGTCGCTGGCGCTTGTAAACGGCGCACAGAACGTGTTCTTCTTCGATCGCTGGCGGTTGACCATAGCGCGTGAATTTCGCGCCAGCGCGCGTCATCCTGCGGCAAGCCCGTCGCGCGCACGATTCGTTCGATGTGGAACCACTTCATCGGCTCATCGCGGTCGATTTTCTGCATGTCGCGGATGAGGACGGAATAGTTAAACCCCAACCGGGGACTGAAATCGCGCAGCGATTCCGCTATTTCGCCAATAAGCAACCGAAGCTCAACGCCCAACGGCGAGGGGCAAGCGTTCCGTAGTTGCTCGCGATAGCGGTGCCGCCAGTCCTCATGCATTTCCTCCCAATCGATGACTTCGCAGGCTCTTGCGATTCGTTCCAAGACGCACCAGGGAGGCACTTCGTCGCCGCGGCTGATGGCGCGGAGCCGGGCCGTCCACAGTCCCCGGAGTCCCAGCCGCTTGAGCTGGCGCGACAGCGGAATGAGACCTCCCTCTCGGCCGGCCAGAAGCGTGATGAGCGCCCGGACGGTGGTCGGACGTTGCCAGGCCACACGCTCTGCTTCCCGCTTTTGTCTCTGGCGCAAAAGCGCCTCCACACGTCGCGTCCCGGCGTCGTGAATGGCGTCTAGGATGCGCTGCCGAGCCGTCTCGGTCAACGGCTGCACGCCGCGCTCGATTTTCTGATATTCCAAAGAGGGATAACCCAGAATCGACTCCATCTCCCGCGGCTCAAAACCGTAGAGCTCTCGCGCCAGCCGAATATCGATGCGCGTCTCGGGTCGATGGCGGCGATGGAATTGTGTGCGTCGTTGCTGCCAGGCAACCACAAGCGACGTGCGATCCCTTTCGCCGTCGGCCAGCAAGGCAGCAAGCCCGGCGGGATAGGCCTGTGCTGAATAAAAACCATCTTCCTCGATATATTTAATGATGCGTGCCGGCTTCTTGCCGCCGATATCAAAGAGATCGGCTAACTCTCGACGGGTGAAGCCCAGCTTCTTGCGTAGCTGGCGCATACGCGAGCCGAACTTGTCGGGCAATCCAGCCGATTGGCTCGGCTCCTCGCGACACCAGAGGCGCTCAAGCGACCGCACTTCCTCGTGATCCCCTAATTGCTGCGCGACCCCGGCCACCTCATCCCACGGAGGCAGTTCCAGGTAGCGGAGACGGCGAACGGCAGAAGTACTCATTCCCAACGCCAATAGCTGTTTCTCTGTGTACCCCTTGCGACCGCAGAGCACCCAGAACTCGACCAAAGCTTCGGGATAACCACGCTGCCGCAACCTCCGACGCTCCGCCCCGCGCCACAGCTCCTCCGCCAGAACAGTATCCTCACCAACCGCCGAGCACATCTGGCGCAACAGCGACAACGGAAGTGGGAAATGGCCGCGACGATACTCCCACAGGGTTGCGGCGCTGATGCCAACGCGACGAGCTAGTTCGCGGGATGAGCCGGCTTGCAATTCCAGACGCGCCAGGAATTGCTCCAGAGTGTCTCCGGACCCGGCGTAGAGGCGGCGCAATTCCTCCATGTATGATTCGCCCACGCCCTGTCCTTGGTAAAACGCCAAGAGCTGTTGCAAGATGCGGCGCGTCGGCTTGTGAATGCCCAACTCCAGGTCGCGCAGGGTTCCACGACTTACGCCGGTACGTCGCGCCAATTCCAGACGCGTCAGTCCGAGCTGCTGCGCGCGGAGCGTAACGAGGAGACGCGCCAACGGCGGCGCCGTCTCCGCGCGACGCAAGGAGCGTTCCCGCAGATGCGCGTTGCGCAGAGCGTGGCCGGTCAACGGTTGCTCAGATGGCTGCAAATCGAGCGGCATGGGGCAGTCTCTCGCCTGGCCGCGGTGCCGGTTGGTTACGAGTATTCGAAGGTCCCGAAAACGACTGTCGGCAGGTAGTTGAGGTAGGCAACTCGTGGATGCCGAAGGAGGGTCAATAACGGCATCTCAACATACTACTAGCATGGTATGAAGAAGGAGCGCGGATAGCAAACATATTTGTGAGAAAAAAATGAATCTCTGGACCGACCAGGCTGAAGCCTTATTTTAGTGGCATCGGCGTATTCGTCTGATATTCTCAAAGGCAGACTGAGGCGATAGACAGGATGCGGGGTTAGATAGTCAAAGCTGATCCCTCGCCGAATACAGGCGAGCGAGGGCAGAGCATACACGAAAGGCAAGCGATGGATAAGTCCGCAACTGGGGGACATTTTCAAAAAGACTTACCGGCCCCTTCGTCTCTTTCCGACGCCACGCCTCCTCTGCGAGCGACGATCCGCCGTACCTATGCGTGGTGGCTGGTCCTGGGATTGGTCGGCCTGGACTGCTTCAGCACTCTGGGGTATTTGCCCACGATCGCTGCCGAGGGTGCGGAGGAGAGGGCACCGCTGGCGGCCGTGGCCGTGAGCCTGCTCATCCTCTTTGCCGCTCTGCCCGTCTATCTCTATATCATCGGCCGCTCGCCACAAGGACGAGGGGCTACGGGACTGTTGGAAAAATATCTGCCAGGTTGGATCGGGAAGCTATTCATTCTCTTGCTCCTCGGATTCGTGGCCACCGACTTTGTGATGACGCGCACGCTATCCACGGCCGACGCGTCCAAACACCTTCTGGCCAACCCCTACGCGAATTCCGCGGCCGATTGGCTCCTTGATCGCAAGGATGTACTCCAGGACGCTCTGCCTCTCGCGCTCCAGGGTGAGTGGACGGATCAATTTTTTGATTATTTGAACAAGCAAGTTATTGTTACTGTCTTGCTGATGATACTCGGCTTCGCCTTGTATTTCTTCCTGTTGCGCGGCTTCACGCGCGGGTTCCTCTATGCGGCCGCCGCTATCGTGGCACTTTTCCTAATAGTCAACGGCCTCGTCATCGGTAGCAGTCTACTTTACCTGAGCCGTCATCCTCAGTATGTGACGAACTGGATGGAGTTAATCGGATTCGCTTCAAGAAATCTGACTCCACTCGATCTCGTCTTCGATTTCGTGCTCCTGGCCATCAAGTCCTTGCCTGCACTGGCCCTCGGTCTGAGCGGTTTCGAGTTGAGCATGACCGTTGCACCGCTGGTGAACGGCCAAGCCGACGACGATCCCGCCCATCCGCGCGGCCGCATCCGAAATATGCGCAAACTGCTCATCGCGACAGCCGTGCTCATGAGTGTACTTGTTCCCACTTCGGTGGCGAGTGTGAAATTCCTTGTGCCGCCGGGAATGATGGAGGAGCACGGCATCGGGCAAGGTCTTGCGCGTCATCGCGCCCTGGCGTACCTCGCGCACGGTGGCGTTCTCCATCCGCCCGGCAAACGCTTTGGCACGGACATGCCGTCCGAGCAAGGAAAGGAATTTGAGGATCCGGAGAAAAGAGACGAGCTAGTCGCGCCGCCCGAAGAGAACGTCGGCCAGGCCGCGGGGGAAGCGGCGCCGCGAGAGACTGCCGCCAAGGCTACAGGGGCCGATCTTAATCCGCTTTTCGGTCCCGCATTCGGCACCCTCTATGATATCAGTGCCGTTCTGATCCTCTTCCTGGCCGGGGCGAGCGTTACTATCAGTCTGCGCGACCTGTTGCCGCAATACTTGGCGCGGTACGGCATGGAAATGCACTGGGCGCAGCGTATCGGCGTTCTCTTGCACCTGTTCAACCTCATCGCGTTGATTGTCGTCCTGGTTTTCCATGCCAGTGTGTCACAACAACAGGGAGCGTACGCGACCGCCGTACTGGTGCTTTTGGCAGGCGCGGCCTTGGCCGCCATCATCGACATCCGCACACGCTGGCGTCGCTATTTCTTCCGTCCCTTCGTGACCGCTCCTCTCATTCTCGTCTTCTTAATCTTTTTGTTCACAGCTATAGGCGTCTGCTACGACAATCCGGCAGGGATCATCATTGCCCTGCTCTTCGTCGTCGTTGTATTTGCAATCGCCGCTCCGTCGCGATGGCTCCGCAGTACCGAACTGCGCTACTATGGGTTCGCCTTCGCCGATGAGGAATCGGGTATCCGCTGGGAGCAGATTCGGCGACTGGAATTTCAAGTGCTCGTTCCCCACCGACCAGATGATCGAACGCTGGAGCAGAAAGAGGCAGAGATGCGCGCCCGGCATCGCCTGGGAGCGGACGTGCCGATCATCTTCATTGAGGCAGAGCTGGGCGACCCCAGCGATTTCCAGCATCAGCCGCTCATGCAAATCGTCAAGGAAAACGGCCGCGAAATCATTCGCGTCTCGCAGTGTCCTTCCATCGCGCATGCATTGGCCGCCATTGCCTTGGAGTTCCGCGAAGTCGGCCGACCGCCGGAAATTCACTTTGCCTGGTCTGGAGAATCGCCTCTGGCCTCGAACCTGAATTTCCTGCTCTGGGGACAGGGCAATGTTCCCTGGCTGGTTCACTCCCTCATCTGCAGGACCGAACCGGACCCGACTCGGCAACCGCGTGTCGTGATCGGATGACACGCGATCGAGTTTGTCGAAAAACTCGTTGCATTCCACAGCCGAAAACTCTACACTATCAACAAGTGTATCTCGCCCAGGCCCCGTGGTGATTTCGCCCCGACGTTGTATCATGACACAACCACTACTCCCCCCTTTCCTGGATTTACTTCTCCTCGCGGGAGACGGATCCTAGGCGCGCCATCCAGCCGGTGTTTTTCTCGCTTGCTGAGCACAGCCCTAGGATCAAGAATCCTGGGGCTTTTTTGTTTGTCCGGAGTCAGACCATGAATGACCGCCTCATTATCTTCGACACGACCTTGAGAGACGGGGAACAAAGTCCCGGCGCCAGCATGAACCTGGCGGAAAAACTACAAGTGGCCCATGCACTGAAGGAGCTTGGCGTCGATGTCATCGAGGCCGGTTTTCCCATTGCCTCGCCAGGCGATTTTGAGGCGGTCCAGGCCATCTCTCGTGAGGTGCGCGGTCCGGTCATATGCGGCCTGGCCCGCTGCAACTCCGCCGACATCGATCGCGCCGGCGACGCCCTGCGCGATTGTCCGCGCCGCCGGATTCACGTTTTCCTTGCCACCAGTGCGATTCACCGTGAGTTCAAGCTCAAGATGGCCAAGGAAGAGATCGTCCGACGGTCCATCGAAGGCGTTCGCCGCGCCAGACAATACACCGATGACGTGGAATTCTCGCCGGAGGACGCGGCTCGCACGGAGCTGGAATTTCTGACCGAAGTCGTCGAGGCTGCCATCGATGCCGGAGCAACAACGGTAAATATTCCCGATACGGTCGGCTACGCTGTTCCGAGTCAGTACGCCAATGCCATCGCTCATCTCAAGAAGTACGTCCGCAACATCGACAAGGCCGTTATAAGCGTGCACTGTCACAACGATCTGGGCATGGCCGTGGCCAACAGCCTTGCCGCCGTCATGGAAGGCGCTCGGCAGATCGAATGCACCATCAACGGACTCGGCGAGCGGGCCGGCAACTGCGCCCTTGAAGAAATCGTCATGGCCGTCCAGACACGACAGGATTATTTCAAGGTCACGACCAGCATCAACACCAAGAAACTCTATCCGACCAGCCGGCTCGTTTCCCACGTCACCGGCATTCAGGTGCAGCGCAACAAGGCCATCGTCGGCCAAAACGCCTTTGCCCATGAAGCCGGCATTCATCAGGATGGCATGCTCAAGGAGCGCACCACCTACGAGATCATGAACCCGGAGGACATCGGCGTGCCGCAGACGGAGTTGGTGCTGGGCAAACACAGCGGCCGGCACGCCCTGCGCCAGCGTGTTTTCGATCTCGGCTACCACTTGACCGAGGAGCAGCTGCAAAAGGTGTTCGACGGTTTCAAGGCGTTAGCGGATCGCAAAAAGGTCATTTACGACGCCGATGTGGAAGCGCTTGCCGAAGCGCAGATTCACAGTGGTCCGACGCTGTGGACGCTGGAGGCGGTCACCTGCAACGCCGGTTCGGCAACGATCCCATCGGCAGCGGTTTGCTTGTGGCACCAGGACGGCACCATTGTGCGCCAGGCCAGTCTCGGCGACGGTCCCGTCGATGCCGTGTTCAAGGCCATCGAGCAGATTACTGGAATCGAAGTGCAACTGCGCGATTATCGATTGCGCAGTGTCACGGTCGGTGAGGATGCCCAGGGAGAGGCCCACATCGAGGCCGAGTACAATGGCCGGGTCATCAATGGCCGGGCCGTCAGCACGGACATCATCGAGGCCAGCGCCCTGGCGTTCTTGCAGGTCATCAACCGCATTGCTCTGCGCATGGCGGCCGAACAGCGTATCCATTCGACCGAAGCGCCGCCGCGTGAGCCGGCTGCGGTGAGTTGATCTCTTGGTTTGCGACACACGCAGAAGCGTTGCCGGCCGCGTGTCCCTTTCAGGAAGGTGGTTGCATGCAGATCTTCCGCTCTGCGACGATTCTTGTCGAACGCGATCCCGAGGGCGCCTTGGCCCTCATCCTCGATGTGCCCGGCCGCAGTGTCAACGTCTTGAACCGCCAGGTGATGGCCGATCTCGACACAGCTCTCGACCGCATAGCAGAGACCAGGGCGCCGCTTCTGGTCGTTCGCAGCGGGAAAAAAAGCGGTTTCGTCGCCGGCGCCGATTTGCAGGAGTTTCTCAGCATTCAGGACGCCGCCGGCGCCGAGGCGGTGTCAGCGAGCGGACAGAAATTGTTCTCCAAGCTGGCGGCTGTTCCAATGCCGACGGTCGCTGCCATCAGCGGAGCCTGCCTGGGGGGTGGTCTGGAGCTGGCCCTGGCCTGCGATTATCGCCTGGTTTTCGACAAATCCAACACGCAACTCGGTCTGCCTGAGGTAGAACTTGGTCTGCTGCCTGCCTGGGGAGGCACGCAGCGCTTGCCGCGCGCCATCGGCCTGGAGCGGGCGCTGCGCGTGATCCTCGATCGCAAGCGCTTGAATGCCGCAGAGGCATTTCGTTGGGGCTTGGCCGATGCGCTCGCTGCGACGGAGAGCGAATTGCGTGAGCAGCTGGCCCGCCTGGCGATTCGCGCAGTCGGCGAAGGGAAACGCCACAGCGGCCGGCTGCCACTGCGGACATGGCGGCAACGCATTCTGGAATCCAATCCGCTGGGCCGTCGCGTCCTCTTCAAGGCCACGGAACGCCTGATGCGTCGCCGGGTGTGGGATGACATGCCTGCGCCCTTCGAGGCCTTGGAAGCGATTCGTACAGGTATCCTGGACGGCATGGCCGCGGGGTTCGCCGCCGAGCGCAGTGCCGCTGGTCGCCTCGCCGTAAGCTCGGCCTGCCGCAATCTTATTTCCTTGTTCTTCCAGGCACAGAGAAGCGATAAACTCCCCGAAGAATTGCGCGGCGTGCAGCCGGGCGAAGTGCGGCGCATCGGCGTTGTCGGCGCGGGAACGATGGGAGCAGGCATCGCCCAGCTGGCGGCCTTCAAAGGTTGCAAGGTTGTCGTTCAGGATCTCAGCCAGTCAGCACTCGACGCCGGACTGGAACGCATTGAGGGCCTTTTCCGAAAGGCCGTCGAGCGCCGGCTACTGTCGGAGCCCGAATCGGTCGAACGGTTGGCCGCCATCCAGGGCACGTTGAAATGGGAAGGATTCGACAACGTTGATGTTGTCGTCGAGGCGGCGCTGGAGAATCTCGATGCCAAAAAGGCCGTCTTCCGCGAGCTGGAAGCACGCATCCGGCCGAGTACCGTGTTGGCCACGAACACGTCTTCACTGCCGGTCGAACGACTCCAGGAGGGTTTGAAGCATCCCGAGCGCGTCGCCGGCATGCATTTTTTCAATCCCGTTCACAAGATGCCGCTCATCGAAGTCGCCCGCGCCCCCGCTTCGAGCACTTCGGCCCTGGCTACGCTGATGCAATGGTCCGTCCAGCTCGGCAAAACGCCGGTTCTGGTCCGCGACAGTCCGGGCTTTGCCGTTAATCGCATTCTTACACCGTATCTCAACGAAGCCGTGATCCTCGTCACGGAGGGCATGACGATCGAACAGGTGGATCGCGTCATGAAGCGTTTCGGCATGCCGATGGGTCCACTGGAGCTACTCGATCAGATTGGCCTGGACATCGCGGCACACGTCGCACTCTCGATGCAGCCGGTACTGGCCGGACGCTTCGAGCCGAATGTTGCTTTTGAGAAAATGCGTGGCGCTGGCCTGTTGGGGCAGAAGAGCGGACGCGGTTTTTATCTATACGGCAGCAAAAAGCCGAGAATCAATACTCAGGCTCAAGACCTTCTCCGAGCCGCAAAATCCGCATCGCCGACTGCATCGTTGCCGGCGGCAGTGCGTGTGACCGAAGCGCGAGAGCGAATGGTTCTCCTGATGGTGAACGAGGCCGCCCTGGGATTGAGCGAACAACTGGCCGGGAACGCCCAGACGCTCGATCTGGCGATGGTCCTGGGCGCCGGTTGGGCGCCACACCGCGGCGGGCCATTGCGTTATGCCGATGACCGCGGACTCGCGGATGTGGTGCAGTCGCTCGCTTCGTTGGCCGCGCGCCACGGTCGGCGCTTCGAGCCGTGCGCCGAACTGAGACGACGCGCCACAGCGAACGATCCCTTCACTCAACCCTTACCTGCAATGGTATGAGGCGAACGGCGGCCCGCGTCAGCCGGCTAATTGCGACCTACCTCCGTCGCCCATCGCATCCCGTTCGCCTTGAGGCAGATGATGACTCTCGCGATGTATGACGTAGTGGTTGTCGGTGCTGGCTGCGCGGGGTTGACGGCGGCGATAGGTCTGGCGCGGGCGGGATTCTCGGTCGCTGTGGTTGAGGCGGGGAAGGTCGCCGGCGGCAGCGGCCTGCTCGGCGGCGTTTGTTTTGCCGACAACTTGATCCAGCCCGACATCCTGGGGATAGAGGGCGCCGAAACGCTGCCGTGGGAACGAAGGCTCATCGAGCGCGGCAGTTTCGCCACGGACGGCCGACGGCTGGCCGGCACCATCTACCGCGATGCCGATGCCTTCTTCCCTTGTTACACCATTTTACGATCTCGCTTCTCCCCAAAACTCGCTGAGTATGCCTGTACCTATGGCGCCACGTTGCGGATGGAAACGGCGGTCGAAAGTTTGATCCGCGATGGCCGCCGTATCATCGGTGTAGCGACGACAGACGCTCCCCTGTATGCACGCCTGGTTTTTCTCGCTGAGGGAGATGCAGGATATCTTGTCCGTCGCGAAGGACTCGATCGTGCCAGCGATCCCCGCGATCAGCCGGCCTTTCTCTACTGCCTTCAGCAGGTTCTCGAATTGCCCCCCGGCGCCATTGAGGAACGCTTCGGTGTCGGATCCGACCAGGCCGTCGCCTATGATTTGCTGTTGCGCAATCCCGCGTCCCTACCGCTGAATGTACGCGGCCAGCTATGCACGAATCAACAGGGACTAACTCTAAGTATCGTCCTGCCCGCATCAAATCTGCATCGCTGGTTCAACGGCGAGCCTCGACAACTCCTCGATTGGTTCCTGGACATGCCGGTGCTGCGTCGATGGCTGCGCGATAGCCAACCCAGTGCGTGGACAGCGGCACTGTTGCGGGCGGGTAGTCTGCGCGACGTGCCGTATCTGATAGAGGATGGGTTGGTGGTCGGCGGCGCCGCGGCGGGACTCGGAGTCGATTTCCCTGTCATGAATCTACTGGGTCCAGCCATGGCGACGGGACTAATGCTCAGCCGTGGCGCGGCGCGCATCCGCTCCGAGGGACTAAGCTTTGATCGCGACGCTTTGTCACGTCACTATTTGGAACCGCTGCAACAAACCCGCTACTGGCGCGACATGGAATACGTTCAGCGATGGCCTGGTTATCGGGAGCGCGCGCACGTTCTGTTCGGTCATGGGCTTGATTTGCTCGTCGATTCGGCATCGGTCTGGGCGCGGCCGCGGCGATGGTTGCTGTGGAAATGCTTCGCGTGGCTGCGAGTTTTGGCGCAGGTTTCCTGGGGGCAGTGGAACGAGCTGCGCGACGAACTCCTGCAATTTGGACGCGTCCTCCGATTACATGATGTGACACAGCGGCCGGCCCTGGCGCGTCTGCTCCTCGATGGTTCGTTGAACGCCTTCCGCGATCTGGCCGGCCGAGATCGGCCCCATTTGCCGCGGTGCGGGACACTGCGCCTCCATTACCATTCGGTCGATGAGGAAGGACGTGCCAGCGCTGTGCCATGGTTGTTCCGTCGTTGGTTCGAGCGCTTCCGCCCGGTATTGGCGGCAGTGGGTCGCATCTTTTATGCCAACGATGACAGCCCCTTGTCAGCAAAAATCAATCGTATTTTTGCGCTTCTCCTTCGACAGATCAATCTATTTGATCTTGTGGCCCTCGCCGGGGTGGCCCTCCCGATCTTGATCCTGATCATTGCGCTTTTCGCCTGGAATTATGTGTTTCCCTGGAAGCGCAAGCGTCCCATAAGGGAAGTTCAATGGGGCGAGCATGGCGAGACCCACCACCAGGAGAAAACGAACTTGGTAGGCTCATCCCTCGTTCCCACTTCTAGACCTCCACGTATTCGAATTGCCTGGCATTCGACGCAGCCGAAGCAGCAAGCGGAGTGCGTCCACGATTTGCCACACATCTGCCCCTCAGGCGTCTTCGAGTTAACGGACTCGTCGCAAGAGGCCGTTCGAGTAACCGTACACTCGGAGCGGTGCATTTCCTGTCATGCCTGCTGGCGGCTCAATTCGCTTGTGGATTGGGGGCGAAACGGCGTCTCTGCGTCGCGGACTTGCTCTTTCGCTCGGAAGGATTCCTCGCCATCAACAGCGTTGAGGTCACTTCTGGACGAACTCGAGCTCCGGCTGTGGGATTTCGATCTAGCTCTCGATGACGGTCCGGCTCTTGTGGGCCGCCCACATAATGATTTTCTGGAGATGCTGGCCAGGTATGCCCAACAACTGACTTACCAGATCCGCGCAAGCCTAAGTGCGAATAGCGAGATTGCCGGGGAATTGCGAGAGTCGATTCGGCATCTTGCCGATGCTCTTGTGGTTCTCGCAGAGGAGCGGACGCGCCATGCCTGGGAGAGCCGATTCGCTTGGGCAGCTGCAAATGGCCGGCTCATTCAGCAACACTACTTAACGCAGCTGCGCCGCTTGCTCGCGGCGCCGGTGTCCGTCAAGAGCGTGGCCGAACGCCCACAAGTGTTGAAGCTCGATTGGATACCTTCGGGTGCGACCTCGCGTAGTGAAGATGCCAGGGTGAAGCATTTGCTCGCGGACATTGCGGCCGGGCTATACGTGCTGAAAACGATCGAAAATGCGGCTACTGCAGAATCGGTTCATGCCGAGCTGCTGTCTATGCTCGTCACCGACCTGCGCGACAGACTTGCGGTACAAATGCAAGAATTGGAAACAATGCCAGCCGATAAATTGTCTCCGTATACACGGAAAATCGGCGCGGCGACATGGCAAGTATACAGTCAGCAGGGTCAATCTCTTCTCAAGGATTTGTCCCGTACTCGCAGGTTGCTCGATGTGCCCGGCGACTGGTCCAGGATGGAGCAGCTCCGCGTCCTCCGGGCCGAATTTGAGGAGCTTGCGGATTCCGAACGGCGCTTGCTCGCCCTGGCCTCCGATTGGTGCGAGACGGACACGCTGCCTGAGCAGGATGACGTGAGTGCCGGGTTTGGTCACCAAGTGACGCTCCTTATCGCGAGCAAACTACTGTTATTGCAAACTTTCGCTCATCTGGAAAAAGGCAACGACGCCCAGTTAGCGATCCTGCTTCTGCGCGTGTGGCTGGATCACTCGGTGACTTTGCTCGATGAGTACACGATTATCGTCCGCGAACGTCTGCAACCTGCCACTGGTCGCGGCGAACGACCGCTTGTCGAACCGGATAGCGGACCACCGTTACGGACCCAGGCGGAGTATTTGACCGAATCGATGCAGTATCATTCCGGCGATTTTCTACTCTTCGCACTCGACTTGCTCCAACCCCGCCTGGCACCCGAGATGGTCGGTGAGAAAGAAATTGCCGTCGCCGGCCCCGACGCCGCAGCCTTAGTCCGAATTCTCAAAGATACGAAACAGAAACGGCTTCGTCACCATTTGCCTGCCCATGTGCAATATCTGATAGAAACCCTGACCGTGGAGACGATCGGCAGATATGCCGCGGATTCTTCCGAATTGTTCGATCTGGAAGGCTCCTGCACTCGTTTGGTCCTCATGGGAATGGATCAGTCCTTCGGTGCTCTGCGCGAGCGATGCGTTATTCTTCGGGCACTCGCCGAAGTCGTGATTCCGCGGTTGCTGGGAGGCGGTGTGGACACAGGCGTGAGACACCTGCATCGCGATGCGCTGGCCTTGGAATCGCTGAAAGCGGACTTTCGCCGCAGGCTGGAAGCGGTATGGCAAGTGTTCGGTGAATCGCTGGGACGAGACGCCGACGTTCAGGCAAGTTGTTTCGCACTGGCCGAAGTCACAGCGTGGTTGAAAGCAGCCGAAAGTACACTCGGTCGCATGGCCTGGATAAGCCGTCTTTGTCAGGCAGAAGACCGCGAGGAACCCTCGTCTATACAGGATCTTGCCCGCCATGCGCTGAAATACTGTTTCGCCGAAATACGCGATCATCTCTTACGTTTTGATGAGGATCTGGCATCGCTACGGCGCGGCTACTATTCTCCGCACGTCTACGCGGCGGCCATGCTACTGCGTCGGGTGCACCCCGGACTCATGGACCAGCCCGAAGCGTAAGCGAGGGCGACCCTAGCTTACGCTTCGGGCTGGCGGGAGTGTTATGGCTTCGGCGTAACAGGATGATCTATTGGCGGAGGCGGCACAGGGGCCGCACCAGCGGGCGGTGGTTCAGTTGGTATCGGTGTCGGCGGATGAGCAAGATACAACATGGTTTCTCCCCCTGACTCCATGGCCTTCCTTGCCGCCTTTAAATCATCGAACTCAGTGATCGAAACGACGTGTTCCATCTGGAGCCGGACCGTTCGGTCTTTGTACCAGCTTCCCATTTGACTATCCGACACGCCCTTACCGATTAGAAACGAGTGATCGCCGATCTTTTGGACTTGGACCTTTTCCAAGAGAAAGGCGGACATATGAATATTGTTCGGATTCACGAGCAGCACTTTCCCCTTGAAAGCGGCGTCGCTGGACGGCGCGGGGGCCGCCTGACTGTTTCTCGACAGTGCCACGAGCCAGCCGAGGCTGGCGAGAACGAGTACAGCAACCAAGCTGAGGACCAACGGCATTCGTTTGAGGTTCATCCGTCAACTCCTTTTGAAAAAACATCGAGCATTGGAAGCTACCGCGCCGGCATGGAGATTGCAAACGCTTTCCATGTCGGGCCGGTAGCTATAATGAGGAGATGAAGCCGTTGTTTGCGAGGAGAAGATCCCTATGTCTGCACCGAGGTCGGAACCGCTGACGCCGGTTGCTTTGAGCAAAGACGGTCCCGACCGCCTGGTCATCGAGTGGAGCGACGGGCATCGCAGCGTCTACACCTGGCAGCATCTGCGTGCAAACTGTCCTTGTGCTGGCTGCCGTGAGGAGCGCGAAAAACCGCCCGATCCGTTTCATATTCTCAAGCCCAACGAGCTTGGTCCACTCACTCCGGTGCGTATGCCACCGGTCGGCCGATATGCCTACAAGATCGTATGGAGCGACGGCCATGATTCCGGCATTTACACGCTGGAGCATCTGCGTTCGCTCTGTCAGTGTCCACAATGCCACAAAGGATAATGACCTATGCAACCCCCTGGAGGTCCGCCGCAGAAGATCGCCTTGCCGAACATACACCAAGTCGTCGCCGTTGCCAGCGGCAAGGGCGGCGTCGGCAAATCGACCGTGGCCGCCAATCTCGCACTGGCTCTTGCTCAGACCAGCCCGCGCGTTGGACTGCTCGATGCCGATATCTATGGGCCAAGTGTGCCGATCATGATGGGTGTGCGCGACGTGGTCGATCAACGCACGACGCCGTTTCCACTCGAGCGCTACGGTCTGAAACTGATGTCGATGGGCTTTCTGGTGCCGCCGGTGCAAGCGGTCATCTGGCGCGGGCCAATGGTGCATCGCGCGCTGGTGCAGTTCTTGACCGACATCAACTGGGGTCAGCTCGATTATCTTGTCATTGACCTTCCCCCGGGCACTGGCGACGCTCAGTTGACGTTGACGCAAACGGCCCCTCTGTCAGGAGCGGTCATCGTGACAACGCCGCAGGATGTCGCGCTGATCGACGCCCGTAAGGGCTTAGAGATGTTTCGTCAAGTACGCGTCCCGGTGCTGGGCATCGTCGAAAACATGAGCTACTTCCAGGGTGAGGATGGCAAGCGCGTCAATCTGTTCGGGCGTGGCGGCGGACAAAAACTAGCCACCGAGGCAGACGTACCGTTCCTGGGAGAAATCCCCATCGATCCGCGCGTCTCGGAATGCGGCGATCAGGGCGATCCCATCGTCCACAAGTATCCCGACAGTGGGGTCGCCAAGGCATACCAGGCGCTGGCGGGCACGGTGGTCGAACAATTGCGTCGCGCGGACAAGGGGCCGGAGCTTCCCGAAGTGCAGTTATGATAGTGCGGCGAAAAATCTGAGACCGCGGCCATTTTTGCGCTGGCCAGCACCGCGATTTCAGTTACAATTTCCTTACAGCTGACGACGAACGTGTCGCCACTCGCCCCTGTTCTCTTTTGAGGAAAGGAGTCCTCCATGTCGAGTCGCGCTCCCTCTATCCGCATCGGGATCTACGGCCAGGATACAGTGTGTGGCAACGAACGGCACGGTTGCGGACTGTGGCCGGCGGGAATCGCTGCTTGCATTACTGCCTCCGAGGCAGAACCCGTGCCAATCACCGAAGTCGGCGACCGCTCCTGGGATGAAGTGTTCGACGGCCTGCACGGCGTCGTCGTCTCCGGTCATGACAATGACGGCAAACGACCCGCCGCCGAGGCGGAGGAGCTGTGTCTGTGGTGCAATAACCGCCGCTTACCCTTGCTTGGAATCGATCACGGCCTGCACTTGCTGAATACTTCGCACGGCGGTACCGTCTACCTCGATTTGCCACGCGATCTGCCCGAAGCCTTGCAGCATCGCCATCCACCCGAACGCGGGCTGCGTCACGCCATTAATGTGGTTCCCGACACCATCTTGGCCGGTCTTTACGGCGAGGGTGAAGTAGTGGTCAATAGCGAGCATCGCCGAGCGGTGCAGCGAGTGGCCCGGGGCTTCCGCATGTGTGCGCAGGCATTGGACGGTGTCATCGAAGCGATTGAGGCGGACGCCGAATGGTTCGCCCTGGGCGTGCAGTGGCATCCTGCTTCGGCCACTGCTTCTGGTCTGGACATTCAGCTTTTTCGCGGTCTGATCAACGCCTGCCGCGAGCGCTGGGCCAAGGCCCTGGCGACTTGTGCCGCATGATTTGATCGTACGCGTCCGAGCCTGAAGCATAAGCGAATGGTAGCCTTCGTTTACGCTTCAGGCCCGGATAGAGTTACTTCCTGCTGGCGTTGTCGAATTTGTTCGGGCGTGGCTGCGCCCGTAGTGCCGATCTGCTGAATCGTGATCGAGGCCACGAGATTGCCGAACGACGCAGCAGCTTGAACACTCACGCCACTTGCCATCGCGCAGACGATGGCAGCGCTGGTGCTGTCCCCGGCTCCAACGATGTCGATCGGTCCAGACACTGGATAAGCGGGTATACGCGTCCACATCGGTTTATCGCCGACTTGTGGCGATGCGATGAGAATGCCGCGAGCACCATCTGTGCAGAACACCGAACGCCCCGCACGATGAGCCAGCTGGACGGCGGCTTGTTCCAGGAGATCCTCGCTGTCATCGGCGCGAATGCCGGACGCTCGCAGGGATTCTTGTCGATTCGGCTTCAGGCACATGTTGAGAAAGCACTCAATTCTCTCCCTACTGTCGGCCAGTACGAACTTGTTGGGTTCCTTCGCCGCCAAGGTCGTAAGCTGCTCGAGAGTCCGTTCCGTGATTACGCCGCAATTCAGTTCACTCACCTGATCAAGCACCACGAGCGCATCAATTTTCGGCCAGATCTCCTGGAGTTTACTCTGAATTTGAGCGTCGAGCGCATCAGACATGGGATGTCGATTCTTGATGTCGAGTCGATTTAGCTCGTTCGGCCCTCGGCCAGCTTCCATCAGCATCGGTTTGATGTAAGTCGGCGTCCGGCGTTCAGATGCAACGATGAGTCCGTGTAGATTTACGGTGTCCAGGCGGTCGAGCGCCTGGAGCAGCTCGTAGCATTCGCCATCGTTGCCGACAACCGCGATGGGAAAGATCTCCTTGACTCCGAGTGCGGAGAGGTTGTTGATGACTGTGCCAGCCGCTCCTGGGCTGGAGCGGACGTTCACGATCTGATAGGCGTCCAGTCCCGTCTCAAGCGAAGGCTCTGTCAGAGAAGCATCGAGATCCAGATAACGATCGAGAAACAAGTCACCAATTACACCAATCTTCAAACGCGGTATCTGCTTCAAGATGGCTTCCAGGCCTTGGCTCGTCAATGGAGAGGAATCGATCATCTCGCGCCTCGCTACTGCCCTCCACAGGCTGCCTGCACAGCGACGTGATAAAGATGCGGCAAAGTGACGCGATGATCGCCCTGCACGTAGAAGGATTCGCCGCCATCGGCGACAGTGCGCACCAGGATCGTTTTCCACGGCCGATAGTAGTATCGGGGATCGCTCTTGGGAGCCTGCTGTCTTGTATTGCCCTCCAGCGGAACAATGTCGAATACGGCAGTAGTGAAATGGCGAATGACACGGCCTTCCTGCTGGGCGACGTTCCGAGCCATGCTCAGCGCCTTGAGATACACTTCCGGCCCCATGACTGCGGAGCCGAAATTCAAGAGCACGCCTCCCTCCAGTCGCGTCACGCTCTGTGCAAAGATCAAGAAATCGCGGTAACTCGTTTCGCCAAGCGCGGCCCCATCGCAGTTGGGATGCTCGTGCAAAATGTCATAGCCGATGCCAGCATGGACTGTCACGGGCACGCCTAGTCGGACTCCAGCCGCGAGGACGCTGATTTCAGCGTGCGGGAATTTCTGGTCCACGACGGCTCGACCCAGTGCTTCGCCCAGACCCAGCCCTTTTCTGGCGCCGTCACGGATGACATCGTTCATGTACCCCGTCTCGCGCCACAGTCCGAACTCGCCGCTGCGAATGTAGCGGGCCACACTCTCTGTTGTGGCGCCGACCAACGCGAACTCCCAGTCGTGAATGGGACCGGCACCATTCATGGCAATGTGGTCGATCAGGCCACGCTCCATCAGGTCGATGAGATAACGGGATCCGCCGGCTCGGAGAACATGCGCCCCCATAACGAGAATTCGTGCTCGTCCTTGCTTTTGCGCCTCGGCGAGCCGGCAGCCGAGTATCCGCAGCGCGGCATGTTCGAACGGCGGCAACGGAGCGTCCAGCGGCAAAAGGACGGACAGATCGAGATCGTGCTGTCGTTGCGCAAGAGGTTGAATCCGCAAACGAGATCGATCAAACAGCGGATACGGCATGATGCGGACCTGAAAGGCGATGGATGGCGTTTTGCGATGAAGAATCAGCGGCCATTCATGGGCTGAATGTTCGGCGGCCAATCGATGCTCTCTAAGGTCGCCAGGTCCGCGGCTTTCACAGCCGTGCCTTCGCCGGAAAAAGTGCAATCGTGGAAGGCAAAGTATCGGTTCTTGGGAATGATGTCGCGGATGCCCGGTTCGATGCTGAAAAACAGGGCCGTCTGCTCCTTCTGCGTCGTGACGAACGCCAACCGGTTAAATTCAATCTGACTATCGGAGCCGCCCTCGCAATTGGTGACCCAGATACCGTATTTATTGAATCCGCGCAATTTCAAATCTTCCAGTTTGGCGCCGGGGCAGTGATGGAAGAGGTTGGCAAGGATTTCGACGCGGTCTTCGCCGTCAAGCGTGAAGCCCTTGATGCAAACACCTTCGGCCTTGTGGACAGCGAAGAGTTTTGTCGCTCCTGGTTTCGACGAGGGTCGCCATGTTATCGTCTTACCTTCTTCTGCCTCAATGACGAGATGAGGCACATCCAGGAGAACGTCGCTCTCGGCGATGTCGTCTTGAACGATGATCCGGGCCGTCTGCTTACTCTTGCCGCGTAACTGATTGAGGATTTCAGCGATCGAAGCATACGCATTACTGCTGTCGTGGGGATTGACGTGGAAAACGATCGGCGACGAGGCTGCGAGAGCGGGCGAATCCGTCTCGCCGCCGATGATCCAGGCAAGGATACAGGCAACCAGGAGCAGTCCGACGACAATGGCTGAAGAAATGCCGATTATCCAGCCAAGGTTGCTCGGAGGATCGACGGGGGGCAGTCCGCTCACGCGCCGAGTTGCGGATATCGGACTCCGTCGCGCTGCGCGCGGCAACAGCTTGTTTTCGGCCTCCAAGTCCGTTTCTTGTGCGAGCAGTTCTCCCCAGGAGGGCATTTGTTCCGGCGGGACGGGGGCGGTCTTCGGTAGGGGCAAAGCAACAGGAGCAGACCCATTGCCCACAGTTGGTTGCTTGTAAGGTGACCCCGCAACGGGGATGGAAACAGCACGAGGTTGTGGGGCAGACGCATGGCCGCGATTGGCGACCGTCGGAGCCGGCAATTCCAGGTTAAGCATTCCGCGCGGAGGATTCGTCTTGCGCGAATTGTTTGGCGGCGTAGGAGAAGACTTGGTATTCGTCGGTCTCGCGGTCGGCGGAGCGGGAGTGGCCGACTGCGACACCTGCCAGACCTTACGCGGCGTCGGCGACGGATCATTTCCGATGTTCGGTGTTGTCCTCGGCCCGCTTACTGGGCTGGTGTCGCTTCCCATCGCAGCCGGACAAAGCTGCGGCATTTCGTCTTCGGGCGGTGGCGGAATGGGTGTCTGTGTCCACGGCGTCAGCGCTTCGGCCACTTCCTGCGGCGTCTGCGGACGTTGATTGGAGTCCTTGGCCATCATCTTTTCGACGATGGCCACCACCCCTTCAGGTACGTCCGGCCGCAGTTGGCTGATCGGTTTGGGCTGCCGCGTTTGATGCCAGATCAATTTCTGAGCGATTGTTCCCTCCGTAAAGGGCGTGCGCCCAGTCAAACAGAAATAGAAGGTGGCGCCCAGACTATAAATATCGGCGCGTATGTCCACCGAATTACTGTCCAGCGCTTGCTCAGGGGCCAGATAGTCGGCCGTGCCCAGCACGTCATCATCATTCTGATGACTCAAAGCATCTTCTTCGTCGTGGAAGAAACGGGCCAGGCCCATGTCCAGGATTTTGACGATACCGTTGCGATCGACGAGAATGTTACCTGGCTTGATGTCGCGGTGAACGATACCGGCTGCATCATGGGCATGTTGCAATCCCAGGGCGGCTTGACGAATGTAATGGCTAGCTCGCAGCGCGTCCATCGGTCCCGTCTTCTTGACGATCTCTTGCAAGCTGGAGCCGTCCACGTGCTCCATGACCAAGAAGTGCAGATTGTTGTCCTGATCGATGTCGTAGGCGCGAACGATATTGGGATGATCGAGGGCGGCGACGGCACGAGCCTCGCGGTAGAAGCGATCCAGCGACGCGGAGTCATCGGACCCGGTTTCAGGCAGAACCTTCACGGCCACCCTGCGCCGCATCAGCTTGTGCTCGCAGAGGTATACGATGCCCATGCCGCCGGCGCCTAGCTTCTCCAGCACCTTATATTTGCCCAGACAGAAGCGCTTCCATTTGCCCTGCAAGAACTGTTCGGCCTGGAATTGTGTCAGTAATCCGTCACGCACCAGCACCTCCGCAAGGGCCGTGGGCGCATCCGGCAGAGACTGGGCGGCGCGCGCTTTTTCGAGATACGTCGCGAGTTTTCTCTCATCGACGACCTCGCTCTTTCGCACTAACTCCAGGAATTCGTCAATCGTTGTCGGCGACGGCATCGTCTATCCTTTGGTTGACGCGAATCTGCCCTGCGCCGGAGATTCACAAGACGGGTGAGGGTCGAAAAACTCCGCTTTCATCCTCTTCACTTAGTATAGTTCGTGAGGGGCAAATGCGGAAGCATTCTCGCTCTCTGAGAGTGCTCATTGGCCGCACCAACGGGCGATCACAGTCGAGATCGGACATAATCCAATCTGCTCTCGGATCGCTCGATCGGCCCCCCAACCGGCGCAACAAGATCATTAGGCATGAGTCTGACAGGTAAGCAATCACTTTGCAAGAGGCGACGCCGATTTTTTCAACCAATGCTTCACAATTGCAAACAAACAAACGAGCCACAACCGTAGAGGAGCGGCCTCTGTCAATCGCTCCCTTACGGTCTCGACTTGGATGTAATAGCATGACCCAATGAAACCTTGTATCAGCGAGTCCGTCACTTTGTCGCGCACATTCGCCGAGGATGTCAACGGCTATGCCGACGGCGGGTGTCAGGCGCTGGAAGTGTGGTTGACTAAGCTCGAAAATCATCTGGAAAAACACTCGGTCGCCGACACGCGCAAACTTCTCGAAGATCGCGAAATGACCCTGGCCGCCGCTTCCTACCAGGGCGGTCTGTTGTTGTCTCAGGGAGAACAACGCAAAGCGCACTATGACCACTTCAAACGTCGTCTAGATCTGTGCCAAACGTTCGGCATTTCCACACTGCTAATCGCTGCTGATTTCGCCGAAAGAGTGGATGCGACTGACTTGCAGCGTGCCATCGTCTCCTTGACCCAAGCGGCACAGTGGGCGGCAGCATTCGGTGTGCGGCTCGCTTTGGAATTTCGAGGCTCGGCCTCGTTTTGCTCCAGTCTTGATACAGCGTTGGCTCTGATTAACGAGTGCGGCGAGCCGAATGTCGGCGTCGCCTTCGATGTCTTCCACTACTACACCGGGCCGAGCAAATTTGAGGATCTCGCACAGTTGTCGATCGCGAACCTCGCCTTTGTGCAACTCTGCGACGTTCTCGGTGTGCCGCGTGAACTGGCCAGCGACGGCGATCGCATTCTGCCGGGCGAGGGCGATTTTCGTCTGCAATCGATAGTGGAACACCTGCGCGCCATCGGTTATGATGGATGGGTGTCGCTGGAATTGTTCAATCCGACGCTTTGGCAGTTGAAGCCGGCGCAGGTTGCCGAGTTGGGCTTGGCATCTCTGAATCGTTTGCTGCACCCGTAGCATCCAATACAGCAAAGATCGGTCTGGACCTCTCCAGGGCGGCAAGTTACAAGGGCGGCGCGGATGCGTCCCGCCTGGACCCGAGGACGGAACTCAAAAAGACAACGACTGTCGGTTCAACGACGCTCGATGGTCAGAGAAGATGGGCAAAGCGAAAAGGGCCATCGGCCCAAGCGAGGGCATCGACTCGACTCCCTCACTGAAAATCCATGTCGAGGAGGACTCATCGTGTTCCGGCGTCCACGTTCCGCGTGGTAACGATAGTCTGCAACTCTCGCCTTATCAGCAGCTGATCCGCTCGCTCAGCGATCGACTTGTCGAGGCACAGCGACCGATCCGCATTCTTGACGCTATCAAGTGGGACGATCCCATCGAGCGCGCGTTTTTCGCTGCCGCTTGCCGCGAATTGCCGCCGGTTACGTGCGAATACTACCTGGCGCGGCCACTGCCGTTCGATCCTGAACAAAAACGCCAGGAGTTTCTGGGCATCGAGCGCGATATCCGCCAACGGCTGGGTAAATACAACGCCGCCGGCCAAATCATGTCGCGAACCTGTGCGGAGTATCGCCAGGTTATTGATTTGCTCGTCAGCCGCGGAACTCCGGCATTCGCCTCTCTGTCGGAGCGACTCTACGGCGGTTCGGCTGACAGCTTCCATGCAGGCGATCCGACCCTCGCCGACCTTGGGCGCATGCTTTCGGGCTCGCTGGACAATCTCTCGCACGACGCGCTCCTGGCCCTGGAGGAACCGACGTTCAACGCCAACGAGGCGATGGACGTTCTCTCGGATCGGCTTACCGGCTTTTTCCATCATCCCTCAGCTGTGCGAATTCGCCTGTCCGACGGCATTGTCGCCGATGCAGCCGCCGGTAGCGATTACATCAAGTTGCGTCGAGAGGCTCGTTTCACGCTTCGTGACATTCGGCTGTTGGAAGTCCATGAGGGCTGGGTCCACCTCGGCACCACGATTAATGGGCAAAATCAGCCGATCTGCACATTTCTAGGCAAAGGACCGCCTTCCTCGACATTGACGCAGGAAGGACTGGCGGTTTTGACCGAAGTGTTGTCCTTCGCTTCGCATCCAGGCCGGGTGCGGCGATTAGCTCATCGCATCCAAGGCATCGCTCTGGCCGAGTCCGGAGCGGACTTTCTCGACGTGTATCGTTTCTTTCTCGACGCCGCTTACGAGCCGCGCGAAAGCTATCAGCAGACCACGAGGATATTCCGCGGAAGTTTGCCATCCGGCTGCGGTCCCTTTACGAAGGACTTGTGTTACAGCAAGGGATTTGTGCATTTATACAATTTTATGCGTTTGGCCATGTCGCGCGGCATGGTGCATCGTTTGCCCCTTCTCTTCTGCGGCAAGACCAATCTCGACGACATCAAGACGCTTGCCCTGTTGGCCGATGAGGGCTTGTTGGCCCCGCCTCGTTATGTGCCGCCCCCCTTCGCCGATTTACACGCTCTTGCCGCCTGGTTGTGCTACGCGAATTTCTTCACTTCCCTCTCGAATAAGCGCATCGAACAGGATTACGCCAGCTTCTTCTAATAGAATAAACAACGAATCGACAGCGGTTCGCGACGGTTTTACGAATCGTCGTTCTCCCGCGGAGGAGCCTGCCCGTGGAAGCTCCCATCGTCTTGTGCGGTCTGGGCCGCCTGGGCACTCGCATTCTGGGTTACTTGCACGCCGCCAACCTGCCGGTCATAGTCATCGACAATCGCTGCGCTGCCGACGACGAGCGATTACAGGGCGCGCGGCTCATTCGCGGCGACTGCCGGCAGCGAGTGTCACTGGAATCCGCCGGTGTTGCCCACGCGCGCGGCGTCCTGATACTTACCAATGACGATCTCGTCAACATCTCGACCACGCTGATGGTGCGGGCAGTGAATCCTCAGGTCCGCGTCGTTGTTCGCCTTTTCAATCAGAGCCTCCTCGATCGGCTGGGTAGCGTGCTGCACAACGTCTATGCCCTCAGCACGTCACGCTTGACGGCGCCCGTGCTGGCGATGACGGCGGTGGCCGGCCAGGGACTCGCCGCCTTCGATGTGGAGGGGGACAAGGATCGGGAACGGCGCGTCATCGCATTGCAAGTCGGTTCCGGATCACAGATGCTTGGCCGCACCATCGGCGAAGTCATGGTTTATCGCGAGGCCGTGGCTCTGGCACACTTACCCTCGAAGGGATCCGAGCGCTTTTTACTCGACGTCGATGTGGAGACGCGGCTGTGCTCTGGCGATTACCTTGTCTTGTGCGCCAGGCCGCGCTCCCTCGCTGCGCTGGAATCGGACATGGAGGCCGAGGCTCCGCATTTGTTGTGGGCAGGCTGGCCTCGCCGGTTGGCCCGCGTCGTCCGGCACACTCTCGCTGAGATCGATCCAGCCGTCTTGGTATGTACATTGATTCTCTTCGGAGTCATCCTCACCAGCACGCTCATCCTTAGTATGGGCGTCGAGAAATATAAGGTCATTGACGCCCTGTTTCGCACGGTTAGCGTGATGGCGACCGGGGCGAGCATGTACGAGCAAGCCATCGAGTATTCGCCGAGCATGAAAGTGTTCGTGGCCTCGCTGCGCATCGTGGGCGCGGCTCTGATCGCGGCATTCACAGCCATTTTCACGAACTATCTGCTTCGCGCGCGCCTCGGGGGTGCTCTGGAAGTTCGACGCATCCCCGACGGAGGGCACGTCATCATTTGCGGCCTTGGATCCATCGGGTTCCGTGTCGTTGAGGAATTGCTGCATTACGGCGAGCCAGTCGTGGTCATCGAGCGCGATGCGGGCAATCGTTTCATCCGTGCGGCCCGCCGACTGGGAGCGCCGGTAATCATTGGCGATGCGGGCGTTGCTGGTGTCCTTCAGGAAGCTCACGCCGCCCACTCTCGCGCCGTCATCGCCGCTACGGATGATGATTTGACGAACCTATCCATCGCCTTGCTTGTGCGCGAGTTGCATGCTCGACATCGCATCGTTCTGCTCATGAGCGACCCCGACCTGGCGCACATGTTGCGCGAAGCGGCCGACGTGCGCTATGCCCTGTCCGTGCCAATGCTGGCCGCGCCAGCCTTTCTTGCCAGTCTGTTCGGCGATCGCGTCCTGACGGTTTTTCAGGTGCGCGGCAAACTCTTCAGCGTCATCGATTTGCTGATTCAATCGACCGATCCTTTTATCGAAAATTCAGTGCGGGCCATGTCTGTCGATTATCGATTTCAGGCAGTGGCCTTGATGCAGGCCGAAGGGCCGCCACCGCATCCGCTTTTATCCGCACGCCTCTGCGCCGGCGATCGTCTTGTGGGAATCATTGCCTTGACGGACTTGGAGCGATTGCTGCGGCGCCAAATGCCACCGGCAATCTACAGTGTAGAGGTGCTCAGCGTCCCGCTGCCGGCACGAGACTGGCTCGCCGGTTTATATCGAGTACAGCGTGGCGTGACCGAACAAGAAGCCACCGACGTGCTTGAACGCTTGCCCGTGCGATTGGCCGAGAACCTGACACGTGGTCAGGCCGAAGACTTGCTCGCGCGCCTCCTCCGCGAGCGCGTCGATGCCAAGCTGCTCGCATCGGCCTGAGAGAAAGAAAAGGTCACCAGTCTTGATGGAAAGCTGTTCGCATTTTTCCATTTTTTCGCGTTTTTTTCTTGCAACGAAACGGAAAGGATGTATCATCATATTCGACTCCAGATCGAGAAAAGTGCGCGTATTGCTGTTCGATTCAACACATGGGGCTTGTGGGCTGTTCGGTGGGAAACCTCTGGCGACGTCTGATTGCTCCCTCGCTCGGTGTGCCATTGGCATGTCTGAGCGTCGTCCTTTTCGCGCCTTCACCGGCACAGGCCGGCTGTGATTATCCCGCCCACATCGAACGCACTCCGGTCGATCTGCCCGACAGCATCCCAAACGCCCCGAAATCCGATACACACCTGCCGAGCAAGCCCTGCTCTTGCACAGGTCCTCATTGCTCGCGGCAGCCGCTGGCACCTTCGGCGCCTCCATCGATTGAGTCCGTGAAGGTTACCGAATGGGGCCGTCTCCTCTCTGGTCTGCTTCTCACTCCCCCAGCGAGTGACACCTGGTTGCCGGAGACCTCTGCCTCGTGTCCCGCGCGGCATCCTTGCTCCATCTATCATCCACCTCGCATCGCTTTCTGATCTGCTCTCGCACGCAACAAACGGACAACCTGCAAGCCATTCTGCGCATGCGCTCATGCGGCGTTTCGTTCGCGTTTGCGCAGATGTCCGCAAGCACGTTGGCTTACGGCTTCCAGGTAGTTCCGGATTTGTACAAGCGGATCGTTTTCGTTATCCGTATTCAAGGAGTATCCCTTATGGCTCGTCATCGTTCCGCATTCACACTGATTGAATTGCTGGTGGTCATCGCCATCATCGCCGTACTTATCGGCTTGCTCCTCCCGGCGGTACAAAAAGTGCGTGAGGTCGCCTCACGGGCTCAGTGCCAGAACAATCTCCATCAGCTCGGCTTGGCTACGCACAATTACCATGATGCCTTTCAGTGCTTCCCCTACGGCAAGGGACACGATTACACGGCCACAGTGCCGGGCGCTCCAATCTATCCCCGCTGGTCGCAGCTGGCTCTGCTGTTGCCGTTCACCGAACAGGGTAATCTGTTCAACAGCATTGACTTTAACTTTCCACCTGAAACGCCCGGCATGGGTGGCGTAGTCAATTTCATGCCTGCTTACCAAAACCCTGGACGTCAAAACGCTGTCCAAAGCCGGGCGGCCGTCAAAATCTTGATCTGTGGCTCCGACCCGGTAGCACTGGCTTCTGACTGGCCCGGTCAGAACAACTACCTGGGCAACCTGGGCACGACATACATGTGCGATGTGAGCGAACAACATCCCAGCACCCTGGACCCGACCGCGAAAGCCGACGGCATTTTCTACTATCTGAGCCAAGTTCGCTTCGCCGACATCACCGACGGTACCAGCACCACAGCAATGTTCAGCGAAAAGCGACGCGGAATGGGTCATCCCGACCCGCGCACCGACATGTTTGTCATGCCGCCCGCCGCCAGCATGGCTCAGGCCTTTGCTCAGTGTGAGTCTCTCAATCCCTTGACCGCCACGCCCCTGACCAGCAAGCAAGGTTACAGCTGGGTCATGGGAGAGATGTGCTGCACAACGTACAACCACGTGAGCACACCGAATACCAATACGTGCGCCTCCACGGGCTTTCCGGGCAACATGGCGAATATGGCCATGGTTGTACCACCTTCGAGCTGGCACACGAATGGAGTTAACGTTCTTTTCGCAGATGCCAGCGTTCATTTTGTCACGAACGGCGTCTCGCTACCAACCTGGCTGGCGCTTGGCTCGCGCAACGGCGGAGACATTCCGGGTTCGGATTACTGAGAGGAGGAGAGCACATGAAGTTACGAATGAGTTACTCACGGGCACGTCTTCTGGTGTTGGCATTGTTTTCTGGTGTCTTCGCCGGATGTGGGAGCGGGTACGAGAAGTACGTCCCCGCTGAGGACAAGGCGCGGAAAGCGCTGGAAGCAGCCCTCAATGCCTGGTGCGAGGGCAAGAAGCCTGGCCTGATCGAGGGCGCTCCTGTCCCTACTCAGGCCGTCGATTCTCGCTGGTTAGCGGGGCAGAAGTTACGGTCTTTCGAGATTGGTAGTGAAGAGCCGAATGAAGGACCGCGCGTGTTCTCGGTGCATCTGACTCTTGAATTACCCGCAGGACGCCAAGAAACCGTGCGCTATTTCATAGTGGGCAATGATCCGCTGTGGGTGTATCGCGAGGATGATTATAAGGCCCCTGCAGGAATGTAGCGGAGGAATTGGACATGCGTCGCGCAACTCCGCTCGCCAGCTGGCTCCTCGTGTGTGCTTGCGGATTGATCTTCGCCGGTTGTAGCAGCGAGACGTCCCCGACCGCGCGCTTCACGCCCAGACCGGAGCTGGCTAGCAAGTCTCTGGAGATAGCCCTTCGCTCCTGGCAGCAAGGCCGGCCTCCGGGCAGGATCGAAGGGTCCGCGAACCCGACGGTCATCCTTGTGGATAACTGTCGGTTGCCGGAGCAAACGCTGGATCAGTTCACTATCCTCGGCGAGACGCCCGGCGAGGGGCCACGCTGTTTGGCTGTCCGCGTGCATTTGCAGAACCCGGAAGAAACCCAGCGCCTGCGCTTCGTTATCTTCGGTGTGGACCCGCTTTGGATCTATCGCTACGAGGATTACGAGATGATGATTCACTGGCAATGTGGAGCAGGAGAAAGAGCACAGAATCCAGCGCTCTCGGATTCGTCCCCACCTGCCGTCGAGCGCTCAAAGCGAGGGAAAGGCATCAGTGAGTAAACCCATGCCCAGATATGCAGCGATTTCGCAGTCTCCCGGCGCAGGACGAAGGGCCGTCTCGGCGCGGCACTCCGTCTGGCTCGCGCTATGGGTACTGATTATCCGCTTGCGGTTCTTTCTGGTGCTGCTTGCCGTCCTCTTGCTCGTTGGCTCCTGGCATGTTCTGCGCAGTTACATCGAGAGGTTCGGCGGACATGGAAAGACGGAGCAAGGGGCGGTTTCGCTCGACACGGAATATTGGTGCCCAATGTGTCCCGGAGTCGTCTCCGACTGGCCAGGCAAATGTCCTGTATGCAATATGGCTCTTGTTCGACGGAAGAAGGGAGAGGCTGTCCCGCTCCCCGACGGTGCGTTGGCGCGAATGCAATTCTCGCCCTATCGAGTTCAATTAGCCGGCATCCGCACCACAACCGTCGAGTATCGGCCCTTGCGCCGAGAAGTCGTGCTGGTCGGCCTTGCGGAACGATCAACAGCCACGTCGCCAGTCGTTGTTAAATCTGAGGCGTTCGCACCCGACCTTCCCTTCCTCAAAGTCGGGCAAGCTGTCGATGCCACCAGCGAGGTGCTCCCGGGGCATGTACCTTTTCGAGGGAAGATCGTTCACATCGATGACGACAGGCGTGCGGTTCCCGTCGGCGTTACCGTCCGGCTGGAGGTGGACGATCCCGAGGGCGATCTGCGTTCCGGAACGCTTGTCACGGCCCGTGCCGAGGCACCGCTGGCGCGCTTGCCGTGGTGGCGACGCGCCATGGTCGAAGAGGAGCGGCAAGAAAGCAGCGCGGATGTGGGGCTGCACATGCTGTTAACACCGGCCACTCCCGGTGTCCCCTGCGGCTTGGCATCCTTGCTGCGCCAGGCTTGCCGGCAAGCACTGCTCGCCCATGACTACGGTCTGGCAGTTCCTCGTGGCGCAGTCATCGATCACGGATCGCGGAAACTGGTTTTTGTCGAAAATGGGCCGGGTATGTTCGATGCGGTCGAAATCGTCGTGGGGCCGCGCTGCGGTGACTACTATCCAGTTCTGAGAGGAGTAGAAGCCCAGCAGAAAGTGGCCGCTACGGGGGCATTTTTACTCGATGCCGAGATGTGGCTCAATCACGGCCTGGCCGCCACTTATTTCGGTGCCACGCGAGGCGCGAGTACGCCGGCACCAACTGTGACGCCGAGTACGTCGATGGAGGAAGATCGCCTGTTGGCAGCAAGGCAAAAGTTCTGTCCAGTCACGGGTGAACCGCTTGACTCGATGGGTGGACCCATTCGCTTGGTGGTGGAGGGACGGGTCGTGTTCGTTTGCTGCAAGGGCTGTGAAGAGCCGTTGCGCAAAGATCCCGCAAAGTATCTCTCGAAATTGCCGGCCAGGTAAAGCGTGACGCAGCCATGATTGAACGCCTCATCGAATTATCGATTCGCAACCGCTGGCTTGTCATCGTCGCCGGCCTGCTGCTGGCCCTGGGTGGACTGTACGCCGTTTATCACACGCCCGTAGATGCTATCCCCGATTTGTCCGAGAATCAGGTGATTGTCTTTACACAATGGCCTGGGCACAGTCCACCGGAAATCGAAGGCCAGGTCACCTATCCTCTGTCGTTGCACCTGCAAGGTATTGCCGGCGTTCGCGTCGTTCGCTCATCGAGCGATTTCAACTTCTCGATGATTAGCATCATTTTCGAGGATGGCGCGGATGTTGCGACGGGACGCGCGGCAGTGTCTCAGCGTCTGGCGAGTGCCCTTGATGCTTTACCGCCAGGCGTGGTACCGGCCCTGGCGCCGGATGCTGCGGCGACAGGACAGATCTTTTGGTACACCGTCGAAGGTGCCGGCTACGATCCGGATCGGTTGCGGGCTGTGCAAGATTGGTACGTTCGGCCTCAGTTATCATCTGTTCCGGGTGTGGCCGAGGTTGCCAGTGTCGGTGGCTATGCCGGCGAGTATGCCATCGAGGTTGACCCCAAGCGCCTGCAAGCGTTTGGCGTGAAGTTGGCGGATGTGCTTGACGCAGTGACGAGAGCTAACACTGCGGTCGGCGGCGATGTCCTCCACAAGGCCAACGCCGAGTACATCGTTCGTGGCGCCGGCTGGCTCGGTCAATCCGCAGGAGAAAATGCCGACATCGATCCAGAGCGCGTCTTACGCGATCTGGAACGCATCCTGGTTCCGTGCTCGTCCGGCAACGTCGTTTGGCTAAGAGATGTGGCGACCGTTGGACGCGGTCCCGCTCCGCGCCGCGGGGTACTCGAAAAAGATGGCAACGAGGTTACGGGCGGCGTCGTGCTCATGCGCCAGGGGGAAAACGCCCTGGAGGTGACAGGCCGCATCAAGGAAAAAATCCAGGAATTGCAAACAGGCCTGCCGCCCAACGTTCGCATTGTCGCGTTTTATGACCGAGTTCCGCTCATCCGCGGCGCCATCAGCACCGTTACCGGGACGCTGATCGAGGCCATCCTGACGGCGACGGTTTGCGTGCTGCTTGTTCTGCTGCATTTCCGTACTTCGTTCGTCATCGCGTTGACCTTACCGCTGTCGGCTCTGTCCTCGTTCCTCATCATGTGGCTCTTGAGGTGGCTCGGCATTGCCGACATCCAGACTAACATTATGTCGCTGGCGGGAATCGCCATCTCCATTGGCGTCCTGGTGGACTCGTCGATCGTCATGGCCGAGAACGTCATGCATCACCTTCACCTGCGTTTCGGCGACCGTCCGGTGACGGGCGACGTGTGCGAAACGGTGCTTTCGGCTTGCCGCACTGTCGGCCGGCCGATCTTCTTCTCGGTCCTCATCATGCTGTTGTCTTTCTTGCCCGTTTTCGCGCTGGGAGGTATCGAGGGCAAGATGTTTCGTCCGCTGGCCTTCACCAAATGCTTCGCGCTGATGTCGGTCGCTTTGCTGGCGGTCACGTTGGTTCCGGCCCTGTGTACATTGTTCATTCGCGGCCGGCTACGCGGCGAGATGGACAGCTGGCTGATGCGCGCCGCTATCTCCGCTTATCGGCCCATGCTCTCGTTCGCCCTCGATCACCCCGTTGCCATCGTCTGGTTCGTCGGAGTGACGTTCCTCGTCGGCTTTGCCCCGTTGGGTTATCGCTGGGTTTTCCTGGCGATGCTAAGCGTTGCACTTCTGGCCAGCCTCTACGCAGCCCGGGGGACACTTGGCCGAGTCGCGGTCACACTCAGTTTGGCGGCCATTGCTCTGATTGCTCAAGCCTACATCAGTCCGCTGGGCTATGAGCCGATGACGGCGCTCGACGAAGGCATGATTATGGACATGCCGATTACCGTTCCCTGGGCGTCCGTGGTGCAAGCTGCCGACGACCTCAAAGCGCGCGACATGATTCTCTGCCGCTTCCCCGAAGTGGACATGGTGGTCGGCAAGGCGGGCCGCGCCGAAACGTCCACCGATCCAGCCCCCCTGGACATGATCGAGACGATGGTGAACTTTCGCCCGCAAGAGTTTTGGCCCAGACGCAAGCTCCACGTCCCCGATGCCGAGAGGCAGGCCCTGGCGCTTCTGAACGGTCTCTCGCAGGCTGGCCTGATCGTAATCGCTGACAATGAGTCGGCGAGAGCTAGTCTGGTCAACGAGACAGTCACTGCGGTATTGCCGCTATTCGACGCACAGATGCGCGAGTATTCTTACCAGCGCAATCAGGAGTTTGAGCGCGAGCTAGGACATAACCTCATCCGAGCCGCCCACAAGCAGCTAGCTATCCTCTTGTACGAGAACGGTAGCCTGTCTCGCCGCCTGGGACCGATGGAGTTGCAATCCCTTAAGGAACCCGCCTCCATCGGCCTTGCGCTGCAACTGTCCCGCGACCTGACGCAGGAGGATGTCAGTTCGCTGGCGCGAGACACCATGCACCAACTCGAACGCTTGGGATACCTCCAGGCGGGAGGCGATCCGCTGCGTTACCGGCCTAATCTGTTCGTCCGCGCGGCGATCTCCCTCGATTCCCTGTTGGGTGGCTCGCCGCCAACAGTATTCAGCCGTCTCCACGAGGAGCTATTGAGCGAGCGTCACAGACGCTGGCGCGAACATACTCGCAAACTCAACGGTGAATTACCCCCGAGGGCGGCACAGCTTTACACTCGGCTTGCCCTCGAGGAATTGCTTCAACGGTCGAAGGTGACTGACGTAGAGGTTGCCGCGAATCTCCAACAACGACGGCGCCTGCACAGGGAACCGATTTCACGAACTGTCAGTGCAGGTCATCATCACCACGGAGCCGGCTCCCGTCCGTCCCTGGAGTTGGTTATTGATCCGCATCCAGCTTTGGACCGCGTGCAAGAAGAGCAAACGCTCGAATTCGCTGCTCGAATCTTGCTCTGGTCGGTCGAACGCCAAGAATTGTACGGTTTCGGCGGAGAGCTGGACGGAGCAATGCAGATGCCGGGCTGGACCAATGTCTGGACCATGCCCATCCAGAACCGTGTGGACATGCTCTCGACCGGCGTGAACACGACCGTGGGTGTGCGCGTCCTCGGCCATCAACTCGACGATGTAATACGCGCTTCCGAAGAGGTGGCTGCAATCGTGGGCAAAGTTCCGGGCGCTGTGAACATTGTCGCCGATCGTCTGCGGGGCAAGGGATACTTGCGAATTCAACCCGACCGCGAGCGCGCTGCCCGACTCGGTGTCCGCGTGGATGACATCAACGAGCTGGTTGAAGTTGCCCTGGGTGGCAGGGTGGCGACGCAGACGGTGGAGGGAAGGGAACGCCACGCCGTGCGCGTCCGATACAGTCCCGAATGGCGAGCGGACGAAGTATCAGCCCGTGACCTGCCCGTGCCTGTGTTCGCTTTATCGGGCCGATACGTCCGTTTGGCGGATGTTGCTGATGTGCGCATCACTGAGGGTCCGGCGACAATCAAGAGTGAAAATGGCTTGCTACGCAACTACGTTCGGCTCAACGTACAAGGCCGGGATAGCCTGGAATTCGTGGAGGAAGCACGACGCGCAGTGGCGGCACAGGTGCAGCTGCCTCCGGGCGTCCATCTGGAGTGGACCGGTCAGTTCGAGCACGAACAACGAGCCTTCAACACTCTCATGGTGATTCTGCCCGTCGTGATGCTGCTCATTTTCCTTGTGTTGTGGATGACGTACCACGATCTGGCCGACGCCTTGCTGATGATGGTGGCCGTGCCGGGTGCGCTGGCCGGAGGAGTCTTCGCCCAATGGCTATTCGGCTACAAGCTTTCCGTGACCGTCGTCGTCGGTTACATCGCTTGCTTCGGCATGGCCACTGCTACCGGCATCATCATGCTCGTGTATTTGCGCGAGGCCCTCGCTCGCGCCGGCGGACTGGAAAAACTGTCGCTCGAACAACTTCGCCAAGCCGTGATGAACGGCGCGGTCCACCGCTTGCGTCCCAAGCTGCTGACCGAAGCCACGATGATTCTAGGCCTCGCTCCGCTCTTGTGGAGCAATGGCGTCGGGGCCGAAGTTATCCGACCAATGGTCGTGCCGGTTCTTGGCGGTATCCTCATTGCCGATGAAGTGATCGATTTGTTCTTACCGGTGTTGTTTTACTGGGAGCGCCGCCGTCGATGGCAGCGTATCCACCAGCCGAGAACCGCGCTTGCAGGCACTCCGAGCTGGTGAATTTAAGGAGGGGAAATCATGATTCGTCGTCGTACCGCGTTCACGCTTATCGAGCTGTTAGTGGTGATTGCCATTATCGCCGTTCTGATCGGCCTGTTGCTTCCGGCCGTGCAGAAAGTCCGCGAAGCGGCCGCACGAACGCAGGACGCCAACAACCTCAAGCAGCAGAGCCTCGCCCTGCACAACTGCAACGACACCTACGGGCGGCTGCCCCCCGCCTACAACTTCTTCCCCATCGCCAACCCCGCCGATCCGAACGCCTCTCCGGCACCGATGGGGACCTTGCAATACTTCTTGCTCCCGTACCTCGAGCAGCAGAACCTCTACAACTCGGTGATGACCAGTTCCGATATGGCCATGAACTCCCCGCTCAAGGTGTACATGGCGCCGGCCGACCCGACCATGCCCGGCACCGGCATCGTCACGATGCTGGGCAACCCCTATGGCGGGTGCAGCTACGCCGCCAACTACCTGATTTTCGGCAATACACCAGGCGGAACGGCGCGCATCCCCGCCACGTTCGCCGACGGCACCTCGAACACGATCGTGTTCATGGACCGCGAAACCGCTTGTCCGATGGCGATGATGCCGCAAGGCTGGCAGATGGGAATGTGTGGCAACCCGCCAAGTTGGCCGTTTTATCCAGGGGGGATGGATACGGCGGCTACCTTCCCGAACTTGCCGCTGCCGCAGATGGCACCCACCCCGAGCATGTGCGACCCCATGCTGGTGCAATCCTTCTACGTCAGCGGCATCCTGGCAGGCCTGGGTGATGGCAGCGTCCGACTCGTGTCTTCGGGCGTCTCTCAGTACTCCTGGAACCTGGCCTTGAACCCAAACGACGGTCAGACCTTTGACAGCAGTTGGTGATGCAATTACCGGGGCAGTTATACCGTCATGTAGTCGAGGAGCGAACTTCGGTTCGGCGAATTGAGAACTCAGATGACCGCCTTGCGATATTGGCCCTGTTGCCGTCTCTGTGTTCGAGTGCTGCTGGCACTGTGGGCCAGCAGTCTCCTCTCGTCTCGCGCTCAGGCCGGTTGCAATTACCATGTCGTAGTCACCTGGCCGAATGCGGGTCAGGCGCATCTCAGCGAGGTGGACTTGTCGTCGCGCCTCTTGCCCAATCCGTTGCCTCATCATTCACTGCCCGGACCTCGGCCTTGCTCAGGTCCACACTGTTCTCGTGCCCCACTTGTACCGGAAGCGCCGCCTGCAAGAACGACGGCGCCTGGTCAGGAATGGCTCTGTCTGAGTGTTGTCCCGGGCGACAAAGACCTTCAAAGCGGCGCCCATCGCCAGGAAGACGATCCGCATGCGCCAATATTCCGTACCTCTCGGATCTATCATCCACCGCGCTGAGCACTTTCATCATCCGGTCGTTTTTTCGTCTGATTCGAGTCAACCGGATCAGGGTACGCGCTCCCAGACTAAGTGCGCGGCCTGCGAATAGTCTGCGTCCTTGTTCATTAGCGCTCGCTTTCTTCTAATCGAGAGGTTTCCTCATGACTCGTTCTCGTTCTGCGTTCACGCTTATCGAATTGTTGGTGGTGATCGCCATCATCGCCATTCTTATCGGCTTGTTGTTGCCGGCGGTCCAAAAGGTGCGCGAGGCAGCCAATCGCGCCCAGTGTTCAAACAATCTCAAGCAGTTGGGAGTGGCCATCCATAACTGTCAGAGTACGTACAATTATCTGCCCCCCGGATTCGGATGGTTTCCCAACGGCGACTCGACACGCGGCCAACAGGGCCAGGCACTGGGCACGACATTGTTCATTATCATGCCCTTCCTGGAGCAACAAAACCTCTATAACCTTTGCCAGGTTCCGGCTAACAGCGTTCCTGGTCAGGACACCGCCGGGCTTGGCGGCGATTCCAGTTTGATTTATTACGCTCAATCCGGACTAACGCCTGTCGTGCAGAACACCACGATCAAGGTCTATCAATGCCCCTCCGATCCCAGCTTGGGCAACTGGAAAAATGGCGGTCCAATGGGGACACCGGGTGGAACTTACGATTGCTCCTACGCGGAAAACTGTTTCGTCTTCATGAACGCACCGCTCTTCACGAATCCCGCGGCGGGCGGCCAGCTGGCTGCTCAATACAAGCCCGTCATTCCTGCCACCTTCACGGATGGCACCAGCAATACGGTCATCTTCGCCGAGAAGTATGCGGCGTGCGGTCCGCTCTCGGGGGCCGTGCCCAGTGGTGGGAATATCTGGTTCTCTCCCTGGGGACCATGGAGCGGACCCTATTTCGCTGTCCCCTGTTATGACATGGGTGATTGCTACGGCAGCAGCAGCTTCGGCCCCGGGCAGCCTCCGATGATTCCACTCTGGCTGCAACAGCCAAATCCGTGGCAGACTAAATGCAATCCCCTGCTGCCTTCGTCCGGGCATACAAGCGGTATGAACGTGACCCTGGGCGACGGCAGTGTCAAGTTCCTTTCGCAAGGTATGAGCGTGTTCACATGGTCGCTGGCCTGCAATCCGGGGGACGGCTTCCCGATGCCTAGCGATTGGTAGCAAAAAACGTCGGGGCCGCCCTGCCAAAGCGGGGCGGCCAGTTCTTCAAACAGGTATTTTTCCTTGGGGGAGTTATTGTCATCATGAAGTGGACTGAACGTGCATCGACTGATCGGCTGGTGATCGTGCTGTCCGGAGGATTACTCTTCCTTTTCAGCGGTTGTGGTTATTTCGAGAATGCAGGGTCTGTCTCGGGAACCGTCAGCTACAAGGGACAGTCCCTGTCCGAAGGAAGCGTGAGTTTTGTCAGCGACAACGGCAAAGTGGTAACCGGCCCCATCGACAAGGGCGGACGCTATAGCGTGTCCTCGGTCCCGATCGGCTCGGCGAAGGTTACGGTCAGTGTCGTTGGAGCCGACGGAACGCCACCCATCTCTTTTGCCGGCCCTCCAAAGTCGGCGCAGGGAACGACAACAGGGCCTAAGATACCAGTAAGGTATGCCGTGACAGCGACGAGTGGCCTGCAGCATAGTGTGACGAAAGGCAGGCAACAATTTGACATCGATCTCAAGGACTGAGTAGTCGAGTGCTATCATTCCGAAACGGAAGGATGGGTGTTCCGAATACTCATACGGGAACGTACATCATGACGAAGCGAAAAGCGATGATATCAAGTGCGTTCGGAGTGGTGCTCTTCCTGGCGTCCGCGAATGCGCAGGAGGCGCAACGTAAAGTCGAGAAAGCGAGCGCTACTCCGCCGAGCACTGCTACGAAAAAGGATGCGTCCTCCCGGGACATGAAGTCGCGGGACGACGCCAAGGGAGCGGCCGCGGCCGCTCTTCTGGAAAGCGCATATGAAGGCGAAGATCCGCCGGAAGCCGTGCGCATGTTATCGGCCGTGCTCCGCGGATCGCGAATGGGCGCCGGAGATGGATGGTTCGGCCCGGCCGAAAACCGCTATCCCTGGAAATGGCTTGCCAGCCACTGCGGCGTCGATCCAGCCAGGGGCCGCATTCAGCGCGACCGCTTCCGCGGAACGGATGCCTTGTTCGCGCGCCTGGACCGAGACAAGGACGGTGCGATCACCTCAGAAGACTTTGACTGGTCGGACCGCAGTCCTTATGTGCAAATGGCGCGCATGGTCGATCGCCTGTTCGGGAAACTGAATGCAGAAAGGGATGGGCATCTGACCAAGGAGGAGTTGTTACAGTTCTTCGACAAGGCCGCTCAGGGCAAGAACTACGTAACACCTGACGATTTTCGTGACAATCTCCTGGGTGGATTGTTTTCTCGGTCTGGCTCGTCAGAGATGCCGACTCAGGCAGTGCTTATCCGCGGTCTGTTCTCTGGAGAGCTTGGCTCCCTGAAGGAAGGGCCGATGCTCAATGATCCGGCACCGGACTTCACGTTAAAGACATCCGATGGCAAGGACACGATCCACCTGGCCAAACGCATCGGTCCCAAGCCTGTGGTACTCGTCTTCGGCAGCTTCACCTGAGGGCCCTTTCGGTCCCAGTTTGGGGCCCTGGAAGAATTGAAACGGCGCTACGGCGATCAGGTTGACTTTCTTGCCATCTACGTCCGGGAAGCCCATCCGACAGACGGCTGGCGGATGTCCTCCAACGACGCCGCTGGCATCTCTATCAAGCAGCCGCGCGTCCAGCGAGAACGCGAGGACGTGGCAAAGACCTGTTGCTCATCCTTGAAAATGAGCATGCCTCTGCTGGTGGATGAGATGGACGACCGCGTAGGCCACGCTTACAGCGGTATGCCGGATCGACTTTATCTTATCGATCGCAAGGGCCGAGTTGCCTACAAGAGTGGCAGAGGGCCGTTCGGTTTCAAACCCGGGGAACTGGAGCAGTCCCTGATTCTGCTGATGTTGGATGAAGGAAGCGATGCTGCCAAGTCCGCAGTAAAGGGCAGCAACGGTCCCGCGACTGTCACGGTGCGGAAACAAGCACAGACTACCCGCTCGATGACGGTCCCAACTCTGACCGATGAGGAAGCGTGGAACAAAATGAAGCCCTACGTCGCCGATAAGGTATCCAACCAGCATTTGCCCATGTGGATTCGGGCGCTGGCCGTATCGCTGCCGAAGACCGCTGCAGCAATGTTGGAGCTGGATCATGCCCAGCGTGTCGAAAGTACGTTGCCCCCGCAGTTGCGTGCCAAGCTCCGTTGGATAGCGGCCGATGCGAATCGCTGTGAGTATGCCAAGGCCCATGCCCGATTCGATTACGTGCAGGCCGGTGGCAAGTCCGAGGACATCGATGGACTATCGCAGCAGATCGACAAACTGCCGGAGGCAGAGCGCCTGGCTCTGCTTCTCGCACGTCAGCTCGTCAGGGAGGCCTACAGCGTTGGCGACGAACATGTCGCACGACTAGTCGAACTGTACGGCGAAAAGCAGGTCGTCGCGATTGTTCTGGTCACCGCCTATGCAAACTTCCAGGATCGTTTGCTGCTGGCCCTGGGTGCTACTGTCGAGGAAAGCGGCCCACTCCCGCCCCTTCGAGTACGCCTGCGTCCTCCTCCAGAGCGTACGAATGCGAATGGATCAAAGGAAAAGCCAAAACGTGTAGTCTCAGCTCCGGCGACGAATCCTCCGCGGCTCCCGGAGAAACTGGACGATCCCGAATGGTCGGCCTTGTCCTTCGATGCTTTACGCGCTCGCTTAAATGGTCAGATCGCACGACGGAAAGCGCGCGTTCCCATTCCGGACTGGGAGACTGTTCACGCCCAGCTTCCCGCTGACATGCCCCAGCGCGATAAGCCGATTCGCATTCAGTGGAGCTTGTTGACCTACGGGTATCAACCGCGATTGACAGCGGCCTGGCTTGGCGGCTTGCGCGCTTTCCGCGAGGAGTCCGATCTAGAAATGGTGTTTTATGAATCGATGTTCTGGGTCGTCACGCGGTCGTTGCAGTGTTTCTACTGAATGGGCCACTCGCAAATGTTGCTCGCGGTCGCGGGCTTACAGGAACTGGCTTTGAACGAACGCGTCGCCAAACTCGCCAGCGGCGATTGGTCGTCTTTCCCACCCAACGAGCGTGCCGGCTTGTTGTTCGCTCACAAGCTGACGCGCACACCCTGGGCGGTTGGACAAACCGACATCGACATGTTGACAGCGCATATGGGGAAGGAGCGAGCGCTGGACACCGTCTGGTATCTGTGCTGGTGTAATTACATGACGCGCGTGGCAGACGCTTTCCAAATACCACTGGAGTCCGAAAACGTATTTCAGGAGCAGAAACAGGAGGAAAAGTCGCGCTAACAGTTAACGACGCTTCGCAGAAGCTTTCTTCGTCCCGACGCTTTTGCGACGCGTCGCTAACCGATTGCTGGTATGATGAACGATGGATACTCGATGCTCCTGAGGCGTTGCCATGTCCTCGGACAAGCAAAATCAAACGCTCGCCGATTATGTCGCTTTGGCGATCAGCCCAGCACTCATCATGGGTCTGGTCGCAAGCCTTGTGTTTTTCCTGCTCAACGTGCTGTATGCCGGCGACTACGTCGATCGCATGCGCTGGATCCTGTTTTTCTTCGTGTTCGGCGCCGTACTCATCGCACGCATGACCATGCTGGATGACACCAGCAGCCGCGCCGCACTCTATGGAGTGCCGCTGGGATTTCTGACCTGGCTGGGCATGCAGATGTTCGTCGAGTATCCCGAAGACGGCGGAGCGAAAGAACTCAGTTTCCTCATCAATGGCGGCCTGATTGGATTGGTCTGGTGGTGCGCCCATCGTTTGACGTGGGACTGCACCAACATTGACGAACAGACCGATGTCAACGCAGAGGGCTTGCTACAAGCAGCAGGACTGGACGAACAAACAGACATCCCAACTCAAATCGCAGAAACGAAAGAGGGAGAAAGCTGGTTACAGCGCTGGCGGCGTTACCGTGAGGAGCGCAACAAGAAACGGACATTGGGCGTCTGGGTGGTCTATTTTTCGCTGGCGGCGCTACCTCTGTTTGGATTGGGGCAGGCGATCATTCCTGCAGAAGATGTGCAGCGGCGGGAAAGCTCCTTCTGGCTGATGGTTGTATACGTCGCCTGCGGTCTGAGCCTCCTCTTGACGACCTGCTTCTTGAGCCTTCGCCGCTATCTGCGCCAACGACGATTACAAATGCCAGGGGCAATGACCGGCGTCTGGTTGACCGTGGGCGGCATGCTCATCGGAGGCTTGCTGCTGCTTGGCGCTATGCTGCCGAGGCCGAATGCGGAGTATTCGTTATTCTCCCTAACCGCGGCAAAATCGCCCGAGCGCGGCGCGTCGAAATTTGCCATGAAGGGCGGTCGGCCAGGCAAGGGCGAAGGCCGGCCGGGCGCGGACGATCCGGAAGGAAAGAAGAATGACGCAGATTCCGGCGGTGAGAAGGGGCAACAAAAAGGCGAGCGCGGTGCTGCAACGAAACAGGGTCAAAAAGGTTCGGGTGGGAAAGACGGCAAGTCGAGCCAGAGCGGGGACAGACAAGGAAAAAACGATGGGCAGAGTCAGAAAACCCAGAATAATGGTTCGAATCAGAGCAAAGGCGATCCCGGCTCCGGACGTGATCAGCCGGCGGATAAGAACAAGGGCGAGCGGGCACGGGGCGAGAGCGACAAGCGCGACGCCTCGGATAAGAGCGATCAGCGTTCGGACAAAGATTCATCGCAGCGCTCCGACTCCAGCTCTTCGTCGAAGATGTCACCCTCGGCTGTGCGGGATATGGTGAGTAAGATCGCTCCTGTCCTCAAGTGGATCGTGTTTGCCCTGATTGCCTTGGGAGTGCTATTCTTCGTCCTGCGTTCGGGCTTGCAGTTCCTGGCGAATTTCACCGCCTGGGCGCGGCGACTGCTCGACGCCTTTCGAAACTTCTGGGCGAATCTGTTTGGCGCTGGAAAGAAAACAGCCGACGAAGAGGAATGCGTCGAGCAGGAAGAACAGCGTCTGCGCGAAAGGCCCTTTGCTTCGTTCAGCAACCCTTTCGCCGGAGGGAGAACCGGCATGGCGATGCCGGAGTTGATTCGCTACACGTTTGCGGCGGCTCAAGCCTGGGCGCGCGAACGCGATCTCGGCCGACAGCCCGGTGAAACGCCGTTGGAGTTTGCGCAGCGCATCGGTACAGAAGTGCCGGCCCTGGAAGCAGATCTTCACCGCTTAGCACTCCTGTACGCGCGGGCCGTGTACGCACGCGGAGGATTGCCGGGCGACAGTATGGCGCTGCTGCGGCAGTTCTGGCAGCGCCTGGAGGCGGTCGCCGAACAGCCCCTGTCCGCATGAACAGGTAGCACGGCAAGAGACGTTTTTCTGATAAAATAAAAAGAGCGAGAATTGGGGGCGTGACTGTCCAATCAAGGAGGAAGATGTTACACCGTTCCCAAGCCGAGTCTGGGAGCGAGGTTTGTGCGGAGATTCGTGCATGAAACGTTCGATTATCAAACGACCTTACGTCATGGCCGTGGTTCTGGGAACGGCGTTATCAGTGAGCGCCGCTCCGGGACAGGCCACGGTTCAAACTTCCCAGGATACGGCAAAAGCAATCGCAGACATGAGTCGCTATTGCGCCACCTGTTGGCGGAATGCACGCCTGCCTATGGATAGTTGGGGTGACTGCACGCAAGAGGTGTTTCGCCGTCTGCTCGAGCGCGTGCCGGCGGATGCCTGGGATCAAGCGCTGCATGGAGAAGGCGATGAGCACCGGGAGTTTCTCCGGGCCATCGACACAGTCAAGAAACGGATTCAGCGAGCGAGGAAGTTCTCGCCGGCCATCGACAATGTTGCCGACCGCCGCGATCCACAGCGACGACAGCTACACGAGCAACGAGAGGTCGTGAACGAGACCGCGGCTAATGTATTATCGCCGCGGCAGCAGCACATTCTGCGAATGAGCTTCGAGGGTTGGTCCGTACAAGATATGTCGAAAGAACTCCGCCTGCCCGTCGAACGCATCAGCGACGAGAAGTACAAAGCGATCCGCAAGTTGCGGGAGCATCTGCTTGTTTGATTTCTCGTTTCGCGCGAAACGAGAAGTCGCTCAGGGTTTTCGCCGCAATCGTTCCGCCCGTTCCTTCGCGCGTTTCAATTCCTCGCGCATCTCCTCCAGCGCTTGCTCGCGCGGCATCTCTCGATAATACTCAGCGGAGATCGGTTTGCTGTACGACACAGCGATGTCTGCACCAGTCGTCGGGAGAAAAAACGGGGACAGCTTCGGCCATTTCCGCGTGCGTGGCAGGGCATCGAATGCACCAGCGATGCCGACGGGCACGATCGGTGCATTGATGCGTTTAATAAGTAGCAAGATTCCGGGTTTGAGAGGCTGAACTTCTCCAGTGGGGGTGCGTTCGCCCTCCGGAAAGACTAGGACTACCTGACCGGCCTTGAGTTGTTCGAGAACGCCTTTCAGTCCTTCCTTGGCCACGCCCTCTTGATCGACGGGCACGGTATTAAGTCGGCTAATCAGTCGGCCGAACATCCCGCGGAAGAGAGTCTTACGAGCCAGGAAACAGGTATGACGCCGGATCGCGCAGCCGACAATCGGCGGATCGAAAAAGCTCTGGTGGTTAGAAAGAAGGAGGACCGGCCCGCTCCGAGGAACATATTGGCTTCCTTCATAGCGATAATGGAATCCCCAGGTCAGGATGGTCTTCGATAGCCAGTAGCCGGTTTCGTACATCCACAGCGAGTAATCGTTCCGCATCGACGCCGTCACCTCACAAACGATTCGACGCGCGCCGGCGAACTTCGGCAGCCATCATCTCAACCACTTGCTCCAAGCTCAGCTGGGTGCTGTCCAGGTGCACGGCGTCCGCAGCCGGTTTCATGGGCGCTAGGTCACGGTCAGCGTCGCACCGATCGCGGATTTCCTGCTCGCGCAGCAACTGCTCTAACTCGACTCGATCGCCGCGCGCCCCCATCTCCTGTTGTCGCCGCCGAGCGCGCTCTTTGGGATCGGCGATCAAGAAAAACTTGCAAGCCGCATCTGGGAAAACAATCGTACCTTGATCGCGCCCCTCGCACACCATGTTGCGTTCGTGTGCAATCTCGCGCTGCATCTGCGCCAGTCGGCGACGAACGGCAGGACTGTCGGCCACGGCGCCGGTCGCGGCAGTCACTTCGCGCGTACGGATCAGCAGCGTTACATCCTCGCCCTCTAAAAGCACCCGACCGCCCGGCGGCATCTCCAGGCGAAGCGAGGAGACGAGTGCCGCCAGTGCCGACTCGTCACGCAGGTTGATGGCGGCGCGCAGACTGGCCAGGGCCACGGCGCGATACATGGCGCCCGTGTCCAGAAATTCAAAGCCCAAACATTGTGCCAGGGCCCGCGCAGCGCTGCTCTTGCCGGCGCCGGCGGGGCCGTCAATTGTGATTATCATCTCTGTCTCGACGTCGGCTGCCGATGGGGAAAGGATGGGAAGAAAGGACGGGACCGTCAAGGGCGGGCGGTACGAGCCGCTAGCATAAGCGACGGCACATTGTCCGTCGCATATGCTTCCGGCTCGATTTTACCTTCAATATGGCCGCGGAAAGATCGAAATCCGATACCCTGCGGACGGCAGATTATCCGTGCGAGGCAATTCGACCATACCGAAGCCATCCACATCTACGGAGTACTGAAACGTCCCCGTCGGGACGCCGTGGATCGGCATCGATTGGCCCGGCGCGACAACATAGGGACGGCCGTTGATGCGCACGGTGGCGGGTGCTGAGTAGTTATTTTGCACCGTGATCGTTCCGGTAGGCTGGAGAGGTGGAGCGCCAGGGGGTAATGCAGGTGGACCATAACGTGAGATCGTTTCTTGCTCTCGGGCCATACGCTCGACGGCGGTTCGGATGCGGCGGAGTTCCTCTGTGTCGGCGTTGCGTTGCGTGGCATTGTCGAGGAGGTCTTTCCGCAGTTGCGCTATGTCTCGACGGAGTTCGCTTACTTCTCTCTGTAAATCTGAGATCTTTTGGTCGTTGCTTTTCTCCTCGGCACGGAGCGAGGACCAAGTGAAGGGTACAGCCAGCAAAAGGGCCGGGATCAGTCTCATCCAGGTACGCATCGCGGTGCCTCCTCGATGGTGAATCGAAATGCTTCCCCCAGCGCGCGGGGCCGGGTTTATTCTAGAGCTTAAAAAAGGAATGATCGGCAATCAAGGCAAATGTAGCGCAATCGGCGCATTTGGAAATGTCGCAGCCCGCAAAATCGGAAGAGTCAGTGCGATTTATCGTTTCGCACGATTTTATGCTTTCGCACGAAACGATAAATCGCACTGTCTATTAGCTCTCTTCGTACTGGGCGATCCGATTGACGGTATCCTCAAAGTCGTCGCCGGTGTCGTCAGCAAGTCGATACTGGAGAAGATAAGCATCTTCTCCGCTATCCTCGTAGAACGAGCGCAGAACACGCAGGGCCTTGAAGCCCTGTTGGCGGAAGAACAGCTGAGCGTCCAGATTCGTCTCGCGGACTTCCAGCGTAATGCGAGTGCGACGATGGCTTGACAGCTTGCTAATCAATTTCGCGACCATCTGCGAACCGACACCGTAGCGGCGACAGCTGGGAGCGACCGCGAAATTGAGAATGTGCAGCTTGTTCTTGTGCAACTCATAAATCATGAAGCCGACGACTTTCTCGCCTTGTTCGGCGACCATGCCGATGCAGTTGCGCTGGCGCAGGCAGCGCAAAAAGTCTTCTTCGGTCCACGAATACTCGAAGCTCTCCTGCTCCGTCTGCAAGACCTCCGGCATGTCCCGGCGGATCATCCAACGGATATGTACACGAACCTGTTCCTTTTCCGTGCGGTTCGTACTCATGACCAACCTCCTCTTCTCCCCCTTCACGCGCGCGGCACCCCCTCCGTGGACGTGCCGCGACGTGATCGCCTGCGGTTCCGGTTCCGGCGGGACCAGCAGTGACGTTGCAGAAGGGCTTACAAATCGCGGTAGGGACAGCGGACGGTTGGCCCGTCATCCTTAACGCGGCCGAATCTTAACAACGCTCCCATTCCCGCTCAAGGTCAATGGCCCCACCCTCCGAAACGCTTGATGCGTATTGTTACGGCGCAGCTCGGACGAGGTGGAACAACGGGGGAATCCTTCCCCCTGGTCAATGGCCTTCCTGGCTTCTGTGCGCGTGTTTCGTTGTCGGATGATTGCGATGCGAGAGCGAAAGGAAAGGCCTACCATAACCTTATTCGGACCGTTTTGCAACCGGTTATTTTCAAAAAGTTTACTATTTTTTCGAGCACTCATCGCAACGTCTCACCTGCGAAAGACTTCGTGGTTGCCGCAGACGCCGCAGTTTCACTGCCTGCACTCACCTGAAGGCTAATTTCCTTGTCAATCGCTGTCTGCTTGTCGGCTGCCAACTCGACGCGAAGGGATCCTTTACCTGGCTGCCGGCCGCGGACGTGGATGCTGTAAACGACATCGCCGTGGGCGTCGAACTGGGGCAAAGGTGCAAAACGAACCTGTTGGTTCTCGATCTGTACGCTGCTTGGTCCCACCGCCTTGAAGGCGACCACGCACGAGGGCAGTGTGGCAGTTACCCGCATATTGGGACAGGCAGCGCTGCCTGTGTTGAAAACGTGTACTCGAACGACAGTCTCCGAGGCAGGGGTCAAGCGGCCCTCGCGAGCATGCACTTCTAATTTCAAAACCGCAGAAGCTTCCGCGTGCAACGTGTGGTTGACGCGCGCTTCGGGAAAGTTCTGGCTCATCACCGCGGCCACCATCGGCCAATCGCCGCCTTCATTGGCCTTGATCCGAAAAGTCACTCTCTGCCGTTGGCCGGTGCCCAGATCGGTCAGCGACCAAACCAAAGCATGCAGGTTGTTGTCGAGAGAAGCCCCTTTGGCAGAGACAACCTCGAATGTCGGCGGCAGCGTTTGCACCAGGCGGATCCCTTTTGCCGTTAGCGACGCAGGATTGACGACCTCCAGCGTGAAATCCACCTCACGCTGAGCCGTGATCCGGTCGGGACCATCCATACGCAACGACAGATTCGGCTCGGTGACGACAATGTCCACGGAGCCTTTCGCCTCGACGCCGCGATCCGCCTGGGCGAGAACTTCATTGTGAATCGGCCCAGCCTCCACGGCGGTCGCGTCCAGGGGGATGCTCCGCGTCTCACCCGGCATCAGATCGCCGAAATGCTCAACACCGATTTTGGGACCTCGGGAATGATGCAGGGCCGACGGCAGCGTATCGTAGATCTTGATGTTGGTGATGGGTGCATCGCCGTGATTGGCTAACTGAATCCGAAAGCGAACGAGTTCGCCACGCACCACCTTGCCGCGATCGGCACTGATGTCGATACTGAACGGCGGCCGCATCACCTGAGCGCGGAGGCCATTTCCAGCCTGAAAAGTCACATGAGGCCGCAGATCGAGTTGACCGGGGCTGCCTGGTTCCAGCTCGACTTTGAGTCGCCGTTCGCCTCCCGTTTCGAGGTCATGCAGATCCCAGACAAGACGACTGTCTTGCTTCACTGCGGGGGGATCTGCCTTCACTCCGCGCGCGTCGGCAGGTAGCGGCTCCTCGATGTGTATGTCGGCAATCGTTCGACCTCCCATGTTGCGCAACACGATTTCATGAGCCAGAGGTTGCCCCAGGAAGAGGTGATCCGGTCCCACGACCTCGACGGCCAGTGCCGCTGCTGCCACCGTCTCCGCCGGGTTTGCGGGTAGACGGGGAGTAACCACCGGACTCGCATTGCCCGTCAAGCCGCTAAGCAGGACGTTCGGCGGCACCATGTTCGTGGATGGCGGCGTGCTAATCACCTGTTTGCCAGAACTGGCCTGGGAAGCAGAAGCCTCCGGAACATACACCACTTGCTGTATCGTTTGTCCCGACGTGCCAGGAGCAGCAGGTACAGAAGGAGGCGGAGGCGCGACAGGAGGAATCGGGGCAGCCTGTGTCTGAGGTGGAACGGCCGATGAGGTAGCGATGACCTCACGTTGGCCGTACGACCTTCCTGGCCCAACGATTAGGCAAACCGCCAGCATCCATCCGGCCCCCGTGAGGCAGCGATGACGCAAGACCCACCCCCTAACTCTCACTCCTCTTCCACACGGTAACGCCCTCGGCATTTCTCCACGGGATATTTCAGGACGTTGCGCGCCATCTTGCTGGCCACAATCTCGCTCAGATCGAAATCGAGCGCATTGCAAAGGGCGAATATCACACCTGCAACGTCGGCGATTTCATCGGCGATCGCCCCTCGTTGGACCGCGCCGCGAGCTAGTGAGCGAGAAGCATCGTTGTCGATCCACAGGAAGTGCTCCATGAGTTCCGCCGCCTCTGCCGCCAGGGCCATGGCGAGGTTCTTGGGGCTGTGGAATTGCTCCCAATCGCGTTCGCTCACGAAACGTGCCATCGATTCGCGGAGCATGGCCACGGTCGTCGTGCTGTCCGGCATGGCGTGAGCCTCCCGCTGCACGAAAACACGACAGCCGAAGCCCAAATCCATAACTGCATACCGCGTACCGGATTTCAGCTTTCGATCGTCGAGTTTTCCCCTGTTTTCAGGTGGAAGGACGGGACTATATCCGGCATCGCCAGGGTGTCAAGTCGAGTTCGCCCTCGCTTGTTGTTACGCTTGCAAGATGCGGATGCGATCTTCAACAAACCATGTTATGAGACTCTGTCTGCAGGACTGCAACAGTCCTTGTAAAATAGAAATGAGACAGAACACTCGCCGCTTAGCGAAGTTGCGAGCGGCCAGGAAAACAGGAACACAGGAGATCATCCCGGAATGCAAGACTCATCACACGCCTTCCTACGCCAGCTTCTTGAGACTCCCAGTCCCTCCGGATACGAACGACCCGTGCAAGATCTGGTCCGCGCCTGGGCTAGCAACTATGCCGACGAAGTGCGCACCGATCGCCACGGCAATGTGCTGGCCATTCGTCATCCTACCCCCCACCCCAACCCTCCCCCTCAAGGGGGCAGGGGAAACGTTGCTCCCTCGCCCCTTGTGGGGGAGGGTTGGGGTGGGGCGGCGAGCGATCGGCCGCCGCGCATCATGCTGGCCGGACATTGCGATCAAATCGGCTTGATGGTGCAGCACATCGACGACAACGGTTTCCTGTACATTCAGCCCATCGGTGGATGGGACATGCAGATTCTGTTGGGTCAAAACCTGACGGTGTGGACGGGGCATGGGGCTGTTGCCGGCGTCGTGGCCCGCCGGGCGCCGCACTTGATGACGGCCGAAGAACGCAACAAAGTGCCGACATTTCAAGACGTGTGGATCGATATTGGCGCCAAGGACAAGAAGGATGCCGAGGAACTGGTGCGGCCTGGCGATCCGGTGACGTGTGCGCTGGGTTATCGGCCGCTCCGTAACAATCTGGCCTCCTCTCCGGGCATGGATGACAAGGTCGGTCTGTGGACGGTGATGGAAGCCCTGCGGTTGATGCACGGCAAGCCGCTTCACGCCACTGTTTTCTGCGTCTCGACGGTGCAAGAAGAGATCGGCCTGCGCGGTGCCACGACAAGTAGTTACGGAATCCATCCGACCGTGGGTATCGCCGTCGATGTGACTCACTCGACGGACACACCGAGCAACGACAAAAAACAATTGGGCGACGTGCGCCTGGGCAACGGTCCCGTGTTATTTCGTGGGCCGAACATCAATCCGCGCGTGCTGGAACGTCTGGAGGAGACGGCGCAGAAACACGATATTCCGGTGCAGGTACGAGGCGCGCCCCGTGCCACCGGCACTGATGCCAACGCGATCCAACTGTCGCGCGAAGGGGTGGCCACGGCGCTGGTCAGCATCCCCAATCGCTACATGCACAGCCCCGTCGAAGTGGTCCAGCTCGACGACCTCGACCACACAGCGCAGTTGCTCGCCGAATTCTGTTTGAGTGTCACGCCGGCAATGGATTGGACGCCGTGAACGCACAAAACGAGCCGGAAGCGCAAGCGTCGGATGTTCTGCTGTCGCTTACACTTCCGGTTTGTACCAGAGGGTCAACCATGCCGCGGCTTCTCGTGATCGATGATGAACCCAACGTCCTGTACTCGCTGGAAAAGAGCTTGCGCTCCGACGCCCTGGAAGTCCTTACTGCGTCCACGGCCAAGGCGGGGATCGAGTTGGCTCAACGCCGGCGGCCCGATGCTGTCTTACTTGACGTGCGCCTGTCTGACATGTACGGCCTGGACGCATTCGACCGCCTTCGCCAGATCGATCCACGCCTGCCCATAGTCGTCATCACCGCGTACTCCACGACTGAGACGGCCATCGAAGCCATGAAGCGCGGCGCTTTCGAGTACCTACTCAAGCCCGTCGATTTACACCGCCTCCGTGAAGTGGTGGACAAAGCCTTAGAGTTAAGCAGGCTCCGTCACGTGCCGGCCGTGTTCGAGCAACAGGAGACGTCGGAGGACGGCTCGGTCGATCGCATTGTCGGCAAGTCGCAGGCGATGCAGGAAGTGTACAAGGCGATCGGTCGCGTTGCTCCGCTGGACGTGACGGTGTTGATCGTGGGCGAGAGCGGCACCGGGAAAGAGCTGGTGGCTCGTGCGCTCTATCAACATAGCCGCCGCGGCGATATGCCGTTTCTGGCCATCAACTGCGCCGCCATCCCCGAATCGCTTCTGGAGAGCGAGCTGTTCGGCCACGAACGCGGCGCCTTCACGGGGGCTGAGCGACGCCGCATTGGCAAATTCGAGCAGGCCCATCAGGGCACTCTGTTTCTCGACGAAATCGGCGACATGACTCTGTCCACGCAGGCCAAGATGCTGCGCCTGCTCCAGGAACAGCGATTCGAGCGCCTCGGCGGCAATGAGACCATTCAAACTGACGCGCGCGTGATCGCAGCCACCAATCAGGATTTGGAGGCAGGGGTGTCTGCCGGTCGATTCCGGCGAGATCTTCTGTATCGACTCAACGGCTTCACGATCCACCTGCCGCCGCTGCGCGAACGGCGCGACGATCTACAACTGCTCGTGGACCATTTCGTCAAGGTGTTCAACCGTGATCTCAATCGGCAGGTTCGCTCCGTTGCACCGGAGGCGATCCACTTGCTGGAGGCTTATCCGTGGCCTGGTAACGTCCGCGAATTGCAGAGCACCATTCGCTATGCTCTGGTTCACGCGCCGGGCGAAATGCTCACACCCGAGTGTCTACCGGAGAGCTTGCGCGACTGGATGGCTGGGACCGGCGCGGCGCCGGTTGCGCCAGCCGCTGGCTTCGATCTGGCAGGACACGTCCAGCGTCTGCTGCATTCCGGAGAAACGGACATTTACCGCAAGGCGTGCGAGGCGGCCGATCGTGTGATTCTGGAGGGGATCCTGAGGCACACGCGCGGCAATCAGGTGCAAGCCAGCGAATTGCTGGGCATCTCACGGACGACCTTGCGGGCCAAGATGAAAGCTCTGGGCATGATAGTCGAAAAGCAGATTTTGCCGGAGACGGACGCCGGATAATCGGCGAACGAGTTAGTATTTCCACTCGCCTCGTAAGGCGATGCCGTTGATGAAGAAATATCCCAGTTCGCTGAAAGGCAACTGCCGGCCCACGTTCCACCAATACTCGAACTGCCAACCGGCAAACAGCCGGATCGTTGGGTAATCCGGAGGCTGCCAGTCCAAGCCCAGCTGAGTTGTCAGTATGGGCACGGTCATGGTACTGGAAATGAATGCATTTCCCGCCTGCGGAGTGCCGTTTGCCGAGGTCGTGGAGGAAAAGAAAAAGCCCTGGCGCACTCGGCCAAGAGGTTGTGCGAAATCGAGGAGGCCGCTCGCTCTCAGTCCCCAGTTGGGATTGCCCAGTCTCCGGCCCACTTGCACGGCTCCGGCCGCACCGAGTCCCACGAAGCTGTTGGTGGTCCGTTGATTGTAGATAGTGGTTCCCCGGGCCGCCTCCCCGAACGGCTCATTCGCCTGCGAATCGAAATACACCGAGATATAGCGTGCGCCGACCCGGAATCTCAAGTCCCAGAGTGGGCCCCACGGCGTGTACTCCCGACTCGACCAATCCAATTCGCCGGTGTTAATGTCCAGCCGGCTCGACAGCACTGCAGGTCCATCCGCTCCAATGACTGCGTCCGATCCCTGCGCCACCAGGAAGCGATACGCAACGGAGATACCGCCGAAACCCGACGGGAGCCGATAGCCCACCTCAAAGCGCGGAGAGACAGTCCAGTTCAAATGAGATGGGTCTACCCCCACCGTCACAGAGGTTGGAATGGATGCCATCGGCGGCGACTGAAAATTCTGTCCCTGACTGGTCGTAACGGCGGGCGTCGTGCCGACAGGGATGCCCGGAGGACTGACAATCGGAACTGGCACCGGCAAACTGAGGTGATTCACCAAGTGTGGTTTCAAAATGTCGATGTCCACGCAGCCGAACCAACCGATCCCGCCAAGTTCGGGCGGATCAAGCAGCGGATCGGGCCGAAAGTACGGTCTCTCCAGGTCGGGCGGTGGCGGTCCCAGAGGAGGGGGCGGCGCATACAAGGACGAGGGTTGATCCGGAGGCCGGGGGAACGTTTTCAAGAACTCGGGCACTGGCTCCGTTAGCGAATCCGCGGCCGGGCCGGGCGGCGTCTGGGCCAATGCCCCGGACGACGCCAGCGTCCCTCCCAGCAGCAGGATCAGCATTACACGAGCCGTACCGGCCATGACAAGTTCCTCGTTTCACCCAAACCGAGCGAGACGTCAATGAATGGGCGATTCGCCTTCTTCGTTCCTCTTCATTTTCCTCGGAATCTCGGGCGGTGGTTCCAGAAGTTCCTGCGTCAAGTCTGGGTGTTTGACCTGTTTGTGTTGTTGGTCGGGCGGAGGCAGCGTGGATGGCTTCTCACTCCTCCTTGGTGTCGGCAGCACGGGTTCAATCTCGACTGGTTGAGTCGGCGTGTGCGTTTCTGTGGTTGCTGCTGGGAGCTTCACGACGGGAGCGACAGGCGGAGCGCAGTTGCAGTCCATCATGCTGGCAGGCGCGGCCGCGACACGATGGTGGGGACACAGCCAGTGCGGCACCTGATCCAGTTTGGGCATCGCCGGCAATTCGTGAGGTTGGGCCATCTGGAAAAGGTCTGGTGTCTGTATCAGGTCGGCGACGCTCACTACGGATGACCACAGCGTTCCGAGGATGCCCAGATAGTTTTGCACGTTAAGCGTTAGCGCCTGTTGGGCGGTCACGAGATCGGCCGGCGAGGCCGTCGGGTCCGCCTGGCGCCGGAGGAACATGCCACGGTAGTAGGTCATCTGATCGGGCAAGATGTAGCGTCGGTAATACTCCAGACCAAAGAGGTTGTTCTTGTAGTTGGCGTAGCTCGTTGCCAGTGAGCCAGTCAGGGCGTTCTCGACTCGGTGCGATTCCTCGACCGCGCGGATTAACTGTGCTTGCGCGGCCTTGATGTTGCCTCGGTTCTGGTCGAAGATGGGCAGCGGCATGCCGACCATGAACGTGTTGTAGTAGGCGAACGGGGCGACGGTGACTTCCTTGTTGATGCCGTACTGCAAATCGAAGTCGCCGAACGGCGTAATCTGGGCCAACTTCAAGTTGTATTGAGCAATTAGCACGCCGTTGCGAGCAGTAAGCACGTCCGTGTGGTTATTCAGGATGTAGCCCTGAACTTTGTCGTAATCGTAGTAGGGTATCAGGCGATCAATGCTACCGGCGACATCGGTCAACGGCAGTTGGGGCAGACCGATGGCGGCGACCAGTTGCATCCAGGCATAGACGTAGTTGTTGATGGCCTGTTTGTAAATCAAGCGATTGGACCAGGCCTGGGCGCGAAGAGGAGCCGGCTCAAATTCTGCGATGACGCCGGCAGCAAGATAGCCCGTATAAAGACGATAAATCTCGTCGGTGAAGTAGACAAGAGCGACGTTGACACGCAGGGTTTCCTTGGCGACGATCAGCGCGAAGTACGCATTGCGAACATTGGTCGTAAGGTCAAATCGAGCCCGCTTGAGAGCCAGTTCAGCGTTGTCTAGTTGTTTCTGGGCAACTGCTACTTGCATCTTTTTCTTGCCGAACGTGGAGATCGGCTGGTCGAGAAAGACGCCGGGCGCGCCAGCTGCGGCGTTATTGTTGTTGGGCTGCAAATAGAACGGCGCGATCGTCGGATTGCTGTAGGTCTTGGCCTGGACAAGTCTGCCTTCCGCCTCCTTGACGTCGGAGACAGCTTGTCGCAGTATCGGGCTGTTCTCAACGGCCAGCTTTTGCAAGTCGGCCAGTGTGAATGGCGTACCATTGGGTCCTGGTTCTGGAGTCGGTTCGGGCGCTAAAGGGGGAAGCTCGGGGTAGAGTTTCTGGATCGTCCGCAGTCGCTCTTCAGGGCTTAACCTGCGCAAATCGGGCAATGGCGGCGCATCCGAGCCGGGGAGACCAGGAGGTATCTTAAGCTCATACTCCGGCAGCGCTCGAACTTGCTTCTCCGCTTGCAGGAAGGCGACCGTGTGAAGGTCCGTCTCCGGCTCACACGATCCCGCTTTCGCTGGTTTCCGGGATGTGTTCGCGGGTGGCGAAGCCTCTGCCGTAGGCTTACCTCGGTTAGATTGGGGAGGAGCAACATCGAACGGGTGACTGGCCATTTCGAGCAAGATGCGGTCGGTCTGCTGCACGACCGGCCCGCCTCGGCAGCCGCCCGATAGCAGCAAGCAAACCAGCAGCAGCCGCCGCGCTCGGGACATGACGGTCTTTTTCCGCCGTTGAGAGAAGCAACGGGACAGACACGAATGGTCCCGTACACTAGGGCACAACTAACGGAAGTATCGGATGAATGGACAGCAATGTTTATCTTTTCGACTTTCCGAAGGGATTTCTTCAAGTTTTGCTGCAGAAATGGCCGGTTTCTGTTCACCCTGCGCAAACGATGGACAGTTCGGAGCAATCGGTTATGGACGCTACTGTGTAGCGGCGATAACAACCTACCTTCCCTTAATTGATGCTCGGTTCCGGAATACGTGGCGGGGCGAGACGGTCCCACAATTCTTCGACGGGTGTGTTGAATAAGAGCGAGCCGTTGGCCGGCGAGAGCGCCCAGGCGCCGGCGGCAAGCTCGCCCTCCAACTGCCCGCTGCCCCAACCAGCATAGCCACTGAAGACTCGAAAACGCAGCTTTCCCGTCGCATCGGTCTGAGAAGCGCGATCCAGGCAGCCTGCATCGCCGGAAAAAATGCCAGGAGCCAGCTGACGCTCCTTATCCTTCTCCGCCTCGTCCTCAGCCGCCTCGGCCCAATCCGCATGGCCATGCAGCATGATGAGGCCGGGCGACGGACAGGGACCTCCCAGAAACACCGGCCAGGGCAATCCCTCCGCCTCAGCCTGCCGATTGACGACAAGGCCGAAAGCTCCCTCGGCATTGTGCGCCAGCAGAAAAACGACAGTGCGCTTGAAGTTGGGATCCTGGAGGACCGGCTTGGCGACAAGGAAGTACCCGGCGTAAGACATGATGGCCACCCTTGCAAGGATTTCACGGGTCGATCACGCCCGCTTCTTATTTTAGCAATCTCGGTGCCAAAAAGTCCCACGCTTACAATGGAGAGAGCCAAGCTCGGCGTCCGAGCCGCCACTATGCGGCATCCGCCCGGTTTCGTCCGGATGAACGAGGTGCGGTGATTGAACGTGGAACTTTACTTCGCCACTTGTGGCCGAGGCATCGAACCGATACTCGCCGATGAGTTGCGCGCGCTCGGCGCTGCCGAGGTCGAGCCAGGCCGCGGCGGGGTGTCGTTCCGCGGCGAACTCGCCCTGTTATATCAAGCCAACCTCTGGCTGCGCACCGCCATTCGCGTTCTGCGTCCCATTCTCGAAGCGGACGTGTCGTCACCGGATGAGTTGTATGATGCAGTACGCTCGCTCGATTGGTCGCGCTATCTGACTCCGGAACACACACTCGCCGTCGATTGCAATGTCCGCGACTCACACATTACGCATTCCAAGTACGCGGCCCTTCGTGTCAAGGATGCCATCTGCGATCAATTCGTGGAGCGCTGCGGCAAGCGGCCGAGTGTGGATGTGGACGAGCCGATGCTTGGCCTGAACCTTCACATCTATCGAAATCGTGCTGTCCTGAGTCTCGATAGCTCCGGCGAATCCCTGCACAAGCGTGGCTACCGGCCCATTCAAACACGTGCTCCGCTCAACGAAGCACTGGCGGCGGCATTGGTGCTGTTGACCGGCTGGCGGGGAAATTGTCCGTTTGCCGATCCGTTGTGCGGCTCCGGCACCCTTGCCATTGAAGCTGCCTGGCTTGCGTTGAGGCGACCGCCTGGTCTGACGCGCAAGCGGTTCGGATTTCAGGGCTGGATGGATTTCGACGTGGAATTATGGACCTCACTCCGCGACGAAGCGCGGCGGGGCCTCAGCCGATCGCTGTCGGCGCCAATCCTCGCTTCGGACGCGCGCGGCGACGCGGTGTCTTTAGCAATAAATAACGCTCGCGCCGCCGGCATCGGCCATCTACTCCGCTTTGAAAAGCGCGATGTGCGCGATTTTCAGCCTCCACCCGGAACGCCCGGTGTTTTGCTGTGCAATCCGCCCTACGGCGAACGTCTCGGCGAGGAGAAGAATCTGTTTGCTCTTTATCGTTTGCTCGGCGAGATCTTCGCACAGCGCTGCCAGGGTTGGACGGCGTATGTGTTCACGGGAAATCCGCGACTGGCTTCCGCGATCGGTCTGTCGCCCGTTGCGGAAACACCGTTGTACAACGGCAAGATTCCCTGCCGCTTGCTGAAGTTCTCAAGATAAACCAGTGTCCGGCATTAGCCAGCCGTTCACCCGAAGAACTCTGGACAACATTTCAAACTTCTGAAAGAATCGCGGCATCTGCCCGAATCTCCCCTCCGAATTGGTGATGGATATGTCGGAAATGGTTCTCTGCCCACGTTGCCAGCGCCGTCTACGATTGCCGGACGATTTCCAGGGCGAACTGGTGCGTTGTCCTTCCTGCGAAGTGACGTTTCCTATCGTCTCTGCAAGCCCCGTCTCATCCGCAGTGCAGACGAGGTTGCCATCGCCGTCACGGGATCGAGCCGAACTGCCCGCTCTCCAGCAGATGAGCAGCGTGCGGCGACGGGCGCGGAATCCGTGTCTGATTGTGGCTCTGATAGGGGGCGTCGTATTTCTAATTATGGGCGTCGGCGCGGCAACTCTTCTGGCGATCGTCTGGCGCACACATGCACGGCAATTGAACCCAATCGTTCACTTTGAGGAAGACGACGAGGAACTGCGCGAACAGGTGCGACAAGCGTTCAAGGACCCCAAACCACCTGCCGAAGATGAAATTGGCAAGCAAGTAAAGGCACTACTCGACCAATTGGGTGCTGCACTTCGCAACCGGGTTCCCGGGCCCATTATGTCCAAGTTCGATCTGGACCGAATGCTGGATGAACTGGCCGCCATCAGCGGCGGTGCGACGCCGCTGCGAAACACCAAGGAAAGGCGAGAGTTCCGCCGCGGCTTTGCCCAGAACTTCGGCGCCACCCTTGCTCAGCGCGGACAGTTGTTTCACTGGGACGAGACCGATATTCGAAATGTCAAGAAGCTGAATAACGATGAGGCGGTAATCATCGCCCGCCACAAGCATCCCAACGGAGCCTCGCTGAAAATGCGCTGGTGGGTCACGCGGCGCAACGGCGAGTGGCAGATCTACGATTTCGAGGATCTGGACGGAGCTTCGCGCATCTCGACGGAGATGGCCGCAATTCTCGGACAGGGAATCGGTCGGGCCCTGGAGATCGGCAGAGCCGTCCGTATTATCGCCGAGGCCACAAATGCAGTAGCTTCGGGAGATCCGGACGGCGCGGAACAGAAACTGGCGCAAGTGCGCGCGGTGCAGCTTCCGCCGCGCTTCGAGTCCTCGCGGCAACTGGCGAATGGCTTGGTGCTGCTGCATCGCCAAAAGAATGCAGAAGCCCTCCAGGCATTGGAAGCAGCGCATCGTTTCCAGCCCGACTTTCCTCTGGCCGATTACCTGCGCGGTGTGGCCCTCAACAGGCTGGGCAAGGCGGAACAAGCACTCAATCACTTGCAAGCTTACCGCGACCTTCTGGGCGAGGACGCCGAGGTTTGCCGTGAGATCGGTGAAGCCCTTCGCGAGCTGCACCGCTTTGACGACGCCGCCAAAGAGTATCGCAAAGCACTGGACTTCAATCACAAAGAGGATGATGCCTTCCTCGGTCTGCTTCGCTCCCTTGGTGGCGACGCCAACTTGGAGGATGTTGGACCGCGCTTCGCCCTGTTAGATAACCTGTATGCGAATTTCGACGTATGTGCAGAGGACTGCGAACGGCGCGAGTTCCCTGAGTTGCTCGATCCAATCGTGCAGGCCATGCGCAACATCGATCCCGAGTATCCGCCGGTCGATTTTTACCAGGCACTGGTATATGCGCAAATGGAGCGACCCGATGAGGCTATTCGTTCACTGGAATCTTCCGTTCGCAAAGAGAAGGATAAGAAAAAGCGGGAGGATTACGAGCAGCGTTTTCTCAAAGCGATGGCATCGGGCGGTCAGTACAGCAAGGCATATGCTGCCGCGAGTTCTCCACGGGAGGCGTTTCGCTTTCTTGCCGCAGATGCAGTCAAGCGATATCGGCTTGACGAGCTGAAAAAGCTCGTGGCGGCCCACGCTCGGAAGGACGCAGCCGATCCGATGTTGATGTTGTACCGTGCCGAAATCGATGTCCGCGACGGGAAGTACGCTCTGGCAGACAAGGGCTTCACCGATGCCCTGGCAGGACATCCCGACGCCGTTACGCTCCAGACCTTCCGAGCCGCTCGCGTCCTGGCACGTTACCACACCGGACAGGTGATGGCTGCTTATCGTGACATCGAACCCCGAGAGGAAACGTTCGCGCAACTGGCCACTCTTCTGTTCGAGGATGAAAAGGACGACCAGCTTCAAGAGTTGCTCAAGGCGCATGCCAAGCAGGCTCCAGACTGCATTGAGACAGACCGTTTCCGCTATCGCTTGTTGATAAGGCAGAACAAAACCTCCGAAGGCATTGCTTTGTTCAAATTGGCCCTGGCAAAGCCCAATGCCAAGGAGAAACGTTCGGAGATGGTGTCCGCGTTCCTTTCGGACATGCTTTCGGAAGGCAAGCCGCTGGAAGGGTATCGGGCAGCCCCTGATGCAGTTGAAGCCTTCACGCAACTGGCAGCCGAGCTAATCGAAGAAAATCGATCGGATGAATTGCGGAGGCTTCTAGAGGCGCACCGAGCCAGACACGCTGATGATCCCTGGTTGGCCCAATATCAGGCAGAGTTGCATTTGCATGAGGAGGCATGGGATAAAGCGGCGAAAATCCTGGACAAAGCGTGGAAGCACTACCCGAAGGACGCACGTGAGATTATTCGGAGAGATTATGTATTCGCCTTGTACAAAATCGGTTGCTGGCAGCAAGCGTATGCGGAAATCGAGCCTCACAAGGACACATTTACTCAGTTGGCGAACCTCATGGCCAACGATAAACAGGGCGCTGAACTGGAGGCGTTAGTCCGGCTGCACCGGCCCAACGCAGGCGACGATGCCGACTTGACATTCTACGAAATGCGAGCCAGGGCGCTGACGAAGAATTGGGCCGAAGCTATTACTCTGTTCCGCCAGGCTTCTCAGAAACAAACGAACCAGTTGCAACGTGCCAACTATCAGACATATTTCTTGCTTGACCTGGCGGCGGAAGGAAAATGGATTGAAGGATACCGAGCGGCCGTGGATAAGAAGACTGCCTTTAACACCCTGGCCGGACAGTTGCTCACGCAGAAGAAGGACAAGGATCTGGCCAAACTGCTGGAGGAGCATCACAAAAACGGAGCAGGCGAGCCGTGGTACTCGTTTTACCAGGGTGAGTTATTTCTGCTGCGTGGCGATACGCAACAAGCAACCCATTGGTTCCGCGTTGCTTTGTCGAAGGCAAAGCATCAGGACGAGTGGCGCGTCCGCAATGGCCTGTTTCGTGCTCGTTTCCAGGCCGGCAAGGTAGTCCTCGCCTATACGGAGAACAAGGCGAACGATGAAACGTTTACATCCCTGGCCCAACTTTGCTTGCAAAATAAGGACTCCAAGCAGCTGCAAGCGCTGCTCGATGCGCACCGCAAGGATAAGCCGGATGACCCGAACCTCTTTTCGTGGGAGCTGGAACTCTTGTGGCTGAGGAAGGACTACGAGGGAGCTTTGCGCTTGTGGGCCGAGCATCGAGAAGATGTCTTCACTCTATCGATGTTCCGGTGGAAAGCGGACGACTACCGGGCCCGCTGTCTAGTGAAGCTGAAACGCAACGCTGAGGCCGTCCGTGCCGCGGAGGAAATCGTAAAGAAACGTTCTGGTGATCGGCTCTTGCTCGTGCTCGCCCATGCCGCTGCCGGCGACGTGCCGCAGACCATTGCGGCCATGGGAAAGCTGGCGACGAATATTTTTTTCGTACGGCGCTGCTACGAAGATGACGACCTTGGGCCAATCTTGAAGAGCAAGGAATTCCAGGCTTTCCGCGCTAAGTTCCCGGAACCGAATGAAGACAAATCAGCGGTTGGAAAGTGAGAGGCTGTGCACCTCCGAGCCACGCACGCAGCGCAGCGGAGTAAGTGGCAGGCCGTACAACCGCTTACTCCACTGCGCTGCGTGCGCGGCTCGGAGGTGCTTCGTGGCAGCGACCTGAGACAACTCGCTATTTCCCACTCCTATGTACCGGCTGCGAGGCTTTCTCGCGGTCGCGTGTCTCGAAGAAAACGTTGTTTTCCGACTTGCGCGTCACTAAATGGACACGGCCATTGACTACTTTTTCCTCTTTCTTTTTGCCCTTGTCTGCGTCCTGGAGCATCTTCACCACGGCCGCAGCGGTGGCCGGATCGAACTTCTTCTGCTCCTTCGGAAGAGCAGCAACCGCTTCGATCGCGCTGGCTCGCAGCAGGCGCGGCCAGAGCTTGGCGAATAGCGCGGAGGAGCCGTATACGTCGAAATTTTCGACCTTGCCGTTGATGGCGCAAGCGTAGCCGATCACGTCCTTCTCTTTTTCCGGACTTTTTGCGAGTTCCTTGACGTAACGGTCAATCCGTTCCAGGAGTTTTTTGTCCTCCTGGGACAACTGCAAACTACTGGGGGATGCCTTCGCCTGAACCGAACCGCCCACGTTCTCGCTCAACCGCATTTGGGATTCGGCTACTTTCTTCCAGACCAGGGACTGGTCGCGACTGTATTGAGCCGCAAGTTGTACTTCCTTGCCAGCGGCCTTGCCCGGCGAGGAAGCGAAGTTGGCGGCAGCTTCCGAGCCTCGCTGGCTCCAGCGTCCAGCCTCCACGCAGAAACAGGGCAGCGGCACTTTGCCCGACTTCGGCTTGACGATCAAATCCATGCTGATCACGCGGTCCTGCTGACCACCTTTGATGATATCGCCGGCTTCGAGATACAGGTCGGCATCTGCGGACAGGTTCTCGACGCTGACTTCGTTTACATCCTTCGTCTCGTGGACGACAGCCTTTTTCTGTTCCAGCGCTTCCGCCAATGTCAGATACTTTTTGTCCGGAATCGCATCTTTGCCATGAATGAGAAAGACCGTCAGATTGCCCTCCGTATAAGGTCCGGAGATGCGGTAATCGCCGGCCCGTGTCGGTTCCTTTCCTTCGTCTGCCGCCCATGCCTCTGCGCTCGCCAACCCCAGCAGTCCCGCAGTCGCGACTAACATCACAAGCACTTTCATGACTGGACCTCCTGAGATGGAAAAGAAGCGCGGATCGCACCGCGCTCGCTGTTGCCGAAGAGTAGACGCTCAACGGTCCCACTGTTTAACACACCGAGCAATCTCTTGTTTGCAACCCCGTTGTGTGACCAGCTGGAAGTAACCTGTGCAATGGGCGGATCGCGCTGATCAACTCGACATCGTGCGTAGCTCCGCGTTGCTAATTTCACTGGAACTCGCGCGTGCAGCCTTGTACAGTGAAGATGATGCCGCGGATAAGACCGCTTCTTCTCGGCGACTAGCTCATCCTTTCTTTGCAACGGGGAAACTGGGATGGAAGCTCTGTGGACTTTCATTACACAGCACTGGTACTTTTTCTGGCCTCTGTTTCTCATGTCAATGGCCGGATTGACTTTGGTTATCTGGCGCATGCTGCTGAACATAAACGGCAACACGAACATGAGCGAATTCTTGCCCGAGTTCCAGAAAAAACTCGAGGTTGAAGGAGTAGAAGGAGCGCTGCGCTACTGTCGCAAGCGAACCGATATCATCCCGCGCCGTCTCTTCGTCGCGGGGCTGGAAACGTCAAAGCAGGGGCTGGCGGCGGTGCGGCGAGCGATGGCCAACGTCATCGAACTGGAGATCTTGCCCGATCTGAACTTCCTGCTGCCGACCATCCTGGCCATCGCCAAGATCGCCACCATGGTCGGTCTGCTCGCCACGGTTATCAGCATGATCTTCACCTTCAACGAGATCCAGAAGGCCAAGGGCGGCGACGTCGGCTCGCAGGCCGGCGGCATCGGCCTGGCCCTATTCGGCACAGCATTTGGTCTGGTGACAGCTATTCCGCTGGTATTCACGCACGTTTTGTTCAAGGCATGGTTGGCGCAATTCGAGGTGCGCATGAAAAGCGCCGCCCAGAAGTTGATCCTGCTGCTCCAGGCGAAACCGCCCGCCAAGAAGGGGCCAAGCGGCGGCAAGGAAGGTGTTCTATGAGTAAAGAGCGCCGATTCCTCGATGTCTGGATCGTCGAATCGAACACGGTCTACCGCGAAGTCCCATATCAGGTCGTCTCCGACTGGATACAGCAAGGCCGGCTCCTGGAAAGCGATTGCTTGCGTGGTTCGGGGACGAAGGACTGGATTCCCATTGGCGGATCCGAGTTTACTCCTTATCTGCCGCGGTCCGAACCAGATCGGGTCGAGGACACGGCCGAGGCGCTAGAACCGGTCGAACTGGACATCCGCTGGAAAAAGCCTGCCCCCGATGAGGACGATGACGTGGACATGATTCCACTCATCGACGTAAGCCTCGTGCTGCTTATTTTCTTTATGCTGACCGCCAGTTCCACTGGGTTGGCCGCCTTTGTGCCAACACCGCCAGCGAAGTACGGTTGGATAGACACCAACAGCGAGGGAGTACAGCTCAACATCAATCTCGAAGGCGAGGGCGATAGCCGCAAGCCCGTTTTTTCGCTCTCCGTTGGCGGTCGGTTCCTCGACAAGGACAAAGACAGTAATCTACAAACGATGGATGAGATGCTGGGCCGATTGCAGGAGTACATGAAGGATCAGCGTGAGCGCGTGGAAGTGACCGTGAACGCGCATCCCGATGTCAAGTCGGGCCTGGTCCGCGACCTGATCGCGCGGCTCGAGAGTGAGCCGTTCCGCAGTCGCGTGTCGAGAAAATCCATCGGCGTGTCCGACGTGACGGAGAAGTAGCCATGTGGAAAGTTCGCCATCAAGGTTCTCCAACCGCTCTGGGCGATCTGACACTGCCACAGGTAGCTGAAGGGCTGGCTGACGGCCGCTGGGAACCGACGGATGAAGTGATGGGACCGGACGACCCGGATTGGGTGCCGCTGGAGAGTCATCCGCAACTGGAGGAGATTGCCGCGGAACTCGAGCCGCCGCCACCGCGACATTACGATGACGAGACGCGCCTGGACATGAACGCTCTCATCGACGTCTGCTTGGTTCTGCTCATCTTCTTCATTCTGACCGCCAGCTATGCCGTCCTGCAGAAGCAGCTTGAAGCACCGGGAGTCAGCGCCGAGAAATCAGGGCCGCCTGTCTTCACCAGGGAGAGGGTGGAGCAACAAGCGATCCCTGTCACCGTTCGCATGGACAACGATAGCCCTGTGATAACGGTGATCGATCATGTTGTCGCTCCGGAGGATCTGGAGTCCGAGTTGCGCAAGTTCCTAAAGGCGACCAGGAAGACACAGATGTTGCTCGAAATCGACTACGATGTGCCTCAGAGCGTCATGGTAAAGGTCCAGGACGCCGCCAAGGGCGCGGGCATGGAAAAGGTCATCCTTGCTCTGCCGGAAAAGGGCAAGCGTTGAAGTATCACCGTAGGAGGAACGGAGTTCATGTCGCGAATCATGGGCGGAGCAACCCGCCTCATCCAGGGCATTCAGCATTTCCAGGATCGCGTTTTCGGCAGCAAGGAATCGTTGTTTCACCGTCTGGGCGAAGGTCAAGAGCCGCTCGCCCTGTTCATCACTTGCTCCGACTCGCGCATCAATCCGAACCTGCTGACGCAGACCGAGCCGGGCGAATTATTCATTCTCCGCAACGCCGGCAACCTGGTCCCGCCCTTCGGCGTTCACGGCGGCGAAGCTGCCACGGTCGAGTACGCCCTGAAGCAGCTGCACATTCAGGATGTGATTGTCTGCGGCCACTCGAAATGCGGCGCCATGCAAGGGCTACTCGCCCTCGATACCCTGCACGAACTGCCCGATGTCGCCGCCTGGCTGGAATATGCTCGCTCCATTCTTCCCGCCATCGAGAAAGATGCCGCCACGCTGTCACCTGCCGAGAGGCTCAACCTGGCGATCGAGCGGAATGTCCTTCTTCAACTCGAACATCTTAGAACGTTTCCCTTCGTGTCCAGCGCCCTTTCGGCGGGTCGGTTGCGTCTTCATGGCTGGGTATACTACCTTGAATCCGGCGAAGTGACGGCGCACGTTCCGGGGCAAGCACGCTTCATTCCCTTGGCCGAGGCGATGCGGAGCCGGCTGGCACATGCTTCTTCTGGTTCGCCTGATCACAGGATTTTGGGCGAATCGATGTGAAATCACCAAAAAAGTGGCCGGCCCCATACGAGGGCCGGCCGGGTACCGCGTGTCGCCCAATCACGCGATGGACTCAGAATACCATTTTCTCATCTTTCGGCTCAAGCGCCTTTTCATTACTTTTTGTACAGGTTGTTTCTGAGCGGCCATCGTGAGCCGGCTCACGCCGGCTGTTCGCCAAGGAATTGCTTGGTCCTACCAATCGAGGCCCAGCACCTCGCCGCCAGCAGGTGTGAAGGCGGCCTGAAGTGTAGCCTTACTGATATTCTTCCTCACGATTCGCACCGAACTGTCCGCGAGCGCCACCAGGAACCCGTTCGGGAAGTGGCCACCGAGACCGCGTTCCGGGTGCTCGCGGTCGAACGACAAATCCTCTGGTTTCGTCCAGGGTACAGTGTGAGCATCGTCGGATTCTACGATAAGGATCGTGTTCGACGTGCCGTCAGCGAAGTCCGTCGGCATTCGCGGCCCTTCTGGCCCTTCTTTGAAGGCAGCATCCTTGCCTACCGGGAGTAGGAAGATGGTCTTTCCCTCCTCGTTCAATTTCCGCTTGGGGCCTCGATAGACGTCGGGCATGCGCGCCAGCAAGTTCTTGTTGTGCGGACTGTCCCATGGTTCATCGAGGTGGAACTGTTTGTAGAGAGTTTGCTCTCCCACGAACGGCAGCAGATGAACGCGCCAACTCAGCAGGGGTTTTCCTTGCTTGTCGAAGCTCGCCACAGACGGCAGGCGCGATACATTTCGGACCCTGAACGCATCGGCATAATTGTGCATGGCAATGGTCAACTGCCTCAGATTCTCTTCCACTGCGCGCAGATGCACTGCCTGGTAAGCTCTCCGAACCGACTTCTGCATCAGGTCCATCAGCTCCTTGTCTTTGCCAGACAGCGTCAGCCGGGCTCCATCAGTCTGTAGCGTGAAGATCTGGGCAAGTGAGCCGCTGTCCGGCAGGAATTCGCGGACCTCTGGTAGTTCGGACAGGGCCAAGAGAATGCGTCTCAAAAGAAACTGAAGCCCTAGGGCGGTCTTATCGTCCGGAGACTGAATGGTGAGCTTCACGGATAGTTTTGGCGGCAAGTCCACGCCAAGAGCGGCCCACCGCAGCCCATCGGTAATCGGCTGTGTTGAACCGCCACCCGCTACTTCCGGCAGCTTCGGCATAAGTTCGGAGAGAACTCGGCGCGTGTCCGGGGTCGGCAGAAGGAGAACCTGAGTGGTTGTGTCTCCGGCTGAAGCGAATGCCTTGGCGAGATCTTCACGCGCCGGCTTGGCGATGCGCAGCAGCTTTCGGACGGTCTCGCTGCCGCCGATGAGGGCTTGATCGGCTTTCTCGAAACGGAGTTGCTGCAAAGGTTTGATGCGGTTCAACACAGCGCGGACAGCTGCGGCATCGGTCCCGGCCTTGAGCGGCACTACCACTATAGGAGGCTCGACGAGGATGGCTGTCAGACTGACGATCACAAAGAAATCCTTGCCGCCGGCTTTGGTGAAGTCGGCGAGCCAACCGCGCACAGCGCGACGCGGTCCCTCGATCTCTTCCTTGTCGAGTTGAGCGACCTCGATGGCCCAGTCCAGGAGGTTGTCTGCATCGATCCGCGTCAGGTCCATGTGAGCGACGATTACCGTGTTACTGTCGATGAAGGGAAGGACGGCTCGGGCGCGGGCTTCGGCATCGAACGTGTCGGCGACAGCCGCGGGCGGACCGAAGGCGAAGACCAACTGCTCCGCTGTCCGCGACATGAAGGAAAATGCGGCAACCGCAGGCACGGCAAGCGCTAGGGCCAAAAGTACGGCGGAGATTCGACACATGGAATGTCCTCATTTACTGGGGCGGAAGGTCAACTCATAACGCAGTGAATTGGGTGAATTGGCCTGTTCTCCCGACAGTGGCGGCCCCAGCAGAACTGCCCGTTCGCCGGACACTCGGTAGACAAAGGCCTTGCCGGTCATTGGATCGATGGGAATAGGCACTTCCCTGATGGCGTCGAGTGAAGGAGGCAGCTTGGCCCCGTGAGAAGCGCCATAGATGCGGATCGCTTCGATGCAACGAAGAACCGCGATACGTCGATCCGTCCGGACGGCCGTAGCGATGACCTTTTGGATGGCCGGAAGAAATTCGATAAATGGAATCGCTTCCAAGCGTTGCCGGGCCTGTCTGAATCGCCGGGTGGCCCGATCCATCTGAGGCTGCGCCTCCCAATACGGCAAACTGGCGCACTTGAACTCATCGTCCTGAAGCCGCTGATATTGGTGCAGAGAATGAATCAGTACCACTTGCAGTGTGGGTAAGGCTTCGACTTCTTCCGCCTTACGACCCTCCGCGATCAATGCCTGCTTCGATTCAGGATAGGCGCGGGCGACGAGGAACATGCCAACCAATTGGTTGTTCCAATTCGGTGGCCTCCCGTACGACAACGCGTCCATGCCTCCTCCAAGAAACTGCAACAACCTTTGTTGCTGTTCTGGCGTGAGTGGGGTATTTTCCAGGCTGCGTAGCTCAGGAATCGTAGCGTACATCCCCAGCTTCTCGCCTTGGAGCGCCTTGCGAATATCGAAGAAAGGACGGGGTAATTGCGTCAGCGCCCAGTAGAGGTTCGGCGAACTCGGCCGCTGGATCAACTCCTCCACCTGAGCGAGCGTCTGCTGGGCGACAGCCATCCCCACCAGGTCCTGGATCAAGATGACGCCGTCGCCGACGTGATGGGCCAACGCCAGGCCCGTCTGGAGCGTGTACAGAGCCTTGTCGAAGCGGGATTCAGCGATTTCCAGTCGGGCGCGTGCAGCCAAGAGGGCAGAGATTTGCCGCAGACTTTGGACATCGGGCAATAGCAGTTCATAGCCCTCGCGGCGAAGTCGCTCGCCCATCCCCCAATCGACGAACTCGCGGCGCGCGGCGCGGTCCACTTGCTCCAACATGCGGTTGTTATCGAGCCATCCCAGGTCCTTACGGGGGAACTTTTCGAGCGGCGTCTGGAGGGCCTTGTCGATCGTTTCCCACGTTTTCTGCTGGCGAATGTTGCCCCACCACTCGGGGCTGAATGCCCGGTAGTATTCGAGGGCAGCGTTGCCGGGTGTCTGATCGATCAATTCTGGCAACAAGAGGTACTTGAGGGCCGGCGAAGGCGCCGCTGCCGGACTGAGGGTTAGTTTGATCGGCTCTCCCTCCGAGGATTCTTGTGCGCAAGCAGCGACTGCGACAGTTAGGAAAACCGTAAGGCACATCAGGCCGCGAATCATGAAGGACCTCCAGACTGCAAGGAACGTTTAAGGCGAAGCAGCCACGGCTCCCGGCTGCCGCGCGGCAAGTCGAGCAGGTTGTCCGTATCAGCGTTCGGCAGGGCGGCAGACCACATTGTCGGCGGCGGGAGAGCATCCAGACCATGGGCCAGGACTTCTCGGCGGAGGCGAAGATAATCGCTATCGCCTCCCCCTGTTACAGGAGTGGTATCTGGCATAGGTGTCTCGCCAGTCGAAGAAGGAGACAGCTCGGCCTGTGGCATGGGCAGGGGCGGGGCCGGGACATACACGGTGACGATGCGCTCCGTTGGCTCCGGTGCGGGACGAAAGAGAAACATGGAACCCAGAGCGACAGCGAGCATCAAGGATGCAGCAGTGATGCTGGGCCAAGCCCGGCTCGGCCGCGGGGCCGAGAGTTGGCCGGCGCGGAACAGTAACCGTGAAATGTTGACTCCTTCCGGCGAGGGCGACAAGTGCGCCAGAGCGTTTTGAAAGGCCGCTAACTCGGTGAGAGCGGCGTCTCGCCGGTCGTCGTTATAGGCTTGTTCGGACATGTCACTCCCATCCTCTCCCGCAGGGCCGAGAGCCCTGCAACATACGTGCGATAAGCCGTGGCCGCGGAGCAGCCCACTGTCTCGCCGATCTGTTCAAACGTTAGTCCGCCCCAGATGCGCGCGACCAGAACTTCGCTCTGCTGCGGCGGTAATGAGCGCAGCGCGGCAGTCGTCGCCGCTGCATCCAGGCCGGCGAGGTCCGAGTCCACAAACCACACCGGGGCCCGCGTTGCAGCAATGGTCTCGTGGCGACGGCGGCGCCGCTCGGATCGGCTGACAGCCAGAGCGGCATTGCGAACCACGCGATACAGCCAGGGCACGGGATTGTCCGGCGGCGTCTTCTGAACGACCAGCTTGAGGAAGGCTTCCTGCACCACATCTTCGGGCGCGCCGCACCATTGCCGAGCATACAGCACCAGGGCTGCCGCGTGCTCCCTTGCCAGTCGCTCCAGGAGTTCGGGTTCCACGCCCACCATATCTATCAGAATAAGATGCCGGCCGGATCAATCCATTTCATGATGGTGCTTTTCTGGTTTCATCGAGGGGAACAGCCGAGCGCACTTCCGCTCGCCTGCCCCTCCCGGCAAAAATAAAGAATGGGATGTTATAAAGATTTGAAAAAGAGTGGAGCTGGCGGGGCTCGAACCCGCGACCTTCTGAATGCCATTCAGACGCGCTCCCAGCTGCGCCACAGCCCCAACCTTGAATACCCTAGCGGACCTACGCGAGGCTGTCAATTGCGCCCGCTGGTTCTCAAGGCAAAATCCCCATAGACAGCCTCACGAGGGAAGGGGAAAATGAGCAAGCGTGGGTAAGTCTTTTCTGCGCGCATGGGCTACACTTCCCCAGGAAGCGAAATGTGGGCTTGGGTCGAGCATGAGGACGGCTGGTGAACAAACACATCATCATCAATCTCCTGAAATACGCTGTGGCCATCGGTTTGATGGCCTGGGTTATCGCGAGCAATTGGGGCGATCCGCGCGGGACGGTTGGCAAGATCATCGTTGGCGGAGTGCCGGAAAAAGGCAAAATCACGGGCAAAGTCCTGTACTACGAACCGGATGTTTGTATCCGCATCGAGCGCTTCTCCTCCGAAGATGAAGATGCGGATCGCCAAGACGAGTTCGCGCTAAAACCGAAGGGCAAGACGACGATCGTTGCGAAAGATGATGAGACGGTGAAGCCAGGAGCCATCGTCACCCTCAGCGACATCTCGCGCGGGCTTGCTTATGTTTGGCAGCGACATGTCCACGGCGGCGAGCCGACTCACGCTGGCTATTTCCTTCTCGCCCTGGCATTCGCGGTGCCCGCCACTCTGCTAACCTTCGTGCGCTGGTACATACTCGTCCGCGCAGTGGAGTTGCCGTTCCGCTTCTTTGACGCTTTTCGCCTGGGTTTCATCGGCTTGTTCTTTAACACGTTCATGCCAGGATCGGTGGGCGGTGATGTCATCAAGGCGGCGGTGCTGGCGCGGGAGCAGGACCGCCGAACCATCGCTGTGGCCACCGTCATTATGGACCGCGCCATCGCCTTGTGGGCACTGGTCTGGTTCGTCGCCCTCCTGGGGGCCGGCTTCTGGATGAGCGGCTTGCTCGTGGGGCTGGGCGCGGAACAGTGCCAGAGGATTGTCATCATTGCCTGGGTGATCGTCGGTCTATCTGTGCTGGTATGGATAGCACTGGGGATGCTGCCCGATTGGCGAGCCAAGCGTTTTGCAGGCCGGCTGGAACTCTTGCCGAAGGTAGGCACAGCGGTAGCCGAGTTGTGGCGCGCGGTGTGGATGTATCGCTGTCGGCCGCGAGCCGTCGGCAGCGTGCTGCTGTTGTCCTGGGTCGGCCATGTCGGCTTCGTCTTCCTGTTTTACTATTCCGCCTTGACGCTGTGGCAGGCTGACTCCGGCGAGCAGATTCCCTCGTTGTCTCAGCACTTTCTCATTGTGCCGATCGGCCTGGTGATTCAGGCGGCGCCTTTCTTTCCGGGCGGAGCTGGAATTGGCGAACTGGGGTTCGGTTTGCTTTATCAATGGCTCGGCTGCTCCGAAGCCAGCGGTGTTCTAGCTTCACTGGTCCAGCGTGTGATTAACTGGACGCTCGGTCTGCTTGGTGGTTTAACGTACCTGCGCATGCGGACCGCCTTGAAGTCGGCGCTGCGCCACGAAGAAGTGCGGCCCGAGAATGAAGGACTCACTCCCGCGGCCGCACGCTGAGGTTCGTGGAGGGACGAGACATGCGCGTCGAGTTCTATGGGTTGGTCCTGGAAACACCTCGCGTCAGCGTCTATTTGTGGTCGCCCTGGCGGGCGGCGGCTCTGGAACATCGGCTTTTTGATGCCATCCGCGTCCTGCCGCGTGTGTCGCTCGAAAAAGGGCCGGATGAGGTTCGGGTACACATTGACGATTCCAAAACGTTCCGATCAGCGATGCAGGCCGCCGAGCGTGTGCTCAAGGGTTGGCAGGAGGAGGCCGACCCCGGCAGCGAACGGCGCTCGTGGCGTTGGTTGCTGGAGGGCGACACGGACGCCGATGGATACGATCACACCGGCGAACCAATTAGTCTGTGGGGCTTTTTGCGTTTGGGACTGGAACGCGGCGTCCCAGGCGAGGGGGAGAAAAACGAGGACATCGACCTGGAAGGATTCGGCGTACAGATGTGGGGTGAGAGGTAAATCAAGAAACGACGAGCCCGGCGCGCCAGCGACGGAAAAACCCCTTCGCTGGCGCGCCGGGCTTCTGTAACGTCTTCTATCTTTCGCTTTCGCCGTTGACCTCGCGTGCAGCGCGCTGCATGCCTCGGTCGAACGAAGCCAGCGAGTAGTACAGCGAGACGTAAGCTGCCTCATCCTTCGGCGTCGCCGCCGCGAACCATAAACCTTGTTTGCTCATGAAGTCCACCAGTTCGGCCACGTTGCGTGCCTTGGATTTCCAGGTGCCATCGAGGTAACGCACGACGCTGGCCGACTTCAAGGCGTCAATTGCCTTACCCACATCGCTCAGATAACGGTTGGCTTCGATGAACTCGTCCGGTGTGAGCTGGTCGATGTTGGACTGCAGCGTGGTCCTTAACTTGTCGTAATTGTGCCGCAAATCGCTGATCGTCGAGCTGTCCGGCTTGGTGCCCTTGGATGCATTGCGGTAGGACTCGCGCATCAACTCGTTGATCTTCTCGCGCTGTGGCTTGAACAACTCGCGCTGCATCGACAGAGGCCATTGCAAATCGGCATTGTTCTTGAGCAGTCCGACGTTGGCGCGAGTTCCGCCGACCGTAAGGTTGATGTGGTCGAGCGTCTCTTCGCTGAGCGGAGCATCCGGGCCTTTCATCCCTTGACCCTGCTGGGCAATGAGATAGCGAAGGAGCGCGTTGAGCGCAGTAGCATTCCAAATGTCCTGCAGCGGCGGTGTGCTGCGGGCGCGGTTCAGCTCGCGCTCCAGAGCCTGCTGGCGGATTTTTTCCGGATCGGGCATGTGTTCGCGTTCCCACTCGGCCTCTTCGATCATGGCCCGCCGCGTTTGAATCGACGAACGAATGGCTTCCTGGCGCAGCAACTTGGCCTGCGAAATGGTCTGGTAGTATTCGGCGTTGGCGCGAGTGAGATCGGCAGCACCGCTCAGATACCCCTGATACGGGTTCATCATCCACTGAGTACCAAATCCGCCGTAGCCGTACGGCCCATATGGGTTGCTGTAGGGATTATTGTTGTTTGAGTTGCTTAACGACCCGTAGCCCGTGCTAGGATTGGCATAAGAAGCAGCCAACGTGCCATATCCCAGTCCGGATCCGGAGCCTGATGCAGCCCCGCCGTTAGGCGTCAATGAGCCGTAGCCGAGCCGACCCGAGGCCGGAGCAGAGGGGGCTCGTCCGGTCGAGGCGAATGGATTAACGTAGACATTCTGATTGGCGGCGGGGGCGGGCGTTGGCTGCTGGCTGATAGCTGCCGGGCGCCCCAACGCAAAGAGGGTTGCTACCCCGACAACCCCCACGCTCAATCGTTTCACAGAATCCCACATGGCGCATCTCCGTAGGATGATGAAACTCTCGTTCCCATGCTCCGCGTGAGAACGCAGTGTGCCGAGCGTCACAAGTGTTCCTTTCCGCACTTATCGTACCTTCGTTTGCGGGCGCAGGCAAGCAAAAGATGCTTTGCGAGGTCGAAATCGCAAACAGTGTGCCCTATCGTAAGTGCTGCACGACTCACGGACTTCTCATGAAAGGCTGTTTAGAGTATAAGAGATGGCGAGATGCGAGCGCGCGGGCTGCACAAATAGCGTAGCGGAGTAAGCCGCAGCTGCGACTCGGGCATCGTGTTTTCAGCGGAGGAGACCATGGCTGTTTCGTTTAACTGCCCAAGCTGCAAAGCAACGTACGAAGTTGCCGACGATTTGGCCGGCAAGATGATCATGTGCCGCGTATGCAAAAAACGAGGCCCGGTGCGAAGTTTAGGGGCCGCTGGGTCTTCGGCGACGCTGGCGGCCGCTGGTAGCTCGATGGCGGCGACGCCGTCACGGCGGAACTTTCTGCCGATTGCCGGACTTTTTCTGGCATCGCTGGGAGCTATCGGCGTGGGCGCTCTGTTGGCGCGTCAACCCTGGGATCGAAGCGATCCGAGGGACGACTGGAAGGGAGGGCCGGGGGGCCGCCGTCGCGGGCCTGGAGGCGGCGAAGACAAAAAAGACGGCAAAGAAGGCGCAGTTTGACGTACCCTCTGTTAAGAGAAGCTGCGCCGAGTTTTCCACATCTCCCCGACGACGCATCTACAATCTGTGCTCAATCCTCCTCACGAACCTCCGTTCGGTTCGCGCAAGTGAAATAGTTGTAGAGTGGGCCGAGTTTCGCGAGGCCCACTCTTCGCCCCGACAGACACGAGGAGGATGTCTCATGCTACGGCGACTCTCTCTCCTTTTTGGCTCAGCGGCACTGGTGGCGACATTGTTCGTGAAGCCTGCAGGTGCTCACGGTCCCGGTGGTCATCACGCGGGCGGGTTTCACTACGGCGGCTATTACTACCCGCACCACGGATACGGGTTTTACGGACCCTATCGTCCTGGCCTTTACGCACCATACGGCTTCTATCGGCCGTACTATCCGTTCGGGCCGGCATTGGCGGCAGGCGGCCTGGGGTTTGGTTTAGGCCTGGGGCTCGGCTATGGTCTGGGTAGCAATGGCCTGTATCGTCCCTATTACGGCGGCACAACCATTGTCAATCCGACGACGGTTGTGGTAGCTCCTCCTGCCGTCCCGCCTGTTGCTGGCGCGCCACCACTCGCAGCCGGTGTGCCGCCGGTCGCAGCGGGAGCCACTCCTCCGCAGACACAGCCCCCGCCCGATAACGCCGCTCATCTACAGCTGGTGGTCCCGCCGAATGCAGAGGTGGTCTTTAACGGCGACGCGACCACGCAGACGGGAGCCACCCGTGAGTTTGTTTCGCCGCCGCTTACGGCTGACAAGACCTACGATTACACCATCCTCGTTCGCTACACCGATGCGAACGGTAAAGCCGTCAACGATCGCCGCGTCATTCACGTCCGCGCCAACGATTGGTTCCGTATCGACTTCACCCGTCCTGCTCCTCCGGAGCCGCTTCCCGCACCGGGAAAATAATTGCTGTACCAGCCCGCAGCTCTAGCAAGGGATGGACTGGAGCTTGCTGACGCTGTGGGCTGGCTAGACGGCGAGCCTGTGCGACATACAATGTGTCCACCGCAGCGCACCGGAGCGAACTTTTTCCACGAATCGCAATCCAAAAGCGAGACCGAAGCACGGGCAGTGGGTTTAATCCGTTGCCCATACAAGCGCCTCGTTTGTGCTCCGAGATCGGTCCCGATAATGGGTCGGGCTGTTCCTAGAGTTTTTTCTTGCAAGGGGTAAAGGTTATGTTACGGAAAGTCCTCGCTGCCTCCCTGGTTGTTGTTCTCTCGGTCGGCGTCGCTTTCGCGGACGAGATCCGGGCAGTCATCACCAAAGTGGAAGACGGCAAAGTGACCTTCGCCGAGTCGAAAGGCAAGGGCGAAAAAGGCGATGAGCAAACCCTGCCCGTCGCCAAGAACGTGAAGGTTGTCAAGGGCAAGTTCAACAAGGAAACCAAAACGGTGGAAGCCGGCGATGAACTGCCCGGCGGTTTGAAGCACAAGATGTTCACCGAGATCTCCGAAAAGGGCGTCCGTGCTCTGATCGTTACCGAAGACAAGAAGATTACCGAGATCCGCGTTTTTGGCGGCGGCAAGAAGAAACAGTAATCTCCTTCCTCACGCCCACGGGAGCGCGACTCCCGTGGGCATTTTCTTGTCCTCACTCATCGGACCAGGTAAGCCCTCCTCGATCGAATCGCAACTCAATTCCCCGCATTTCTGGTTCGTTTCGTCCTGATGAACATGTCACGGTCGCGCAAGATCTGCACATGGGTGATACGAAGGTTGCGCGCGGGTACAACCTCGGAGTTGAGGCAAGACTACTAATGATAAGAGAGGGGAAAAAGCATTAGTAGAAAACGGTTGTATCTCTACACAAGAGCAAATAACATCTCTAATTAGAGTCGCAGCCAGAGCGCGGGCAAGCATCCATCTTTGAAAAATCAGCGCGTTAGGCGCGCCAATGTATCCCGCTGCTCACGCCTTTTTTCGGACAAAGGAGTCTACGGTGGAAGGCCTTGCCAATGTGCCGCCCGAATTGGCGGCCAACCAACAATATGAGATTCTTCGTGAGCTTGGCCGCGGCGGCATGGGCGTCGTCTATCTGGCCAGGAACAAGCTGATGGACCGCCTCGAAGTCCTCAAGGTCATAAACAAGGCGCTTCTGAATCATCCCGGCGCTGTTGAACGCTTCCTGCGTGAAATCCGCTCGGCGGCCAAGCTCAGTCATGCCAACGTCGTCGCCGCTTATAGCGCCGTGCAACAAGGTGAGCTGCTGGCCTTCGCCATGGAATACGTCGAGGGCCAGGATCTCGCCAATGTCGTCAAGTCACAAGGACCACTGCCGGTGGCGCATGCTTGTTTCTATATCCAGCAGGCAGCGTTGGGCTTGCAGCACGCATTCGAGAAGGGCATGATCCATCGCGATATCAAGCCGCAAAACCTGATCCTGGCCCGCGAGGGCAAGAAACGCACGGTCAAAGTGCTGGATTTCGGCCTGGCAAAAGCAACACGCGAAAAGACTGACGACACGGGTCTGACCGGCGAAGGTAAGATGCTGGGTACGCCGGATTACGTCGCTCCAGAGCAGACTCTCGACGCGGCCAAGGCCGACATTCGCGCCGATATCTACAGCCTGGGATGCACGCTTTACTATCTGCTGGCCGGTCGTCCGCCGTTCAACGCCAACAGCCTGGGAGCGATCCTGCTCGCCCATCAAACGCAAGAAGCCAAGCCGCTGAACTCCGTACGTGCAGAGGTGCCGGCGGAGTTGGCGGCCGTGGTGGCAAAAATGATGGCCAAATCGCCGGCCAGCCGCCATCAGACTCCGATTGAGGTCGTGCAAGTGCTGACTCCATTCGTCAAGCAAGGGACGACGCCGAACTCAGCGCAGGAACCATCGACGGATTCGGCGGCTGCGAAACTTAAGAGTCCGGGACGGACGGAGCCATCGCCGGTTCAGGCCAAAGCCTCGTCGAAGCAGCAGACGGTGCCTTCAGGGTCGGGGGAAACGCAAACGTCGGGCAAGACCGTTTCAGCCCGTCCGCAGCGGGCGGGCGTGCTGAGCGGGAGCGAAGCGGCGCCTCCGAAGAAGGCACGGAAAGGTCGCCTGTTTCTCGTAGCACTCGCTCTGGGCTTACCTCTGTTAGTGGTGTTGGGTATCTGGGCGGGCGGCTTCATTGATAAGAGCACGAAGGACGGCACGACCGTCCAGGTAGACCAGAAGACCGAACCAAGTGGGACACAAACGACAAGCGCCGGTATCAAGCCGACCCTTGCAACTGAGAAATCGACAAAGAGCCTCACGAGTGAGATGCGGGGGGTCATCACGAAGGTAAGCGGCAAAAAAGTCTCGTTCACCGAGATGAAGGGCAAAGTTGAGAAAGGAAACGAGCACACCCTGACCGCCACAAAGAACGTGAAGGTATTCAAGGGCAAGCTCAATTTGAAGACCAAGGAGATCGAGGCGGGCGACCCCGTCGAAGGCGGACTGAACAACGCCATGTTCAGCAACATTCCACAGAACGGCATTCGTGCCATGGTCATCACCGAGGACAAGAAACTCACCGAAATCCGCCTCTTTGGCAAGCAAAAGAAACAGTGACTCCCGCTCACGGGAGTTTGGCTCCCGTGGGCATTTTCCTGTCCCGCCTATAATAAACCGACATGAGCCAGACATTGCCGAAAATCTATCTCGCTCGCCACGGTGAGACGGAATGGTCACTTTCCGGTCAGCACACAGGTGTCACCGACATTCCGCTCACCGAAACGGGTGAACGAAATGCGCGCAACCTCGGCGAACGCTTGCAGGGCACGCACTTCATCAAGGTGTTGACCAGTCCCTTGCAGCGCGCTCGGCGCACCTGCGATCTGGCCGGCTTCGGTTCCCAGGCCGAAGTGGATGCCGATTTGGCCGAATGGAACTACGGCGATTACGAGGGCAAGCGCACGATTGACATCCGCAAGGCGCGGCCGGACTGGTATTTGTTCCGCGATGGCTGCCCAGGGGGCGAGTCCCTCGACGCCATCGAGTCACGAGCGGATCGCGTCCTTGCCCGGGTTCGCGGTCTCGACGGCGATGTGCTCCTGTTCTCTCACGGACATTTCCTGCGCGTTCTGGCCGCCCGATGGGTTGGCAAACCCGCTTCGGACGGGCGATTATTCTTGTTGAGCACGGCATCGCTGAGCATTCTCGGTTATGAACACAACCTAAACGAGCCGGTCCTTCGTCTGTGGAACGACGATCGACACGTGAAGAAATGATCCTATAGAGCCGCACACGAGGACAGCATGGCGGACACAACCTTGTTGCGCAAGATGGCCCGTCATTACGGCTGCGGGCCTGTCCACTTCGCCGGCAACGATCGCGCCTGGTTCGAACAGCACCTGGTGTTCGATCACGTCGTGTCTCCCGAGTCCGCCACTTCGCGCGAGCAGTACGAGGCCGTCGCCGGCTCCATCCGCGATTTGCTCACGCAGCGTTGGCTGAAAACGAAGCAGATTCACGAGCAACGAAATCCCAAGCAGGTCTATTACCTCTCGATGGAGTTCCTGATTGGCCGCTCGCTGGCCAACAACATTGCGAATCTGTGTATCGAGCCGCTGGTGCGCGAGAGATTGCAAGGCAAGGGACTGGATTGGCAGAAGTTAGCCGAAGAAGAGCCGGATGCGGGTCTGGGCAACGGAGGTCTGGGCCGACTGGCTGCATGCTTCCTCGATTCTCTGGCCACATTGCAAATCCCCGCCATCGGCTACGGGCTCCGCTACCAGTACGGCATGTTCCGTCAGGACATGGTCAACGGCTACCAGGTCGAGCATCCTGACAACTGGCTCTCCCAGCCCGATCCGTGGGAAGTCGTGCGCCGCTCCAAGAGCATGGAAGTCACGCTCGGCTGCTCCTTCGCCCTGGCCGGCAGCACCCTGCAACCGTTGCGCAATCACCCGTACGTCATCCTTGGCATCCCTTACGATCGACCAGTCGTCGGTTACGGCGGACATACGATCAACACTCTTCGTCTATGGGAGGCGTCGGTACGCAATGTCTTTGACTTTGGCGAGTTCAGCCGTGGTGATTTTGTCGAAGCCGTCATGGATAAGCTCGCCGCCGAGACCGTGACGCGTGTCCTCTACCCGGACGATTCGACGCGCGCCGGAAAGGCGCTTCGTTTTGCTCAGGAGTACTTCCTGGTTGCCTGTTCGCTGGCAGACATACTGGATCGCTTCCGCCGCCGCGGCAACGATTGGCCGGCCCTGCCAGACAAGGTCGCTATTCAGCTCAACGACACGCACCCTGCGCTGGCCGTTACCGAACTAATGCGCCTTCTCGTCGATAGGGAAAAGCTGACCTGGGAGAACGCGTGGGATCTGACGCGGCGCACTCTCGCCTATACCAACCACACATTGCTGCCGGAGGCCCTCGAAAAATGGCCCGTCGCCTTCTTCGAGACCATCTTGCCGCGTCATTTGGAAATTCTCTACGAGATCAACCGCAGATTCCTCGACGAGGTCCGGGTGCGATTCCCGGCAGATGACGCGCGAGTGAGTCGCATGAGTCTCTTTGTAGGTGACGGCGAGTACAAGCAGGTGCGCATGGCGAATTTAGCCATCCTCGGCACGCACAGCACCAATGGTGTTGCCGCCATCCATTCACGGCTGCTGCGCACGCAGGTTGTCAAGGATTTTGCAGACATGTATCCGGAGCGCTTCAGCAACAAAACCAACGGCGTGACGCCGCGGCGTTGGCTGCTGTTAACGAATCCCGAACTCGCCCGGCACATCACCGACGCGATCGGCGATAGTTGGATCACCGACCTCAGCCAGCTTCGCCGGCTCGCGCCCTTTGCCGACGATAGCGCGTTTCAAATCGGCTTCCGCAAAGCCACGCGCGCCCTCAAGGGGCGCTTCGCCGATTGGGTGAAAATGACCACCGGACAGCAAATCGACCCGGACACGATGTTCGACAGCCAGGTCAAACGCATCCACGAATACAAACGGCAGCTTCTGAACGTACTGCACATCCTTGTTCTCTACAACCGTCTGCGCCGAGATCCCAAGTACGACGCGCCGCCGCGCACTTTTTTCTTCGCAGGTAAGGCCGCGCCAGGTTACCGCTTTGCCAAGCTCATCATCAAGCTCATCAACAACGTCGCTGCGGTTATCGACAACGATCCTGTGGTCAAGGGCCGTTTGAAGGTGTTGTTTCTGCCGGATTATAACGTCTCCCTGGCGGAACGTCTGATCCCTGCCAGTGACATATCGGAGCAGATTTCTACGGCCGGTTACGAAGCCAGCGGCACGAGCAACATGAAATTCATGATGAACGGAGCTCTCACGGTCGGTACCCGCGACGGCGCCACGATCGAGATGGCACAGGAAGCCGGCGAGGATAATTTCTTTCTGTTCGGATTGACGGCCGACCAGGTTCAGAACAATCGCAGTTGGTACAACCCTTTCTGGCATTACGAAAACGAGCCGGAGACGCACGCCGCCCTTGATCTCATTTTCAACGACTATTTCAGCCGTGACGAACGCGGCATCTTCGCCCCAATCCGCGATACCCTCCTGACCAAGGGCGATTTCTACATGCACCTCGCCGACCTGACAGCTTACGCCCAGACGCATGTGCGCGTCGGCAAGTTGTACGGTGACCGCGCCGCTTGGAGTCATAAAGCGATCCTGAATGTGGCTCATTCCGGTAAGTTCTCCAGTGATCGCAGCATACAGGAATACGCTGATAACATCTGGCATGCGAAGCCGTGTCCGGTAGAGTAGAGATGCCCTCTCCTGGAGATAACGTCATGCGTCCGTGCCTGACTGCGCTTCTTCTCTGCTTGGTCCTGCCTGTCACCGCTGCCGCCGGAGCGCCGGAAACTTATGCTGTAGGCGTCGCACAGATCGATATTACTCCCACATACCCCATTCGTTTGAGCGGATTCGGTTTTCGACGAACGGAGTCGGAGGGCGTGACACATCGCGTCTGGGCCAAGGCGTTGGTCATCGATGATGGTACTCCTACAGTTCTCATTACGGTGGACAATCTCGGCATACCCGCACCCATGGTCCAGGACATCGCTGCGCGGTTGGAGAAAAAGGCCAAACTGCCGAGCGATCGCCTCGCCGTGACAGCCACGCACACACATACGGCTCCGATGCTCAGGGGCATCGCTCCAACATTGTTCGGCATGCCCATTCCGAAAGAACATCAGGAACACATTGACCGCTACACCTCCGAACTGACCGACAAGCTGGAGAAGGTTGCCCTCGACGCGCTGGCCGATCGCCAACCGGCGCGTTTGCACTGGGGTATTGGGAAAGTCGGATTCGCGGTCAATCGGCGAACGAAGGGAGGACCGGTCGATCACGATCTGCCAATCCTGGTGGTCCGCGATCTCAAGCGCAAAGTGCGCGCCATCTATGTTAGTTACGCCTGCCACTGTGTTACGCTTTCCAACAACAAAATCAGCGGCGATTGGGCCGGCTACGCTCAGGAGCGGATCCAGGATGGTTACCCTGGCGCCATCGCGCTACTCTCCGTCGGTTGCGGCGCCGATTCCAACCCCAGTTCCGGCGTCACTGGCGAAAAGACCGAAATCGCTTCTCGCCAGGGAGCCGAGATTGCCCATGAGGTCAAACGCCTGGCCGATGGTTATCTCACGCCGCTGACGGGGAAGATCACTTCAGCAGTCAGTCGCTTCGAGCTGCCTTTGGCCGATGCGCCGTCGCGCGAACAGTGGCAAGCCAAGGCCAAGCGCACTGATGCCATAGGCTACCATGCTCGCGTCAACTTTGATCGCATCGATCGCGGTGAAGTGCTGAAGGCGAAGATCGATTATTCCGTGCAGTCCTGGCAATTCGGCGATTCGCTGGCGATGGTCTTTCTGCCCGGTGAAGTCGTCGTCGATTATTCGCAGCGGCTCAAGCGCGAGCTGGACGGGTTACGGTTGTGGATCAATGCCTATGCCAATGATGATCCCTGTTACATACCTTCGGAACGTGTCCTCAAGGAGGGAGGATACGAAGCCGGCGGAGCGATGGTGTATTACGATCTACCGGGCCCGTTTCGGCCGGGACTGGAGGCAAAAATAATCGGCGCCGCCCATGCTCAGCTCGATGGGCATTTCCGCTCGCCCTTCGACGGCAAGAAGACCGGCGGAACTCGGCCCATGTCGCCCCAGCAATCGCTTGCTACTCTCCGCACGAAGCCGAACCTGACGGTGGATCTCGTCGCAGCCGAGCCGCTCGTGACAAGTCCCGTCGCCATCGATTGGGGAGTGGATGGCCGCCTATGGGTCGCCGAGATGGTGGATTATCCCAGTGGTCGCCAAGGTGATTTCAAGCCCGGCGGCCGTATCCGATTGTTGGAAGACAGCGATAACGACGGCCGTTACGATAAGGCGACCATTTTCCTCGACGATATCCCGTTCCCAACCGGAGTGACGGCCTGGCGCAAAGGAGTACTCGTCTGTGCTGCACCGGATATTCTCTACGCCGAAGACACGAACAGTGATGGAAAGGCCGACGTGGTGAAGAAACTATTCAGCGGCTTCGGGACGGACAACTACCAGGCTCGCGTCAACAGTCTGGAATATGGTCTGGATGGCTGGATTTACGGTTCGTGCGGCCTCTTTGGAGGGCGCATTTCCTGTTTCAACACTGACAAGCCTGTGTCACTCGGTGACCGCGATTTTCGCATCCGTCCCGACACGGGTGAGCTGGAGCCAGCTACCGGCAGGACGCAGCAAGGTCGGGTGAGGAACGATTGGGGCGATTGGTTTGGCTGCGACAACAGCACGCTGTGCCGACATTATCCGCTGCCGGACCACTATCTGCGCCGCAATCCGCATGTCGCCCCACCGCCGGCAGGCGTCCTCGTAACCGATTATCCCGATGCCAATCGGCTGTATCCCATCCATCAGCAACTACAGCTTTTTAAGCTGTCCGGGCCGGCCAATCACGTCACTGCAGCGTGCGGACTTGGTACGTATCGGGATGATCTACTTGGCATAGATTACTCTGGCGATGCCTTCATATGTGAGCCAGTCAACCTCGTCGTTCATCGGATGAAACTAACGCCGCATGATTGCTCCTTTTTTGCTCGTAGAGTCGATGACGAAAAAACGTCGGAATTCTTAGCCTCGACAGATAATTGGTTTCGGCCCGTGCAGGTTCGTACTGGGCCGGACGGTGCGTTGTGGGTCGTGGATATGTATCGCTTTGTGATCGAGCATCCTCGGTGGATTCCGCCAGAGGAGTTGGCCAAAGTAGACGTTCGTGCCGGTAGCACTATGGGCCGAATCTATCGTGTTCGCCCAAGGGATCGGTCGGCCCGTCCGATGCCGAATCTCGATAAACTCGACACGGCCGGACTCGTCTCGGCACTCGATAGTCCCAATGGTTGGCAGCGAGATCATGCCGGACAGATGATCGTCTGGAATCGGGACCTGGGCGCTGTACCGGCATTAGAGAGGTTGGCCGGTGAGAGTCCGCGTCCCGAAACACGTTTGCACGCACTCTGTGTACTCGACGGATTGGATCGCCTGAATCCGGGATTGATCCGGTCGGCACTCACCGATAAACATGCCGGGGTTCGCCGGCACGCTGTCCGTCTGGCGGAGAAGCTGCTGAATACCGACGGGGATTTAGGGCCAGCCCTCGTCGAATTGACGAAGGACAGAGATGCCCAGGTCCGATTGCAACTGGCCTTCACGCTCGGCGAGTGGCGCGATCCTCGTGCGGCGGAGGCACTCGCTTCTCTCTTGCTAGCTCACGCAGAGGATGTCTACTTGAACGCAGCGGTCCTCAGCAGCATCCGGAAAGACAATCTATCCTTGATCCTCGGCGTTGTCCTCAGTGGTGACACATCGAAGCCACCACCAGAGAAGATCGTGCGCGATTTGCTCGGTGTCGCGACAGCGATCGGCGATAAACAGATTCTCGCTCGCTGGTTGAAGGATGTAACCGCACGTCACGAGGGACGGTATGCGACCTGGCAATTCTCTGCTCTGGCTGGCCTTGTGGAAGCGCTCGATCGCCGCGGACAAACGCTCGAACAAGTCGCCGACGATACGCTGCACGTTCAATTGAGCCGCATGTTCGACCACGCTCGCCTCCTGACGGCGGATGACAAAGCGAGCGAGGGCGAGCGCCTGGTGGCTTTACCCCTTCTCGGTCGCGAAGCCAAGAAACGCGACGAGGATGTCAAACGGCTCGCCGGACTTGTGATGCCGCAAAACTCTGCCGCCCTTCAATCCGCTGCCATCGCCACTCTCGGTCGCATTGGAGATGCGCGAGTGTCGGAACTCCTGACAGCGGGCTGGAACGCACACAGCCCGGGAATCAAAGGACAAATCCTCGATGTTCTTCTCAGCCGCGATGCCTGGCAGAGCCAACTCCTCGATCTGGTAGAGAAGAAGACCATTCCAGCCAACGAAGTGGACACCACGCGACGACAGCGTTTGCTCACACATCGCCAGGAACAGATGCGCACTCGCGCCGCCAAGTTATTCGATGGCGCCACCAGCGCCGATCGCCGTAAGGTGCTGGACGATTATAAGGAAGTTGCAACGCTGGTCGGTAATGTCCAGCGCGGCAAAGCCGTCTTCGCCAAAAGCTGCGCCATTTGTCATCGAGTAGAGGGTGCCGGCCATGCAGTCGGACCGGACCTGCAAGCGCTGTCGAATAAATCGCCGCTCTATCTGCTAACGGAAATCCTCGATCCCAACCGTAACGTTGATTCGCGCTATTTCTCCTACGCCGCAGTCACGCGTTCTGGCCGCTCTCTCACCGGCCTGCTGGCCAGTGAGAGTGCGACGAGCATTACCCTCCGATCCCAAGAAGGCAAGGAACAAGTGCTTCTGCGATCCGAATTGGAAGAATTGCAAAGCACTGGCAAATCCCTCATGCCAGAGGGATTGGAGAAGGAATTATTGAAGCAAGATCTCGCCGATGTAATCGCCTATCTGACCTCACAGCGCCCACCAGGGTAGGAATACCCGGAGATTCTCGCCACCTGTCTGAAGTGTCCCCTACTACCCTACGGCTTCGGCGCTGCCTTCACGACCGGTTCGTAAAGCCCTCGGAACTTCCGCAACGAAGCTTCCACTCGCCCTACATCCTTCTCTCTCGCGGCCTGCTGCGCCTCCGCCAGGAAGTTGTTTGCGTGGCTCAGTTTCGCACGAAGTTCTGGTAACTGAGTCGGTCCGCTCTCGGGCGTCAGAGAGCGAACCGCCGGTGCTGCCGCGACCAGTTTAGTCAGCGATTGAGATGCATGATCCGCATGTTCCTGCATCGACTCCCAGTTCTTCTTCGACAGCGCTTGCTCCAGAGCGCCAATCGATGTGTCGATGCTGGCAAGTTGCTGAATTGCAAAGGGCCGCGCGATTCGTCCCGTCGCTGGGGCAGCCAGTTGATAGGGTATCACCAGTGATCCCCCGGTAAGGACGGCAGCTATCATCAGCCCAACCGCCACCGTTCCCCAGGCCGAGAGGCGAATAACCGATTTGTTTTCACTACGCACGCGCCACTCGAATAGGCCACCTAGGGCAATTGTCAAAAGCAACAACCATGTCATGTAGAGGTCCCACGCTCGCCTCAAGCCTTCCAGGAAGGAGGGCATCCATGTAATGCCCGTCTGCTTGAAAACTTCGGGATCGATGATTCCATCCAACATGAGTTTTTGAAACTTCGGCACCAGAAAGAACGCGGCGAAGGCAAGCCACGTTAGCTCCAGTGCGATCAGGCCCGCCAACGCAAGATGGGCCCACGTCATCCACAGCCATTTCGCTCGCATGGTTCTCTCCTTCCATTGCATCGCCTTGTCGATCACCACCGGCAACAGTCTATACCCGTGCGCCTCTTCCAATCCCGACCTTACTTCCTCCGGTCCGCCGAAGTCCTCGATCGCGCGGTCGAGCGCCTTCTGCTCCGACAACCCGGCCGCCCGGTGTTCCGCGGCGGCATCAAGCAGATGCTCGCGCAGCTCCTGGCGGACGTGCTGACGAAGAGACTTGGGACCACCAATGCTGCGGCATACCTGGTCGAGGTAATGCTCAAGCTTGTCCATCCGACTTCTCCAGGATTCGATTGACCCCTCGGCTTAATTCCATCCAGGACTCTACCTTCGCCTTCAACGCTCCTCGCCCCTTCTTTGTGACCTGATAGTACCGGCGTTTGCGACCTGTCTCCTTCTCCTCCCACTCGCCGACGATTAGCCCTTCTGCCTCGAGCTTGTGCAGGCTGGGATACAGCGACCCTTCGCGCCAGGTGAACGTCCCATCTGTGTCCCGGTGAACGGTGGCTGCGAGCTCATAGCCGTACATCGGTTTGCGGCTCAAGAGTGACAGTATGAGCAGCGAGAGTGTCCCTTTGAGAAGTTCCGTGTCCATGACTTTCCAGAAGCAAAGGATTCCGATACATAGGATTCCTATGTTATAACGTTTCCGAGTAATGGCGTCAAGATGCGGAGCCCAAATGATATGGCTCGGCCATGATACGCAGGGAATTAGCCGTTCAGAGGATGGTCGAAAATGATTTCGCTATACTATCTGCGATCCAGCCGTAATCGCCATTCATGACCGAGGGGGACCGAAATGAAACGCTTCGCCATCGTCCTATCTCCGATGATTTTGCTGGTCGCCGTATCATTGGCTCGAACCGAAGACAAGCCGGAGGTCTTGAATGTCTGGCCCGGCAAGGTGCCCGGTGAGACCAAGCCAATACCCGAAGAGAAAATGGAAGCGTCCAAAGGCGTCAAACGCATCAGCAACGTCAGTAAGCCAACACTGTCCATTTTTCGTCCGACGAAGGAGAAAGACACGGGTGCCGCCGTCATTATTTGTCCGGGTGGTGGGTACAACATTCTCGCCTGGGATCTCGAAGGCGAGGAAGTAGCGGCGTGGCTGAATTCCATCGGCGTCACCGGCATTGTCTTGAAATATCGTGTGCCCCGGCGGCCGGATCAGCCGCAGGGCAAGCCTCCCGTCGGTGCGCTGCAAGATGCCCAGCGCGCCCTCAGTCTGGTTCGGAGCAACGCCAAGGAATGGAAAATAGACCCTAACCGTATCGGTATACTCGGTTTTTCGGCAGGCGGGCACTTATCCGCCTGGGCGTCCACCAATTTCGATAACCGCGCCTATGAGCCGATGGACGAGATTGACAAGGTCAGCTGCCGACCGGACTTTGCGGTCCTTGTTTATCCCGGCGGTGTGGTGCCCCGGGGCAAGGAAGACCTGTCGGAGGAGATTCGTATCCGCAAAGATTGCCCGCCCATGTTCTTCGCTCATGCCGGCGATGATCGCGTGACACCGGAAAACAGCGTGCGTCTCTATCTGGCGCTCAAACGTGCCGGTGTACCCGCTGAGTTGCACATCTACGCTTCGGGAGGGCACGGTTTCGGTCTGCGGCCCTCGGACAAGCCCTGCTCTACCTGGCCGAAGAGCTGCGAGGCGTGGCTGCGCTCGCAAGGCCTGCTCAAGAATGACAAAGCCGCCAGCGCCGCGAGCCGATGACACAGGGGGAATCATGGCGAACATGTCGTCCGAACGTGACACAAATGCTCTGCAACACATTGACGACTGGGAAGAGTCGTTGCAAAGCCGCTATGCGGCCAGCAGCAAATCCAGGGAAGCGTTTCGCGACTACCGAGCCGAGGCTCGTCCGAGCGTCAAGGAGTTTTATCGTCTCAATCACCGCTATCAGACACTTGATTTCGTGCTATCCAAGAAGCGCGAGTATTTGCCCCTGCGTCGCCGGCGGATGGGTGTGTGGGAAGCGATGGAGTTTCTCAACACGCTCGTCGATGACAGCGATCCCGACACCGAACTGAGCCAGATCGAGCACCTGATGCAGACGGCCGAAGCCATCCGCCGCGATGACCGGCCGCGCTGGTTCATCTTGACGGGGCTGATTCACGATCTGGGCAAAATCCTGTGTTTGTTCGGCGAACCGCAGTGGGCCGTCGTCGGAGACACGTTCCCCGTCGGTTGTGCGTTCTCGGAAAGGGTCGTCTTTCCAGAATTCTTTGACGAGAATCCGGATCGACAGATCCCACAATATCGAACTCCGTGCGGGATCTACGAGCAAGGCTGCGGACTGGAGCGAGTACACCTCTCTTGGGGCCACGATGAGTATTTGTATCAGGTGGTCAAGGACTATCTGCCTGAAGAAGCGTTGTACATGATTCGGTATCACTCGTTCTATCCGGCGCACCGCGAAGGTGCGTATGGCCAGCTGATGAACGGGCATGACCGTAATATGTTCGACTGGGTCAGGGCGTTCAATCCGTACGATCTGTACTCCAAGGCGGAATCACGACCCGACGTGGATGCGTTGCGGTCCTTCTACGAACACTTGATCGCTGAATACTTCCCTCCATCGCTTGCCTGGTGAACGAGGAGGATTAAACCGCCAAGACGCCAAGAACGCCAAGAGAAGAGAATACATAGAACAGAGAATCTCGCGAGGAATCTTCTCTCGCTTGCCGCTTCTGTCTATTTTCTCTCTAGTTCTCTGGGCGTTCTTGGCGTCTTGGCCCTTGCGGTTTTCGTTCGGCTTGCACGATTGGGGCCGCTCGCCTACAATCCGCCGACCTCGTCTCTACGGCAGGGGGGCGAGCGAGCCAGTACCAGAGGCACACGGAAGTCATGGTTCCGGAACAGATCTCCCCGCACGAGCACTCCGTTGTCCGTCGTCTCTTGCTCGGTCTGGTGTCACTTGTGTGCCGCTATCCTGGCTGCGTGCTGCTCCTTTCGCTGGGCCTAGCCGGAGCTTCTCTCTGGGCCGCCGCCACACGACTCGAGTACAAAACGCAGCGCAACGATCTCATCAGCCCCAACAAAGAAAATCAGAAGCTCTGGCGCGATTATCTTGCGGAATTCGGCGACGATGATGACATAGTTGTCGTCGTCAAAGGCATTGATCGCCCTCGTATGGAGAAAGCCCTCGACGAACTGGCACAGCGAGTGCAAGATCGACCGGATCTGTTCGATCGACTCTTTTACAAGGTCGATCTGCGTTCGCTCCGCAATCGAGCGTTGCTCTTTCTTTCCACCGAGGAAATTCAGGCAATTCGGCACCATCTGGAGGACATGGGCCAGCTACTCAAGCACGGCTGGATCTCGTGGAAGTTGCTGACGCTGTCGAGCCTGCTTCAGGAAGCGGTACAACGCACCGCCAAAATGCGGGCCGCCATTCCCTTGACGACCAGTGATGAAGTTTTCTTTACGCAACTGCGGAACATCACCCGCAACGCCAAGGAAGTGCTCGTCGATCCCACGAAGTACAAAACCCCGTGGGGCAGCCTGCTGGCGCGTCCGCCGGAACAGAAAGACCTACTCGCCGAGCCGCAGTATTTCTTCAGCGATCCTCCCGCATCCAGCGATAAGCCCGCCCCTCCGACCGAGGAAACGCTGGCTTTTTTGCTTGTACGACCAATCAAAGAAGAGGGTTCCTTCACTTCCGCACTCAAGAGTGTCACGACCATTCGGGAGATCGTGCAGCAGACGAGTCCAAACTATCCGGGCGTCGAGTTCGGTGTGACCGGCCTACCCGTCCTGGAAACCGATGAGATGTCGGCGGCAGACCATGACACGCGGCTGGCGTCGTGGCTGGCGATTGCCGGCGTTTCAGTATTGTTTCTGCTGGTTTATCGCGGAATCTGGTATCCGCTGTTGACAGTGGCAACATTGCTGATCGGCACAGCCTGGGCGATGGGCTGGTTGACCCTGACCGTCGGTCATTTGAATATTCTATCTGCGACATTCGCGGTCATGCTCATCGGCATGGGCGATTATGGCGTGCTATGGGTTATGCGTTACGAGCAAGCGCGTAAACGCGGTGCCGATGTTCGCACGGCCCTCTTGCACACGGTTACGCACGTCGCCATCGGCAACCTGACGGCGGCAAGCACGCTGGCCCTGGCCTTCTTCGCAGCCATGTTCGCCGATTTTCAGGCTGTGGCCGAGCTTGGCTGGATCGCGGGCTGCGGGGTTCTGTTATGCGCTTTCGCTTGCTTCACCCTCTTGCCGGCCCTGCTCATGCTCTTCGATCGCCGCAAACTGGAACGAGCCGGAAGCGTGAGCGGCGGTGATCAATCTCTCGCACACCCTTCCGGCTCCTTAGTTCATCCCACCGTCGATGCCTGGCTGCCGGGTTTGGGGCGACACGCACGCTGGGTGGCAGTGGCCGGAGTCGCACTCACGATTGGGCTGAGTTACGCGGCCTGGAGCGGCGTGAGTTACGACCACAATTTGCTGCACATGCAGGCACGCGACCTCGACTCCGTAAAGTGGGAATTGACGCTCATCGAACACACAGCAGGCGCAAACTGGCATGCCGTAAGCTACACCGGAACGCCGCAAGAGGCGCTGGCCTTGAAGGCGCAATATGAAAAGCTGCCGGAAGTCGCCCGCGTCGTCGAGGTTGCTTCTCTGGTGCCCCAGGATCAGGAAACCAAGGTACGGATGCTTGCGGATATTCAGCGACGCCTTTCCGATTTGCCCAAGCGCGGCGAAGTCATCCCTCACCTGCGGCCGGACAGTCACTCACTGTTGGCGTGTCTCACGAATTTGGCCGAAAAGCTCCAGCCGCTGGCCGCTTCGGCGTGCAGCGCCAATGGCGCGGCGACGACCTTGCTGACGGAGTTACGCGAAAGCGTGTGGAACTTGCACCGCCAAATCCTTCTCATGCAGGCCGATCAGGCGGAGACTGTGGAAAGACGCCTCCAAGAGTTTGAGCAGCGCCTGGCCGGTGATTTGGCCGAGGATCTGCATCGTCTGCGCGAGGTCGCCGCGCCGCAACTGATCGCGCTGTCCGACCTGCCGCCCGCGTTGCGCGACCGTTACGTGGGCCAAAGTGGGAAGTGGCTGCTGCGCGTGTTCGCTCGTCATTCACTGTGGGAGTTTCCCGAGTTGGAGCAGTTCACGCAACGAATCCACACCGTCGATCCGACCGCGACCGGCAAGCCATTCGGCACAGTGGAAGGTCTGCGTTCGATGAAGAACGGGCTACTGCGTGCGGGTATCTATGCCTTTCTCGTCATTGTGGCCGTACTGTGGATCGACTTCCGGTGCTGGAAGCGCACCGCTGTCGCCGTGGCGCCGCTGGTGCTGGCCGTCGTCTTTTCGCTGGGTATTCTCGGTTTGGCCGAGCTGCCGCTCAACCCCGCTAATATGATCGCTTTCCCGCTGATTCTCGGCGTCGGCGTCGATAACGGCGTTCATATCTTGCACGATTATCTGCTGCGCCGCCGCGACAGAGGCGCCAATATTAGCTATGCCATCGGCCGCGGGGTCCTGGTCAAGGCGCTGACGACGATGATTGGCTTTGGCGCACTCATGATCTCCAGCGAGCGTGGTCTCGTCGGGTTGGGATTGATCCTTACGTTGGGCGTCGGATGTTCGATGCTGACTGCTCTCCTACTCTTGCCGGCAGTTCTGCACCTGTATAACTCGGCGAAGAAGCGGCGTCAGGCTAATGTTGTTGAGTTGGCGCCCCAACACGCGAAGGACGAGCAACAGGGCCCGGTTCAGGCCGCAAGGTCCGCCGCATAAAATCGATCACCAGTCGTTGATAGTGCCTGCCACGGATGCCGTGACGATCATTGGGATAGACCATCAACTCGAAGTCCTTGTCCGCGCGCTCTAGAGCGTTGACAAGCTGCAACGTGTTTTGAACGTGAACATTGTCGTCACGGATACCGTGGATCAGGAGTAATCGCCCGTGGAGCTGTGCTGCCGCTCCTACCACAGAAGTGCGCTTGTATCCCTCAGGGTTCTCCTGCGGCGTGTTCATATAGCGTTCCGTGTAAAATGCATCGTAATTGTGCCAATCGGTCACGGGCGCGCCTGCAACACCGGCAGCAAAGAGCTTGCTATGCGTCAGAGCATATGCTGTCATGAAGCCACCGTAGCTGTGTCCCGTCATGCCAATGCGATCCGCATCGACGAATGAGTGCGTCGTCAACCAGCGAATCGCCGTTTCGATGTCGGCCATCTCCTGTACGCCGAGCTGTCGATATGCAGTCCAGGTGGAAACGATACCCTTGCCGCTGGCGCTTCGCGGATCGACCTGAAAAACAAGAAAGCCGAGGTTCGCCAGACCCTGATCGCGCAGACGTCCGCCCTGCCAGGAGTCATGCACCACGGGCGCATGGGGGCCTCCGTAGGTCGTGAACCACACCGGATACCGCCGCGAGGGATCGAAGTCCGGAGGCTTCAAGAGCGCAGCTTCGAGCACGAAGCCATCCGGCGTTTTGATTTGGAGTAGCTCCTGTTTTCCCCGGTCGTATTCCTCAAGTGCGAATACGGGATTGGTGTCGAGGGTGCGGGCCGGTGTGCCGTCGGAGCGGAAAAGCCGAGCCGTGGACGGTGTGTAGTAACTATTGACATAGTCCACAAACAGGTTCGCTTTGGGGCTGATGCTGACCCGATGCTCGCCCGGACCTGACGTCAGCCTCTGCGGTTCGCCGCCCGTAAGCTTGACTCGGTAGAGGTTCAAACCAATGGCGTTATCCTTTGCCGCCGAGAAGTAAACCCACCCGGACGGTTCATCGACCACATGCAAAGTCCGCACTTCCCAGGGCCCATTCGTCACTTCTCGTTTGAGCTTGCCATCGGCAGCGAAGTGATAAAGGTGCCGCCAACCGCTTCGTTCGCTGGCCAGCAAGAACGAGCCATCCTTCAAGAAATGCGGTGCGCCGGGGTCATCGACCCAGGCACGAGTTTTATCGCGGAAAAGCCGAGTGGGGCTGCCGCCTGCGCGTGGAGCCGTACAGAAGTCGAGCCAGGTTTGTGCTCGATCTTGAACGTAGAAATAAACCTTCTCACCATCCGGCATCCAGCCGGCCCGCGTCAAAATCATCGCACCATCCGAGTAGCCCGACAGATCGACAAAGCCAACAGGACCACCCGCCACGGGCACGATGCCGAGCTTGACGGTAGGGATCGGGTCGCCGGCTTTCGGATAGGGCGTCAACTCCACTTGCTGCCGCACGGTTGTCGTGTCCAGCACGGCGAATTTATGGACAGGCGAGTCGTCGTAGCGGACGAAGGCCACGTGTGAGGAATCCGGACTCCACCAATAGGCGTTGCTCTTGCGGTTGCCGATTTCTTCCCAGTAAACCCAGTCCATCTTGCCGTTGAAAACGAGGTCGGAACCATCTGTGGTCAGTGCCTGCTCGGTCTGCGTGGCGATGTCCACGACATAGAGATTGTTGGCGCGAACGAATGCGACGTACTTCTCGTTTGGACTGAGAGAGACCAACTCCTTGGTCCCGGTAGAGTGCGTCAGTCGCACCGCCTTGCTGCCGTCGAGGAAATAGTAGTACAGGTCATTGCCGTGCTGAAAGACGCGGCCCTTCGTGCCTTCTGTTGGTTCGGGAGCATCGGCGGCGAATCGTCTGAGCGCGCCCCGCTCGAACGCCCGCCCCGAACCGCGCGCCGCAATGCGCCGCGCCGATTGCCGATCGATCGTCGGTAGCGCAGTCAAGGCCGTCTCGATTTTCTTCGTATCCGGCGCCGGCTGCGGCCAGGATCGACCACTGAGGGCGTGGACTTTCCGCATCTGGCCGTTCTTGCTCAGGAGAAAATGCTCGCCATCGTCAAGCCAGCTCACGTCGCCGATCGGCGAGCCGGACAGGTTCGGCAACGGCTTCTTACCCAGCAGCATGTCCAGCTCAATGCGTTTATGATGAGTTCGTTCCTCCGCTAACGGCCGCACTTGCGTCGTCAATAACGGCGTCTCGCTTGGCAAGCGGAGAACCGGATAATCCGCCCCTTCACGAACGCCCTGATCGAATGAATTCCACGCAGCCAGTCCATCTTCTGCTTGTGGTTCCAGCAGGTAGCAGGCGAGGGTGCCCAGCGGCTGGCTGGTCTTCACCACGATCATTCCAGCAGTCACGCGCTGTGTATCCTTGCGGGCTGACGCATCGACCTCGATCAGCTGGTGCTTCTGATAGACCGCCTGTTTGCTAACTTTATCGATTCGGTAAACCTCCAGATCCAGTTCTATGTCCTCGCGCAACTCTTCCAGCACGATGCCATGCCGCTGTAGGTTTTCGATCACATTTACCCAGGATGCCGGGATCAAATAAGCATAGGGACGGCGCACCGACAGGGTCGGCTCGGCGACGCCGATGTATTCGACCGTGTAGTCCTTCGGCGTCTTCGTCGCTACGATCCTGCCGTCCTTGCGTTCCTCCTCGAAGCCGAGAATGGTAGAGCGACGCGTCAGCGGTTTCATCCGGTGGCGCAGGGCAATCTCATCCTTATCCTTTCGCGCTTCACGCAATAGCGTCCTAAGTTTGTCCTTGTTCTCCGCGGCATATTCCAGGATGCTGCGCACGAAATCGCGTGACCCCAGGACGCGATCACGAAAGGGAGCATACGTGTACGATTCCGAAAGGATGCCGATGCGATTGCGTAATCCGTAATAATGGGTGCCGTAACGAGGAATGGCCGGCACTGTCTCCCAAAGAGTGCGATCACGCGAGAAGTTGCCGTAGAAGAAGGAGTGATAGCCGGTGCGTTTCTCCAGGCGCCGGCTGACGTCCGGTAACAACTCGTCGCGCACATGCTCGATCAGTTTGCCGTCACCGGCAGGACACACCGGACCTTCATACGTAATGGTGTAACGATGATGCGAACCGTTGGTCGTATGGCAATCGATGAAGATGGCCGGGTCCCATTTGTTGAAGAAGTGGACCAGAGCGCGAACCTCGGGACTGTCGAGCTTGATGTAATCGCGGTTGAGATCGAGTCCGGCAGCGTTTTGTCGGATGCCGACACCCTCGGCGGGACCGTTCTGGGAGCGGCGATTGTCCTTGGAGATCCGCTCGTTGCCATCCGCATTAAAGATCGGCGCGAGCACGAGAACCAGGTCTTTGAGTAGAGGGTTAGCCTTTGTCGTTGCCACGTCGCGGGCCAGCATCATCAGCGCCTCTTTGCCGTCTACCTCGCCGGCATGGATATTCGCCATCGCCAGCACAACGAGCTTGCCGCTCTTGGCCGCCTCTTCAGGCGTGGATACGGGCGGATCGGCGAGGATCAGCAACGGCAGGGTTCGCCCCTCACCAGTCTTACCGAGTTCGCCCACACACACTAGCGGTGAAAGCTCCTTCACACGCTGACAAAAGTCCACCACATCGGCATAACGCGAGGTCGCTTTGTAGTCGCTCTTCTCGGCGACGGTGCGCGGGAGCATCGTCCCGGGAGTGTCCGAGTGAGCAGTTCCTGCCACGAAGAGCAGGATCAGCATGAGCAGATGCTGGAGTCGGTCCGGCAAGAAGCTTCTCTGGTTCATGGTGAATCCCTGATGCAGAGCAAGTAAACCAGGCGCAAGGCGAGTTCGTTGACAGCTGGCCGTCGCTAGCGCTACGGGCTAGTGATTCATTGTGTTGGAAGCCTTGAGTGAAGAGAAGAGGCCCCTCCCGGATTCGAACCGGGGATGGCGGATTTGCAATCCGCTGCCTTACCGCTTGGCGAAGGGGCCAGCAATCGTCGGTCGCATATTAGCGAGCGCTCGCAACCAGGTCAATCGCTGCTAGAAGAAAGAGAACGACGCATCCATGCCAAACACAAAGCCGCTGCCGATGTGGTTGAGATCGACAGCGGCTTTCGGCTTTGAGCGGGTGATGGGGCTCGAACCCACGACAGCCACGTTGGCAACGTGGCGCTCTACCACTGAGCTACACCCGCTTTGTGAGCAGAAAAGTCTTCCTACTCATCACGAATTATAGAATCGTTCTACCCGATTTCAAGTGCGAAAAATCCCGCGTCCCGTCCCTCGGTTCGCTAGCTCGCCCTTCTCAGCGGTAGGGATTTTTGCTAGATTGACGTTTTGTGATAAAGCTCGGCGTCGGCCGAAGCTGTGAGTAAATGGAGGAATGTGTGGCCTCGATCAACTACAGCCAGGTGCGTAAAGGGCATGTGATCGTCGGGGAAGATGGTCAGCTTTACGCAGTGGTGGACCGCGATTTGAATACGCCCGGAAACTGGCGCGCGATTCTGAACTTGAAACTCAAGAATCTCAAGACGGGCGCCGTCACGCCCAAGCGTTTCCGACCCGAAGATAAGGTCGAACTGGCTTACCTCGACAAACGGCCGATGCAGTATCTCTACAAAGAGGGCGATGATTACGTTTTCATGGACAAAGAGACATATGATCAGATCAGCCTAAATCAAGAGTTGGCGGGTGAGATGATCCTCTATCTGAAGGAAAACGAGGATGCCTCGGTCACGTTCTATGAGAGCAAACCTATCAGCCTCGAATTGCCGGCCACAGTTGAATTAAAAGTGGTCGAAACAGAGCCGTCCGTCAAGGGTGCAACGGCCGCTGCACAATACAAGCCAGCGACATTGGAAACCGGCCTGAAAGTCACCGTGCCGCCCTTTATCGGTATCGGTGAAGTTGTGCAGGTCGATACGCGTACCGGCGAGTATCTCAGCCGCGCTAAATAATCCGAGCCGCGCACGCAGCGCAGCGGAGTAAGCGGCCGAATGGCCAACCGCTTACTCCGCTGCGCTGCGTGCGCG
>DATBHJ010000034.1:0-8897 GCA_036557565.1 Gemmataceae bacterium
AGCGGCTGCACAGACGGTCGCTTACTCCGCTACACTGCGTGCGCGGCTCGGATCTTCTAGTTGCACCGCAGTCGGCGGTAGACTCAGAACGCGCTCGGCGAACAGTTCCGGCGGCAACTCGATGCCCGATGCCGTCAGTCGCTTCAGCAAGCGCGGCATGTGGCCGGTAGCGTAGAATTCGCCGAAGGCCACGCCGTCGCGCACACCGGATTGACGGAAGCCAAAGATGTCCTTGACGAGATAGCGTCGTCCCTTGACGCCGACAATTTCCGAGATCCGCGTCACACGGCGCGGACCGCCCTTCAAGCGCGACAGTTGAATCACCAGCGTGATGGCCGAGCTGACGTACTGGCGGATGACCGGCACCGGCAGCTCGAAACCGGCCATCAGAACCATCATTTCCAGGCGCGTCAGGGCGTCGCGGGTGTCGTTGGCGTGGATGGTGGTTAGCGAACCTTCGTGGCCAGTGTTCATCGCTTGCAGCATGTCCAGCGCTTCCGGGCCGCGAACCTCGCCGACGATGATGCGATCGGGCCGCATACGCAGAGCGTTGCGAACCAGATCGCGTTGCTTCACTTCGCCGACGCCTTCGAGATTGGCAGGCCGCGTCTCCAGGCGGACGACGTGGGGCTGCTGCAGTTTCAATTCGGCCGAGTCTTCGATGGTCACCAGCCGTTCATCGGCGGGGATGTACTTCGAGAGCGTGTTGAGCATCGTCGTTTTGCCGCTGCCGGTGCCGCCGGAGATGAGGATGCTGATGCGTGCCTCGATGCAGGCGCGGAGCAAGTCCAGGATTTCCGGCGTCATCGTTTGAAGAGCCAGCAGATCCTCGCAGTTCAGCCGCACGCCGAAGCGACGGATGGACAGCACCGGACCGTCCAGCGACAGGGGCGGAATAATGGCGTTGACGCGCGAGCCGTCCGGCAATCTTGCGTCCACCATCGGCGACATTTCGTCGGCGCGCCGGCCGACGCGAGCGGCGATGCGCTGGATGATCTGCAGCAGATGCGCATTGTCGGCAAAGATCAGGTTGGTCGGCTCCAGACGGCCGCGGCGCTCGACGTAGATCATCGACGGCCCATTGACCAGGATATCGCTGACGCTTGGGTCGCGCATGAGACCTTCAAGCGGGCCCAGCCCGAACACTTCGGCCATGATCTCGTCAACGAGGCGTTCGCGATCGACCTCGCCGAGCAACTCGGAGGCATTCTTCGACAACCGCGCCGCCAGATTGCGGACCTCACGGCGAAGGCGATCCTGCGTCCAGTTCCCCAGCTGCGAGATGTCGATCATCTCCACGAGCTGGCGATGGATGTCGGCCTTGAGCTTTTGGAAGCGCAGCGCGAACGACGTAACTCCGCTGGGCGTGTTAGGGGATGCGCTTGCCATGGGGAGATCTCATGTTATGACCAGCCCGAAGCGTAAGCGAGGGGCGGCCCTCGCTTACGCTTCGGGCTGGTGGATGAGTTTATACTTTCCCATTTAATTGTTGGGCCAATTCCAAAATCCGCTTGCTAATCTTAGCACGGCGGGCCATTTGCACGATAGGCTGCCCATGATTGAGCGCCTGGTTCATCGAGGCCGGATCGTCCGGCAACCAGACGGCCAGCGCCATGCCGAGGGCATCTTGGGCGTCCTTCCAGGCCACCTGCTTGCTCTGGCCATAGAAGTTCGCCACCGGCCGGATGCGCTCCCGGGCAATGCCGCGATCCTCCAATTCCTGCAAGTAACGCCGTGTCAATCGCAAGGCCGGCACGTCGAGCCGCGTGACAACGACGACAGCCTCGGCCAACTGCATTGCTTCTACCGCGGCGGCATGGGCCGAGTGACCCAGATCGAGCACGGTCCAATCGTAGAGCGTGCGCAGCAATAAGGCCAGGTGCCGCATGGCAGGCGGCTGAACTGGGTCAGCCGTCAGCGTTTCCGGGGCGTGGGCAAGCACCATCACGCCTCCCGAATGCTCTGCAAGCCCCTGTCTCAGCATGGCGGGGTCGGCCCGGTCCCAGTCGCGGATCAGCTCGCTGGCGGTGTGGCGCGGCTGCAAATCCAGAACCAGCGCCAGGGCGGGCACATCGGTCGCCAATTCCGTCAGCACCACCTGCTTGGGATGATTCTGGGCCAGGGCGAAAGCGAGATTGGACGCTACCGTCGTGACGCCGCTTCCCGGACTGCAAGCAGTGACGGCGAGGGTGCGTCCCACCTTGAAACGAATGGCGCCGGCCTGCCGCAGCTTCTCCAGGGCGGCCGGCAATTCCTCGCGAAGTGCGTTTTCATCGAGATACTCGCGGGCGCCGCCGCGCAGTGCCTGAATAACCAATTTCGGATCGCCGGAAGGACCGATAGCAAGGACCGGGGCGGATACACGCGTCGCCGACTTCTGGATGAGAGCCAGGGCCGGTACCATATCCATGCCCACATGCACGGCGACAAGATCGGCGCCGGCCTGGGCAAACCGCCCGTCCAACCCCGCGAACGGCACACTATCGGCCGCCTCGCATTCCAGGCCTGCGCCGAGAAGTTGGGCACGCAACTGCTCGCGCTGACCGGCGTTCTCACTGGTTAAGATGACCCGCATGGCCTACCCTTGACTGGCTCACTCGACCAGCCGCACCTTGCAGATGTAGGGGTTGGGCAGCTTGGCCGTGCCGATGCCAACTCGACCGGCATCGGTAATGGCCGTCCCCGTGGACATCATGCAGGGCTGGACCGTGAATGTGATCGATGCTCCTTTCCCCGACCGCTGTTTGACCTGGACGACCCGCGCGGCGACGAAACCACAGAGCACCGGTTTTGATGTTTCCTTATCGAAACACGCAAAACACGGCCATAGCCGCGGCACGCCGCTCGCTTGCAGCTGTTGCAGCGCGCTTTGCATAAGGTTGCCGTCCCAGCTTGAGTTTTGCGGTCCCCAGGGTGTGCCGTTGACTATCAACTGATTGCCCGGACCCAGCACCAGCTGGCCGCCGAAAGCCGACAAGTGCTCGGCGTCCACGCCATTGACGATTTGTGGCACCAGATCTCGCACCTGCGACGAACCGAAATAGAGCATGCAGCAGTTGAATTTTCCCTGGCGCAATTGCAGATTCAGGTCGCTCCGACTCGCCTTCATCGATTGTTCCATCTCCTGGCCGGCTCCCAAAAACACATCCATTTCGTGTAGACCATCGTCGCCCTTAAGAATCTGGTAGTAGGGACCGTTGCGCCGCACTTTGTAGGCATCGTCGCCGCGGCGTTTTTCGATGTTGTACTCCCAGCAATGTTTCAGGCTGCCGGGGAGAAAACTGAACAGCGCCAGCGGGCACAATGGCAACGGTTGCCGGCCCATTGGCCGAAAGCCGATGACATAACGATCGAGCGTGGCAGTCGAGACTGCCTCGACATCGCTGGGCGCACGGCTCAAGAGCAGGCCGCTGTGTAAATTCACAGGGCCATTGGGATGCTGGGACGAACGCCGGCCGGTGACGCGCACCGTGTTGATATTCAGCCAATTCGGATCGAAATTCGTCGAGAGGTTCGGCAGGATGAATTCCTTGGAGCGCGGGTAGGGCAGCGTACCCACGACAATATCGCCGTCTTCCTCGTTGTTGGAATTGGGATCGAGATACACTCCTTGTCCTTGAACCAGGTTGAGTCCGGCATATTGCTGGCAATTCTGTCGAGCGAGGGGGATAAGCTCCTTCATGCGATTGGGATCGCTGCGAAGAAGATAATCATCGACGAAGGTCTGCACGCCAGCGAGGGCGGCGGCGTCAGTGTCATTGCGAAGCAGCATTCTCGCCTCGACCAGTTCGGCGCCGTAGAAGGCCAGCGACATGGACAAGAGCAGAGCCGGCAGGGCCAGCAACAGCGCCAGCGTGGCCTTGCCCGAGCGACGGGGATCAGAAAACAAAGTTCGCGGAGGAGGCCGACGCCGAACCGGCATGAGGGTGGTGCTCGCGAAATTAAGGGGCCGCGTGCGGCTCAGACAAGGATAGCATACATTTGTTCTGCTCCCTTAGCTTCGCGGCTCCGAATTGTCTGGGATCTCAAACCTTTTCTATCTCTGCCCGTTTGTGCTCTGCTGCTGAAGCTGCATTTGTTGACTGGCTGAGCCTGGAAGCGTTAGCAGGCCCTGACCGCGGTTGTCGATGTAACCGGGGTCGTCGTAGAATCCGCCGTTTTCGGGTTTGCTGTTGAGTGGCCCAAACGCATAGTAGCTCGGTTGGCCGGTGTTGGGACGTATCGGCGTATTGCCGTTTGGTCTGAGATCGCCGTTGCCAAAAGTCTGCATTCCTTTGAAACGGGTGCCCGCCCATTGTTCGATCTGTCCGGGCGGTTTGTAGTTGGGGGTCTCCGGCGGTCTGAGGCCGAAGATGCGTTCGAGGTCGGGATCGCCAACGGCATATTCGCCGCGCTGCATCGACGCAATGCGTTCGTCCTCGTTGATGTACTCCTTACTGCTAGGATCGCTGAAGCCTGTGGACGCCGAGGAGCGAGCGCCTCTGGCGTCCGGAGGGGTCGCCGTCGGTATTAGCGTCAGATCACCCTTGGTCTTGGCGAACTCGATGAGGGCGGCACGATAAACGTTGGCTTCCAGAGTGAAAGTAATCGGTTTCGTCGGATCGACGGTGGCCAACTGGTTCCAAAGTTGATTGCGTTTGACGATCACTTTCAAATTCCGAGCAATGGTCGCTGACTCGGTGGCGCTGAAGCTCCGCGGCTTGCCAGCCACAAAGATGCGCGTCGTCAGATTCACGTCCACATATTCGCCGCGGGCAATGAGTCCACCGGCCGCCCGTTCGGGCGGCAGCGTGATGTTGACTGCGCGCATCATCGGCGACGACAGCCGCCGATTGATCGCTTGCGGCAAGTTGATTTCATCCAGGTAATCTCGCAGGATAGGCTGGTCCGCCTCGACGCTACGATTGAGCGTTCGCAGGGCAGCGGCCTCAATCTTGGGCGGCATGAATTGATCTTTATGTTCCCGATAGAACGCTTCTTCTTCATCGGTCATGTCGCGAAGAAGAACGTCCGTCGGCGCGATGGTGTAGCCTTCAAACAGGTTCTTGGCCGCAACCAGCATTTTGAGCTTGGGCTTGGGCTGCGGCACAGGTGCTGGCGGCTTGGGGCTGAACAAGCCGGAATACTTGGCGCCGACAGCTACCGCCAGACCCAAAAATAGGGCGACTGTGACAGAGAACAGGGTACTGGCCTTCATGAACCGTTGCTCCTGACGACATTGTCAGACTCGAAATTCATATTCGTTCCCACTTGACGCCAGGGAACACCGCGGGGCGACCTCTCTCAGACCTACTGGCTCCCACTTGGGCGTGGGAACGCAAATGAGCGGCGCTGCGTTGCGCCGCCCTCACTCTTTCCGCATGATCGTCTGCCCAACCAGGTTGTTGTTGGGGACGCTGGCTCCAAGAATACCCAGTAAATCGGGCACGGCGTTGCCGACTGGCGTCTCCACTCGCACCAGCAGCGGCTCGCCACTGGGGATGGGTTGCGCCGGCTCATTCGACGCTTGCCCACTGTTCTGAAACGGCTCACTGATCGGCTGGCCGTTGTTATTCGTCAACGCGGTCACAATCGGCGTGCCATCCTGTTGTTGCGTCAGGATGACGCTGATCTGCGCCCTGATGAGATTGCCTTGACCCAAATGGTTCTGCACGGCGCGAACGATCTCATCTGGTCCGCCGCCCAGCGCGGCGACGCGGCAACCTTCCCGGCTGGCGCCGGCCAACTGCTCGTTGGCCGCGATCATCATTCCGAACTCCACCACAGCGAGGATCAAACCGAATAACACCGGCGTCAACAGCAGCAATTCTACGGCGATGCTCCCACTTCGAGGAGTACGCTTAATCATGTGGCGTCTCCGCATGGATCGGGTTCAAGCCGGCTTTTCCACGAACGGCCAGGTTCAGATCGAAACGGTAGAACCACAAAAGCACAACAGCCACGGAGACCGCCACGGGCAAGGCATAGGTCATTTTCCACTTGCCCTTGCCCGGACCACTTTGGATGACCTGCGATTGCTTGATACGTTTGCGCACGGCCATCGGCGACAGTCCACCAGCCAGCAATCGCCCAATTAACAATACAACCATGACGAAGACCGACCCTAGCATGACAAAGAGGCAATACCAGAAACCGATCCAGGCTCCCAGCGCCGCGAATAGTTTGACGTCACCTCCGCCAATAAGTTTCATGACCCAGAAGATAATGAACAAAACCGTCGTCAACACGAAACCAATAAGACTGAAAAGAAAACCGTCTGCCGCTCCCAGCCAGGCGTTTCCGGTCGGTAACCAACTGAGCTGTTCGCCCAGCGAGCCTAGCCACGCACCGCGAACGATGTTGAAAACGACGCCGACCGCCAAAAGGCTGAGCGTGAGTGTCTTCGGCAGGATGGCCCGGCGCAGGTCGAGGTACGCTCCCAAGAGGCAAAAAGCGACAAGGACAGCGTAGAAAGTCCAGCCGAAGTAGGGATGAGGAAAAAACGGAGGAAGCTCCATTGCTAATACCTCTTAGGCAGGCAGAGCCAAGGATGGGAGGGCGTATTCTTAGTCGATATTGGTTTTACAGGAGGGAAAATGGGAACACAAGCGTTCCTGAGAAGCCGGGCCTCGGGCCGAAGCCCGAGACCCGTCACGAGAAGCGGTTACATTACGGTACACCGAAATCGATGCCAACACAGGGCGCAGATTGGTTCGATACGTTCATCGAGAAATACGTATCGGTTACACAAGACCCCGTCTTCGACGCAGCGGTGCTGCTGGTCAATCCGACGAAGCTGTAGCCCTGATTGAGCGCCAGGATGGCGTTTCCCAGTTCGGTCAATTCGGTGTCCAGGGCGATTTCAAGGTTGGACAGACCGACGACCAAACCCAGGCCGACGATCGTGGCCACCAGCAGGTACTCGAGCGCCACGATACCGGCGTCGTCCTGCCATAGTCTCTGCAACATTTTTTGCATCCAGGAACCCCCTTACAAGTGTGAAGGCCGTTCGCTGAAGGCTGTACCATACAACCCTCTGGCTCTTCTGTCCAGTAGCGTGAGAATCATTGCGTTGATGGAGGTGGTTCGGTGCTTAATCGAGGAGTGTGATGCGCACCTCCATCCCTCCCACACTAACCTGAGTGCCGAGTTATTGCACTTGCTGTGCCATCCTTACCGACACAGACGCGTTCGCGCAATCGCATCTCGTAACCCTTCTGTGAAAGAGCGGTTGCGTCATCGAACTTTTTCCACTTCTGGGATTGCAGTTGGAGGGTATGTTAACGACAGGATACAGTGTTACCGGGGAACACTCTGAGAGTTGTTAACGATAGTTAACGCGCTATCCCGTCAGCGGCCGGAGTGCCGGGAATTCGCCGCTCGCCCTGATCGGCTTCCAGAGCGGAAAGCGCGCCGATTGCCCCCGGAAGCGTGCCGAGCGTGGGTGCTGCAAGGGCCAGGGCGGCGGTTCGCGCCGCCTTCTGGCGCGCCAACGGTTCCTGGGAGTGCATCAGCTGGCGCAGGGTGGGAGTCAACTCGTTACGACCTTGAGTTTGGGCCAGGGCCAACGCGCGTTCTGCGGCGAGGGAAGCGGCAATGGGCTGACCGGCAGCAGCATACGCCTCTGCCAGGGTTTGATAAAGCTCCGCTTGCGGCGTCGGGCTGGACCAACACGCCTCCTGTGCGTGAAAGACGGCAGCGGCGGGACAATGACGACGCGCATCGACGCGGCCGAGGAAGCTCTCCGCATACTTTCGCATTTGTTCGCTGAAATCCGGTTCCTGCGGCCGCCCCGTCTCCCACTCGCGCTGCGCTCCTTCGTAATCGCCCAGCAAAGCCAGGGCCGTGCCCAGATCGAAAAATCGTGCGGCGGACGCCGAGACTAGCCGACAGGCCTCGCGAAATTCCTCGCATCCTTCTTCGATTCGACCCATGTAGGCCAGTACGCGGCCCAGTCGATCGTGCAATCCGGAGGACTTGGGATCGCGCGCAACGCCTTCCTTGAAAGTAGCCAAAGCGGCTTCGAGATCGCTGCGATAGATTTGATATTCCCCCAGCTGGACATACGCTATGGCAAATGGGGGATCCATTCGCGAAGCGATCCTGCACTGTCGTTCGGCCTCGGCCATGCGCGCCTTTGCCTCGGCGATGCGATGATCGACCTCTGATGTGCGACCCTTTCGGGAAAGCTCCTCGGCCTCGTCATAAAAGTCGCCGGCTTTTCCGTACAAGGCCCCGGCGTAGTAACAACGCGAGACCGGATTGTCGTCCGCTTTTACCGAGGACGACCACAACTCCTCTGAACCGCTCCAAACTTGCGTTTGCCGAAACGTCAACACACCGCAGAAAACGAGCACACCGCACACGGCGGCGCCAATCGCCGGGCGACCGATAGGCGGAGCAGGAATGCACCAGGCCAACGCCAGAAAAATGCCGATGAGCGGAATGTAGGTATAACGGTCCGCCATGCTCTGACCGCCAACCTGCACGATACCAATGACCGGGACCAGCGTTCCCAGATACCAGAGCCAGCCCACCAACACGGCCGGTCGCCGACGATAGCCCACCAGCGCCACAAGCGACAGAAAAATCAGGACCGCGGCAGACACAATCACCGGAGTCATCGGCAAGCGCGTACCCAGGTGCCGATAGAAGGCAGCAAGGTCCACCGGCCAGACCGTTTTGCGCAGATAGGTCGCACATGACACGACGGCATTGGCCAGACGAAATCCAAAAGCCAGATGTTCGCTCGGCTTCATGGCGACGACCTGGGCATGCATGGTCACCGCGCTGGAGGCGGCAGCCAAAATCAGGAGCGGCACCTTCTCCAACACCAGCCGCATCCAACCGGCGGAGGCAAATTGTATGGTTCGAGCCGCGCACGGAGCGCAGCGGAGTGAGCGGTCGTCCATGCTGCC
>DATBHJ010000035.1:0-36938 GCA_036557565.1 Gemmataceae bacterium
ATAGCTTGAACGACTTGGCGTCCCTCGGTGGTTCGGCGGCCCTCAGCCTCGCCCAGGAAGGTATTGCGATCGCCGAGCAAGCGCTTATCGATATGGCGCTGACGGAACTCTCCTCCCTTATCTCGGCCAACTCGTCCCGGATGTAACTCGCGCCGGCCGGCGATTCACCGCGACGCGCCACGGATGGCGTGCCGCGGTGCAATGAAACCACAACGTGAACGGGAAGAGCAAGCGAGCGCAACTCATCGCTTCACGCGAAACGATAAATCGGCTCGCGGCTAAACGAAAACGCTAAAACAATAGCACGGTAGAACTCCCAAGCTACGGTTGATCCCCAAAAACACCGGACAGCAGTGGAGCAACGGCCATGAGCGAGGAATCTCTCTTCCACGAGGCGTTGGCCAAACCGCACAACGAATGGGCTGTTTTTCTGGACGCCGCCTGCGCCGGCCAGCCGGAATTGCGGGCCGCCGTCGAGGCGCTCTTGGCCGCGCATGAAGGGCCTGCCAGTCTGCTCGACCGCTCGCCCACCGGACTGGCGCCTGCCGATGTCACAAGCGACTACCAGCCGCCGGGTCAGCCGGGCCTGGTCGTCGCCGGCCGCTACACTCTGGTCGAGTTGATCGGCGAGGGGGGCATGGGTTCGGTGTGGCGCGCCAAACAGACCGAGCCGGTCAAACGCTTCGTTGCTGTCAAGCTCATCAAGGCTGGCATGGACTCCAAACAGGTGCTGGCCCGCTTCGAGGCCGAGAGGCAGGCCCTGGCTTTGATGGATCATCCCAACATCGCCAACGTGCTCGACGGCGGCCTCCACGAACACCGGCCGTTCTTCGTCATGGAGCTGGTCAAGGGTGTGCCCATCACCGACTTCTGCGATGCCCGCAAGCTGACGCCCAAGGAGCGGCTGGAGCTGTTCGTGCCAGTCTGTCAGGCCATTCAACATGCACACCACAAGGGCATCATCCACCGGGACATCAAGCCCAGTAATGTGCTGATCGCTCTGTACGACGACAAGTCGGTGGTGAAGGTGATCGACTTCGGCGTGGCCAAGGTGACCGGCGGCACGCTGACCGAACAGACCCTTGACACCGGGTTCGGCGGGGTGGTCGGTACACCGCAGTACATGTCGCCGGAACAGGCTACATTCAACAACCTGGACATCGACACGCGCTCGGACGTGTACGCGCTGGGCGTGCTGCTGTACGAACTGCTGACCGGCTCGCCGCCGTTCTCGAAGAGAGACCTGGAAAAGCAAGGCCTCTTGGAGATGCTGCGAGTGGTGCGGGAGGAGGAGCCACCGCGGCCGAGCGCCAGGTTGAGCACGGCGGAGGCGCTGCCGTCGCTTTCGGCCAACCGCGGCACGGAGCCGAAGAAGCTGACGGGCCTGCTGCGTCACGAGCTGGACTGGATCGTCATGAAGGCGTTGGAGAAGGACCGGACGCGGCGTTATGAGACGGCCAACGGCCTCGCGGCGGACGTGCTGCGTTTCCTGAGCGGCGAGGCGGTGCAGGCCCATCCGCCCAGCACGGCCTACCGGCTTAGGAAGTTCGTCAAGCGCTACAAGGGACAGGTGCTCGCCGCTAGTGTCGTCTTTCTCGCGCTGGTGGCGGGCATCGTAGGTACGACGCTGGGCTTGCTCGAAGCGAAGAAGCAGGAAGGCGAAGCGAAACGCCAGGAAGGCATTGCCCTGGCGGCCGCCGATGAGGAGCGGCAGGCGAAGCTCCGCGAGGCCGAACGGGCCGAGGGGGAGAAGGCGGCCAAGCTCGAGGCCCAGCAGAATCTGCAACAGGCAAACGCAAACCTCGCCTTTGCCAAGAAGGGCAACGACATCCTGGGCTCGGTGTTCACGGGGCTGGACCCGAGGAAGAACTACGGTACGCTGGGGGAGTTCTCTCAAGCCTTGAAGGACAATCTCCAGAAGGCGGTGCAGGAGCTGGAAGGCTCGGCCCTGGGCGACCCGCTGACGGTGGCGCAGATGCAAAACACGCTGGGGGCATCGCTTTACGGCCTGGGTGACCCGACTCAGGCGCTCATCCTGTTCGAGAAAGCGCGCGCCACTCGGGCTGCCAGGCTCGGCCCCGACCATCCTGACACCCTAAAAAGCGTGAACAATCTGGCGGCGGGCTATCTTGCCGCCGGGCAACTCGACCGGGCCCTGCCGCTCTACAAGGAGACGCTCAGGCTCATCACGGCCAAGCTCGGCCCCGACCACCCCGACACCCTCATCAGCATGGACAACTTGGCGGACGGTTACCGGTCCGCCGGGAAGCTCGACCTGGCCGTGCCGCTCATGGAGGAGACGCTCAAACTCATGAAGGCCAAGCTCGGCTCCGACCACTCCGACACCCTTACGAGCATGAACAACCTGGCGGAGGGTTACCGGTCCGCCGGGAAGCTCGACCTGGCGGTGCCGCTCCTGGAGGAGACGCTCAAGCTCCGCAAGGCCAAGCTCGGCCCCGATCACCCCGACACTCTTGTGAGCATGCACAACCTGGCGGGGGCCTACCTCCAGACCAGGAAGCTCGACTTGGCTGTGCCGCTCCTGGAGGAGACGCTCAAGCTCCGCAAGGCCAAGCTCGGACCCGACCATCCCGCCACCCTTCTCAGCATGAACAGCTTGGCTTTAAGCTACAGGGCCACCGGGAAGCTGGAAAGCGCCTTGCCGCTCCTGGAGGAAGCACTCAAACTCCAGAAGGCCAAGCTCGGTCTCGACCACCCCCACACCCTCAGCAGCATGAACAACCTGGCGGCGGCCTACTGGTCGGCCCGGCAACTGGACAAGTCGGTTCCACTCTTAGAAGAGACCATGAAGTTGTTTGAAAAGAAGCTCGGTCGGCAGCATCCCGACACCCAGCGGACCGTGGCGAACCTGGGCGTCAACTACAAGGATGCTGGCCGAGTCCAGGAATCGCTTCCACTACTCGAAGAGGCTTTCCAGACAGCGGAGACAAACCCTGCCCTTCGCTGGGTCGGCCCCGTGTTGCTCGACGCCTATGAAAAGACCGGCAAAACGGCCGAAGCCGCGAAACTCGTGACGGCATTGCTCGCCGACGCTCGGAAGCAGCTTCCCAAGGATAGCCCCGAACTGGCGGAAGTTTTAGCTCGATTCGGCCAGTCCCTGCTGCAAGCGCACGCCTTCACCGATGCCGAAGCCCTGCTCCGCGAGTGCCTGTCCATCCGCGAGAAGATGCATCCCGACGCCTGGACCACGTTCAACACGATGTCAACGCTCGGCGGGGCGCTGTTGGGCCAGAAGAAGTATGCCGCTGCCGAGCCGCTCTTACTCAAGGGTTACGAGGGGATGAAGCAGCGCGAGAAGACCATCCAGCCGCAGGGCGCGATCCGCATTCCCGAGGCCCTCGACCGGCTGATTGAGCTCTCTACCGCCACGAACAAGCCGGACGAGGCGAAGAAATGGCGGGCCGAGAGGGCGAACTATCCGCCAGCTAAGAGGCCTGTCGCACCGGCGAAGAAGTGAGCATTGGATGAGGGCAGCCGAGAGCCGGGACAGGACAGTCTTCCGGATCGCATTGAGCCAGGACGAGCAGCGGATCGTTAACGCGGAGCGGGATACCCACCCTGTATTGCCTGTGGTCGCTGGCGCGAATCTTTGTCAAGGCGGCGTCGGGGCGACAGCGGTCCAACGTGTTGGGAGCCTGGAACGCCGAGTTCCGAGCCGCGATTCAAGATGTGTTCGTCCGCGTGCCGACAACCCACGCGGAGAAGTTGGCGTCACCGATGACGCTCAACTTCCAGGAGTTCGACAATGTCTCATTCCTGGCCGCGTGAAATATAACTACACCACATTCCCAGGGCCTTCTTTTGCAAAGTCGCTCGATACTTCGCCTCGGCCTGGCTTGGCCCGACCGCCCGAATCAGGTCCGGAAACGCTTGCCGAAACCGGCCGGAGCTAGGCGAGACGCCGGCCGGTCTCAGGGCCAAGCGCATAGTCCAGGCGCTGATCGACTCGAATACGTAGGACACCCAACGCCGTGGCAGTCCATGCAGCCAAGGAGGCCATCCACACCGCTCATTCCGCACGTTTAGCACGACTGAAACAGGATTGAGAGAAACAGGCTTGCTTTCAGTCGATAATTATTGACCAATATATATTCCAGATGCAATATATTATCATCTTTACGCATCTTCTCCCATTTATTTTAACGGCAGAGATACAAGCAAAGCGCAAGCATGCGGTACGATCGCGCAGCGGGAGCGCGTGTGCACTCTGTCGCCCTTTGAATCTGCGCACTTGTCGCCCTTTCAATCCGCGCACTCTATCGCCCCTTGAATCGTGGGTTCAAAGCCCGAAGTGGGCTTAAATGTGATAGAGGTTCCTGAGTTCCATTCCGTAGTGGGAGAAAATGTACCATGTATAGTGTTGTGTTGGTGATGGCATTGACCAGCGGTGGCGATGTGCCGGCGTTAGGCCACGGTTGCTGCGGCGACTGCTACGGCTGCTGCGGTTGTTATGGCAGCTGCCACGGCGGACGCATGCACGGCTGTCACGGCTGTCACGGCTGTCACGGCTGTCATGGCTGCCACGGCGGGCAGCATAGGCACGGATGCTGCGGTTGCTGTGGGGGCTGCTATGGCTGCAACGGCTGCTGCGGTGGTTGCTTTGGCTGCATGGGTTGCTACGGCGGTGGGTTTGGTGTCGGCTGCTTCGGCGGTGTTGGAGGCGTTGGCGCTCGCATCCTCCCAGGCACGACCGTCTCGTACGCCAGTCCGACAACTCAATCCACCACTCCCGTCGCTGCGGCGGTTTCTGTGGCTGCTGTGGTAAGATCAAAAACATGCTCCGTTGCGAATCTCTCGAAATCTCTCGAAATGGAAGACGATGCCGAACTCGGCGAGGATGCGGTGAACGGAGCAGCCGAAGTGCGTGACCTTCTCGCCCTGTCCCACGCTACTGTGCAGAGCAAAGACTCTGTTCGGAGGCGTGCCGAGGGTGACATGGCGTTGGAGTTCGGCGTACTTGCGGGACTTCGTTGCACTAGAACCACCTACTCATGCGCCTGCACCTGACCAGTCCCATGCACCGCAATCCCCTGGACGCCCAGGATTCTTGAATCCCTTCTCTCTGGCACTGTTCATCGCACAGCCGCTGAGGGACATGCTTGAAATTGGAGGGCGGGACCGGCGGCGAAGGTCCCGCCGTTCGGGCCGAGGCGCCAGTCCTGCCCGAAGCATCCTCGGCCATGCCGGGAGGGGGTGAAAGGAATAATAAGCCGTTGTGGTCGTGTTCTTTCCAGGAGAGCAAATTGTCTTCAAGGATCTGATATTCTTGTCCCGATAAATGAACTGGTCACAACGAACACAGGTTTTGAATGAGACACGGCCGGCTTGCCCAGCTCGGGGTGAGTTGGTCGTGTTATTCTGTTTTTATGCCCTGCATCGCCTTCGCTCGCCGTTCACGCTCATCCTAGCAGCGAAACGGAAGGATCTCATCTTCCCGGAGGATGTGCCATGTCGAGAAGTGTCGTAGGCGGTGTCCTGTTTGTCGTTCTCTGTTTGGGAATCTTGGCGGCAGGTGATGCTCCCTCGCTGGCCTGGCAAGATGCGACCAAGCCAGAACCGAAGAGCGTTCCCCTACCCCCGGACAACCCACTGACTCATTCTCCCTCGACGGCATCAACTCTAAGTGATCTTCTCGCTCGACTGAGACAGATCAAGGAACAACGCGCGGCTCTCGACAAGGAAGAGAAGGACATCGCGGACAAGATCCAGTCCCAGTTAGCCGGCGAGCGTCAGAACCTCGACGCTGCCGAACAGGAGTTGCGGAAGCTCGTGCCCAAAGCGATCGAGAAGCAGCATGTGATCGAGAAGGAGCAAATGTCATGGCAGCCTCCCTCGACGGCGAATAATCCTAGACGGCCCCCGACGAGTAATAATCCAAGATTATCGATGCCAAAAGATGCTATCCAGCCTGCAAATCCCCCTCAACAAGGTTCATCGACACCCAGGTAGCCGCCACGAGGCCGGCGATTCACCTCTGCATTAGAGATACTCCAATCCCCACGGGCAATTGCAGCGGAGGCTGCCCTTGTCGTCGGGGGTCTTGAAGATAGCTTTGCATTTCGGACATTGGAAGGGCCGGATCGCGAGCGCTCACCTCTTGAGCCACCGAAGCAGCCAAGGATCTCGAATCGGCTTGCACACACTGGCCTCGCACACAGCGAGCCACTTCCCGCCGCGCTGCCTTCATCGTCCCTGGATTTTGGGTTCGTCCTCGGTCGCGGCGTCAGCCTCTCGGTCATGAGTTGAACGGATGGCTTGGAGGCGTCGGTGAGGATCGTGGACAGAAGAAATCACGTAGCCATACCAATAAAATGATGATTCGAATCATCATTTTCACCATCGCTGGCGCCGCCCCTCCTGCTTCTCACTTCGACGAGACGGACGCCCGCCAAAAGGATCAGTTCGTTTTTCACAGCTGAGGCTCGTATGCAAGATGACAGGTCCGCCGGGGGAGAGTTCATCACGTCGTCGAGGTAATCGACATCGAAGAGAAACGGGCGGGCCAGTGCTGGCGAAATGAAGGTATTCCGTGCTCCATCGTCACCACCAAACCCGCCCTACTCTCTCCATAGGATTAGACGCCCCAAGAGGGCGAAAGGATTGAAGAAAGCCACGTTATCGCCCCGCTTGCCGCCCCCAGTCCACAGCGCACCAGGCAGATCCACCGCCTCCGCTTGACCATCCTTGACCGATATGCGACGATGCCCCCTCGCCTTAGCACAAAGCGACACTTCTCTCCCCCACGACGCTGGCGTGTTCCGCAAGTCAAGCGTCGGCGTTAACGGTCGTGACAAAGGCGTCGCGGCCGAATCTCTTTCTCGGACGGTTCCAATCACCTACGCGCGCCGCCCTTGCGTCCACACCCCATAGACCATGACCGGCAGAAACATCGTGGGATTATTGGATTTCGACTGCGGTTTGAAGTCGGCAGGCACTTTCCAATCGACACATATCGCCATAACGCAGCAACATAGGGCCGAGCTTGAGTTTGATCGAAGGTGGTCTATTCATCTGTATCTCACTGGGCAGCGAATACTACCGAGTTTTGCACCGCAGAGATGCTCAGCACGGTCTGTGCCTGCCCAAATTGGTACGAGTGGACACATTAAAACAAGTCTTGATTTTTGCATGCCTTCACCATTAAGATGCGTCCTCCCGTCGGGGCGGCTCCGACATGGCAGAAGCAACGATGCTTTTGCATGTCATTCTGCCTGGGATTTGTTGACTCAATTCGCCTCCCAATCGCCAATCCTTAGTTATCGCCCCCAATGCAAGGAAGGACCCATGCGCAAATCAATTTCGTCGCCCTATTGGGCCTGCATGGCCTTCGCCCTGCTCCTGTCGGCTACCGACTCGGCCCGAGCCGACCTGATATCGTGGACGTATAATTGGGAACCCAGTAGCGCCAAAATCGCTGCCGATGGCGGAGGTTCTGGTTGGATCGGTCTGACCAATGAACCCAGCAAGTCCTCCGCGGGTTCATCGAACACTGTGATCACCAACCTCCGTACTTTTAGTACGGCACTGCAGTCCACTCCAGATATGTTCAATCACGCTGCCTACACATTTACCCTGAACTTGCGAGATAACGCCTCGCAAGCGACCGGCAGCCTCAACTTCTCGGGTTTCTTCAGTGGGACCCTCACGGATAGCAGCGCCAATATCAAGAACGCGATCACGTCGCCCACGACTCAGGCACTGACCCTGGGAGGCAACACCTATACTGTCTCCCTGGGCAACTACACACCGCCCGGACCTCCGGGAGCCACCAATGCAGGTAGTCTCAACGCCTTCGTGACGGTGACACCCGGAAGCGGCGGAGGTGGCGTAGTGAGTGGCGTCCCCGAACCTTCGACGCTGTCTCTGGCGGCCCTTGCCTTTCCCTGCGCCGGCGTGTTGGGTTGGCGCAGACGGAAGAAGGGCATGACGGCTCAGCAGTCCCCTCGTCTCTAACGTTCTCAGCGCTTGTCCTAAAAGACCATCTCTCCTTGAGGGAGAGGGGTTGGGGTGAGGGTGCCGGCGCTTGCAAGGGCCTGCCCCCCTCACCCCCGACCCCTCTTCCCCAAGGGAAGAGGGGGACTTTCCGGACAACCTCTCAGGAATCTTCCTCCGTGCCGGTACGATCCCCAGCGATCGGCCATAACGGCTTTCCCATAAGGAAAGGAGTCCGAATCATGAAAGGGCTTTTGCGATTCTCTCTTGCCGCTCTGTTGTTCTTGGGTGCAACGATGCAATCCCGAGCCGACTTCATGGACTGGTCATATCACTGGAGCATCTCGCCGGCTGCCGTTCTCAGCAGCGGAACCGGCAGCGTGGCCCTGGCACTTGCTCAGGACGGCGGCGGCGCCTCGTCCATCCCCGCCGCCACGGTGACGACCACCAGCTCCGCGACGAGCGCGGCACCCGACGTGTATAAGGTCGGCTACAATTTAACGCTGCAACTCAAGGTCAACCATTCCAGCCAGTCCGGCGATCTGACCTTCCACGGTCTCCTCTCCGGGACGGTGACCGACACGACTTCCCACTTAACTAATTCCTTCAGCAGTCCGACCACGGAAAAGCTGCTGCTGGCGGGCCATCTCTACTCGGTGACGATCAATCCGAGCCTTATGACGCTGGCTCCGCCCGGATCGACGATTCTTCCGCAGATCGACGCCCTGGTCAAAGTGACGAACTCGACAGGCCGATCGATTGGTTCGCCGACACCACAAGTTCCAAACCCACCGCCGACCATCGGCTCGCCGGGACCGGTTCAGTCAACACCAGAGCCATCCAGTCTGGTACTGGGGATTCTGGCCTTCTGCGGGATGGGAGCGGTAACCTTGCGACGGCGGTTCTGCGCTGGCTCGCTGGCTCTCAACGCGGCGCGGGTGTGACCCTAGAAGCTCTTTCAAAACCCGGTGGCACAGGCATTCTTGCCTGTGCCACCGGGTTTTCAATCTGTCGCTAGGTACTCTTACCACCTCGGGTAGGTTCGCATGCTACCCGAGGTGGTCATTTTTTTCAGTTGACTTCTGCGGATTGCTCACTGTCACTCGGATCGCCGGCAGAATTCTTCCAGCGAAGAATTGGGTGATTGTCTTTCTAGGAAAGGAAGAAGGAGGAAGTCACGGCTACCCAGGCCGCTCTTCCTCCTTCTCGCTCCCGCGTCCGATTGCTTGAATCAATCCTACTTCGCTACCTATCTCCAAACTGGCCACAACGCATCCAGAAGAGGTACAAAGTCAGGATTGAAGGCGTTTTGCATCAGTTCATTACTCAACGCTAACCAGATCGCATCTTCGATCATCGGTGCCTTGGTCGGTGATTTCTCCATCACCGATCGGGACAACCCCAGGGCGGTCAGCGAGAGCTCATTGCTACTCAAGGCAAGTTCTGCAAAAGAGTTGCTCAGACCGGCTGCATTACTTTTCTGTGCGCTGAAAACACCGATGCTCGTTGCGGAGCGTGTCGATTCGCCACTCCGGACAATCTGAGGCTGTACTGCCGGCGAGATGGGTCCGGGCACACTGGGTGTAATACTCCCCGTCGTGTTGCTGAATGCTGAATCGCCAAAGCTGTTGTAAGCACACACTCGGTAGGAGTATGTCGTGCCGCGGTAGACCGTGTTATCCGAATAAGTGGTCACGTTCGCGCCAACTTTCGATATTGTGGTCCAGCTGCCCCCATTCGTGGAGCGTTGCAGGATGAATCCGGTCTCGTTGTTCGAATTATCCTGCCAGGAGATATTCATTTGCCGCGACGAAAACACTGTGGCGTTCAGGTTCGAGGGAGCCACGGGGGTGGGACCGAAAGTGAGGGATGTAGAGCCCGTCAATCCACCACTAGTCGCCTGCACGGTGGCCTGGCCTGTACCGCTAGCTGGGGCGGTAAACAAGCCGCTACTGCTGAGGCTGCCGACGCCGCTGGTGAGTTTCCAAGTCCAGCTCGGCTGTGTGCTCATGGAGGTGCCGAACTGATCCCTGGCGGTCGCCTGGAATTGCAGAGTACCGCTGTCGGCAACGCTCGGGTTGCTGGGGGTTATGGCGATACTGGTCAGCGTCTGCGCGACGGTTACAGATACATTGCTGGTGATCGTTTTGCCGCTGGGATCCGCAATGGTGACTCGCAGAACATAGGTCCCAGCCTTGTAGAAGGTGACTTGAGTCTTCTGGGCCGCATTGGTGCCATTGATGCTGTACGTCGGCAACGGCGCTGAGGCTGGTCCGCTCAGGGCGGACCATGTGTAAGTTAAACTGGCGGCTCCGCCAACATCGCCGCCCAGAGCGCTCAGAATAGTTGTCTTGCCAGGGACCGTACTTGGCGAAGCGGTGGCTGGTTTCACCACCCATGGTGGGGAACCCGTCGTGCTGCCAGTGCCATAGGAGACGAGCCCGGAGACGATTTGATCTGCTACCGGCGTTCCTCGTCCGGTGACAGGATCGTACCCAGGGCTGGCTGAGTAAGCGCCATTGCTGCCGGAGGTGATGTCATGGAAATCGGAAGACGGCAGTTGGTAGAGCGCGGGCAAGGTTTGGGTAGCGCCATCGAGGGTACTCTCGCTGTTCAGAGCGCGTCCCTGATCGGCGATGGCCAGCAGGGAAGCCCACTGAGGCGCTGCTGCACTGGTACCCGCCACGGTAAGCCAGCCACTATAAGACCAACTATCGTAGACCGCGTAAGGCGAGAGGTTTGAGGCGTTATATGCAACATCGGGCACAGCTCTCCCGGTGCCGGGTTGTGTCACGATACTCTTCTGGAACCCAGGCCGAGATTCATAGAGACTAATGCCCCCGCCACTACCGTCCCATGCCGTCTCCCAGCCATAGGTGCCGGTACTGTTGAGGCCCAACCGTGTACCGCCGACGGCCAGGACATTGGGCGAGACGGAGGGATAAATCGGCGCGCCTTCGGAACCGCTGTCACCACTGGCAGCCACAAAGGTGATGCCGTTATGGCCGGAAGGCGTGGTAAAGTAGGTATCGTAAAAGGCTTCATCGACCCCCTCGGTGCCGCCCCAGCTCAAGGAGACCACCGACACGCCCGCCTGGTTACGGGCATAGTTGACGGCGGCTATCAGGTCCGGCCAACTCGTGCTGTTGGCCTCGACGAGAAGGATGTTCGCTCCGGGCGCCATTGCATGAGCCCACTCCACGTCGAGACTCTCCTCCAGGCCCCAGGTCGCATCAGCTACCGGCAGAGCGTTGCCGCCAGACTGGTTAACCACCGTGAAGGTCGGCGGAGCAGAAAGTCCGAAAGTTGAGTCGAACGTCTGCAGATCGCCGGTGATATTGGGTTGGCTGTAGGGATCGACGATCGCAATGGTCTGCCCGCTCCCATCACCTTTTATAGTGCCTTGGTTGAAGGTGATGTCGTTGAAGTTGTAGGCCTTGCTGATCTGTTGGGGGCTAAAACCCAGGGGCTGCGCCGGAAGGACGGTTGCGGACACCGAATTCGCCCTTACGACTTGCACATTTGGAGTCGGATTCGAAAGCGCAAGATTAGCGTGCAGATCGACCGATGGAGTCAAGCGAGGCTCCAGTTCTTCCAGTCGAGGACGAAAAGTGGCGCGCCGCTTTCCGGGCCGACCTTCTAGTGGTGAGATGACAGGCCGAGCTTTCATCCAATGACGGTAAAGAGAGAACATGGACTGACTCCTATCTTAAGCCTGGAAAGGGCATCGATATTTGCGGACATGGGTAAGCTAAGTACGGGCGAATCAAATGCTCGTGAGGGAACTAGCATTTCTAGCGGAGGTCAAGTGACGAGATGACCCGCCGAATTACTTTTTGCCGGTCCTAATCCTCCAAGGCTCACGCTGTTCCGGCACACGAGGCTTGAGCAGAGAGAGTGGTTAACTCAAGCCGGAGGGAGGATACGTTCCCAGAACTGTCGAGTCAACTCAGTTTTCAGCTGTTTGCGCGTGCTCATGGCCGAGATACTCCGAAGGCGAAACATTGGCTGGCCTAGTCAAGCGTTAGACTCACAAGTGATGACGGTGACAGGAGACAGCGGCTTCGGGACGATCAGGACGGGCTGACGTTGCCGAGAACGTAATAAATCAAAGCGCCAGACAAATTCGGCACGTAGAAGTGCGAGCGCCTCGTTCGCCGCCTCGGCCGCGTTGTCGTGGCGCATAGCATAATCCGCGACGCGTTTGAGTGCCCGGCGCATGGCCAGCGCAAATTTCGTCAGATCCTCATCGTTCTCGGTCGGGCGGCCGTGGCTGTCATGCGGGGTTTCGATTTGCTGTTTCTTTCTCTCTTTCATGGCGTCCTCGATCTGCTTCCAGCTCGGTCGGCGGCACCGGACCGGCCGAAATTGAAGGACGCAGCGTGCCAGCAATCGCGGCGTCCCAGACCGCTGGGCAGCAGGATCTCGCTGCAAGTCAGTCGCCTGGGGATCGGGCGTCGCTGGCGTCGGATGGGAATGAGTGGTGGTTGCACGATATCTGCGGCCGGACTTCTGCCGTGTCCGTCCTGTTGCCTCTCTTCGGGTCGTGGTGGCGATTTGGGTAGTATCCCCATCAGGAGCGCGGCGCAGAGGCCGTCACTCCCGATGAGGACGCTACCGTGACATGATCAGCCTCAGCCCACGCCTGATTAGCCGCCGCTTGCTACGCCGCCGCACAGTGGGGCTGGCGACCGTGCTCGGCTCCTTCCGTTCGGGGCGTCCCGAACGGAATCCCATTGGACCGAATCAAGGTAGCGGAGCAGGATCTCGGCTTCTCGGCAGACCGTCGCGGCGCTGAGCAGCCCGGCATCGATGGCGTCGCGGTCAAGCGATTGGAGTTGTTCTTCGATCTGAGCCATCAACCCTCCGAGCGCGGTCAGCCTACAGAAAGCAAGGCCGGCCACGTCCTCCAGCTGTTCGACTCCTCGTGCCACCTGTGCGATCAGACCACGCGCCCGTACCACAGAGTCGGCATCCGAGTTGTGTTGGTAATCCATCGTTTTCTCCTGAGCTGTTCCCCTTGGTGGTATGTGTTGCTTCTCCTCCTCCGCCTGCCTGGTCAGCGGCATTGCTGTCTACAAATAATCGTGGCAGGGTCTACTAAGGGAAGGCACAAAAGCGAGGGATTCTGGGCGCGGGTTTTTCAAAATGACGTGCGGATCGGGTGAAAGGCAGTCGGCGCCGGGAGGAGTGATCGTTGATTCTCGTTCTTTTCTAGTCGTCGCTCGTCTCTTGTAGAGGAGTTCCATCCCAGACTTTGATCGTGCGGTCATCGCTGGCCGACGCCAGCCGGTGTCCGTCTCGACCAAAGGCGACGGCGCGGACCGTTCCGTAGTGTCCTCGTAGTGCCAGTAACTCGTGTCCTGCGGCATCCCACAGTCTCACGGCCATATCATCCCCAGCTGATGCCAGGCGCCCCTGCAGGCTGTAGGCGAGACCGCGCACCGGACCCGTGTGCCCATGCAGATTCCGGACCAACTTACCGGTGGCCGCGTCCCAGACACGGATGACTCCGTCCTGGCCAGCGGCGGCCAGGCGCCCGCCATCTGGGCGAAAGGCTAGGGCGTGAACCGGACCACAGTGGTCGCCGAGAGCGAGGCGTTCCTGGCCCGTGTTAGCGTCCCACACGTGGACGATCCCATCCGCGCCGGCGGAGCCGATGCGGCCTCCATCGGGGCTGAACGACACCGCGTGGACGGCACCCGCGTGACCCGTCAGGCGGTGCATCTCTCGACCCAACACGACATCCCAAACTCGAACCGTCCCGTCTTCGCCAGCGGAAGCGAGACGACCGCCGCCGAGGCTGAAAGCCACAGAATGAACGGGACCGCTATGACCACGCAGGGAAAGCGTCTCCCGCCCGGTAGAGGCCTCCCGAATGCGGATGACTCCATCGTCCCCCGCGCACGCCAGGTGAACGCCATCGGCGCTGAATACCAGGTCGTTGACGGTCTCGGGGAGGCTTCGCCATTTATCGACCTTCCCCGTGGTCAGGTCGCGGATCCGCACAGCCTTGTCGCGGGAGGCCGAGGCGAGGTAATCGCCGGCCGGGCTGAAGGCGATGCTCGTGTATCTCTCGCTCGCCCGCAGAGTCAAGTCATCGTCGAGGCGGCGTATGTCCCACAGTTTCACGGTCCGATCTTGGCTCCCCGAGAGGAGACTCTCACCATCGGGACTGCACGCCACGGTTGTGACCGCTCCGTGATGTCCGCGCAAGGTGAAGGCGGGCTTGCCGGTCTTGGTGATCCACCCCCGGACAGTGTTGTCGGCGCTGCCGGCGGCGAGGATACGGCCGTCCGGGCCGCCGAAAGCCACGCTGGACACCCCATTTTCGTTCGGAGTAATGAACGCCTGGGACGTTAGTCTCTCCTGGAGTGTTGATTTGCCCCACGCCCGCACCACTCCATTTGAGCTACCGGCGCCGACCCACTGGCCATCGGCACTGAATGTCACACTCGTCCACGGGACGGTCCGCGTATTTTGCTCCTCAAAGGGAAAGGAGGTGGGACGCTTGTTGAGCGCGGCCGCATCCCAGAAGAGGACGTATCCATTGTGGCTGGCGGTGACCAGCTGCCGGCCATCGGGGCTGAAGGACACGGCGGCGAGTCGGCCCAGGGGGTCCGCCTCTTCGGGGTCCATCCAGGTCTGAGAGGCGAGGGTCTGAGAGGCGAGAGTCTTCCCTTTGGCGGCATCCCAGAGCTTCAACTCTCCCCCAGCCGGTTTTCCGCTCCCTGTCGAGACCAACTGCCGACCCGAGGGATCGAAGGCCAAACCGGTGACCGCGCCCGCATGGCACCGCCATGTGATCACCGTTTCTCCGCTGGTGGTATCCCAGATAAACACCGACCCGTCGGCACTACCGCTGGCCAGGCGTCGGCCATCGGGTCGGAAGGCTACGGCTGTCACCGCAGCCGCATGGCCGCGCAAGGTGAGTATCTCTCGCACAGATTGCCGGTCCCAGACCTTAACAAGCCTGTCGGCGCCGGCGGAGACCATGCGCGAGCCATCGGGGCTAAAAGCCACCGCCAACACGACATCATCATGGCCGTAGAGAGTGGCCAGCTGGCGTAGACGGAAGAGCCGTCGGAGGTAGTGCCATTCCCAACCGTGCAACTCCTCGGGGCACTCGTTCAGCAGCCACTCGGCCGAGCCGGCATTGCCGGAGCGCCACTCGGCGTAAGATTGGCCAATGGCGCGCGCGTACGCCGTCTGCCGCACTGCCTCAGCGGAGTCCACGGCATGCCGCCATTGCCAAATCACGCCCAACAATCCCACACAAGAGACGATTACGAGCAGGGTAAGCACCGTTGCCAGAAGGGGCTTTCTCCGCGCCCATTTGATGGTGCGGCGGCAGCGCCCCACCGGCCGTGCCTGGATCGGTTCGCCGCGCAGCCAGCGCTCCAGATCGTCGGCAAGGGCAGCGGCGGAGGGGTAGCGCTGCTGCGCCTCTTTGTGCAGGCATTTCAGGCAAACCGTCTCCAGGTCGCGGTCCGCCCTCTTGTTGACGCTGCGCGGCGCGGCTGGTTCCTGCTCCCGAAGCTGCAGGAGCGTGTCCAGGGGTGTCGAGCCACGGAAAGGCGGTCGCCCGGTCAGCAACTCATAAAGGATGGCCCCCAGGCTGTAAACATCGGCCGCCGTGCTCACGGCGGCCTGGTCGGACGCCTGCTCCGGAGCCATGTAGCTGGGTGTGCCCACGATCATCCCTTGCTGCGTCAGGCTCGCCTCTCCGGGCTTTGGCCCCAGGCGCTTGGCCAGGCCAAAGTCCGTGACGTACGGCCGGCCTTCCGCGTCGAGCAGAATGTTGGCGGGCTTCAGGTCGCGGTGCAGCAGCCCCCGCTGATGGGCGTAATGGACGGCGCGGGCCACCAGGATGAGCATCCTCACCGCGGCTGGCAGATCTGCAGCGAGGCGGGGCAAGTGCTGGGCGAGGCTGCCACCCTCGATCAGCTTCATGCTGAAGTAGTGCTCACCCTCGCATTCATTGACCTCATAGATCGGCGCGATGTTCGGATGCTCCAGGCTGGCGACGGTTTCCGCCTCACTGCGGAAACGTAGCACGTCCGCCGCCGATTCCAGCCGGTCAGGACGGATCATCTTGACAGCGACAAAGCGTTGGAGACGAAGCTGTCGGGCCTTGTAAATGACCCCCATGCCTCCATAGCCGATCTGTTCCAGCAGTTCATACTCGCCGATGCGGCGAACCTCGCCGCTTCCTAGGGGGGACGCGCACATCTGGGGCAGGTCGCCCGTGGGAGACAAGGCCGATGTCTCTCTCTCCGGTCGCCGCTGGAGCCGTTCCACTTCATCGGTTCCAGCGAAGTACGACCGCAGTTCCTCGGCCAACTCCGGGTGCTGGGCGAGGAATTGATTTCGATCGACGACCTCCCCTTTATCGAGGCGCCGCATGTACTCTTCCAACACGTCTTCGAGCAAGCCGTGTCGCAAGGAGTCCGTCGAGTAAGATGGGATCATGGCTGGTGTCTACTCGCTGTCTCTCATCGGGCGAGCCGGACGCGTCAGTCCTCCGAGAAAGGGCATCCTCTCAGCTATCCCGGCCCAGTTGGCGACGCAGAGCTTGCATACCCCGCTTAATCAGCCCCGCCGTGGCCGCGGGACTTCGGCCCAGATGCCGTGCGATGTCGGCCAGCGCCCAGCCTTCCAGGTGACGTAGCCGAACCGCAGCGCGCTGATCGTCGGGCAGCGCGCTCAGGGCCTCCATCAGAAGTTGCTCTTGCTCTCCTCGCATCGCTTTCTGGCTGGGAGTCGAAAGGCCGGCATCCAATTCTTGTTTCAATGACGCCATGCCCCTGTGGGAGTCGTCCAGGGATCGCTCCCGCTGCACGGCGCGCTTCTGGAGAAGAGCGTGGTCGCGGATCACACTGGCGATCTTGTGATCCAGGATGCCCTCAAGCCAGGCGACCAATTGCTGCGGGTTCTGGCCGACGAATTGCCGGAAGCTGCGATGCGCCTCCAGAAAAGTCTGCTGGATGATATCGGAGGCATCCATGCGCACGGCGATTCGTCCATCGAGCTGTCGTTCGGCCAGGCGGTGCAAGGCTGCCCGCTGTGCCTCGAACAGTTGGCCCAGCGCTTCTCGATCGCCCTGTCGGGCCTGCTCCAGCAACACGGTGGATTGCGTCATCGACGGACCCCGAGTGAAAGAACACAGCTGCAAGTCTTTTTGGGGCGGGCTTCAAGAAATCACATGCGATCGCGCACAATGGCCAAGAAAGGAACAGGTGGACGCCTCCCTCGACGTTGAAGAAATGAGGGCCACGAAAATAACCGAACGGGCGGCTTGGCGAAAGGTAGAGATTATTCTCACTCCCCTGGAGCAGAAGGTCAAGCGTCTGCGCGAAGAATTTGCTGAGAAGAAGAGGCACTTGCCCTGTAATCTGGTTCAGAAATTCGATCTTTGCAGGCGCCCACGCGGCGCGTGGGCGCCTGAGCGGGACGCTCCGCGTCTCGTGGCCGAAGGAAGCCCACGAGACGCAAAACGCCTCTTTCGTGCCCACGCCGAGCGTAGGTTCCGAGGCGGAAGAGCATATGCCTCAATTACGAGACATGGGAAGTACGGTACATTAAAGATGTCTGCTGGTTCGCGGGCTGGGCGACAATCCCGCCCCGAACTTGGGCGGCGGACCAAGCACCGTGACGACGATGTTCTCCCGCACTGACGAGCCGTCGGCATTCGTCGCGATCACCGTGATGGTCGCCGTACCGCAATTTGACGGAGTGTAGGTGAGGGTCAACTCTCCGTCCGAGAGACTGGGCTTTACCAACCCCGGGTTTGAATTGCCCACCAGCGACATCTGCACCCCGCCCTCAGGGTGAGCACCGCTCAAGACGGCGTCTAGGTCAATCACGCTCGCGGGAGAGTTCGCCGTGACTGATATCGTCATTTGGTTGGCGGCCGCGCTGGTCGCCTGGCTGCCGATCGGTTTCAGGCCGCTCAAGGCACCGGATGGCGCAGTCGCAACCGGATAGTGTGGTGGGGGAGCGAAGGAGGCGGAGGTGGTTCCCACCGGAGAGGGCGGAAGGAAACCAATTGCCAAAGCCGCCGGCAGCGTACGGTCCTCCAGAGCTTCGAGTTTCGGCCGAATGTAAGGATGACGACCCCTTGGGAGCGCTTTTGCTCGAGGTGAGATGGAGTCTGCCTTCCACATCCTGCGCCACAAGGATATCAGCATGGTCATTCCTCCTTAATTCTCGAGCGATTAATGGTCGCGCCGGACGACGAGCGCAGCTGCTCCACGGGCGTGGATGAGAAACTGGTGCGCCGACGTGCGATGGCGGCGCGGAGAAGCCAGAACGCTCAGAGAAGGCAAATCAAGTGGAATGTTTGGACGAATGGGGATCGCGTGATCTCGCACCACGGGCGTGGGCATCATTGAGCGATAGGAATTATGGAGTGGGCGAAATGCAGAGCAGCATCACGCATGAAGACCTGTTCTGAAAGGCGAGTCCAATGTTGAGGGGGGACATTACAATAGCGCTTGCCATACTGCAAGTGCAGTTTGGCCTGCCTGCATCAACATCATCGAGTGGATTCGGCAAGTCAAGCAACTCTGTAGCTTACATCCCGGAGTAGTATCCGGAGCAGCAACACCGTCGGCCGGCCTTTGTAGACATTGATTGAATGCCGGCCTTTCACTTTTCCGGGCACATCGCTTTCCCATCATCCGGACAATTTGACAAAATCCGCGCCCAAAAAGCGCGCATTTTGTGCCTTCGCTTTATGGCCCCTGCAGCAATCATTGGGAAATAGCAACACGACTCACCGGGCAGGCGATTGGAAAAAGAGGCAGCATACTACCGAGGTGAAAACATCAGGAGACAAAGATGGATGACAGATACAACCCGGATGGAGAACGCCTGGCACGGGCACGAAACCGATCGATCGGGCAGCGAAAGCGGTTTAACAGCTAGCGGATGTGGTTGGCCAGGGGTTCTGTAGGCTGATTGCACTCACACATTGCTGGCCCGACTAGAGAAACTTGTCGAGTCGAGTGACGCGGAGGTTACGGACCACCTGCCTGGCAGGATGCCGCTCCCGGTGCGCGCGTCCATCGCCATCCCCTGTAGGTGCCATCGGGGAGGACTACACGCGAGCTTCTCACATCTGTTTGCGAGTCGGCCGACCGAACACGGCCGGAGGTATCACTGATGAGTAGGCATCCAGAGACTCTGAGCCTGCGACTCCTAACCATTCAGATTCTATCGCAGGCACTGATCTTCGCCGTGCAGAAAGCTGGAGGCCTCGTCGAGCGAGCGCTGTTGGGTACTGATACCGTGGCCACCGCGACCCTCGGCATAAGTTGGATCGCCTTTTGCGTCTTCCACGCCTTCACTGCCAACATCATCAATGTTTGCCCGCTTGTTGTTGGGCGCTGCAGGGGCGACTTGGACGATGATGGCGCGCGCGCGGCGGCCGGACAGGCACTGCTCCTGGCCGGCGGCTGCGGTGTGGTCGGCCTCGCGCTGGCCGGGACCGCTGGAATCGCGGCCGCATTTGCCGTCGGCTCCGCTCGCTCGGCATTCCTTTTCTTCGCGACGCAAGCTCTCGCACTCGGCCCTCTGCTGGGGACCACTGCCCTGACCGGTTACTTTGCCGGCTCCATGCGCCTTGGTCTTCGACTCGTGATAGCTGCCAGCGTCGTCCCAATCACGGTTCACCTTGCGCTCGCCTGGCTGCTGATCGGCCTGCTGCCGTGCTCGGTGGCGGGTGCCGGCCTGGCACGTCTGGGAGCCGCACTGGCGGCTCTGGCGGCGACCTTCGTCGTCACTCGTGACGAGTTGGGCTGCCTCGTGGCTCGTTTCCGCCGGCCTAACCGTGCACTGCTTAAGGCGATGCTGACCGAAGGAACCATGCTCGGCCTGCAGCAGGTCGTAGCTGGCTTCATCGTGTTGTTGCTGTACCTCACAGCTATTCGCGCAGGGGACATCATCTCCGCTGCCTTGACACTGACGCATTCGGGCGTCTACCCGTTACTCTTCTCGGTCGCCTGGGGCAGTTCTCAGGTGATCGGTGCTGCCGCCGCGCAGGCCATCAGCCAGGGAGACAACCGAGAATTGGCTCGCGTTATCCGGCGTTGCCTCGGTCTCTCCGCGGTGCTAGCATTCCTCTTGCCCTGGGGGGGGTTCGCCATATGCGGCCGACAGGCGCTGACTTGGCTCATTGGGGGCAGCCCAAGCGGCGATGCGATCTTGATCTCCTCGCTGCGATTGATGGGCTTGCTTGCCGTCTTCTTCGTGTTCGATTTTGCTATCAATTTCCTTTCCGCTCTACTCCGTGCCGCAAGAGAGCAAGCTTACCTGCTCAGGACCGCCGTGGTCATCGCTGGTAGTTTCGGGGTCCTCCTGATGGTCCTGCCCACGTGTGCGGAGGATATTTGCCTGATTGGAGCCTTCATCATCTCGCAGGCTATTTGGGCAGCGCTTTTACTCCTCAGGGTTGCTCGCCGTTGGCCTGCCTGGTCTCATACGGCAAGACCAAGCATTGCATTCCCTGCGAGAAGTTATTCAAACGTATCCCCGTCACTATCGGGGAGTGGCAACGTCTCCTCAAGTAAGACAGAGCTTTCCGTGAGTTGCTCACCATGTCGTAACCCGCACCATAGGGATGAAATCCGGCAAGACGAATGCTCCAACGAGGGGAATTACGCGCTGTCTGTTTTCGAGCCGCAAGGGAGTTATTGCCAGCTGGCTCGCCCCATTCTGCTCTCAGCTTCCACGGATTTGGCCTTAAACCATTCTGAGCGAGAGACTCCATAATCTTAACCACGACTTTGAACCTGTAGAGCTGGCAAGCCCCCTCGAAGTCTGCCGCATTTTGCCGCTTCTGTCCGTCACCTTCCAGTTGCGGACCGCTGGACAATCGCCCGTAGGGATGACCCTGCCTTGCTCTTGACATGGCGGTGTCCTTTGGGTTTTTTGGTATCGTTCATTCCTCTTATGTGAACATAGGAAATATGCTGACCATCATTGTCCCCAGTCATAATCGTGCCGACCTGCTCTCTCGATGCTTGGCCAGCGTCCGGCGGCACGCTCCCTCAGACACGGAAATCCTTGTTGTCGATGATGCCTCGCCGAACCGTTCCGCCTCATCCACGGCCAGTGCATTCTCAGACGTGCAAGTCATACGATTCGAGCGACGGCGTGGCTTCTGTGGAGCCGTCAATGCCGGCATTCACGCTGCTCGCCATCCCATCGTCGAGTTGCTGAACGATGACACAGAGGTGTCAGCCGGCTGGGCGGAAGCTGCGCTGGCTCACTTCGCTGACGCGCGCATTGCCGCCGTCGCTCCACTTGTTTTGCGTGGCGTTCCCGGAAATGGTCCACCCACAATCGATAGCGCCGGAGACCGCTATTTCCTGGGCGGCATTGCCGGCAAACGGGGCCACGGACAGCCACTCAACCGACACTACCTCCAAAGCGGCGAAGTCTTTGGCGTCAGCGCTTCCAGCGCCTTTTATCGTCGCCAGGCACTTCTAGACATCGGTGCCTTTCCCGAAGAATTTGGCGCCTATTTCGAAGATGTGGATGTATCCTTCCGCTTGCACTGGGCGGGACACCGTCTCGTCTACGAGCCGGCATCACGAGTGTGGCATCGCGTGTCCGCATCGCATGGCCGACAGGCGCGCCGCCTGCTCCAACAGCAATCGCGGAATGAGGAGTGCGTCTTTTGGCGCAATCTGCCCGGCCACGATCTGGTGCATGCCTTGCCGTGGCACGCCGCCGTCCTCGCCGCAAAGGCATACCGTCGGTGGCAGGTGGGTGAATTTCTGCCTTTCCTTTTCGGTCGGTTGCAAGCCTTCGGAGACATGCCGAGAATCCTTAGCCACCGCCGACGTTTGGGATACCAAAGCAGTCGCGTCAACTCGGCAGATTGGGGCGTCGAGCAACGCTTCTGGGGATGAGGGCAAACGCAACGAGCCGGAAGTGTAAGTGACGCAGATGCGGAGGAACACCGCTTGAGTTCGTGACTTCATTCATTGCTCGTTGGCCAGAAAATAAGAGTTACACTTGGTCCCTGTTTCGTCGGCTGGATATGGACTGCAAGATCCAAGGGAAAATCGCGGGGGACACCTCGCACATATCCCGCTTGACCAGCGCCCTCGCTGATGAATGCAAGGCCGGACAGCCGTCGAATCCGGTTAACGATGGGTGACAGCATTCGCTTTGGAAGTACGTCCCGCTCAACCCACTGACGATCGAGCCTATAAAGAACCTGAACGCTCTCGGCCCTGGGTCGAATTCGAATTTGGCTCGCATGTACATCATGGGCTTCTCGAATAATGAGGGCAATCAGTTGGGCTACAGGAGAATCATCATCTTCCACCCCTGTCTTGAACTCGATAGCAGAATCAACAAATTCATACAAAATCGAGTCCACCGACTCAGTCTCCGTAGCACCGTAGAGGCGATCAATCGCCGCAATCAGTTGGTCGCCGTCTGCAGCGACGAATTCGATATCGCGGTTGAGAATGAACTGCACCTTGACCATCATCTCCGTGTCGCGCGGCTCCAACGCCGCCATCACGAGTGTTCGGTCGCGTAAACCGATCGGGAGCACGACATTCTCGCGGGCAACCGATTCCGGCACCAGTTCGACGATGTGTAAGGGAGGGTCGAACCCATCCAGATCCACCTCGACTCGGCGGACGGTGGCCGGATGAGGAATGGCCTTACGCTGCAGATAGATGGCGGCAGGAACAGAGATGGCATCGAGGAAGCCTCGCTGGAATACCCAACCACGCAGCAAGGGCTGCAACTTCCCCAACCATCTGTCTTGATGCTGTGCGAGCAGGTCGCGCTCGTGCCGTTCCAGCTGAGGGCGTCTCTTGTCGTTCGCTGACGGTGCGGCCAGCTGGCACTGGATACGGATAAACTCTCCCCTCGGATCGCCGCGTTCTTCCAGCCAGTCGGCATAGATTAATCGCGGCGCATCATCGTCGGGGTTTTCGAGGATCGCTTGCAAGAAGGCGTCGTCATACGTCATGGTTCAACCGCCCCTCTTCCGTTGCTCCGCCAACCGCCGACAATAGTTAAAACAAACCTAGCGTCGCTGCGTTGGTGGTCTTCCTCGTTCCATCGCTTCTTGTGATCGCGCCCGCCGAATGGCAAAGGCCAGTCTCCTAGCTCGTGGAAATGTGCTGAATCGCAGTCGCAACTGTGCCGATCCGCACAGTGCTCCTTGCCTCATCGTTACTTGCAAACCGCCCAGAGGGTTTAGCCCCGGGAAATGCCCCGGACAAGTGGACTTTTCATACGGCATTCAATTTGCAACCATTTACAAGAGTAATTGGATGAATTTATCCAGAATGCGAGGAGCCTCATGTGTAGCTTGATGGAACGGATCGGCAGGCAATCACGAACCTCTCAACCTCTCTCGCTGCCTCTGGCCGATGCGCCCTCCCGCGCGGACACGATTTATCGGCCGTTCTTCAAGGCTGGCATAGTCGTGACCCTGACTCTGGGTGCGGCCTGGGGAGCGTACTTGCTTGTGCGTATTGCTTTGAGTGGTTCATTCACAGAAGCGGGGCTGCACGACGTGAATGCCCACGGTCATGCGCAAATCTTCGGCTGGGTCGGATTGTTTGTCATGGGATTCGCCTATCAGGCGTTTCCTCGATTCAAGCAGACGACCCTGGCTTATCCGAACCTGGCGCTCGCCACCTTGTGGCTGATGCTCGCTGGGATCATCGGCCGATCCGTAATGGAACCCTCGGCAGCCGCGGCACCCTGGGCCGGGCCGGCCGCCATCTTCTTCTCAACACTGGAGGTTCTCGCCATCCTTCTGTTCGTCTGGAACATCGCGGCGACATGGCGTATCGCAGGTAAGCCGCTGGCTCCTTCCGATTACTACATCGTCAGCTCATTGGCATGGTTCCTCGTCCAGGCTGTCTACGAAAGCGTTTACCTGGCTGCCACTCTGCACGCCTCGGGCCGTGCGGAGTTGGTTTCTCTGGTCGCTACGTGGCAGAGTGCGCTACGGGACGTACAAATCCACGGCTTCGCCCTGCTGATGATCCTCGGCGTTAGCCAGCGGATCTTCCATCACCATTACGGCCTGCCACTGCCGAGCCGGCGTTTGAATCTCACCGCCCTGGTCTGTCTCAATGCCGCCATCGTCGGTGAAGTTGTGGGCCTGGTGATGCACCGTGCAGGCGGATTGGCCTGGATTGGGTTGTGGTACGCTTCGGTCCTCCTCTTAGCTGGAACGATCGCGGTCCTGGTCTGCAAGTGGGGTATCTTCGGCACATTGGCCGAAACGGATCGCACGTTGAAATTCCTCCGAGCCGCTTACGGCTGGCTACTGGTCTCGTTGGCCATGCTCGTGTTGCTGCCGGTCCATCAGCACGTTCTGGTTCCCTGGTTGGCGTCCGACAGCGAAGCGGCACGACTTCATTTCTCGCACGCCTACTTCGGAGCCATTCGTCACGCCATCACCGTCGGATTCATTAGTCTGATGATTGTCGGCGTCGCTGCTCGCGTCGTGCCGACGCTCAATGGTATCGATCAAAACCGCCTGTCCAGGCTCTGGGTTCCGTTTCTGTTACTGAATGCCGGCTGTGCCTTGCGCGTCTGCGGTCAAATGCTGACCGATTTCGTTCCCGCAGCGTTCCCAATCACGGGTCTCAGCGGCGTGCTGGAAGTGATGGGTCTGACGTTGTGGGCCATCCACTTGTGGCCGATCATGTCCAGTCGCTTGCGACTCGCGTGAAAGGAGAGACACCATGTTTGAGCGCGTTATTCTGCATGTCACGTCAGGTCCCATGATGGGACAGGATTTAATACTCAAGAACGGGGCCGATTGCACCCTGGGCCGATCGACTGATTGTTCCTTGTGCATTGCCGATCCCTTTGCCCTGGTTTCCCGGCGCCACTGCCGGATCAAGGTGTCCGCGCCGCTTGTCCGCATTCAGGATCTCGGGAGTCTGAACGGCACTTACGTCAACGGTGAGAAAATCGGCCAGCGCGGCAGGGAAGAACCATTCGAGAAAGCGCTGACACGGGAGCACACGGAATATCCGCTGTGGCAGGGCGATAAGCTTCAGCTCGGCAACGCTGTGTTCCAGGTCGAGCTTGACCCTCCTCCTTCATGTGCTGAGGCGGAAACGCGCAATCAGGAAGAGCTTTGGAGCAGTGAATGCTTGTCGGCTTGTTAAGAGTCCCTCCACTCGGCCGGGGACGGATGAATCGCGCTCGCCCGTTCCCGGCTCTTCGGCGGCAGATGTCGGTGCAAGATCCACAGTCCCAGGAGAGTGAGCAGCACGAGGTTGGGGAACAACAGCGGCGCCATGCTTGGCGCGCCGTAGACGAAGTTGTCGAACATGCTCGGAGACGGGCCGCGGAGGTTCGCTGTCGTGTGGTAATAAAAGCCGAGCAATCCGACGACCACTTGCCCGATCATGACGCCGGCACAGAGGATCAAGAAGGCACGGTTGACGGTGACCAGGAAGGGAACCAGAAGAAACCCGATGGCGAAGGCGCTGCTGGCCACTGGCACCCATTCGGATGGATGGAAAAAACCATTCTGGGCGTGGTCCGCCAGGCTGAAGATGAAATTGCCCATAAAACCTCCCATCGCCAACAGCAGAACCCACCGCGGCCAGTCGGCAGAATCGGCGTTTACCATGCGATTCATGAGCAACAAGAGGCCGATCCCCGTGTAAGCCAGTGGAGCAGCGAAGGGAGCTGTATAAACCAGACTGTCCAGCGTCTCCTCGCGGAAAAAGCCGCTCTCCAGATGCAACACCAGGCCCGCTATTCCCACCACAACCGAGACCCAACCGACCAGGAAACCCAGCCACTTGCAGGCCCTTCCTTCCGGTTGTCCTCTTCCGGCCACAAGTCCCGCCAGTAGCAGAATGGGTGCAACCACCGAGAAGATGAAGGGCAGGTATTCCGCTGCGTGCCGGAACAGGTTCGTAGAGTGCGCCAGGTAAATGTCGGGTGCAAGGAAGGCCAGGTTGACCAGGACGAAGATCTCTAGCCACAGCGGATGCCGGAGATACCATTGCGTTCTACTTTTTTCCATGCTGCCTCCGCAGCTCGTTGGCCAGTGACCGCATTTCGACGGTGTTTTTGAGCAACGGGTAGTTGCCGTGCCACTGTACGAAGTCGGCGCCGCCCATGAAGGCGCCATGCTTGACCGTGCGGCCATAATAGTGCCACAAATCGAAGTAAGCGAAATCGATCGGTTGCTCGAACGCCTTACCCGTCAGAACGCCGTCCTTGCGTAACCCTTCGACTAGGGCACGAGCATCGCGGACCTTCTCATTGGTGCTGTTCAAGACTTGTTCGGCATCGTGATAAACTCGGTCGATGAGCGATTGTGCGTGGCAGTTACGACACAGATCTTTCATTGTCGCCTGCGCCCGCGCGTAGTTGGGACGTTTCTCGGAAACTTCCGCGAACAGGTTATACGAGAGCCGTTCCGAGGGATCGTGCGTGACGTTCATGCCATTGAGTCCGCTCATGTGGCAGGTCGCGCAGGTGGGCACGAACATGTCCCGCGAGGTCAATCGTTTGGGTTCGGCCGACAGATTGAGCAGTTTCTCCTGGGCATGAAAGAGGATGCCATGGCGCGACTCTTCGTAAATCTCGATCTGTGAATGGTCCGGCCCCATGTGACATTGTCCGCAAGTGGCCGGCTGTCGAGCCACCGCCACAGAAGCCGTATGGCGAGTATGACAGGCCGTGCAGGTGCCAATCGTCCCATCGGTGTTGGGGCGGCCGACTGTGTGGCAGCTCACACAGCCACTCTTGGCAGCCGGCCCTCCTTCCAGGAACGTCAAGGGATGCGCAGGACGCCGTGTGGAACCGGGGTGGAATTGCTCGCTGAAGGCGACTTGTTCGGGAGTGAGATCTTTTTCGCCATAAACTGCCGCCCAGGATGGAGCAGCGTGGCGACTACGCAAGTACTGCTGGTAGACCGGTTCGTGACAGGCCCGGCAGTTGGCGGCGGTCAAGCGCGTCGCGATGACGAACCCATGATGGTCCTGATGTTTCTGCCCTTCCGCAGGTTGATGGCACTCCAGACAGTTGATTTTTTTCCGTGCGTGCAGGCTCAGCTCGTATTCATGGACGATGGAATACTGCAAATTGCTGTGACATTCCGCGCATTTGCCGGAGGCACGGACCAAATTGGCAGTGGGTTGTTCCGTTACGAGACGTGGCCGATACCAGTTGAGGATATACGCCCCCACGAGTAAGGCTGTACCGATCACGAGAGCGATGAACACGTCTCGAAAAGCCATGCGCTCCTCCTCCTCATCTGGCAGCAAGCGCGGGTACATAATCCTCTTTCTGATGATATGGGAACCAGGCTTACCGTTGGACAGGAGCGCCGTCGGTGTCACCTGCTGAGCAGAAAGTGTGACCAAGCCGCACACCGCTGAGACTCAACCGCTCACCAGCCGTACGAGTGTGGCTGATCCTGACGGCAAGCGGCCAACGAAGCGACGAGTTTTTTCGGTATTGCTCGAGTCCGAGCTGGTCGGAAGATAACGAGAAGTCCGCCTTTTCATTGCTTCGAGAAATCTGCAAGCGGGAGAGATTTGCCGAGAGAGAACATCGGCATCGCGGTTGCTCAAGGGGCGGCTGTCGCAGAGCTGCATCCTTGTTTCTGGAGTTGTGTCATGACCGCACGATCCACGCTTGCCCCGAAACCTCCTGTAAAGACGGAACCCGAACCGTCAACCGCGGCTCCTGTCGAGCCGCGAATTACCACTCCGGTTTCCCGAGTAAGAGCGTATTGGGGCGATCGGTGGACTCTCGTGTTCTGGCTGTGCTGTTTCGCCATTATGGCTGGGATGAACCTGATCGAAGCCGTGCGCAATCTGATTCTGTACCTTACCGGAGGTTCGTCTTCTCCGTGAGATCGCAATCTCATGGTATCGAGCAGGTCGGGACAGGTGGTTTACTATCCACTCTCTTCGATCCACTCGGTATCATGATGGTATGAGTTCCTTCGTTTCCACTCTTCCGTCTATGTCGTCCGAGTTGGCCTCCAAACGCGATCGGCTACTGGAAGTGTTGCGCGATCTCGGCTCGGTTGCGGTGGCCTTCAGCGGCGGCATCGATAGCACGGTCGTCGCCCAGGCGGCACGGCTGGCCCTTGGAGATCGTGCCATCGCCATCACCGCCGACAGCCCGAGTGTGCCGCGGGCCGAAATCGAGGATGCCCGACGATTAGCCCAGCGAATCGGCATCTGTCATCGCGTCGTTCCCACGTCGGAATTCAACGATGCCAACTATGTCCGCAACGACGGCAGCCGCTGCTACTATTGCAAGAGCGAGCTGTATTCGCGCATCGAAACCCTGCTACCGGAGTTGGAGGTTGCATGCATCTGTAGTGGAGCGAACCTCGACGATGCCGGCGATTATCGTCCGGGCTTGAAAGCGGCAACGGAGCATCGCGTCCGCCATCCATTGCAAGAAGCCGGCTTTACCAAAGCCGATGTCCGCGCCCTGGCCCTGGCCTGGGACCTGCCGACGTGGGACAAGCCGGCATCACCGTGCCTATCGAGCCGTCTCGCACCTGGCGTCGAAGTCACTCCCGAACGCACGGCCCGCGTAGAGGAAGCCGAGAAGCATCTTCGCGCCCTGGGTTATCGCGAATGCCGCGTCCGTCTGCATGAAGGTGAATTGGCTCGCATCGAAGTGCCTGCCGGCGAGATGGCTCGGTTGCTCGATCCGACGATACGGGAGGAGTTATTGCGACGTCTGAAGGAACTTGGATTTCGTTACATAAATCTCGATCTGGAAGGATTTCGTTCGGGAAGTTTGAATCAACTGGTGAGCCTCGAACATCAACGACTCTACTCCAAACAAACGTCATGAACCCTTTGCCATCGCGCACCGCCCTGGATGCGTACTTCCTCGAAGCCCGCTGCAAACTCCTGGACCTCGCCGCAATCCTCGACCGCATTGGCCGCGGCGCCGGCGGTAGCGAGTTGGAAAAGGACCCGCGCCTCGCCAACATCCGCCAGGCGCTGGAATTGTTGAGCGACGAAAGCGGCGGACGTGCCGAACGCATTCAACGGATTTTCTCGCTCGATTACGATCCGACCTGGGAGCGGCCCAAACCGAGGTGATGAAAACGTCTACGAGCGCGGAATCAGCGTTTCCTCATCCGCCGTCACGACATAGACGCCCTCGCGCGTCACGGCAAGCGTATGCTCGACGTGAACGCTCGGCAGGCCGTCGCGTGTCACGACGGTCCAGTGATCGCGCAGCGTGTCCGTATCGGCGCGACCCATGTTAACCATTGGCTCCACGGCCAATACTAGCCCTTCCTCCAGCCTGAAGTCGTGCTTGCGCAATTCACGGTTGACGAAATTGGGCACTTGCGGGTTCTCGTGCATGACGCGGCCAATGCCGTGGCCGACATACTGCGTCACTACACTGAAACCGGCCGACTCGGCCACGCGCTGCATGTGACCGGCCACCTCAGACCACCACTTGCGCCGGGCCATCTCGATCATCGCAGTCTTCAGCACCAGCTCGCCGACCTCGACGAGTCGGCGCTTTTCTGGACTGACCTGCCCGATCATCAACGTTATGGCGGCGTCGGCGCACCAGCCGTTGAGCTTGCAGGCGGTGTCGATTTTCAGTAGATCGCCCTCGCGGATGGCGCGTTGGCCGGGTATGCCGTGAACCACTTGCTCGTTGAGGGATATGCACGTCACCGCCGGAAAGGGCACGCGGCCCGGATATCCCTTAAAGAGCGGCAAAGCGCCCCGTGAGGCATACAGCGCCTCGACGGCTTGATCGATGTCGATGGTTTTGACGCCGGGCTGGGCCATGCTGCGGCACAGACGTAGCGCCTCGGCGACGAGTTTGCCGGCCTCGCGCATCAGGCCGATTTCGCGCGGCGATTTCAATTCCGGCTTCTGAGGAAAAAATGCCCTTAACATTTACGTTTCGCCTGTTCGTTCAAGACTTTCATGATGTTGGCATAGACTTTCTCGATCGCTCCATGCCCCGGAACTTCGTGGAGCAAGCCGCGGACACGGTAGTGTCCCAACAGCGACTCTATATTTCTATGATACACCACTAATCGCGCCTTCACCGTCGCCGGACGGTCGTCCTCGCGCTGAATCAACTTGGTGCTGCAATAATCGCAGACGCCGGGGACCTTCGGTGGCTTGCTTTTGGTGTGGTAGGTTGCCTTGCAGCCTGGCTTGGGACAGCTCCAGCGCTCGCCGACGCGCGCGATGATCTCATCATCGCTGACATCGAGAAAGATAACGGCAGTCAGATCGAAGTAGTGCTGGTGCAGCACTTGATCGAACGCGATGGCCTGAGCCAGTGTGCGCGGATAGCCGTCCAGGACGAAGCGCTCCGGCGGATCGCTAAGATTGAAGCGCTCGGCTACGACATCGTTGACGAGGTCGTCTGGTACAAGTTGACCCTGTTCAACATAGGGGTGAGCGCGCAGTCCCGCGGGCGTTTGCTGGCGAATTGCTTCGCGGAGGATGTCGCCGGTACCGATGTGTTCCAGGCTGTTGCGCTCACTGAGCAGCTTGGCCTGAGTTCCCTTACCGCATCCTGGCGGACCGAGAAGTATAAGACGCATGGGTGGCCCTGTTCCGCCACCCAGCCTGCCTCAATAGGAAGGGCGGCACATTCATTGCCGTGGTGGGAAGACCGGGGCGCCGAACCCCGGACGAATCTCTTCACCGATTATTTTGGGAAATGACAATTCAATAAGCAAGGGAGGTTGTAATTTATCGTTTCGCGCGAACCGATAAATCGGTTGCGCTTGCTCAATCCTCCGTCAATCCCGGATAATTGCGCATGACCAGATGGCTGTTGATTTTCTGTACCAAATCCAGGGCTACGCTGATGACGATAAGCAGGCCCGTGCCGCCGTAGAAGCTGGCCACGTTCGGATCGACGTTCATCGTGTTGGTGATGAGCGTCGGAATGACGGCGATGACGGCCAGGAACGCCGCACCCACATAGGTGATGCGAATCATGACACGCTCGAGATACTCCGCCGTCCGCTTGCCTGGCCGATAACCGGGAATGAAGCTGCCGTAATCCTTCAGGTTGTTGGCCATGTCTTTCGGATTGAAGATAATCGCCGTCCAGAAATAACAGAAGATATAAATCAGGGCGATGAACATGATGGTGTACCAGTAGCCCTGGCGCTCGAAGGTCTGTTGAATGACCTGAGCCCAACGCCACTCGGTGGCCTGTGCGAGCGCGCCGAAAAGGAAGTAAGGCAACACCAGCAAGCTGCTGGCGAAGATGACCGGCATGACGCCCGCTTGGTTGACGCGCAGCGGCAGCCATTGGCTTGTGCCACCGAAGACACGACGACCGCGAACGTGCTTGGCCGATTGCGTCTTGATGCGCCGTTGGGCCTTGGTGATTGCTACGACCCCGACTACCACCGTAACGAATAACACCACCAGCACCACGAGTTTCTCGAAGCTCATATCGCGGCCGCCCCCACCGCCGCCCAGAGTGAACACCGTGTCCTTGAAATGGCCGTTCTCGAAAAACAAGGTCGAGGCCGCCGCCGGCATGCGCGCGATGATACCGGCCATGATGATGAGGCTGATGCCGTTGCCGATGCCGTATTCGTCGATTTGCTCGCCCAACCACATCAGGAAAATGGTGCCGCACGTCAGCGTGATGATCATGGTGGCCCAGTAGAGTCCACTCTGATAATCGGGAAGTCCCCAGCCTTGTTTGCCCTGACTGACGGGCCCCATGATGTATTGCGTGTACAAGAACGCCTGGAACAGACAGATCAAGACGGTGGCGTAGCGAGTGTATTCGTTGATCTTCTTGCGGCCGCTCTCGCCTTCTTTCTGCAGTTTCTCCAGCGGCGGATAAACTGCGCCCAGAAGTTGGAAAATAATCGAGGCGGAGATGTACGGCATGATGCCCAGACCGAACACGGTAGCATGACTAAGATTGCCGCCGGAGAACATGGACACGAAATTAAGCACATTGCCCAGGGCGCCGCCGGCACCCATGGCGGCCGTCATTTTCGACTGATCGACAAACGGCAGCGGGATGGCGAAGCCGATGCGATAGATGGCCAGGAACAACAGCGTCAGCAATATCTTTTGCCGCAGTTCCGGAATGGTGAAGATGGCTTTGATTTTGCCGCGATAGAGCAGGAAGCCCACGATGAGGGCCAAGATTTCAACGACGAGCGCTTGCTGCCAGCTAATCTTCATGACCAAGAGCAGCAGAAACAGCGCCACTGCAGCGGCGAGACCAATCAGATAGGGATTTTGCTTACGCATACGAACTCCTCGGCGAGCGGGGGGCGTAAGCCCCCTGTTGCGAAGAAACAGAGGGCTTACGCCCCCCGCTCGCCAGATCCTTACGATTGCTGCGGCGTCCGCGGCTTCATCTTGTTTCGCTTCGGTTTCTTGGGTGGCGGGATGACCTCGGCCGTGCCGCCGCGAGCGCTGATTTTTTCTTGTGCCGACTTGGAAAAGTGGTGCGCTCGCACCGTCAGCTTCTTGGTCAGATCCCCCGTACCTAGAATTCGTACCCCATCGGCCGGTCCCTTGGCTAGTCCAGTTTTCCGCAGTGCCTCGGCATCGACTGTGTCGCCATCGTTGAAGTGGTTGAGATCGCCGACGTTTACGACGTGATATTTCTTGTCCCATGTAGCATGACTAAAGCCGCGCTTGGGTATACGGCGGAATAGTTGCATCTGTCCGCCTTCGAACATGACGGCGGGCTTCTTGGCGCCGGCGCTGGCCCATTGTCCTTTGTGGCCGCGTGTGGCGGTTTTGCCGTGGCCGCTGCCGATGCCTCGGCCGACGCGTTTCTTCTTGCGCAGCTTGTGAACGCCGATGTGTACTTGGCTGAGGTCCATTACAGAGTCACTCCTCGCAAGCGGGCTACTTCGTCGCGTGTCCGCAGTTGCTGCAAGCCGGCGATGGTCGCCTTGACGAGATTGATGGGATTGCTGCTGCCATGCACCTTGGTCAGGATGTTGCGCACACCGCACACTTCCAGCACGTCCCGTACGCCGGGTCCGGCCTTGACGCCGGTGCCAGGGCCGGCCGGCACCAGGATGACCCGACTGCCGCCGAACTTGCCGACAACACGGTGCGGAATCGTGTCGCCGCGCATCGACACGCGCTTGGATCGCTTCATCGTTTCCTGTGCGTCCTTGGTGGCCTTCTCGACAGCAGGCGGCACTTCGTTGGCCTTGCCGTAGCCTGTGGCGACGCGGCCCTTGTTGTCGCCGACGACGACCAGGGCGTTGAAGCTGAAGCGCCTGCCGCCTTTAACCACGGCGGCGCAACGGCGAATTTTCACCACGCGATCTTCCAGTCCATCCGGACGTCCTTCTCCACGTTCTCTGGCCATAAGGTTACTCGCTCATGCTGCGGCGAGCGGGGGGCGTAAGCCGCCTGTTTGTTCGCAACAGGGGGCTTACGCCCCCCGCTCGCCGATGGTCCCTAAAACTGCAACCCGCCCTCGCGCGCCGCATCGGCGAGCGCCTTGATGCGACCATGATAACGATAGTGTCCACGATCGAACGCCGCCTTGGTGATGCCGTGCTCCTTGGCGACCTCGGCCAGACGTTTACCGACCGCTTTCGCCGCCTTGACGTTACCGCCGTAAGTCACGTCTTTCCTCAGATCGGCCGAGTTGCTGCTGGCAGCGGCCAATGTGCGGCCATTCAGGTCATCGATCAACTGAGCGTAAATGTGCTTGGAGCTGCGGAAGACCGTCAGCCGCGGCCGTTCGACCGTGCCGACGATCTTGCGGCGTACGTGTCTGCGTCTCCTCAGCCGGCGCACATGTTTGAGCTTTTGCGGATTCATGGATGCCTCGCTCAACTGCCGCCGCTGGCGAAGGCCTTGCCTTCCTTGCGACGGACCTGTTCGTTCTCGTAGCGGATGCCTTTGCCCTTGTACGGTTCCGGCGGCCGAACATGCCGCACCTCGGCGGCGAACTGCCCGACTTTCTGCTTATCCGCGCCCTTGATGACAATTGTGGTCGGGTCCGGCACATCGACGGTGACGCCGGCGGGTGGGACCATCAGCACGCGATTGGCGAAACCAACGGTCAGTTCGACGCCCTTGTTCTTGGCCGTCGCCTGGTAGCCGATCCCCTCGATTTTCAGTCTCTTTTCGTAACCCTTGGTTACACCCTCGATCATGTTGGCGATGATGCTGCGCGTCAGACCATGCAGGGAGCGTGTCAGACGCTCATCGTCGGGTCGAGTGACGCGGATAGCCTTGGCATTCTCGTCCACCTCGACTTTGATGAGTCGATGATAGGGGAACTCGAGTTTCTGCCCTTTCTGCCCTTCGACGAGGACCTTGCCATCGCCGACCTTGACTTTGACGCCGGCAGGAATGGGCACGGGTTGTTTGCCGATACGCGACATGACTTCCTCTCCCTACCAAACAGTACACAGCAGTTCGCCGCCCAGCTTTTGGGCACGGGCCTTGCGATCGCTCATGACGCCGCGGCTGGTGCTGATGACGCTGATGCCCAGGCCATCAAGCACGGGCCGGAGTTGCTCGGCCCGGCGGTACAGACGCCGGCCGGGACGACTGGCCCGCTCAATGTGCCGGATGACGCGCTCGCCCTCCGGTCCGTAATTCATGTACACTCGCAAGAGGACGTGCGGCCTGCTAAGCTCCTGCTCTTGCACAAACGTCTTGTTGCCCTGCTCGTCGGATTGCATACGGCCAACGTGGTAATCGAGGATGAATCCTTCTTCCTTGAGCACCTGAGCGACGGCGATTTTGAGCTTGGTGGCCGGGATGTCCACGGCCGGTCGCTCAATGCGGTTGGCGTTGCGGATGCGGGTAAGCATGTCGGCTAACGAATCAGTCATCATAGGGAAAGCACCCTCACCAGCTGGCCTTCTTGACGCCCGGGATCAGGCCATCGCTGGCCATGTTGCGAAAACAGATACGGCAGATACCGAACTTGCGATAGACCGCGCGTGCCCGCCCGCAGAGTTTGCAACGCAATCGAACGCGGATGCGCTCGCGCGGCAGCATCTTTACCTTGGAGTCCGGCTTCTTGCTGGCTTCTAGCTTGGCCAGCTGCTTTCTGAATTTGACGTTTTTTGCTTCGGTGGTCATGTTCGTTCTTCTCTTACGTTTCGCGGAACGGCATCCCAAAGGACCGCAGCAGCTCACGGGACTCGTCGTCGTTGTTCGTGCTGGTGACAAACGTCACATCCATGCCCTGCACGAACGTCACCTTGTCAGGATCGATCTCCGGGAACACCGATTGCTCGCTCAGGCCGAGACTGTAGTTGCCGTGGCCGTCGAAGCTGCGCGGGTTGACGCCGCGGAAGTCGCGGATACGCGGCAGAGCGATGCTGATGAGTCGATCCAGAAACTCATACATGCGCCGGCCGCGCAACGTGACGCGGCAGCCAATCTCATTGCCTTCACGGAGGCGAAAACCGCTGACGGCCTTCTTGGCTTTGCGGATCTGCGCCCTCTGCCCCGTGATGAACGATAACTGCTCCGCCGCCTGTTCCATGCGGTTCTTGTCTTGCAGCGCCTTGCCGACGCCCATGTTGACGACAATCTTCTGCAAGCGCGGCAGGCTCAGCAGATTCTCCCGCCCCAGCTTCTTCTTGAGCTGCGGCACGATTTCCTTTTGATAGCGATCGAACAAGCGGGCCATGACACTTCTCGCCTAGCAACTGGACTTCTCGACGGTCGAATCTCGACGCCTACGATTTTTTCGCGTGTTTCGGGTTGGGCTTGCTGATGGCGCCGAGTCCGGCGCCGCACTTCTTGCAGAAGCGCTCCTTGTGACCGTCGGCGGCATAACGTCGCCCGATGCGGCGGCCGCGGCGGCAATTCGGACAAAACAAGAGCACATTGGAAACGGCGATGGGCATTTCCTTGGACAGCCGGCCGCCCTGCGGGTTGCGGCGGTTCGGCTTGACGTGCTTGTACACGCGGTTTATGCCCTCCACCACCACCTTGTCCTCTTTCGGCAGAACGCGCAGCACTTTATGGGCGCGCCCCTTCTCCGCATCATCGCCGGAGATCACTTCCACCATGTCATCTTTGCGCACGTGCATGATTGCAACCCCTATACCACCTCGGCCGCCAGGTTGACGATGCGGACGAAACCGCTCTCGCGCAACTCCCGGGCCACGGCACCGAAAATGCGCGTCCCACGCGGGTTCTCCTCCGCGTCGATTATGACCATCGCGTTGCGGTCAAAGCGGACATAGCTGCCGTCATCGCGGCGCGTCGGCTTCTTGCAGCGCACCACGACGCCGCGGACCACGTCGCCAGGCTTGACCTCGCCGCCCGGATTGGCCTTCTTGACGCTGGCGATAATCACATCGCCCAGGCCGGCATAGCGCCGGCGCGTGCCGCCCAGCACCTTGATGCACATGCACTCCTTGGCGCCGGTGTTGTCGGCAACATCCAGGTACGTATACATCTGAATCATGACGCGAACCGATCCCTTTCTCGCGGCTTCCGCCGAAGCGGCCTTATTTGGGCGCTCACGAACCCGTCGCAGGTTCGGGCGTTGCCGGCTGTTCGTGGCGCGACGGCAGCGCCGGCGCCTTGATGACGATGCGAACCAACCGCCAATTCTTGGTCTTGGACAGCGGCCGCGTCTCCATGATCTCGACCGTATCGCCCAGGTGCGATTCGTTGGTCTCGTCGTGAACGTGGCAAACGGTTCGGCGACGGATGTACTTGCCATAGCGCGCGTGCTTGACCAGGCGCGCGATCTCGACGCGGCGGGTCTTGTTCATCTTGTCGCTGGTGACCACGCCGGTAGCGACGCGCCGATTACCTCGTTGGGTCGTTGCCTCAGCCATTGCTCTTCGCTCCCTCGGCATTCTTCTGTGCGGCCAACTCGCGCTCGCGCTGGATGGTCTTGATGCGGGCGACATCGCGCCGGGCCTTGCGGATCTCGCTGGGCGTCTCCAGTCGCTCGGTGGCCGACTGGAAGCGCAAGTGGAACAAGTTCTTGACGGTTTC
>DATBHJ010000036.1:0-7958 GCA_036557565.1 Gemmataceae bacterium
AGTAACGTGGGGTTAGCCGCGACGCGCAGCGGAGCGCGTTCGCGCTCACCTTCGGGTCGCGGCTAACCAAACGGTTCGTCACTTCTCAGGCGTGACCAGTTTCCTCATCTTCTTCCACATCCTCGATGATGAGGAATTCCTCTGCCGCCAGGCCCAGTTCGCCGAGCCAGCGTTCGGCGTCCGCTTTCGTTTCGACAGCGAGGTGAGTCAAAATTGCATCGTATATGGCCACTCTTGCCGACCAGCCGGCGGCATGGAGCTTGTCCAGCGCCAGGGCGGCCTTGTGCAAGCGTTCTTGTAATTCGCCCGCCAGCTTGCGCAGCTGCACGCCTTTGAGGTCGGAACCTTCTTCCAGCTCTCGACCCGGCGGACCAAAGAGCGGCAGACAAACGGTGACTCCCATATTCCCTCCTCTCAGCCGTTCGCATCAGATGCGTTCAACTTCGCCTCCACGGCGCTCCAGGTGTCCTTGACCACTTTTTCCGCAGCGCCGCGAATCAATCCGGACGGCACCATTTTCAACAATCCACCCAGCGCCTTGATCTCCGCCGTCCAGTGGATGCGAGCGCCGGTGCCCTGCGAAGCAAGCGCGATAGTCGCTTCCACGTCGGCGGAGCTGCCGATGCCCTTGTTGGTAATCAGGTAACGCGCCGCATCCGGCGCCACGGCCTCGACGACACGCAGCGTCGCCTCCAGCGTGCCGCGCACAAACGAGAAGCCAGGACGCAGCATCATCCGGGCGCGATCTGATTCCACCTCCGTGACCGATTCCACGTTGGGAATGCACTGCACCAGGAAACGCACATCACTCAGCCTGGCCCACAGCTCCGCCGGCGGCTGCGGAAAATCTATCTCCCCCTCGAAGCGAACCATGAAAACCATCCTTTCACCTGAGCGAACTGATTTTTTCATTGTAGGGACTGGCATTTTTTCTATACTCGCCGGAAAGCGATCTTCGCCCCCACGGAGAATCACCATGCGTCTCTGGTTCCTTTTGCTTGCTTGCGCTGCGGGCTGGTTCGGGATCGCTGGGCCGCTGGCGGCCGCCCAGCGCAATGTCATCCTGCTGGTCGCCGACGACCTCGGCTTTCAGCTCGGCTGCTACGGAGATACGAAAATCCGCACGCCGAACATCGACGGCCTGGCGAAGAACGGCGTACGTTTCACGAACGCTTTCGCCGCCGTGTCCTCATGCAGTCCCAGCCGTGCGACGCTCTACACCGGATTGCACACGCACACCAACGGGCAGTACGGCCTGGCTCACGCCACGCATAATTTCCACAGCTTCGAAAACGTGCGCAGCCTGCCGGGCTTGCTCAGGGCGAACGGTTATCGCACCGGCATCATCGGCAAGATCCACGTGTTGCCACGTACGGTGTATCCCTTCGACGTGGAAATGACCAAAGGCATCGCCGGCAATCGCAGTGTGGCCGTGATGGCAGATCAAGCTCGTCAATTCATCCGCGACAGCGGCGACAAACCGTTTGCCCTCGTCGTCGGCTTCTCCGATCCGCACCGCGGCGCCAGGGGCTTCGCCAATGAGAACACGTATCCGGGCGTCCAGTCGATTGTCTATGAACCCAGCGATGTGACTGTGCCGTATTTCCTCTCGGATCGCCCAGAAGTTCGCACCGAGGTGGCGGACTATTATCAGTCCATCAGCCGGCTCGACCAGGGCGTGGGCTTTCTCCTCAAGGCACTCAAGGAAACTAAACACGCCGACGATACGCTTGTCATCTTCCTCAGCGACAATGGCCCCCCTTTCCCCGGCGCCAAGACGACGCTGTACGACGCCGGTGTCCACTTGCCGCTGATTGTGTCGTCGCCGGCGCAGAAGCACCGCGGTCTCACAAATCAGGCGATGGTCAGCTGGATTGACGTGCTGCCGACCATCCTCGACTGGGCCGGCGTCAAGGCGCCGCCGGCGCTGACGGGGCGCTCCCTACTGCCGATCCTCGAAGAGGAGAATCCGAAGGACTGGGATACGGTGTATGGTTCACATCAGTGCCATGAAGTGACCATGTACTATCCGATGCGCATGATCCGCACCCGGACGCATAAATACATCCGCAATCTTGCCTACAAACTCGATTATCCGTTCGCCTCCGATATCTACAATTCGCTGACCTGGCAGGGCATCCTCCAGCGCGGCGACAAGATGATGGGTGATCGCAGCGTCGAGAGCTTCCTCCATCGGCCGTTGGAGGAACTGTACGATCTGGACAAAGATCCGCATGAGCTGAAGAACGTGGCGGCGGACCCAGCGTCTGCGGAGACGCTCAAGGATCTGCGCGAGCGCCTCAAGACGTGGCAGTCCAAGACGCGCGATCCGTGGTTGGTAAAGTACACGTATGAGTGAAAGAGATTCTTACCAGCCCGGAGCGCCAGCGACGGGCGCTTCGGCCTGTCGCTGGCGCTCCGGGCTGGTAAAAAGGACCAACTAGCATGAAACGCAATTTCCTTATTTTGTCGATCCTTGCTCTCCTGGGTACATGCCCGTCGCTGGCGCTCCCGGCAGGTGATGATAAAAATGTCCCGCAATGTGCCGATCCGCGTTTGCGCGTCGAGCGGTTCGCTGCCGCGCCGGACATCGTTCACCCCATCGGTATCGCCTTTGATTCGCGCGGCCGATTGCTGGTTATCGAAAGTCATACGCATTTTCGTCCGCCCAACTACCAGGGACCGAAGCACGATCGCGTTCGCATCGTCGAGGACACCGATGGCGACGGTAAAGCAGATCGCTTTACGACCTTTTTCGAGGGCACGCAAGCTACGATGGACATGGCCGTGCATCCGGATGGCTCGGTATATCTGGCCACGCGTAATGAGATTCTGCGCTTGCGCGATACCGACGGCGACGGCAGGGCGGACGATAAGCGCCGCCTCATTTTCCTCGAAACGAAAGGCGATTATCCGCACAACGGTATCTCCGGTCTGGCTTTCGACTCACGGGGCGATCTGTTTTTCGGACTCGGCGAAAACCTGGGGGCTGCGTACAAATTGATCGGTGCTGACGGGAGCACACTGACGGGCGGCGGCGAGGGCGGCAGCGTCTTCTGGTGTACAGGCGAAGGTCGAAAGCTGCGGCGCGTGGCAACCGGCTTCTGGAACCCGTTTGGCATCTGCCGCGACATTTTCGGCCGTATCTTCGCCGTGGATAACGATCCCGACGCCATGCCGCCCTGCCGGCTTGTCCACGTCGTCGAGGGCGGCGACTACGGTTTTCAATTCCGTTATGGCCGTTCTGGCCGGCATCCCTTCCAGGCATGGGACGGCCAGCTCCCGGGTACCCTGCCGATGGTATGCGGCACCGGCGAAGCGCCCTGCGAGGTCTTGAGTTACGAATCGGATGGCCTGCCGCGGGAATACGTCGGCGATTTGCTGGTCACCTCCTGGGCGGATCATCGTGTCGAGCGCTATCAGCTTTCGGAGCGCGGAGCGTCGTGGTCGGCGAAGCGCAAGCCGTTTGTGCAGGGCGGTGAGGGTTTTCGGCCGGTCGGTCTGGCTCTGGCGCCGGACGGCTCGCTGTTTGTCAGCGACTGGGTGCGCAGCGATTACAATCTGCACAGCAAGGGAGCGATTTGGCATATCCGTCCGCGCGAGGTCGTAAACCACAAGCGTCTCAGCGATCCGCGCCAGGCACTCTCGAGTGCACATTGGCCATTGCGCGAAGCGTCGGCACGCCAACTTGCCGCAGATGCGGCAGCGCGCGATTTTCTGCGTGAAAAACTCAGCGACAAGGATGTCCGCATCCGCGCCGCCAGTCTGACGGCCCTGATCGACGTCGGCGATTCTCAGCTCGATCTCGCCGCATTTGCCGATAAGGAAACGCAGACACCCTTGCGCGCCCTGGCCGTCCGCAGCCTCGCGGAGCGCGGCAACGAAGCGAGCCGCTTTCTCGATGCTAAATATCTGCCTGCCGTGCGGCTGGAGGCGATCGCTGCTCTCAAGGGCGAAACGGCCGTACCGCCTCTCTTGAAACTGCTCAGCGATTCGGACCCCTTCCTGCGTAGCGCTGCTGTGCGACAACTGGGTCTCCAGCCCGAACGTCTCGCCGCCATCGATCCGCATTCGCTCAAGGAGCCATCGCAGCGAATCGGTGTACTACTGGCTTGGCGGGCGTCTGGCCGCACCGAAGGCGTGCAACGGCTGCGCAATTTCCTCCGCGATCCTGATGAGGACGTACGTTTCCTGGCCATCAAGTGGATTGCCGATCACAAGCTCAATGAATTTCGCCCGGTTATCGCCGAGATGTTGAAGGACCGCGCCTTGAACGTGCGGTTGTTCTCTGCCTGTTCGGCGGCGCTAGCGAGGCTGGACGATCGCGATGTCAGTGAAGCGAAGATGTCGGATTATTTTCTCGATCGCCTCAAGGACGAGAATAGTTCGCCAGCTCAGCGCGTGCTGGCGCTCCAGATGATACCCGCATCTCACCCAAAATTGACACTTGAATTGCTCGGCAAACTGATGGCGCACAACGAGCCGGCGTTGCAGCTGGAAGCGATTCGCTCTCTCAGCGAACATCCGAAGGCGGGCCGCGAGAAACTTTTGCTCGATGCCATTAACAATATCCAGTTACCGGATGTGGTGCGGGCACAGGCGATTCTCGGCTTATCCGGGCAAGCAGCGAAGCATCTCGATTTGCTGCTTGCCCTGGCTGAGGGCAACAGCGCAAACTTGCGTGCGGAAGCACTGCGCGCTCTGAAAGATACGCCACTGGACCGCGACCAGCGGCTACGCCTGGAAACGACGGCCCTTCGTCATTCGGAGGACGCCGCTCTGGTCGCCCGTGTGCTCGGTCAACCGTTCGTCAAGGACCGGCCGCGCTCCGACGATTTCGATAGTTGGCTGACGCGCCTGGAAGGACCGGCCGACAGCGAGGCTGGCCGCCGTGTCTTCTTTCATGCGAAGCTGGCCGCCTGTTCGCGCTGTCATCGCGTCGAGGGCCGTGGAGCGCTGGTCGGCCCCGACCTCAGCATCATTGGCCGAACCGATCGTCGTCACGTCCTCGAATCGATCCTGCGTCCCAGCAACACGGTCGCTCCGCACTACCAAACCTGGCAGATCGAAACCGACGACGGCAAAGTCCGTATCGGCATGCTCATCGGCACCAACCTGGATGAGTACACCTACATCGATCCGAAAGGGAACACCTTCAAACTCAACACGCGCACCATCACCGAAAGCCGCAGCGTGCCCACGTCGATCATGCCGGATGGATTGGTCGATTTGTTGATCGATCAGGAGATGCGCGATCTGCTGGCGTATCTATGCGCTCGCCGCTGAACCTTACCGTCCGTGCAGTTCCTCAGAAATAGCTCGGGATAAAGATTAAAAAGGGGTTACCTTTTCCTCGGCGGTAAGAATGAAGAAATGAGTCGCCATTCATCATTCTGGCACTTTCTCTTGCATGAATAATCTTTGAAATCTATAGTCTCGCTTGCCACCAGAGGAAGGCCGCACCCAGTTCAGATCCTCGCCACTATTGCCCCGGAGCTTGCCGCATGTGGAAATCTGTAACGAGGCGCCTGGCGCGTTGGACAGCAAATGTACCTAAGAAAGGCAGGCAAGGCTCCCCCCTGGACGGACAGCGACTCGTTTTCGTCGGCGGAGCCCCGCGCAGCGGCACCACGCTCCTGCAACACATCCTCGATTCTCACTCGGAAGTCTTCGGAGGGCCGGAATTCGACCATATTCCAACCCTCATGGAGGCACGGCGCTCAGTGATCGCAACATTCGACGGCGGCCGAATCGGCGCGTTCTGCAAACGTGAGCAAATCGACGCCGCCTTCGCCACCTTGATCCAAAACTTGCTCCTGCCTGCCGCCGATGCTTGCGGAGCCCGACTGCTGAGCGAGAAAACTCCCTTCAATGTTCTGTTCTTCTCCGATCTTCTCGAACTCTTCGCGTGCTGCCGTGCCGTTCACATCGTGCGCGATCCCCGCGCAGTCATCGCTTCGCTGCTCAACGTCGGCAAACGCGCTCGCGCCAAGAACGAGACCAGCCCTCCCTGGACTCAACATGTCGGGTACGCCATCGACTTGATAAAGCCATCGTTGAAACGCGGATTTCAAGCGCAACAGCAGTATCCGGATCGGGTGTTGACATTGACCTATGAAGCGCTTGTCGCGCAGCCCGAACCCATCCTCCGGAAGCTGTGCGCTTTCTTGGGCATTGTCTTCTATCCCTCCATGCTCAACCCGCATTCGCAAAAGCACCCGGATCAAGATAAGATCCTCCGACTCGACAATGGAACGTGGGTAGACCCGAACCTCGGTATCCGTGTTATCGAAACGTCGCGGATTCACGCCTGGCAAAAGATGCTCAGCAACGAGCAGATCGCCAGTATCAATGGCGAGTTTCGCGACCACACGGATCTGCTTGTCCTCGGTTATGCGTTTGCATGATCGGATATGCGAGATATACCCTCCGAACTAAGCACATCTGAATGCGCGCATCGGTCACTTGAATCTCTTTTCCGACAGTGTGGCAGCGGATAGGCTGGATGAAGAAAAAATCTTCGTTCATAGAGACGATTGACTCGCATTTGCACTTTATAGAATATGAGCGCTCTTATGACCGACGAATCGGGCGAACATACCGATCTCCTTGCGCGTGCCGCCTCGGGCGATCAGGAGGCGTTGCGCCAGTTGTTTTCACAGTATAGAGACCGACTCAAGCGTATGGTCCATTTGCGTTTGAGTCGCCGTCTATCGGGACGGGTGGACGATTCCGATGTGGTGCAGGAAGCATTCCTGGACATCAGCCAGAAATTGCCGGAATACGCGCGAGCGCCGGAGCTGCCGCTGTTTTTGTGGCTGCGGCACATGACTGGGCTGAAACTGGCGGAGGTGCATCGCCGTCATCTGGGCACGCAGCTTCGTGATGCTGACCGCGAGGTGTCGCTGCACCGAGGCGGACTGCCGGAGGCCGATTCGGCATCGCTGGCGGCACAGCTGTTGGGCAAGCTCACCACACCGTCGCAGGCCGCTATCAAGGCTGAGCAGCGCATCTATGTGCAGGAAGCGCTCAACAGCATGGACCCAATCGACCGCGAAGTGCTGGCCTTGAAGCACTTCGAGCAGCTGAGCACCAGCGAAATCGCCCAGGTGCTGGGTCTGTCCAAGGCAGGGGCCGGCAGCCGTTATCTCCGGGCCATCAAGCGCTTGCGCGACATCCTGGAACGCATCCCCGGTTTTCGGGATCTTTGAACCACGCCAAACGGCAGATAAGAGGTAGATTCACGAGTGACCCTTCGCAAGCCCCATGCAATGGGAAGGGAGACCGTATGTCCACATCGGAATCCAAATCGGCCATCGTGCTGGAATTGGCCGAGGAGTTTCTGGAGCGTTATCGCCAGGGCGAACGGCCCTCGCTCAAGGAATACATCGACAGCCATCCCGAACTGGCCGCCGAAATCAAGGAAGTGTTCCCGGCCATGGCACTGATGGAAAACGTCGCCCTGGCCGACGAATCCCTGGCCGGCGCTGCCACCGGGCCAGCGATTCCACCCGAATCCTTGCCGCCGCAACAACTGGGCGATTATCGCATTCTCCGCGAAGTCGGCCGCGGCGGCATGGGCATCGTCTATGAGGCCGAGCAGGTTTCGCTGGGACGCCATGTCGCCCTCAAAGTGCTGCCGCGCCAAGTGTTCGTCGATGATTCACAGCGACGGCGCTTCGAGCGTGAGGCTAAAGCGGCAGCCAAGCTGCATCACACCAACATCGTGCCGGTCTTCGGCGTCGGCGAACACGACGGCATGCCCTATTACGTCATGCAGTTCATCCAGGGATTGGGACTGGATGACGTGCTTGAGGAATTGAAGCGCATGCAAGGCAGCGGCCCGGCGACGGTGACGGGCGGCGAGTTGCGTGTGTCGCGCAAGGATGTGTCGGTGGCCGATGTGGCCCGTTCGCTTCTGACTGGCGATTTCCCAGAAGGCGAGCGGGGGGGGGGGG
>DATBHJ010000037.1:0-18756 GCA_036557565.1 Gemmataceae bacterium
GATGGTCCCACCCGTTCCCATTCCGAACACGGCCGTTAAGCATCCAGGGCCAATGGTAGTCCTTCGCGGGCGAGAGTAGGTTATCGCCGGGAACATACAACGGCCCTCCCAATAACACGGGGAGGGCCGTTGCCGTTTCTACGCTGCCCAATTACTTGCCTGGAGGAATGACGATCTTGGCGTTCTGCCGTGACTCGCCGACGATGTTCTCGTGCAGGCTCGTGCAGTAATGATCCTTGACCATCTCCCTGACATCCTCAAATTTCACCTCACGGCCAGGCTTACGTTCTGTCACGAGGATTAGGTGGTAGCCGAACATCGTCTTAACCGGCCCGGAGATCTCGAACTGCTTCAGTGTGAATGCCGCCCGTGAAAACGGCTCGGCCATCGTCATGTGGCCGAAGGGATCGAAGGCAGCGAACATGCCCACATCACCGCCCTGGGCCTTAGATGGGCAAGCCGACTTTGCCTTGGCCTGGGCGGAGAAGGCATCCTCCAGTAGGGACTGACGCTTCTTTTCGCGCTCAAGGTTGTCCGTTGCGGGAGGCAACTTGGCCAAAGCGTCAGCGACTTCTTTGTCAATCGCCTGCTTGATGGCCTGCAACTGAGCCACAGCTTGTTCCGATGCCTTGGCATCACCGGCGGCGACCGTCACGAGGATGTGGCGGGCGCGCACCATGGTGCCGTCATAAAGATACTTCTGCGAGTCGAATAGTTCCTTGAGAGCCTTGTCGGACGCACGCTCCTCGGTAAACTTGCCCCAGCGGATGTCCGCGGCGATGTGTTCACGCAACTCTGCTTCTGTCAACTTGTATTCCTCCAACACCTTTGCGAATTCCTTGTTCTCCTTCTTCAGCTCCGTCTTCATTTCTTCGATGGCCTTGTCCACTTCCTTGGGATCGACGGCGATTTTCTGCTGGAGCATGAATTGGTCGAGCAGAACTTGATCGATCAGGAAATTGATAATCTGGGGCCGGGCCTCTGCGTGCTTGGCGGGATCTACACTCTTCAGGGAGCGCTGCACGGCCGATTCAGGAATCGGTTGGCCGTTGACGGTGGCGGCGACGGTATTGGTCGCAGCAACTGGGGTATCCACGGTCGGAGCGGGATTTTGAGCTACCTGCGCGAAGGTGAAAGGACAGCAAAAGGTTAAACCTAGGATCGCCCACCAGGGACGCATCATGCTAGACATGGGATTGGCTCCTCGACAGGAAAAGAGAATGTGGCCGAGTCGCTCGGCAACTCGGGGCGCCGGTTCGGAGCGTCGGCGCCGCCCAGGCGGGGCGGATTGTAGCGATGGGAAGTTGTGGCGCCGAGACGAAAAAGCCGCTCGCCTTCCCCACGGAAAGCGAGCGGCCGTTGACGAGAAAATGCGGTGGTTACGGAAACTAGTAACCGTAATACGTTCGGACAGAACGGAGACGGCCTAGCGGTCCATAGCGATAGGCCGTCACAGCAGCCGGCGCAACGTAATACGACGCGTAGACCGGCGCAGGCGCAGCATAATAGGACACCACCGGCGCCGGGGCGTAATAACTCACGGCCGGCGCCGGAGCGTAGTAGGACACGGCCGGCGCGGGTGCATAATACGAAACTGCCGGCGCAGGCGGGTAATAGCTCACGACCGGAGCGGGTTGATAACAATACTGAGCACGAACAGCGCTTGCATTGGCCGTTACGAACGCCAGCGCCACGATCATCGGGACCAGTGCTCTCGACATGCGTACCATGGCTCCTTCTCCTGTTGCAAGGGTTCGCGCTGGGTCATCCATAATTGTATGCAAGTCGATACTATCGGAGAAGTCCCTCCAAGCCGCTGCTACGTCACCGCATCTCGGAGGTTGTCGGCACGTGTACAATGAAGTGTCAGCTTAGCTTCTCGATGTTTCTGAAACGGACGGGCCACACGATGAAGTATTGGCAACATTTTCTCAGCAACAGCAGCGGTCCCGTGGAAGGTTATCCGCTACCCGAACCGGACCCACAAGAGCAGGAAGCACTCGATGCTTACTCACGAGTGGTGGTGCGCGTCGCCGAACTCCTGCGTCCGGCTGTGGTGAATCTGCGTGCCGGCAGCGGTCGGCGAGGAGGTAGCGGTTCCGGTATCCTTTTCACGCCGGATGGGTTGTTGCTGACGAATCATCACGTCGTTGCGGGTCACGAGCGGGTGCGCGTGCGGCTCGGCGATGGGCGGGAACTCGGCGGCCGTGTCGTAGGCAACGATCCCTGGACCGACCTGGCAGTCGTGCAGGCGGAAGACAACAAGTTGCCGCATGCTCAGCTCGGCGACTCGTCGCGCCTGCGCGTCGGTCAGCTCGTTGTGGCCATCGGCAGTCCGCTGGGTTTTGAATCCACGGTGACAGCCGGAGTCGTCAGCGCCCTGGGGAGAACGCTGCGGAGCATCACCGGTCATTTGGTCGATAACGTCATTCAAACCGATGCTGCCTTGAATCCGGGCAACAGCGGCGGCCCGCTCGTCGATAGCCGCGGTCAGGTTATCGGCATCAACACCGCCATCGTCCAGCCGGCCCAGGGGCTGTGTTTCGCCATCCCCATCAACATGGCCAAGCACGTCTTGCCGCAATTGCTAAGGCATGGCCGAGTGGTGCGCGGTTATCTTGGACTTCACGCCCGCAACGTGCCTCTGCCGCGCCAACTGGCCAATCGTCTTCAATTAACGCAGAAGGGGGCCGTCGAGGTTATGGCCATCGAACCGGGAGGACCGGCAGACCAGGCCGGTATTCTCGAAGAGGATCTCATCGTCTCGCTGGGCGAACGAGAAACGACCAGCGTGGATGACTTGCACAAGCTCTTGACACAACTGCCGATCGACGTGCCGGCCCCAGTCATGCTTCTACGTCGCGATCGCTTGCTCAATCGCCTGGTCATGCCTACGGATTATCCCATTGCAGGTTAGGTTTCCTGGGGCAGACAGAAGGCGCGATTGACGTTTTCGCGTGTGTTGGCGTACACTACAGCGCTTTCTTCAACCCAGGGGCATGCCATGAGCAATGAGCACGGCGAAGATAGCGGGACCGTGACCCCCTACAGCACGGCCCGCGGGCGCGACTGGCCAAGTGTGCGGCAATTCAATGTTTTCGTCGAAAACCGCGTGGGCAATCTGCTCTCGGTGGTTCGGCATTTCGAGTCAACGGACATTCGCATCGTTTCGCTCACGGTTGTCGATTCCGCCGACTGCGCCATCATCCGCATGGTACTGAGTAATCCCGAGCGAGCTGCGGAGATATTCGAACGAGCTAGCCTGCCCTTCACCGAAAGCGATCTGTTGGTTGTACAACTGCCGGAGGGAGTTCGTCCGCTTTTGGATATCTGCAAGGCACTTTTGGGAGCGGAGATCAGCATCCACTACGCTTATCCGCTGCTGATTGGTCCGCGCGGCTGCGCTGCACTCGCGCTTCACGTCGAGGACCACGATACCGCGGCGGGGGTGTTGACACGTCTTGGCTTCACGCTCTTCACGGAAAACGATCTGAATATCGACGAAGAGCTGACGTGACTGGAGAGTGAGAACGATTCTTCATCGTCGCCAGTCATCCGGCTCGCCGGTTTGTCAGCGAAGCGAGTTCCAGGTTTACGAGCTGCTGCACGACAGCACTGGCGCGCGGTCGGTCCTCGGCCCGATGGGCCAGCAAGCGCGACACTAATCCGGCCAGGCCCGACGGCACATTGGCGACGCTGCGGCGAATGTCGGCAGGAGGATCGCAGCGATGACGGCGAAACGTCTGCCGCAGAGAACCCGGCGGAAACGGTAAACGACCAGTCAGCATCTCGAACAGCATTGCTCCCAGGCTGAACACATCGCTCTGGAAGTCCTCCGTCGGCAACGGGTCGCACTGTTCGGGTGCCAGATAGTTGGCGGTGCCCAGAACATAGCCGGCTCGTAGGAAGGCCGCGTTTTCTCCGGGTCGATGGGCAAAGCCCAGATCGATGAGCACTGCCGTGCCGTCGTCGATGAGACGAACATTATCGGGCTTGATGTCGCCATGGAGAAAGCCTGTGGTGTGCAGGGCGGCAAGTGCTTCGCTGATCTGTCGGGCAATCCATACGGCGTCGCTGACCGGTAACCGAAACTCGCGCCGCAACCGGCGACGCAGCGACTCCCCGGGCAGCAGATCCATCACCAGATAATAGGGCGGTGAGGTGACATGGGCATGGGTGACGCGGACAAGGTGTGGATGGCGCACGCCGAGTCCGGCTCGCGCTTCACGTTGCAACAGTTTGACGCCGGTCTCGGCATCGTCCCAGTCGTCGCGCAGCACCTTGATGGCGCACGGAGCGTCATTTTCATCGGCGCGTGCGGAGTAAACCGATGTCATCGGCCCACCGCCGAGACGCTGCAACAGTTGATAACCCGGAATCCGCGGGATAGGGTGCATCGACTCGGATTATCGGCTCCTTGAACACACGCGATGCAGAGAATCTCTGTAGAATGCCCCAATCGCTCGATTTTTTTCGCAAAGGAAACATGCGATGCTTACCAATAATACCGCCGCTGGGAGTGTTCGCCCCAGAAGCAGCGCTGATCGCGTCGCCTGGAATCTGTCCGATCTCTACTCGGGAGTGGACGATCCAGCCATCGGGCGCGATCTGCAAGCGGCCCTCAAACGAGCGCAGACGTTTGAGTCCGCTTATCGGGGCAAAATCGAAGTACCGGGTGGTCCTCCGGCAGAGACATTGCTAACCGCCGTGCGCGAATTGGAGGGGCTGTCCGAGCAGATGGACAAGCCGATCATTTATGCGAGCCTGGTACATGCCGCGAAGACCGATGATCCCAAACACGGCGCTCTCCTGGCTCGGACGCGCGAGCAGCGTACTGTCATCAACAAACATCTCATCTTTTTCGATCTCGAATGGGTTAAAGTGGCCGAGGATGACGCTCAACGTCTGTTGGCCTCACCATCGCTAGCACGGTATCGTCATTATTTGGAACAGAAACGCGCCTGGCGGCCGCACTTCCTGAGTGAGCCGGAGGAGAAAATCCTTGAAGAGAAAACGATAACCGGCCGCGCCGCTTTCGTGCGCCTGTTCGATGAAACCGTGGCCTCGCTGCGGTTCCCTTTCACTCACGGTGACCAAAGCGAAATACTGTCGCTACAGCAGATCAATGCGCGGCTGTACGACGCAGATCGTGGCGCGCGCCGAGCTGCCGCCGAGGGATTGACGTACGGCTTGTGTGAAAACGCGCGCTTGCTGACGTATGTGATGAACACGCTTGTTCTCGATCACCGCGCAGACTGCAACTTACGCCGCTTTGATAGCCCTATGGGGCCGCGCCATCTCGCCAACGAGATCAGTCCGTCCGTCGTCGAAGCCCTGATGACCGCCGCCGAACGTTATCATGGTAGTGTGCAGCGCTATTATCGTCTCAAGGCGCGTTTGCTAGGCCTCGATCCCCTGTACGACTACGACCGCTATGCTCCGCTTTTTGCAGACATGCCGACGTGCGATTGGCCGACGGCACGTAGCATCGTTCAGGAGAGTTACGAAGCATTCAGCCCGCGCGCCGGCGCCATCGTCCGCGAGTTTTTCGACAGAAGTTGGATTGATGCCGAGTTGCGCGATGGCAAGCGCGGCGGCGCCTTTAGCAGCAGCACCGTGCCCAGCGTCCATCCCTACATCCTCATGAACTTCACCGACAAGTTGCGCGATGTCATGACACTGGCCCACGAGTTAGGCCACGGTGTGCATCAGTATCTGTCGCGCTGCGTCGGCTATCTCCAGTGCGACACACCGTTGACCACGGCGGAGATGGCCAGCGTCTTCGGTGAAATGCTAACATTTCAGCGTTTGCAACAGCGCTATCCGGAGCCGCGCGTTCGCCTGGGCATGTTGTGCAGCAAGATCGAGGACAGCTTCGCCACCGTGTTTAGGCAAGTTGTATTAACTCGCTTCGAGCAAGCGCTACACAAGGCGCGGCACGAACGAGGCGAATTGACGACGGAACAGATCAATGAACTCTGGCTGTCGGCTAATCGACCGATGCATGGCGATGTCGTACGGTTGACCGACGGCTACGGATGGTGGTGGTCGTACATCGGCCACTTCGTGCATGTGCCCTTCTACTGCTATGCTTATTCGTTCGGCGAGTTGCTGGTGCTGGCCTTGGTGCAGAAGTACAAGCAAGAAGGATCGGCGTTCGTGCCGCGTTATCTGGAGCTTCTGTCTGCGGGCGGCTCCGACGCGCCGCATGTGCTGTTGGGCAAGCTCGGGGTCGATGTCAACGATCCGGCGTTCTGGGAGCTGGGATTGCGCTTGCTCGACGACATGGTTTCCGAAGCCGAGCTGCTGGCACGTAGCGTCTGATGAATCGATGTCATCCGGATCACGGCGACACTAATATCGAGACGCGCGACGGCATCTCGCGCGAGTGATAAACTCGCTGAGTTGCCTTGCAGAAGTCCGATTCTTTGGCGCTGTAAATGTCCACGATCGTCTGCGGGTTGCGATCTACCAGTGGAAACCAGCTCGACTGCACCTGGACCATGATGCGGTGTCCGGTGCGGAACGTGTGATAGCTATCCTGCATCGTGAATGATACCGGCGTTGCTTTGCCGGGTGTGAAGGGCTCTGGCCTCTCCAGGCTATTACGGAACTTGCCGCGCATCACGTCGCCGCGCACAAGTTGCTGATAGCCGCCCATCCGTACGCCGCGGGGATTGGGGCTGGGATCGGGATAATCGTCGGGATATACGTCGATCAGCTTGACAATCCAGTCGGAATCCGTGCCCGTCGTCGAAACATGGAGATCGACTTTGATTGGACCGGCGATCGTCACGTCCTCTTCGAGTACATCGGTTTGATAAACGAGCACATCCGTCCGCCGGCCAGCGAAACGCTGATCGGCGACCATATAATCGGGACTCATACCGATGACGATTTTTTCCAGGTAAGGAACGGGCTTTTTGGGATCGCTGATATATTCATCATAATCCTCGGCCTCACCGTTTTCGGGTTGGTTCCAGGACAGCTTTTGCTGAGCATGGAAATAGAGTGAGCGACTTTTCGCCGACTTGGGAGGCCAGGCATCGTGCTTGCGCCACTGATTAGTGCCGGTCTCGAAGACCCACGCTTTGGGATGCTTGGATTCGCCGATGCCCTTGAGATGGTACTCGAAAAACGGAAACTCGACGTGTTCGCGGAAGAATACGGCGGTTTTGCTGTTAAAGGACAGATCGCCGAGTGAGTCGCCGTCGTCGCGGCCGCCGCCCCAACCCCCGTGTCGCCAGGGTCCCATCACAAGAGTGTTTGGCCGTCCCTCGTTTGTTGCCTCGACTTTCTTGAATGTCTCCAGAGCGCCGAACAGATTCTCAGGATCGAACCACCCTCCCACGGCCATGACGGCGGGTCGAATGTTTTTGAGATGCTGACGAATGTTCCGCGCCTTCCAGAAATCGTCATAAGTCCCGTGCTTCATCGCCTCGCTCCAGAAGGCGACATCGCCTTTGAAATAACGCTTGTCGGCGTTGGCGAGCGGCCCCATGTTCAAATAGAACTGGTAGCCATCTTGCGTTTCGTAATCGAACTTGTGGTCGTACTTCTTGGTCGGCCCGATACGCGGTCGTCCATTGCTTGCCATGAAGCTGAACATATGAGGCAGAAACAAGGCCCCGTTGTGGTGCCAATCATCGCCGACGAACCAGTCGGTCACGGGCGCCTGCGGCGAGGATGCCTTCAAGGCTGGGTGCGCGTCGATCATGCCGGCATCGGTGTAGAAGCCTGGGTAAGAGATGCCCCACTGGCCGGCCCGGCCGTTGTTATTGCGAACATTTTTGACCAGAAATTCGATAGTGTCCCACGTATCGCTGCTCTCGTCGATCTCTGTGTCCTTCTTGTTGGGGTTGTGCGGCCGCATATCGACAAACGTGCCCTCGGACATCCATCGTCCCCGCACGTCCTGATATGCGAAGATGTAGCCCGATTTGCCGAACAGCGGCGAAGGACCGAGATCGGGCTTATAACGATCCGCTCCGTAAGGTTGAACGCTGTACGGAGTGCGAAACAACAAGATGGGGTAGCGCTTCGACTCGTCCTTGGGAACGTAGACAGCAGTGAACAGCTTCTTGCCGTCACGCGTGGGGATACGGTATTCGTACTTCGTGTAGTTCGCCTTGACGTATTCGAGGCCCTGCGCGGCTGCAGGATTGATAGGACCGATAACAAGGAGTAGACCGAGCAGCGGCATCCGTATACGCGGCATCATCTCAGAAACCTCAGAGCGAAAGGAAAAACTAGCGGCCATTGCGCAGGCGTTCGGCGAGGAAGTCGTCCAATTCATCGATCTCGCGGATCTTTCCGACCGTCGTCTCGACATCGTACTCGACGCGACGAAAGCGGATGGTGTTGCCGTCAAGTAACACGTAGCAGGCCCGCCAGTCGGTATCTCGCGGTTGACCGACCGAGCCGACGTTGCACAGCGTCTTGCGACCATCGAGCTTGTATTCCCAATCGATCTCATCGGGACTGTAAAACTCCAGCGACTCCGTGAAGATGCCAGGGATGTGTGTGTGTCCCTGGAACATGTAACGTGGCACCTGAGCGAAGATGGAGCGCATTTTCGGCTCAGAGTAGATGTCTTCGGGGAAGATGTATTCGTTCAACGGATTTCGCGGCGAGCCGTGGACGAACAGGAAATCACCTTCCTTGTGCTTGAGCGGCCGCTCGGAGAGGAACTCCCAGCGGGCATCGGCGGCGGCACGATTGGGGACAGGTCGATCGAGCTGCGATCGGGTCCACATGGTCGCCCGCTCGGCCACGGGGTTGAAATTCATCGGGTCGAAGAGAACGGCCTGATCGTGATTGCCCAGGAGCACCATGGGACAGCGCATGATCTGATCGAGGCATTCGCGCGGATTGGGGCCATAGCCAATCACGTCGCCGAGGCAATAGATCGCCTCGACCGAATGGCGGGCGATGTCGGCGAGGACGGCTTGCAAGGCTTCGTGGTTGCTGTGAATATCGCTGATTAGGGCTTTCATGAGCGGTATCCTGCGGAGGGATGCTAAACCGACTCTGGGGATTTCTTGCAATACTATCCTACTCATCCGTACGGAGTCTCACAAGGAGTGCTGTTGTCGGGCGACCGATGAACTGCCCAGGCCGATCGGTCTATGCGGGAGGAACTGTTGATCAAATATGAGAATATCGAGAAAACCCCGAAAAAGTTTCTAGCGAAGCCGTCTCCGTTGCCCTATATTCGTTTCGATGTTGCGGTATCCGCTTACGCCTCCGGGAAGCGCGGCATCAGATTTCTCGGTAGGCGAGCAATTCTCGAAGAAACGGGAGGCCTTATGGCTACGGATGAAGGGATGCAAGCTTTCGCCGGCAAGAAGATTGCAGCTGGGATTTGCGGCATTCTACTGGGATCGCTTGGCATCCACAAATTCATTTTGGGACTTACAACTCCGGCAGTCATTATGCTGGTCGTCACTCTGGTCGGTGGTATCGTGACCTGCGGCACCGCTTCTGGCGTGATGCACATCATTGGAATCATCGAAGGAATCCTTTATCTGACGAAAAGCGACGAAGAGTTCTACCGACTCTACGCCGTGGAAAAGAAGGGTTGGTTTTGAGCCGGGTTTTGTGACGTTTGCTCGGTAATCGTTCATGACCTATGCTCTGGCAGGAGGCCATGCATGAACGAACAGACTCCGAACGGCTCCGAGCGTCGCCGTACCCGGCGACAACGTCCCAAGCCGACAACCGAAGTCGTTTGCCGGCCCGGCACGCGGACCATTGGTCCGGATGTGGCCCTATCTGTACTGGACATCTCCGCGGACGGAATACGCCTGACGGTCAATGCACCTCTGGAAAAGGGGCAGAGGATCGAGGTGGATCTGGAAGGCATCGGCTATTGTCGTCCGCTGAAGTTGAGTGCCGAAGTCATCTGGTCGCTGGCGACCGCGGATGGCAACTGGTGCATTGGAGCGAAGTTTTGAGCAATCGCCTACCAGCCCGAAGCGTAAGCAAGGGCACCTCGTTTACGCTTCGGGTGGTAGGCGATTGATCTCAGAAGGCAACTTGCAACTGGATTTGCGGTCCGAAGAAGAGCATGCTTCCGTTGTTATTGACGTTGCCGTGAGGGAAGGAACTCTCTGCAGCGAAAACCGATTTCAGATTGCCGCTTTGCAGAGCATTGGTAAGCCCCTGCACACCCAGCGACTGGCGCGATTGGGTGCCCTTCAAATCGAAGTCCACCTGATCGACCGCAGCGGCCACGCCGGTCAGCCAGAAGGCCGAGTAACCCAACCGCAGGCGCATCTTCTCAAGCAGAGTGATGTCCGCGAACGCGCCGAGTTGATAGACCTGCGCAAACACCGTGGCATGGCGCGTTGTGTTGAAGGCCGTTAGACCGTCGCTGCGGGTCAGGTTGACATCGGTTGTCAGGTAGTTGACGCCCCAGGCTCCCTTGCCCAAAAGGGACAAATGCAGCCACTTGAAAATCGGCAGGTTCCATTCGAGGCCGACTTGCGGGGCCGCGATATTGTTGTGTGCAATCACACTGTAGGTGAAAGCGTTCGCACCAGGCGAGGGCAGTCCCAGTGCGTTGGTGTTGTCCAGAAGTGCGGTTCCCTGGCTCTGGATGCTCAGGATGTCATTCTCACGGACGTAGCGGGCACCGAAGATAAAGTCCACACTATTGAGGAACGCGTTGTTCCAACGGCGATAGTTGACCTCGCTATTGAACAAGCTCGAACCGAAATTAAGTGTCGCCGAGTCGGCATAGCGGAGCATGCCTGCGCCGATAAAAGCGATCGGTGGGTTGTAAAACAGCGTGTCCAGAGAGAACGGCATGTTGGCACTTTTGGAGGTATCGTGCTCCCAGATGTAGAAGGCGGACACCTCGACTGCCTGGCTGTCCCACAGGTAGCCCAGGGTACCCAAAATGCCCAGGGACAGCGGCGGCGAGACGTTGTTGAAATTCAGAGCGCCGATAATACCGGGCGGCGGTGGAATGAAGGGATTGGGAATGATCGACGCCCCGTTATTGAGGCCGACCGCATGGGAGTTGACGACGGCGATGTCTCCGGCGCCAAGGTGGTTACGCTGCAAGGCTATCGGGCCCAGATCCGCGTAGAACCCACATTCTTTCACGAAGTTTTCGCACTGGAAAGCACTGGTGTGGTCGTAGGGTAGATCCAGACAATCGGGCGGTCCCATCGGCGCCGCTTGTGGACTGATAGGACCCTGAATCAAATTTGGCTGCGGCCCAGTCGGAGCCGTCGAGGGCCCACACGGGATCGGTTGGGGCATCCGCGCCGCGCCGACGGGGCTTGGATACGTTCCCTCTTGAGCCTGGGCCGGCACACCCAACCACCAGCATGCCGCCACTAGCGCCAAGCCCTTCCAGCCTCTACACATGTTCGCGTCCCCCCCAGGACCCCCGAAGCACCTCGAGCGGATGCTGGCGATGATCGATGCAAACGCGGTCAGCATTCGCCTGATAGGCTCTGTCATCCGTTAAGACATCGGCTGATACAATCGTGTTTCTTGAATCTTTCCGCACAAACGGTACAAACGGTGAACCGGAATAAAGCGCCGAAATTGCCGAAAGTACGCTTTTTCAAGCACATGGCCGCGGTTTGCCGGCGTGTAGCTTGCCCCTGGCAAGCCGAGGGCAATGGGCTGGAATCAATACATGAACGACAAACCCTCTGGAACAACCACCGCCCGCGCATTAGGATGCCAGAGTACCCACCGTTAACTCGCCTCCAAACTGGACTGCATCATGATCGGATCACGCCATAGTTATCTTCTTTCCGCATTCGCTCTTGTTTTCCTGTCACCCTCGCTTTTCGCCCAAGGCTTCACCCCCGAAGAAGCCCTCAAGCGCATGAAAGTCGCCGACGGCTTCGAGGTCAAACTCGTCGCCAGTGAGCCGATGATCCGGCAGCCGGTGACGATGACATTTGACGAGCGCGGCCGTTTGTGGGTGATTCAATATCTGCAATACCCCAACCCGGCTGGTCTGAAGCCGGTCAAGGTCGATCAGTACCTGCGCACCGTTTACGATCGCATGCCGGAGCCGCCTCCGCACGGTCCGCGCGGGGCCGACCGAATTACTATCCTTGAAGATCCAGACGAAAATGGCCACTATCGCAAGGCCAAGGATTTTGTCACGGGATTGAACCTTGCTTCCGGTCTGTGTCTTGGCAACGGCGGCGTTTATGTGTTGCAGACACCCTATCTGCTCTTCTATCCCGACCGCGATGGCGATGATGTGCCGGATGGTGCAGCGGAAGTGTTGCTGAGTGGCTTCGGCATGGAAGATGCGCATGCCGTCGCCAACTCGCTGCAATGGGGCCCGGACGGCTGGCTCTACGGCACCCAGGGCAGCACGGTGACGGCCAAGATTCGCGGCATTGAGTTTCAGCAAGGCATTTGGCGCTACCATCCGCGCACAAAGGAGTTTGAGCTGTTCTCCGAGGGAGGCGGCAACACCTGGGGACTCGATTTCGACGGGCATGGTCAGGTCATCGCCGGCACGAATTGGGGCGGATTCGCGATGCTGCATCAAGTCCACGGCGGTTATTACATCAAAGGCTTCAGCAAGCACGGACCCTTGCACAATCCGCACACATACGGTTATTTCGACCATGTCCCCTATCGGAATTTTAAGGGTGGGCACGTGACCTGCGGCGGCATCCTCTACCAGGGAGGCGCCTATCCCGACAAGTTCCGCAATGTCTACATTGCAGGAAATCTTCTTTCCAGCTCTCTTTACTGGCATATTCTGGAACGCAAGGGATCGAGCTTCGTCAGTCGCTTCGGCGGCGATTTCCTTATCGCCAACGATACCTGGTTTCGTCCCATCGATTGTCTGACGGGACCGGACGGCGCAGTCTACGTCGCCGATTGGTACGACAAGCGCGCGAATCACGTCGATCCGGTGGATAACTGGGACCGCACGAATGGTCGGGTCTACAAGATCGTAGCCAAGGACGCGAAACCGGACGTGCGGCTCAATCTGGCCGGGCTATCGAGCAAGGAGTTGATTGCGCTCTTGAATCATCCCAACAATTGGCAGCGGCGTGAGGCACGACGACTCCTCGGCGAACGGCGCGACGGCTCTATCCTGTCGGCGCTGCGCGAGACTGTAGTCGATAGCGACGGACTTGTGGCCTTGGAATCGCTGTGGGCACTGTACGTTAGCCGGGGGTTCGACGAGAGATTTGCCCAGAAAATCCTCGATCACACGAATGAACACGTCCGGGCATGGACCGTGCGCCTCCTTGGCGATGATAAGCATGTGTCAGCCGAGACACGCCAACGATTGATCGGTTTGGCCAGGAGGGAGACGAGTGCTGTAGTGCGTAGTCAACTCGCCTGTTCGTGCAAGCGACTTTCAGCATCAGACGGCTTACCGATCGTCCGCGAGTTGCTGAGGCACTCAGAAGATGCGGAGGATCCACACATTCCGTTATTGCTGTGGTGGGCCATCGAGGACAAGGCGATTGCCCAGCCCGATCAGGTATTGGCCCTTCTTGACAGCGCGGATGCCTGGCGGCTGCCCTTGGTGAAACGTTTCATACTCGAGCGTTTGGCTCGCCGCTATCTGGCCGAAGGCGGCAAAGCCGACGTGGGAGCGTGTGTCTACCTGCTGGACAAAGCGCCCGGTGCGAAGGAGCGCGAGTTGTTGCTCTCCGGTATGGATCAAGCGCTGGAGGGAAGAGTGCTGACGGACGCATCGCCTGCCTTGGCGGAGGCAATCCTGCACCTGTGGCGAAGCTCCCGTGCACAGGGCAGCAGCGAGAGCGAGTCATCGGTGTTGCTTCGTTTGGCAGTCCGTCTGGGCGAGAAGGAAGCCTATGCTCATCTACTGCGTCGAATCGCGGACGCCAAGGTTTCCGAGAAGGAACGAATCGCGCTTGTCGAATTGGTGGGCCAAGTCGGCAAGTCCGATTCTGTGCCGCTTTTGCTTGATCTTTTCGCAAAAGTGAAAACCGATGCTCTCCGCGGGGCCGTTCTGTCTGCGTTACAGGCGTTCCCCGACGAGTGCATCGCCGAGCGCGCTCTAGCTGTTTATCCTCAATTATCGTCGGCACTGAAGGCGCGAGCGCAAGTCTTGCTCGCCAGTCGGCCCGCATCGGGCCTGGCTCTGCTGCGTGAGGTGGACTCCGGACGAATCGCGCCGCGCGACGTCCCGATCGATCGCCTGCAGCGCCTGACGACATACAAGGACGAACGCATCGCCCGCCTCATTGCCAAGCATTGGGGCACGATCGCGCCGGCGACCGCAGGGGAGAAAATCTCGCGTATCCGTAGCATCAACTTGATCCTGACGCGCGGCGGCAAGGGGAATGTGGAGAATGGTCGGCTCTCGTTTCAGAAGAACTGCGCCACTTGCCATACTCTGTTCGGGGAAGGAAATAAGATTGGCCCCGACTTGACGACCGCCGATCGCAAGAACCGAGAGTATCTCATCGCGCAGATCGTCGATCCCAACGCCGTCATCCGCGCCGAATATCAGGCGTTCAACATCGAGACGACGGACGGCCGATCACTTTTCGGCCTCGTCGTGGAGAATACCGCAGGCTCGGTGACCTTGGTGGATAGCAAGAATGAGCGTACCGTCGTGCCTCGCAGCAAGATCGAGCAGATGACGCCGGCGACCGTGTCGCTCATGCCGGAGAAGATCCTCGATCCATTCAGCGATGAGGAACTGTGCGATCTGTTTCGTTATCTGCAAGGTGACGGACCACCGCGATCATCCGAGCCGCGACCGTGAGGCAGCGGTTGTGCGTCCACTCCCTTACGGTCGCGGCTCAGCTCGCACCAGACCCACGAAATCGTCCCACGCGATGTTGCCGCCTGTTAGGATGACGCAAGCGGGTTCCTCGACCTGCTCCGGAGACGCTTTGGCAAACGCCACGGTAACGGCGCTGGAAGGCTCGACCATCAGTCCTTGACGCTGATACAACTCCGCCATCGAAGCGCGAATTTTGTCATCGGAGACCAACCGCATGGCCACACCGTCATCAACGATGCGCTCTTGTACAGCCGCATGCGGATTGTCCATCAGCAAGCCATCTGCGATGGTCGGTGTGCGAGCGTGATGGTACGGAGTGTAGGCCGGATAGTTGTATGCTTCGCAGCCAATTAGTCGCAAGGGCGCCTGGCGATGGCGAAGGTATTCCGTAATTCCCATCAAGAGGCCGCCCCCACCGACTGGATACACCAGGGTGCGGCAGGATGGTAGCTCGCTCAGCACCTCCCCAACAATGACCTGATAGCCGTTCGTCCACAAAGGATCGAGATGCGGATGGACGAAGTAGGCACCGCGCTCGCGCGCCTCTTCGCCGGCACGGGACAACAGTTCGTTACCACCCCCGCTGACCTTGATGAGGTCGACGCCCAGGGCTCGCAGCTTATCGTCCTTGTCTCGGCTGATCGTCTGAGGGACGACGCCCGTCATGTGAAATCCGAACGCGCGAGCAGCTACGGCAACACCGAGTGCTGTGTTGCCCATTGACGGCACGACTAGCGGTGGTTTCTGTCCGCTACGTATGAGATGGTTCAGAAGGTGCATCGCGCCGCGAATCTTGAAGCATCCGGAGGGGGCGAGATGCTCGCACTTCGCATAGATGTCGCGGTTAGGAAAGAGATTGCTCAAGCGCACCAGAGGTGCAGAAATCGTGGCTAACATAAGCGAACTCCAGATGAGATAGACCGCCTCCCATTGTATGAACTGGCCCCATATGTGAATCGACAGGCTTGTAACTGAGAAGACACCTTCTTGTGTATTCTTTGTGAGATCGTGCGAATTGCTGTTCCTGTTTAATTCTCTGCAATTATTGATCGCAAAATGTGATCATCTGACGACACAGTTGCGGCTTGGCATGTTCTGTGCATTGATGTCCTTTCGCTGTCCCCAGTCCACGTCGTCCATGTGGAAATCTTCCTTGCCTACAGATTGACGAGTGCCGGAAGAGAGAAATGCTCTCCTCCAAGCTGGTGAGGCGAAGGGTTCGCCTCCTGGAGTGGAGCGTCTGTGGGACAGTACGCGAGGGCCAATTGATGTTCGATCGTTTCATGTCGTTCAGAAAACCTAGCTTCGAAGTGTGCCGACCGACAGGCGAAACCACGAGTTTCCGCCCCTGCCTGGAGCGATTGGAGGAACGTGAAGTTCCTTCGGCGAATCCGTTAGATGCACTTCTCGGATCCGCTCCCGGTCTGGTGCCAATCCAATTTAATTCGTTAACGAATGGCGCAGTGAATCCTTCCGGGCAGCTACAGTACACGGCTCAGGGCCAGATCGGAGTCATTCCATTTAGCGTACCGGTGACGATCTCGGCTACTCCGGGAAGTAATGGATCCACAGTATTGGATCTAGATATCAACCCAATCCATCTGGACCTGTTGGGCTTGAACGTCCAAACCAGTGCGATCTGCCTTGACATCACGGCTCAACCGGGCCCCGGCAATTTGCTCGGAAACTTATTGTCCGATGTCGGGGGTTTGCTGAATGCTAACACGGGCAATCTCTCCAGCGTCCTCAGCAATCCGCTTACCAACTTGCTGTTTTCTCTGACGACAACGGCACTGTTGGATGGCGCATTGAATGCTGCGACTGCTCCATCGTCGCTCGGTACCAGCTCGGCCGCCACTAACGATAATGTGCTGCCGCCCGGTGCGAACGATATTCTGCATTTGTCGCTGGGGCCGGTAGACCTGAACTTGCTCGGCTTGAACGTCGACTTGGATAATTGCAACGACGGCCCTGTTGTCGTCGATGTCTACACTGAGCCGGGCTTGCTGGGCAGCTTATTGAACAATGTCAGCAACCTGCTCAACCCGGGCCAGAACAACCTGGGCGCCGAACAACTGCTCGGCAACCTGGTCAACAACGTCGTGTCTTTGATCTGAGTCTCTCTAGTTATCTCGCTCCGCGTCCCATCTCGAAGGCAAATGGGACGCGGAGCATCGTATAACTGTGATACTTCAGCGAAGCCGAGCGAAACGATTTAGTCGCGAGCAGACTTGAGCAGCACATAATTCGTGCCACCTTGCGGCGTCTCGATTTGCAGCAGTGCGCCCTTTTCGAGCGAGGCTGCCTCGATAACGTCGCGCAGTCCTCTCGCCGATGTAATCGGCCTTTTGTCTACCTTCGTTATGAGCATGCCCTGGCGTAGACCAGCTTCGTCGGCCGGGCTGTCGCGCTTGACGGCGGCGATAACGGCCCCTTTGGCCTGCTCGTTGTAGCCCAGGCTGTCGGCCACATCCGGAGTCAGATCGACGGCCTCAACGCCCATCTTCTCGATGGCAACGCTGTCGGGTTCGCGTTCGATTCGGCGTGGCAGTCGCGCGCGTTCTGTGCCGAACTTGCCCGGCTGTTCCTCGATCGTCACCTGGAACGTCTTCGGCTGTCCATCACGCAGACACTGAACGACGATCGTCTTGCCGACGGGCTGACGCGCGATGATCATTTGCAAATCCCGGCCATTGGCGATGGGTTTGCCATCCAGCGCCGTGATGACATCGCCGTCCTTCAAACCAGCTTTGGAACCGGGCGTGTTCTCAAAGACTCGCGTGACCAGCACGCCATGCTCGCCTTTCTGAAGTCCCAACCGCGAGGCGATGTCGGGCTCGGTGATGTCCTTGACTTGCACGCCAAGGTAGCCGCGACGTACCTCGCCGTCTTTGAGCAACTGCGGCATGACTGTCTTGGCTATATTGCTGGAGATGGCCAGGCCGACGCCCTGCCAGCCGCCGCTGCGGCTCTTGATGGCCGCATTAATGCCGATAACTTTGCCGTCCAGGCTCACGAGCGGTCCGCCGCTATTGCCCGGATTGATCGCTGCATCCGTCTGCAAGAAATCTTCGTACATGTTCAACTGCAGACTCCGGCCCTTGCCGCTAATGATGCCGTGCGTCACCGTGCCGGTCAGACCGAACGGCGCACCGATCGCCAGGACGCGATCGCCGATCTGCATGGCATCGCTGTCGCCTAGCTCCAAAAACGGCAGCGCAGCCGGGGCCTCGATGCGGATGATGGCCAGGTCTGTCTTCGGGTCGGTCTTCACGTCTTTGGAGGTGAATTTGCGTCCGTCACTTAGTTGCACCGTAACTTGTGTGGCACCATCGACGACGTGGAAGTTGGTCAAGATGACACCCTTGGCGTCAACCAGGAAACCTGAGCCGAACCCGCCACGCGGGGTATTGGAATCGTCTTCGTCGCCGAATTCGAACGGCAGTTCAAAGAAGCGTTGGAACTGCTGCGGGATATCCTCCATTGGCATCGGCCCGCGGCGACGGCCCTTGCGAGCCGGAGCGGGCGGACTTTTCGAGTCGATGCTGACGACGGCTGGCAGCACCTTCTTGACCACATCACGATACGAAGTCATCTCCTTCGGGATGTTGGGGACGGCCTGATCCTGACCCTTGAGTATGGGGTCAGCGAGAAAGATGCCAGCCAATCCGCCCAGCACCAGGCAACAGACGATCAGGGAACAGCGTTTCATGATCGACCTCCTCTTAACACCGACACGATTCGGTTTGCTGTACATTGCTTTTTTCGGATTTTCGCGTCCGAGTGAAAAGAAAAACACCACGCGGACCACTTTCAATCATGGCGAGCAGGACGCGAACTCGTCAAGAGGACAGGGCCGTTTAATTGTCCGGCTCTGGAATGAGCAGTGCGAGGGCTTCTCGTGGGTAGATGGCGAATCGCCGGAGGGCCGCCGCCTTGCTGGTCGCCTCGACCCCTTCCAGTAAATGCACCACGGCGTTGCGCAACGC
>DATBHJ010000038.1:0-28321 GCA_036557565.1 Gemmataceae bacterium
GCCCCGGTACTACTCACCGGGGCGTTGACACGCCCCGCTCGCCAGATTCTGAAACCACCGCCAGAACCGCCGAGCTCGAACGCGGCACGCTGGCGTCGAATCTACGAATGTGGCATAAACTGGATCGACGTTGTCTCGAAAGCAATCGCCACTTTCGCCGTGTACGAGCCGGGAGCGTGGCGGGGCATGTCGTGGCGGACTTTCCTACCGAGTCCCTGCAGAAACTTCTTGCCGATCCCGATGCTCCAATCGAGCATCTCAGCAGCATCGTACTCAAGAGATCAAGAAGCTCAGCCGTGGTCGAGTTCGATCTGCCGGGACCGAACGGTCCCCGGCGCGTCATCTACAAACGATTCGCGGTGACTCGCTGGAGCGATCCGTGGACAGCTTTGTTCCGCCCAGCACCCGCGCTCCGCTCCTACGTTATGGGACATGCTCTTTTGCTGCGCTGTCTGCCCACGCCGCGGCCGTTGGCCGTCTGGTATCGCTATCGACGCGGCCTTGCACACGAAGGTTACCTACTTACCGAGAAGGTCCCCGATACCCAGGAGCTACGTGCCTTCGTCGATCACCTGCATTCGCTGCCTGATGCCGAATGCCGAATGCATCTCCGCGGCCTAATCGACCAGGTTGCCCGCCTCTTGGCCGTGTTACACCAGCGCCGGCTGTCACACCGCGATCTGAAGGCGGCGAACCTATTGGTCGGCGGTGTTTCTACACTGCAAAGAGGAGGCCCTATTTCGCTTCACTTCGTCGATCTGGTCGGCGTGCGCCGTCTGCGCAAGCCCCGTCGCGCTCGGCGCGTGCAGAACCTGACCCGGCTGAACGCGAGCTTTCTTAACCATCCCGCCCTGACAAACAGTGATCGACTGCGTTTCTTACGCGTCTATCTGCGTTGGGGTCTGCGCGGACGTATTGGCTGGAAACGCTGGTGGCGACAGATCGCGGAAGCGACGGCCAACAAGGTCCGGCGCAATCTTCTTCGGGGTCGTCCTCTGGGATGAGGGTCGAGCAACTCCCCTTGCGAATCGCCAACGCCTGACGTATGAGAGAGACTTAACCCTAGATTCAGTAAGCAAAGCCACCACGAATCACACGAATAACACGAATAAGAAACAAAATAGAAAAGATGGGAAATGGCAGAATGCGCTTCACTGTATTCTATTCTTGTCTTATTCGTGTAATTCGTGTGATTCGTGGTTTTTCTCTTTTCTCTGTGACTCTGTGGTTCGCTCTTTTGTCTTCGTTGGGGTGCAATTCGTTCGGCCTGCATCTGCTCTCGCGCGACAAGCACGATAAAGCCGTCAGCGAGCCGCGTCTGGCATCACCGGCGCCGCCAAGCCGTTACTCCTTCCGCATCCCACCCTTTGTGTTTCTGTCGGATTTCGAGATCGACCGCGACAAGCCCCTGTTTCAGGAGTTGGCCAAGCTACGCGATCAGGTCTACGGCGAATTGCGGCTGACTCCGGGCCGTGCAGTCGTGCAGGTCTATCTTTTCGAGAACAAGGATCGCTACGACGAATACATGCACGCCGCCTATCCGAGCTTGCCGACCCGTCGGGCTTTCTTCATCCAGCAGCAACGCGCGCTCGGCAGCACCGACGACCTGATGGTCTACACGAGTTGGGGCGACCGCATCCAGCAAGACCTACGGCACGAATTGACGCACGCCCTTCTGCACAGCGTCATCCGCGATGTGCCCTTGTGGCTCGATGAGGGATTGGCGGAATTCTTCGAGCTGCCGCCGACCGAGCAGGGCATCAACGCTTCGCATGTCGAAACGCTCCGTCGCGATCTTGGCGTCACCTTCCAACCGGATCTCGATCGCCTGGAGAAGATGAAGGATGTCAACGAGATGAAAGGTCCAGAATATCGTGAAGCGTGGCTGTGGATCCACTGGATGTTGCAATCGCGGCCCGAGACGAAAACCGTGCTGCTGACGTACTTACAGGATCTACGCAAGGGCAATCCAGGCACGTTGGCGCCGCGCCTGGCCGCCGTCAGCCCGAAGCTGAATGACGAGTTCAAGAAACATCTCGATCAACTGGAACTGCCGATCAATGCTCGCGCCGTTGGGCAGCCAAGCTCCTCCGTGCCACGCTGAATCAACTTGTTTCCAGGTCCACGTTCGAACAGCCTTATTCTTTTTCCTGCTTGATCGATAACTGCAGGGCCGCCGCTGTCCGGGGATTCGAGAGCAACTCGGCCAGCTCGCGTTCCATGTAATGCTGCAATATCAACAACGAGCTGACATTGCCTACCAGTTGGTTAGCGGATTTTTCCAGTGCGGGCCATTGTTTGGTCAGCTCTGCGCCCTGGAAGCGATGGTTGCGATCCAACCAGTCGGTCACGGTTTTTCTCATCCGCGTCGCGCTCTCCATTCTGAGGCCTTCCACGAGCCACGAGATTTCCTCTGCTGTCTGGTCGCGCAACTCCTTCCATTCCTCGGCGGCCAATTCCGAGCCTTCTTCCAGGGCGGAGAGAATGCGCTCGGCGGGATCGGGTATCTCGTCATTCAGGGAGGCGAGATAGGAGACGATCTGGGCTGCGCTGAGCAGCCGGAACGCCTTCGGAGCGGCTGCCATCGCCGCCTCGGTCATCTCGATCGTGGCGTCGATCGAGACCGACTCCTTTTCTTGAAGCTCGTCTAGCTTGTCGTTCATCTCGCGGATGCGCTCTTCCTGTTGCGCAACGAGAGCGTCGTGCAACGACTGTAGGGTCGTGCGATATTCCTCTCCCGCCTCGACTTCCTGGCTGGCCGGCGCCTTGCCCGCGGTCTTTTCAGCCAGCGAGAGCAACGACTTCAACTGCTTGGCATTAAGTTCCAGATTATAGAGTTTCTCCAGCGCGTCCACTTCCAGCTTTAGCGAAATCAACTCTTCGGCAGCTTTTCCCTTCACGACGTTCGCGGCGTTGGCTGGGGTCTTCTTCTTGTCGTCTGCGCGCAAATCGGTAGCCAGGTGCGCGCTCAGGATGGTCAGAACCCAGATGCTTGCAAGCCGACGCGCAAGGGTTGGGGACATGGCAAAAGCTCCGGGTTGGCCGAGGGCGAGGGGTTGATGCCTCTGCTTATAGAAACATCGCCCCGTCGAGAAAGTCTCGCCGGAGCGCGAAAGGTTTCTTCACCGGCGCGGAACTCTGTACATCAATCGACGTTAAATATAGAATAGAACTTTGTCGATCTCTTCCTTTCGCGGCTTGCCCGGCGCTCGCCGCAGAACGGAGACAGCCTTACGGACGTAGGTAGGAGGTCGCTCATGTCGTGTGCCTTCCGTTGCCTCCTGGTATTGATGGCCCTTCTGGTGACGGCCACCGGCGCGTCGGCAGGCAAGGGGAACCCGCCCGCTGCCCACAAGCCGCCACCGCCAAAGCCGGCGATGCCAAAGCCGCCCCACTTACCAAAGCCGCCACTTCCAAAGCCGCCGCCGCCCCGCGTGGTCGTTCCGCACCCGGCTCATGTGGTGCCACGCCACGCATCTCCGCCGATGGTGACCCACCATGCCAGGCCGATCGTGCATCGTAACCTGGCCCCCATCGTACACCGGTCGCCGAACCGCGTCGTGGTCCAGCCGGTAAGACGCACACTGATCCGCACGATTCACCGTTATCCGGTCCGTCGCGTGCCATACCGCTTCGTGCGTCGTTGGTATTATCCCGGCTTCTTCGGCTACGGCTCTGCTCACTATCGGGGACGCTACTGGTGGCGAAATCATTACTATCTGGGTAACTATGGTCACCGGCATCGACGCAGGCATCATGTCTTTGGTGGCATCGTGGAGTCCGTGCAAGGCAACCTCGGCAACGGCATCTTGTTGGTGAAAGTCTTCCGCCCGAGGTCCAGCCGCTTCCGCTGGGTGAACAGAGTCTCGACAGCCGGTTCGGCAGCGACTTCCCTTAATCGCTTCCTTCTCAACAACGGCACGGCCTTCGAGGTCATGACAAACCCTCCCAGGCTTGGAACCATCGCGGACCTGCACAAGGGAGCACACGTGCTCATCCGGCCGCACGCGAGTTTGGCGAACACCGCCCAGAGGGTACAGGTGTCTCCGGGTTTCAGGCGGTGACACTTATCCGTCGGTAACTGGCTCGGCGCTCCGGTATCTTGTGCCGCGGCGGCAGCCAAGTCCTTCCGTGCCACGCTGAGAGAAACGATCACCACGAATGACACGAATAATATAAATACGTTTAGCCACGCGCCACAGGCGCGTGGTTAGTCAGTCGTGTGATTCATGGTGTTGTCATGGACATCCTCATCACGGCGGGCAATACTCAGGTTCCGATTGATCGGGTGCGTTGCATCACCAACGTCTTCACCGGAAGAACGGGAGCGACCATCGCTCGATGTGCCTGGGAACGCGGCCACACCGTCACGCTGTTGACTTCCCATCCTGAGGTAGTGGAAGAAATCCCTCAGTCGAACCGCTGGGCCGTTCTGCCCTATCGCACGTTCGAGGATCTGCAAAGCCTCATGCGCGAGCTGGTAATGGGGGGCGAGCTGGATGCCGTGATTCATTGCGCTGCCGTCAGCGATTATCTCGCAGGAGGCATTTTCGCGCCGGCTGAGGGAACACACTTTCAACTACAAACCGGACGCTGGGAGAGCGCGGGTTCAGCTGCGCCGACGCTTGTCGATCGCGCTGCCGGGAAGGTAAAAAGCGACGAGCCAGAGTTGTGGCTGCGATTGGTTCGCGCCCCGAAGCTGATTGATTGTCTCCGCCGCGATTGGAGCTTTGTCGGTCTGATCGTCAAGTTCAAGCTCGAAGTCGGCGTCACTGATGAACAATTGCTCGCTGTCGCCGAGCGTTCACGGCAGCAGTCCGCAGCCGATTTCATGGTGGCCAACAGTCTCGAAGGCGCGAACGAGTGGGCGTTCCTGGGGCCGCTCCAAGGGCAGTATCAACGTGTGCCGCGGAGCGAGTTGGCCCAACGCCTGCTGACGGCTCTGGAACAAAGTCATGGCTAACATTCTCCTGGGGGTCACCGGGTCGGTGGCTGCCATCAAAACGCCGCTGTTGTACGAGACGCTTCGGCGTCCGGGCCACACTGTCAAGGTCGTGGCCACGCAGGCATCGCTGTATTTCTTCGATCCCGCGGAGGTTCCGCGTGATTCGCTTGTGCTGGACGAGGACGAATGGCCGGGCAGGAACGCAGGGCGGCGCTGGCAGCGAGACGATGAAGTGTTGCACATTCAGCTGCGGCGCTGGGCCGACGTTCTGCTGATCGCGCCCTTGGATGCAAATACACTTGCGAAACTTGGCAACGGCCTTGCCGACAACTGCTTGACATGCGTGTGGCGCGCCTGGGAGCCGGGCCGACCAGTAGTGCTGGCGCCGGCGATGAATACGCTGATGTGGCAGCATCCAGCGACCAGCCGTCATCTGCGGCAAATCGCCGCCGACATGGGAGCGATGCCGCCTGCCGAGTGGGCACTGGATGAACTGCCCGTCTGGATCAACGCCCATTGCCCGCGCTTGCGGATCATCGCCCCGGAGGATCGGCGGTTGGCTTGCGGCGACGTGGGGGTTGGCGCGATGGCAGGGGTGGAAACAATCCTGGGAGTAGTCCAATCGTTGCTTGAATAAACGTCCCGTTGCATCATCAAACGCAGCGAACAACTACGACGGTGCAGTTATCGCTGCCGCCGCCCTGATTGGCTAACTCAACGAGACGATTCGCTAAATCCTCCGCCGAAACTCCGGCCTTGGCGATCGTTTCCCCAAGCGTGCGATCGTTGACGTGCGCCTGAAGACCGTCGCTGCTGGCCACAAGCCAATCGCCGGGACTCAGCGACACTTCAAAGCGGGCTGGCTCGATTAGCGCGTACTTGCCGACAGCCTGCGCCACTTCATTACGGCGAGGATGCTTGGCGGCCTCCTCTGGCGTAAGCTGGCCCAGCTCGACCATGCGAGCCACCAGAGTTTGATCGCGCGTCACCTGCGTCAGCTTGCCGCCGCGCCAGTGATAGACACGACAATCGCCGACCAATCGGATGTACGCCTTCCCATCCCAAATAAGCAGAACCACGGCCGTCGAACCCATCCCCTTCCAGGCAGGATTGCGCTGAGAGATCTCGCGGACCAGGCGGTTGGCTTCAATTAATCCTCCTTCCAACACTTCCGATGGATCAGGAGGTAGAGCTTGCTCGTGTAGCGCCGTCGTCACGAGCGGGGCCAGCACCTTGCCAAGGGCGCGGAGGACCAGACTGCTGGCACGGTCGCCGGCATTGTGGCCGCCCATGCCGTCGGCGACGGCGATCAACGCAACGTCGTGACGTTGATCGAGATTGCTCCAGGAGCATTGTTGCACGAGAACGCTATCTTCGTTGCGATCGCGCACCCGCCCGCGCGTGGTGGCGCTGCCTAGGATCAGCCGGCAGGATGCCGACGCCTTGGCAGCGGAGCGCGGCTTCGCGTCCGTATCCAGGGATTCTTTCGACTCCTCAAGGAGTTCGTTCACCACCTGTTCCTCGACGTTGGCATTGTCGCCGTCCCATTCGATGGTGAGCAATTCCTGGTTTTCTTGCTCGGCGGCGCGGACATCCTCGATCCAGTCCGGTCGCGTGGGTGTGGCGCCTCCTTTCACTCCTGCCGTGATAGGAGTGGGAGGAGGGGGTGGTGGAGAGGCGGCCGTCGTGCGGATGTCATCGAGCCAATCCGGTTTATTCGGAGGCGGCGGAGCCAGGGGGGGACGGGGCGGCGAGGTGAAATCGATCGCAGCCTGGGCCGGCACTGCACCGCTTTGCTGACCGCCTTCGGGCCAGATCAAATCGTTGGGCACCAATCGGCCGCTGGCTGCCAGCTGCCGCAGCTGCTCCGACGTCACTGGACCCAGCGTTTGTCCCGCATGCGTGTAATACCAGCGATCGCTCATGGCGTGCTCCCGAGCTGTTTCTTCAAGCTCTTGACCACCACGGATCTTACCTCGAGCGTCGCCTTGTTGACGCGAATTTTCACCGGGTATTCCGCCGTCAAATCGTAGCGAACCGCATCTCGGAAGAGAATTTGTTTGTTGATGCTCACCTTCATGCCCGTGGACCGGATCTCCCAATGGAGTGTACACCATTTATTGGGCGGTAAGACGATCGGCAATTTGGCAACCTCTGTCCCAAACTCGCTGTTTGGGGAATCCGGCCGGCGAACGTTAAGCGAGTGTCCCGTGCGATTGTTGTAACGGAATGTCACCATCGCTCCTCCTGGAGCAATGAAAGAGACGTCCTGGTCTACCGGCCCGCGCACCAGCATCGTGATGTCCAGAGGCCCGCTGTAGTCTTGCCGGGTGGCGACACTGCGGCCTCTGGGGATACGAAGAATGGGATCTTTCGCATCGGGCACAAGGTCATTGGGCAGGTCGAGATGCGACCATGTACTCGGCTCCATGGGCGGCTGAATCGGCGTTATGACGATCGATCCCGCCGCAGGAATCGCCGGCCAATCGACGCGGCGCATTTCACCTTGTCCCGTTTTGAGTTGAAATTGATCGAAAATCGGCGCGAAGGGACGAGAGGAAGTCGAGATGGCATCGACACCGATCTTGACCGTTTCGGGCAACGAGAGACCTCCAAAAGCGATCACGCGGGTCCAGTTTTGACCGTCCGCGCTGGCAAAAGCGCTGAGGGTGTTGTCCTGACGTTCCAGCCGCACGTAAGTCGCCTCTCCCGAGGGGAGCGGAAAGAACCCGCCGGTCGGTTGCAGTTTGCCATCTTGACATCCCCCACAATGGATGACATGGACATCATTCTCTCTGTGCATCACCGCCCGTTCCAGTCGGAAAAAGGTTTTCTCATCGACCCAGATGACTAAGCCGGCCCCCAGGAAAGGGACTCGTCCTGCCGCTGTCGAGTTGGTGGAAGGCTCAAAGGAACCACGGATGCAAACCTGAGCAGTGAAATCGCCTTTGACTTCGCGCAGCAAGCGAGGTGCGTTGAAGCGAGATCGCTCCAGATCGAGATCGTGGTCCTTGCCAGGAACCGTGATGGTCAGTTTGCCGTCGGCCGTTTTGAACGTGCAGTCGCGGTCGGGATCAACCGGCGGATTCCAGACCACGGATTGGCCCCCACCAGAGGCGGATGGAGAGCCGACAGGCTCTCCCCTTGGAAAGGGCACCGTTTGGACGCGGCTAACCCGGTCGGCTTTGCGATAGATCAACACCACTCCGTCCCCGTCCGGTGTGAAGCCGGCGGTGACGGGATCCTCGGAACGAACGTCTTCTCCCCTGCTTACGATCCCGCCTTTTGGCGCTGGTTCGACCGACCAGATTTGGTAGCGCTTGTCCGCCAGGGCCAGAAGAAAGCCGCTGTCGGGTGAAAACGCCAACTGGTGAATCGGGCCGCTGGGCAAACTGTGTTGTCGAATGGGCCGGCCCGTAGCCGCTTCCCACAGCGAGACGATGTGCGTGTCACCGCTCTGCCCGGCGGCGATGTATTTGCCGTCCGGCGAAACGGCAATGCAACTTACTGGTTTGGAAGCACCGCGGAGGCGCAGAAGTTTCGCACCCTGGACCAGGGGCCAGGTCAATAACACTTCATCCTCCGGACTTCGGCTTTCGTCAAACCCGCTGACGAGGTAGCGGCCATTCGGCGCCAGGGCCACGTGAGAGACTTTTCGATTGTTATGGTAGCCGTGCCCTTTGTTGGTCTCGAAATCCGAAACCTCGACATCCAGGCCTCCGTTGGCGTGCGCCGCCTTGACGCCGTCGGCAGCCAGGACAAGGCTCATCACCGGCTGCTTGATGGCTTTTCGCGAGCCAATCATCTGTCCGGATTGCACGTCCCACAGGCACAGCATTCCGTCGCCGCCGCTGGTGACAATGCGGTTGCCATCGGCGGAGAAGGCCACACTGGTTACGGGCGCCGTGTGTCCGGTGAAGCGCTGAAGCAACTGGTTCGTGCGCGGATCGATGAGTCGCCAGTCTTTATCGCCGCTGCCGGAGATGGCCAGCATATCTCCCGTCGGCGACAGGCAGAAGATTCCACCTGCCAGGTTCGCGGTTTGTTTGCCGCCTTCAACTGAGGCCTTGTTCTCTGGAGTGTCCGTGGAATTGGTCGGCGATTGCTGTGTTGGTGTCGTGTTGGACGATTTGTCAGGGGCACCACTTTGCACGATCGTCGCTCTCTGTTTGCCGGTGGTGTTTGTGCGCGAGAACAGGCTGGCTCCGACGGCAACGCTCAGCAAGAGAGCTGCTGCGCCGCCCATCGCTCCCCAGGCCCACAGGGGCAATCCACTCGAGGCACGGCGTTTGCGAAGACTGGGTGTGTCCGAATCGTCATCGCCGAAATCCCAGTCCATTCCCTGGTCCGAGGCCGCCTGACCCGCCGCGACCAGCGTCACTTTGCTGGCCGGCTTTTCCTCCAGCAGCAAGTCCGTCAACAAGGGCACGTCCGAGAGCGGGCCTTGACAGGAGCGACACAGTTCCTTCACCAACATCTGCGCTTGTCGGTCATCGATCGACAAAAGGTCTCGAAACAGCGGCGATGCCGCCGGCGCTTGCAGGTCTGATTGCCGAAACAACAGGTTATCGCCGTTGTCATACCGCTCCCACAGCGATCGACCTCCGATCATCAGGCAGCGCAGGGCCGTGGCGATGCTCAAAAGAGAAAAACGATCTACTTCCTGGCTATAGGCGCCGGTGCGCAGGCGTTCGGGATGCTGATAGCCCGGATGGCCAAGTTCACCGGAATTCTTGCCGGCCAGCGACGGTACACACATGCCGTCGTAGTCGATGAGCTTGACGGCCAGCGATTTGGCACTCGTGCCCGGAACGAACATGACGTTGCCGTGCTGCAAATCGCAGTGCCCCAGCTGGGCCATGTGCAGACGCCGGGCCATGCGTAGCCATATCTGCCCCAGCGCGTTCAGGATCGGCCTCTTGTCGAGATTGTCGCGGACAAATTCGTTGAGGACGAAGCCCTCGACCCATTGCATTTTCAGGATGGGATACCACTGTGTACCCACGCGAATGCCCTGCTCCTGATACTGAAAATCGACCATGAAGGGCAGATTGACCTGGCGTAGATATTTGCTGATTTCGGCATAGCGTTCGCGCAGTCCGTGGATCTCGCGGGTGAAGCACTTCACTGCCCAGCGCGCGCCGGAAGGGCAACGCACTTCATATACGTCGGCGAAATTGCCGGAGCGCGGCATGGGGATGCCGAGAGCGTTGGCGACGGCCTCGCCCGCTTTCAGCTCGGCATCGCTGAAGTTGCCCTGCGGATCCTGAATGGCTTCGTTGTAATCCTGCGATAGAGGCCAACTCATGGGGCGGCTCCCCTCATCTCCCTCCCCTTGTGAGGAAGGGTCTTCGTTCTCCCTCCCCCCTTGTGGGGGAGGGAGAAAAACAACTACAAGTCGATAACCACCAACGTCACGTCATCGTTTCGCAGTCCTTGGCCGATGCGTCGTTCCTCGACCCAGGCGGCGAAGGCGTCTTGCGGCTCAGACCCGACCAACAGTTGAGCGAGGTCGTCGGCAGGTCGTTGTTCTTGCTCATGGCGACGCAGCATCCATTCGGCCAAAGCATCGGTCATGAGCAAGAAGCGATCTCCGGGTCGCCATCTGCCGCGGGCGAGCTGGATGCCTTGGGTCGGCGTATCGACCTGCCGGCCGCGCGAGCCAAGCAACGCCGGTTGGTTCCCAAATTCCGACGAACGAACTAATGGAAATGATTTTACCAGCTGTCCGCCGCGAAGTCGAAACAAGCAGCTATCGCCGACGGCCAGGGCGCGCCAGGAGCCGCCAAGTCTGCCGTTCCGCCCGCAAGAGAAGGCGACGCCCAGGAGCGTGGCATAAGCGCCTTCTTCACGCTTCTGTTCAGCGTACCACGGCAGCGGCAGCGGATCGATGTCGTCTGCCCAGTTTTGCCGGGACGGACCCAGCCAATCGAGTTTGCGCCACGATCGGCCCTTGGCCGCAACGAAGCCCTCGACCAGTAGTTTCGCCCATGCCGCCACAAAGGAGCTTTCCGTCGCACCATCGGCGACTGCGAAACGCGCCGTATTCGCATCGCCGGCAAAGGCATCCTCGTACTCGTCCGGCGCATTGCCCCGCTTGTGCGTATGGAACGAGTGCCAGCGCAGGCAAGGAATCTTGCACGACATGGTTTAGCGCACACTTTGGGCCACGCGGGTGCCGATGTCGAGGAAACGGACCACCGACACAAGATCGGCGTTGAAGACGAAACCGCGCGCCTCCGGCTGGATCGGAAACTTGTCGGCGCGGGCGGCCTCAAACAGACGCGGCGGCAGTACGCTCGACATGCGGAACAACAGTTTGGCGAAGTTGTCCGGCAACGGATCTTCTGAGGACGGATACTCGACGGCCAGCGTCTGTGAGGCGGAAATGTGCGCATTGAACAGCAGCACATTTCCGTCGGAGCTGGCTAATTTTTGCAGTTCCTGAGCGTCCGTTCGGGGGTCGCCATCGGTGGCCATGCCATCGGTGATGTTGATGACCAGAGGCGGATAGCAGTCGGTAAAGCGGCCCAGAAACACATCCAGGTATTGCTTGGCCAGCCGAAGAGCCTCGCACATGGGCGTTTTTCCGGTCCCCTTGGGTTCCACCCAGAGGGGAAACTTGAATTTTTGTTCGAGGATGCCGCCGGCGCCGTCATCGACCTTGCGCGTCCGTTGTTCGACACGAAGCGGATTGTTGGCGATGGCACTGATGGGCACGAGTGTTTGTCCGGCCAGTCCGCCGCCCAGCGCCGAGCCGACCGTGCCACCGTAGCCGATCGCGCTTACGTAGAAATAATCGCGGACTCCATCAGATTTGGCACATTTAAGGATTAGGTTTTGCAACAGGCGATTGATGGCATCCGCGACGCCCTCCGCTTTTTTCTTGTCCGGCTGGCCGACGAACGGCTTGAGCATGGAGTGCGATTGATCGACGAGAAAGACAAAACAGGTCGGATTGGATCGATTGATTTCGGCGCTGTAGGGCATGGGATAGCTCGTGCATCAGTGGCGCAGGAACATCAACAGATGTTGCTTACACAAAACGAGTCTAGCAGCGCCGTTACGCCCGAACAAGAGATTGGAGGCCGAGGCCATCTCATCTGGACTTCTTGCCGAGGGGACGGACGTTAAAGAATCTTACGTCAATATCGGAATCCACACCATGAATGCGAATTGGATATTTCCCCGACAGGTCATTCGTGCGATTCTCGGAGAAAACGATCTGTCCGTTGACCGCGACGACCATGCTGTCTTCGGTAAGGATCCACCGCAAAACATACCAGGTGTTGGGCAGCAGGGGTGTCACCGAGGCGGTCGCCACGCTGCCGCTTTCGGGCTGCTGGCCGTCCGGGCGCGTGACGCGCAGCTCCTGCGGCTTGCGCTCCCAGTTGAAGATGACGCACGATCCTCTTCCGCCCCGCATGCGAATGTTGTTTTTCTCGGTGCGGGCTATTACTGTGATTTCGATCGGACCTGAATACGATTCGCGCGTGAGGATTTCCTTCTCACCCTTATATAAGCGCAAAAAATCGAGCGTCAGCGTGGCTTGCGAAGTATCGAGATGATTCCAATTCTGCAATGCCGGCAGAACCATGTAATGGGCTTCAATATTTTTCAAAAGCTTTGCCCGGACGGTCGGCAATAGGTCGGGGAGCGCGCGCTCATACCAATAACAAGCGCGCTCTAGTAGGTTTGCTTTCGCTTGATCTTTCTCTTGCATCCCCAGCTGCCACCAGCCATTGCCCAGGGCCGCTTGTGCGTCCGCCGCCGAGGGCGCAGCAAGATCCTTCTCGGCAAGCTCCTTGAGCCTGGCATCGCTGCCGCGGGCAAGCAGTGGCAGTCCCTTCTGCCAATCGCCTTTTTGAAAACAAAGAAAAGTCCCCACGAGGCGATTGGCCTCGGCGTCATTGGGCTGCGCCGCAAGTGTAGCCAGGGCGGGCTTGACGGCCAGGTAGTGCTTCTTGATCCGGCCAATCTCCTTGGCTTGAAGTTGCACATCCGTGTAGGGAATCCCTGCCTTGAAAGCGGCTTCGGTTGCTGCCTTGGCCGCGCGTTCCGCCGTGTCGTAGTCATCGACCTGGACAGCCGCAACGATGAGAGCAAGGGCCGTATCCACGATGACTTTGTTGGTGCTGAGCGTGCGTCCCGCCTTCGCCGCTTGTTGTATTGCGGCCGCCTTTATCGGCAGTTCCTCGACGGCGAAGTACTTGGCCAGTTCGTCCAGCGCGCGAAAACTCAGGACCATATCGCCCGCTCTGGCCGCCACATCACTGGCCTCGCGAAGGAATCCAAAACGACGCTCCGCCGTCTCGAACTGCTTCAGACCGCGCTGGAGCAGCTTTCCGGCCAGAGCGGCCTGCGCTGCCGCATCTTTGGAAGCATATTCGGCTTTGTAAATGTCCCGGATTTCTTCGCTTGTCGATCTCAGGACAGCCGCGTCCGGCACGGGCAACTTGCCCGAATTCGGAGGTGATTCAGGATTACTTGCCGGAACAAACGTTGGCTTATCGAGTAAAGTCTCGGGTTTTGGCTTCGTGGGGGGAAGGGACGGAACATTCGGCTCTTTTGTATTGGCGGAAGTCGGAAGGTTCTTCCTGGGTACATCAAGGCGAGTTGGCAGATCGTTCTTATTTATATCCGCAGGAGGCAACTTCTCTTGGTCCTTTGGAGCGGTCAGCGCCTCTGGTTTCAGCACCTGAACCAGTGCGGATTGCGAAGTTGCTTTCGCGGTAGTGCCGCCTGCTTGCAGCCGCCACAGGAGCACGCCGCCGATAACAGCGAATGCCGCCACAGCACCCGTCACGATCCACGCAAGGAGAGAGTGGGCCTCTGCTGGTGCCGCTTCCTCCGGCTCGATGTCGTCGAAAGCGTCCCCTTCTTCGGGAGTCGCTCCACCCATCCGCCCACGAGATAGCGCAGAGCCGGGGCTGCCGCGAACTGCGATCCGGGTCGGTTTCTCCTCGGTAACGAGGTCCGCCAGGTGCGGAGTCTGCTCCAGCGGCAAACGCGCGGCATCGATCAGCTTGCTGACCAGCTCACGCACTTTCGAGTCCTTCATGCGAAGCAGCTCAGCGAAGAGCGGCGACTTTGTCGGAGTCTCGAAGTCGGCCTGCCGGAACAGCAGATTGTCACCGGTATCGTAGCGCTCCCACAGCTGCCGACCGCCCAACTCCAGCGCACGCAGAGCAACGTAGACGGCCAGCAGCCCGAAGCGATCGATCTCCCCGTTGTAGACCTTCTCGCAAAAGCGTCGCGGATGCTGATAGGATGGATGGCCGAACTCGCCCGAAGGCTCATTGGCCAGGGCCGGCACCCACATGCCGTCGTAATCGATGAGCTTGACCGCCAGCGCGGACCACTCGCTGTGGGGCACGAGCAGGATATTGCCATGCTGCAAGTCACAGTGCGCCAGGCCTGCCTCCCGTAGCCGGCGAGCCATGCGAACCCAGACACGGCTCAGCTTCTTGAGCATGGCCGGCTTGTCGAGCATGTCGCGGACGAACGTGTTGAGGGTCAATCCCTCAACCCAGTGCATTTTCAGAATGGGATACCAGCGGCCAGCGATGCGGATGCCTTGTTCGAGGTACTGAAAATTGACGGTGAACGGGAGATGGACTTGCTGGAGATACTTGCTGATTTCGCTGTAGCGTTCCCGTAGCCCGTGGACTTCGCGCGTGAAACATTTGACGGCCCACTTGGTTTTGCTGGCTGGACACTCGACGGCGTAGACGTCGGCGAAGTTGCCCGAACACGGCTGCGGGATGCCCAGAGCGTTGACGACGACCTGTCCCTGACGTAGCTCCGAGTCGCTGAAGCTGCTGTGCGGATTTTGCAGGGCTTCATTGTAATCTTGCGACAGCGGCCAAGACATGATGAAGGATCCTCGACTCGGCGCTGGAGGACGCAAAGGTGCAGTTGGAGGTAAATTCTAAATGCAATCGCGAAAACACGAAAGGAGAAAACACGAAAAAAGGTGGGCAAGATCGAGACGTGCTTGCTGATACTCTCTTTTTCTCTTTCTTCTTCGTGTCTTCCTACTTTCGTGTTTTCGCGATTCGATTTTAACCTACCAGGCAATCGTAGGCGCGCTTCTTGAACTCCTGCCGCAATGGAAGGTCGCCGATCATGAACAGCTGGACCAACAACACGCCAATCAGATCTTTTTTCGGATCGACCCAGAAATAGGTCTGGAAGAGACCGCCCCATGTATAGGTGCCGATCGAGGCGGCATCCAAGCCTATCCCCTTGCCATCCACCGTCAACACTCCGAAACCGAAGCCGAAGCTGTCGGCGTACTGAGGGAAGCAGGTTTTCAGGCTACCGATCTGATTCGACGTCATTTGCTGGATCGTTTCCGGCCGTAAGAGGCGCACGCCGTCCAGCTCGCCACCGTTGAGGAGCATTTGCAAGAAGCGAGCGTAATCGGGCGTTGTCGAGACCAGGCCGGCGCCGCCGGAGAAATAGCGGCCGAATTTCTCACACGGATACGTCGTCGAGAATTCCATTTCGCCGACTCTTACCATTGGTCCGTCGCCGACGCGCCGTATCTTGCCGTTGCGGCCCGGCACGTAGAGAGCGGCCAGGCGGTCTTTCTTCTCTTCGGGGATGTAGAAATAGGTATCCTGCATTTTCAGCGGCTCGAAGATGCGTTCGCGGTAGAACGTTTCCAGGTCTTTTCCGGATACCACTTCGACGATGACACCCAGCACGTCGGTGGACAGTCCATAGCCCCAGAAGCTGCCGGGTTGGAACATCAACGGCTGCCGGGCCAGGCGGCGGACATTATCCAGGCTGGTGCCGGGAGCGTGGTTGATGCCGTCGCTGATGCCGGCATTCTTGTACAAGGATGCCCACGGCTGGATGTCCCAGAAGCGATAGGTCAGGCCGGATGTATTGGTCAACAGATCGCGAATGGTAATGGGGCGCCGGGCCGGAGTCACTTGCAAGCCCCAGCTGACAAGACTCGGCGTGCCGACCGTCGGATTCTTGAACTCGGGAATGTACCGCCAGACCGGATCGTCCAGTCCCAGTTTGCCCTCCTCGATGAGCATCATGACGGCCACGGAGGTGATAGGTTTGGTCAGGGAGGAAAGGCGGAAGAGCGTGTCGTTCGTCATCGGGATCTGCGATTCGGCGTCGCGCCAGCCGATCGCCTTGAGATGGCCGATGCGGCCGTGCCGCGCCAGGGCGACCACGGCGCCGGCAATCTGATGACCTTCGATGGCGTCTTGCACCAGGGCGTCGAGGCGATCCAACTTGGTCGGGTCCAGACCCATCGCCAGGGCTTCGGCAGAGGGCGGGGGGCCTTTCAGGAAGAGGACGCATCCTACCACGGAGGCAACAAGCACGGCGGCCAACATCAAACAACGACGAATCGACGTCATCGCGCAACCTCCCGTCGCCTTATCCATGCATCTGGAGTGAAAGTCAATCCGCTTTTTGCAATCGACATTCCATTCCTCGTACTTGATGCTCATTGCGCATATATTGCCTCGCTTGCCGGCTTGAGGTATACTTCACCACACTCACTAACCTTTTGTGGGGGTCTACGATAGCCCCCGGCGCGCGGCCAAGGCAGCGCGACGGGGGTTTTTATTTCGCCGGAGGTTGCTTAGCCCATTTAGTGAGCGACGCTTCGCAGATGCGTCGCCGACGCCTGACGCTTCTGCGAAGCGTCGCTAACCAGGAGATACCCTCATGCCCGTTCTTCAGGAACCTGCTCCCCAAACCCTCGATACGACCGTGTTACTGTCCGCTCTGACTGCCTTGAAAAAGGGCGACTTCTCGGTTCGTCTGCCCCTGCACTGGACCGGCTTAGCCGGCAAGGTGGCCGACAGCTTCAACGATGTCGTCGAGCTGAATCAGCGCATGGCCCGCGAGCTGGATCGGCTCAGCCGTGTCGTCGGCAAAGAGGGTCGCATCAACCAGCGGGCGTCGCTGGGCGACTTGCACGGTTCCTGGGCGGATGCCATCAACTCCGTCAACGAACTGATCGGTGATCTGGTTCACCCCACCAGCGAGACGGCCCGCGTCATCGGCGCCGTTGCCCAGGGCGATCTGTCGCAGACGATGGCCCTGGAAATCGGCGGCCGGCCACTCCAGGGCGAGTTCCTGGGCACGGCCAAGACCATCAACAAAATGGTCAATCAGCTCGGCTCGTTCGCGGCGGAAGTGACGCGTGTGGCCCGCGAGGTCGGCACCGAAGGCAAGCTCGGCGGCCAGGCGCAGGTCAAGGGCGTGTCCGGCACCTGGAAAGACCTGACCGACAGCGTGAACTTCATGGCCGGCAACCTCACCAGCCAGGTCCGTAACATCGCCGAAGTAACCACCGCCGTTGCCAACGGCGATCTCTCCAAGAAAATCACCGTCGATGTCAAGGGCGAGTTCCTGGAGCTGAAAGGCACCATCAACACGATGGTCGATCAGTTGCGTTCGTTCGCCTCGGAAGTAACTCGTGTGGCCCGCGAGGTCGGCACCGAAGGCAAGCTCGGCGGGCAAGCGCGCGTCGAAGGTGTGTCCGGCACCTGGAAGGATCTGACCGATAGCGTAAACTTCATGGCCGGCAACCTGACGGCCCAGGTGCGTAACATCGCCGCCGTGACGACAGCCGTGGCCAACGGCGACCTCTCGAAAAAGATCACCGTCGATGTCAAGGGCGAGATTCTGGAGCTGAAAAACACCGTGAATACAATGGTGGATCAGCTCAGTTCGTTCGCGGCAGAAGTGACGCGTGTGGCTCGTGAGGTCGGCACCGAGGGCATCCTCGGCGGACAGGCACAAGTCAAGGGCGTTGCCGGAACGTGGAAAGACCTGACCGATAGCGTCAATTTCATGGCCAGTAACCTGACCGCCCAGGTGCGTAACATCGCCGACGTGACAACTGCCGTCGCGAACGGCGACCTCTCGAAGAAGATCACGGTCGATGTCAAGGGCGAGATTCTGGAGCTGAAGAACACCATCAACACGATGGTGGATCAGTTACGCTCGTTTGCGGCAGAGGTGACGCGTGTTGCTCGTGAGGTGGGCACCGAAGGCAAGCTCGGCGGACAGGCCGATGTCAAGGGCGTGGCGGGTACGTGGAAAGACTTGACCGATAGCGTCAATTTCATGGCCAGCAACCTGACCGCCCAGGTGCGTAACATCGCCGCTGTGACCACCGCTGTCGCCACCGGCGATCTCTCGAAGAAAATCACGGTCGATGTCAAAGGCGAAATCTTGGAGCTGAAAAACACCATCAACACCATGGTCGATCAGCTCAGCTCGTTTGCGGCAGAGGTGACGCGTGTGGCCCGCGAGGTCGGCACCGAAGGCAAGCTCGGTGGACAGGCCGACGTCAAGGGTGTAGCCGGTACATGGAAGGATCTGACCGATAACGTCAATCTGATGGCCGGCAATCTTACCAGCCAGGTGCGTAATATCGCCGATGTGACCAAGGCTGTCGCCGCCGGCGATCTCTCGAAGAAGATCACGGTCGATGTGAAGGGCGAGATTCTGGAGCTGAAAAACACCGTGAATACCATGGTGGATCAGCTCAGCTCGTTTGCGGCAGAGGTCACTCGTGTGGCTCGTGAGGTCGGCACCGAAGGCAAGCTCGGCGGGCAGGCCGACGTGGAAGGTGTGTCGGGGACCTGGAAGGATTTGACCGATAGCGTGAACTTCATGGCCGGCAACCTGACCAGCCAGGTGCGGAACATCGCCGACGTGACCAAGGCCGTCGCCGCTGGCGATCTCTCGAAGAAGATCACCGTCGATGTGAAGGGCGAGATTCTGGAGTTGAAAAACACCATCAACACCATGGTGGATCAGCTCAGCTCGTTCGCGGCGGAAGTGACCCGTGTTGCTCGTGAGGTCGGCACCGAAGGCAAGCTCGGTGGACAGGCCGATGTGCGCGGCGTGGCCGGCACGTGGAAGGATCTCACCGATAGCGTCAATTTCATGGCCGGCAACCTGACCGCCCAGGTGCGCAACATCGCCGAAGTGACAACTGCCGTCGCCAATGGCGACCTCTCGAAAAAGATCACCGTGGATGTGAAGGGCGAAATCCTGGAGCTAAAGAACACCATCAACACGATGGTCGATCAGTTGCGTTCGTTCGCGGCGGAAGTGACCCGTGTGGCTCGTGAAGTCGGCACCGAAGGCAAGCTCGGCGGACAGGCCGATGTCAAGGGCGTGGCCGGCACGTGGAAGGATCTCACCGATAGCGTCAATTTCATGGCCGGCAACCTGACCGCCCAGGTGCGTAACATCGCCGCCGTCACCACGTCGGTGGCCACCGGCGATCTGTCGAAGAAAATCACCGTCGATGTCCGCGGCGAAATCCTCGAACTGAAAGACACCATCAACACGATGGTCGATCGCCTGCGTTCGTTCGCGGCAGAGGTAACTCGTGTGGCGCGTGAGGTCGGCACCGAAGGCAAGCTCGGCGGGCAAGCCGACGTGGAAGGCGTGTCCGGCACCTGGAAGGACCTGACCGACAGCGTCAACTTCATGGCCAGCAACCTGACGGCCCAGGTGCGTAACATCGCCGCCGTGACGACGGCTGTGGCTACAGGTGACCTCTCGAAAAAGATCACCGTCGATGTCAAAGGCGAAATCCTCGAACTGAAAGACACCATTAACACGATGGTCGATCGTCTCCGTTCCTTCGCGGCAGAGGTAACTCGTGTGGCCCGAGAGGTCGGAAGCGAAGGCCGGCTCGGTGGCCAAGCCCGCGTCGAAGGCGTTTCCGGCACGTGGCGGGACTTGACGGACAGCGTCAACTTCATGGCGGGCAACCTCACCAGCCAGGTGCGCGGCATCGCCAAGGTTGTGACGGCAGTGGCCAACGGCGATCTCAAGCAGAAACTGACCGTCGATGCCAAGGGCGAAATTGCCGTCCTGGGCGACACCATCAACAGCATGATCGACACCCTGGCCACCTTCGCCGATCAGGTGACGACGACGGCACGTGAAGTCGGCGTCGAAGGCAAGCTGGGCGGACAGGCCAGGGTGCCCGGCGCCGCCGGCACCTGGAAGGGGCTAACCGAAAACGTCAACCAGCTGGCTGCCAACCTGACCACCCAGATTCGAGCCATCGCCGAGGTCGCCACGGCCGTCACCAAGGGCGACCTGACGCGCTCCATCACCGTCGAGGCCCAGGGCGAGGTCGCCGTCCTAAAGGACAACATCAATGAAATGATCCGCAACCTCAAGGACACCACTCTGAAAAACAGCGAACAGGACTGGCTCAAAACCAACCTGGCCCGCTTCAGCCGCATGCTCCAGGGGCAGCGCGACCTCAACACTGTCGGCCGGCTCATCCTCTCGGAACTGGTGCCCGTCGTCGGCGCCCAGCAGGCTGTCTTCTATGTCCTGCCGCCCAGCCAGAAAGAAGAAGAGTCCCGACGCCTCAAGCTGCTGGCCAGCTACGCCGACCGCGGCTCGGTTCCCGAGGAGATCGGCCTGGGCGAAGGCTTGGTCGGCCAGTGCGCCTTCGAAGCCAAGAAGATCCACATTACCAGCACTCCGCCCGACTACTTCCGTATCTCGTCCGGTCTGGGCGAAGCGGCGCCGCGGACCATCATCGTTCTGCCGGTGCTCTTCGAAAAACAGCTCAAGGGCGTCCTGGAGCTGGCTTCCTTCGAGCGCTTCAATCCGACGCACCAGGCCTTCCTCGATGAGCTGACCGAATCGATCGGCATCGTGCTCAACACCATTGAAGCCAACATGCGAACGGAGGGCTTGCTCAAGCAATCGCAATCGCTGGCCCAGGAGCTTTCCAGCCGCGGCGAGCAATTGGAAAATACCAACCGGGAGCTGCAAGAAAACGCTCGCCTGCTGGCCCATCAGAACCAGGAAGTCGAACGCAAGAATCAGGAAGTCGAGCAGGCGCGGCGTGCTCTGGAAGAGAAGGCCAAGCAGCTCGCTCTGACCTCGAAGTACAAATCCGAGTTCCTCGCCAACATGTCGCATGAGCTGCGCACGCCGCTCAACAGTCTGCTCATTCTCTCCGATCAATTGAGCAAGAACCCGGAGGGCAACCTGTCGCCCCGGCAGCGCGATTTCGCCAAGACCATCCACTCGTCGGGCAACGATCTGCTCGTGCTCATTAACGACATTCTCGATCTGTCGAAGATCGAGTCGGGCACGGTCGTCGTCGATGTCAGCGAGCTGCGGCTGGACGATCTGCGCGCCTATGTCGATCGGACATTCCGGCACTTCGCCGAGTCGAAGAGCGTTGATTTCCTCATTCGGATGTCTCCAAACCTGCCGCGTTCCATTTCCACCGATGCCAAGCGTTTGCAGCAGGTTATCAAGAATCTGCTGTCCAATGCCTTCAAATTCACTCACCACGGCCAGGTAGCCCTGGACATCTCGGTAGTGGAGCAAGGTTGGGCGCCAGACAATGAGGATCTCAATAGGTCCCAATCCGTTTTGTCGTTCTCGGTGACCGATACCGGTATCGGCATCCCGCCGGACAAGCAGCAGATCATCTTCGAGGCGTTCCAGCAGGCCGACGGCTCGACCAGCCGCAAGTACGGTGGAACCGGCCTCGGTCTGGCCATCAGCCGCGAACTGTCGCGCCTCCTGGGAGGCGAGATTCGGCTCATGAGCCGGCCGGGCCAGGGCAGCACGTTCACGCTCTATCTGCCGCAGATGTACACGCCGCGCTCGGTTCGCAAGCCGGTCGGCATCCTGGCAGAGGCGCTGACGCCGACAACTACCAACGGCGCCAGCGCACTGGGTGGGATGCTGACGGACCGCTCCGCAACGGGGACCCAGGAGTCGAATGCCTCCTATGTAGAGGCGGCCCAGTGGGATACCGCAGAGGAGTCGTTGCCGCGACTGCTGACTAACGAAGCCGACGACGACCGCGACCACATCGAGCCAGGCGATAAAGTTCTTCTGATCGTCGAGAACGATCTGGCCTTTGCTCGACTGCTCCTGGATGCGGCCCGCGAGAAAGGATTCAAGGGTCTGGTCACGCCGCTGGGCGCCGACGGCCTGACGATGGCGCGGGAATACGAGCCGCATGCCCTGACGCTGGACATTCTCCTGCCCGACATCGATGGCTGGCGCGTCCTGGAACGTCTGAAAAACGACGTTTCCACGCGACACATTCCCGTCTGTGTCATTTCCACCGAAGAGGCGCGCGAGCGTGCCTTGCTGTCCGGTGCTCGCTCCTTCCTTACCAAGCCGATTCCGGACAAGGAGACCCTGGACGCGCTGCTCGATGAGTTGGCGGAATTCCTGGGTCGTGAAAAACGCCGTCTGCTCATTGTCGATCCGAACGCCGATCGGCGTCAGCGCCTCATGCAGCTCTGGGCCGATTGCGACATCGATGTGATTGCGGCCGGCGACGGCAGCGAGCTCCCAGGTCGGATCGCGGAGCAGCCGATCGACTGCCTGATTGTGGATGCCGACTCTGCGGTCCACCATCCGCTGTCTTCCGTCCGCCGTCCCCTGCCAGTCATCGTCTATACTGAGCCGGCCCTGGACGGCAAAGGAAACGAGTCCGCTCTTGGGTACGGAGAGCGGGCGGAGATCGGCTGGCGAACGGCCGACGGCGAGATCCTGCCCGTCCACCGCGTTTCGTCGCCGGAGCGTTTGCTAGATCAAGTCACCTACTACATGCACCTGGAACTGAGCAAGTTGCCGGAGACGCAACGGCATCTGTTGGCCGGTCTGCACAGCACCGATAAAGTGCTGGCCGGCAAGAAGGTGCTGATTGTCGATGATGACATTCGTAACATCTTCGCTCTTTCTTCGGTGCTGGAAGAGCACGACATGCTCGTGATCTCGGCCGACAATGGCCGCGACGCCATCCGGATTTTGCAGCAGCACCAGGACATCGACATCGTGCTCATGGACATCATGATGCCCGAACTGGACGGCCTGGATACCATGCGCGAGCTGCGCAAGAATCCGCGCTTGAAGGAGCTGCCGATCATCGCGGTGACGGCCAAGGCCATGAAGGGCGACCGCGAGAAGTGCATCGAGGCGGGCGCCTGGGATTACCTGTCCAAGCCGGTAGACAGCGAGCAGATGCTGGCCGTGATGAGGTCCTGGCTGCGTCGCTAACCATTGCTATTTTCGAGTTCGCTCCGAGTGGGAAACGATGTTTGCGTTCCGTGGCGCGTTACCGAAAGCGAGGCCACGCGATTTGCCTGCCGTGTGGCCTGCCGCAGGGGCATGCCTTCGAGCAGGAAGACGGCCAAACTGCCGATGAAGGCATCGCCGGCCCCGGAGGCATCGATCGCGCGTACCGACGACGTGGGAATGTGTTCCCAGCCATTGTCCACGACGACAACACCGTGCTCTCCCATCGTAACGAGCACCGCACCGGCTCCGCGTTGTTGCAGGATCGCTGCCGCTGCCCTCGCTTCATCCGGCGTCGTCACGCGCTGGCCGGTCAGTAATTCCGCCTCGCTTTCGTTGGGGATGCAAAGGTCGGTCAGTCGCAGCAGCTCGTCGGGCAGGAGGATGGCGGGGGCGGGATTGAGGATCGTCCGTACTCCTGCTGCGCGAGCGAGAACGAATGCCTCTCGCGTTGCCTCCAGTGGCACTTCCAACTGGCACAGCACCAGGCTGGATTCGCGGATCACCGATTCCGCTGCGCGCACGTCCTGGGGCGACAGGGCCGCATTGGCTCCCAGCGCGATGAGGATGCAGTTCTGCCCATCGTCCTCAACGAGGATCGCCGCCGCTCCGGTGCCGAGTTCCTCGTCACGCAGAACGTGCGTCGTGTCGATGCCCTGCCTCTGATAATTCTGCAAGGTTTGTTCGCCGAGCACATCGTTGCCAACTCGCGTGACCATGCTTACACGGGCGCCAAGCCTCCTGGCCATCACTGCTTGATTGGCGCCTTTACCGCCGAAGCCAAGTTTGAACGACTGCCCGGTCAGCGTCTCGCCCGGACGCGGCAAGCGGGACGTACGGAAGGTCAAGTCCATGTTGGACGAACCCACGACGCAAATACGGGATGCGGATTGAGGCATGACAGACCCTCTCTCCAATTGTTCTGGTTAGCCGCGACGCGCAGCGGAGCGCGAACGCGCTCCGCTGCGCGTCGCGGCTAACCAGAATGCGACGTGCGGAAACGAGATTCAATTCCCTCTTGTAATCTCGTCCGCCATTGATACGATTCCTGTAAGTTGTAGAGGTAAAGAAGTACTGTCCAAGTAGGCAGGAGTAGAACCAGGCGGAGGCGACAAGGATCGAGATGGCGATCACTAAGGACCGCAAGACCGAGATCATTGATCAGTTCCGACGCGAGCCTTCCGATACGGGGTCTCCGGAAGTGCAGATCGCGCTGTTGACGGCGCGCATCAATGAGCTGCATGAACACATGCGCTCGCACAAGAAGGACCACGCCAGCCGGCGCGGTCTGCTGAAGATGGTCAGCAAGCGATCCGGCTTGCTGAGCTATTTGCGCGACAAGGACCGCGGCCGCTATCTGGCGGTAATCTCGCGGTTGGGTCTGCGCAAGTAAGAAGCAGTTTCTCGATGTAGGTGGCAACAAGCAAGAATGCCTGTGCCACCTGACTGAGAAACGACCCCGAGGCGGTGACGATACTCGCATCTTGATCGTTTGAACCCCCAAGATATGGTGGCCTACTCCGGCCGGGAGCATGCCGACCCAGCTGCTCCCAACAGGAGGAATGTCCGTGCAGTTCAGTCGAGTTGAACGACCCTTCGGCGCCCAATCCCTCATTCTGGAAACCGGCAAACTAGCCAAACAAGCACATGGTGCCGTCGTCGTCCAGTATGGCGAAACGGTGTCCTTGACCGCGGCGGTCGAAGGCGAGGCCGACGAGGGACGCGATTTCTTCCCCCTCGTCGTTGATTACCACGAGAAGACCTATGCCGCCGGCAAGTTTCCGGGCGGCTTCATCAAGCGTGAAGGCCGACCAACCACAAAAGAGATTTTGACCGCGCGCCTCATCGATCGCCCCATTCGCCCGCTCTTTCCGGCCGATTACTTCAATGAAGTGCAGATCATGGCCAGCACGCTGGCCGCCGACCGCGATAACGATCCCGACGTACTGTCGATGATCGGCGCCAGTGCGGCCTTGCACGTCTCGCACATCCCTTTTTTGCAGCCGACCGGCAGCGTCCGCATCGGCTCGATCAGCGGCGAATTTGTCCTGATGCCCAATCATTCGCAACTGGAGGAAAGCGATCTCGATCTCGTCCTGTCTGGCACGCGCTCGGCCATCACCATGATCGAAGGCTTTGCCCGCGAGATGCCGGAATCGGACATGCTGGAGGCCATCCTCTGGGCCCACAAGCACATCGTCACGGTCATCGACATGATCGAGGAATTGCGGGCCAAGGCCGGCCTGGAAGCCAAGCAGCTCCCCGCACCGCCGACGCCCAATCCGCTCCTCTCCGAGTTCCGCGAACGCTTCGGTGCCGAGTTCCGCGAACGCAAACAGACGCCCGGCAAGGCCGATCGCGCCAATAGCATCAAGGAGCTGCGCGAACGCATCTTCGCCGAATATCTGCCGAAAGACGGCGAGTCGAAGCATGCTCCGGAGCAAGTGTCGGCAGCTTTCAGCGCCCTGGAAGAACGCATCGTGCGCGATCTCATTCTGGAGGGCAAACGCATCGATGGCCGTAACACCAAGCAAGTGCGGCCGATCAACTGCGAAGTGGCCCTCTTGCCGCGCGTTCATGGTTCGGCCGTGTTCCAGCGCGGCGAGACGCAGGCGCTGGTGACGACTACGCTGGGTACCTCCAGCGACGAACAGCGCGTGGACGGAATCATGGACGAATACAGCAAGAAGTTCATGCTCGATTACAATTTCCCGCCCTTCTCGGTCGGTGAGTGCAAACCGATTCGCGGACCAGGCCGCCGCGAGATCGGCCACGGTGCCCTGGCCGAACGCAGCTTGAAGAGCGTCATCCCTGCGGCGGACAAGTTCCCTTATACGATCCGCGTCGTCTCCGATATTCTCGAATCGAACGGTTCGTCGAGCATGGCGTCCGTGTGCGGCGGCACGCTCTCGTTGATGGACGCGGGTGTGCCCATCACCGATCCCGTGGCCGGCATCTCCATCGGCCTGGTCAAGGAGCCGGATCGCTTCATTCTCCTGACCGACATCATGGGCGATGAGGATCATTTCGGCGACATGGACTTCAAGGTCGCAGGCACGGCCCGCGGCATCACCGGCATTCAGCTCGACCTCAAGATCGACGGCATCGGTGAGGAGATCATCAAAGCCACGCTGGAGCAAGCGCGCGAAGCACGCCGCGAAATCCTTAAGGTGATGATGACCTACTGGCGCAATAGCACTGGCCTGAGCCATCCGCGGCCGACGATTGCCAAGACGGCCCCGCGGCTCTTAACTCTGAAAATCAATCCCGACAAGATCGGCCTGCTCATCGGGCCGGGCGGCAAAACCATCAAGGGCATTCAGGAATCCACCGGTGCCAAGATCGACATCGAGGACGACGGCACGGTTTACGTCTCGCACAGCGAATCCGCCGGCGCCGAAGCTGCCAAGCTCAAGGTCGAGGCGCTGACTGAGGAAGTGCGCGTCGGCAAGGTCTATGAGGGCCGTGTTACATCGATCAAGGACTTCGGCGCCTTCATCGAGATCCTGCCGGGCCGTGACGGCCTGTGCCATATCAGCGAACTGGACGATAAGTACGTCGGCCGAGTCGAGGACGTGTGCAAAGTCGGCGATACCTTGAAAGTCAAAGTGATCGCCATCGACGAACACGACCGCGTCAAGCTGTCGCGTAAAGTGCTGTTGCGCGAACAGAACCAAGGTGCCGAGGGCAGCGCGCCGCCGCCCCCGCAGCCGCCGCGGCGACCTAATGAAGGCCGCCCTCCGCGGGGCGAACACGATCGCGATCGTCCACCGCGGGGACGGGATTAAGCATGACTTCCACGCCGCACACGCGGCGCTTCTGTCCGAGCCGCGCACGCAGCGCAGCGGAGTAAGCGGCCGTCTGGCAGCCCGTTTACTTCGCTGCACTGCGTGCGCGGCTCGGATAAATTGCGTGTGTGGTTCTGTTTTGGGATGACGCCAATCGTGGTCAATCCAGAATATGCCGAACTGGCCGAGCTAGCGGGCGGCTTCGTTCACGATCTGAAGAACCACCTCAGCACGCTGCGCCTCAATCTGCAACTGTTGGCCGAGGATTTCCAGGAACCGCAATCGCAGCGCGAGCGTCGCGCCCTGGATCGCATCCTGCGTTTGCAGAATGAATGTCAGCGGCTCGTGGACATCTCCAACGACTTTCTGCGCTTCGCGCGCGTGAAGGATCTGGAGCTGGTCCCCGCCAATCTCGCCGCGGTTGTCGAGGAATTGACGGATTTCTTCGGCCCCATGGCGCGCGCGGCCAACATCGGAATCAAAAGCTACATCCCCACCGACCTGCCGCCGATCGCGCTCAACTGTGATATGTTCAAACAAGCCCTGCTCAACTTGCTGCTCAACGCGCAGCAGGCGATGCCGGCTGGGGGCGAGATTACGCTGTTGGCCCACGCCGAGTCGGAAGGAGTGGTTTTCGAGCTGATCGACACCGGCCGCGGCATGTCACCGGAAGTGCTGGCCCAGGCGTTTCGTCCTTTCTATTCGACCCACAGCGGCGGCAGTGGACTCGGCCTGCCCACCACGCGCAAAATCATCGAGGCACACGGCGGGATGATCGACGTGCAAAGCGAAGTCGGCAAAGGGACCAAGTTCACGCTTCGCCTGCCTGTCTTGCACTCTAAGCCCTAGCATCTTCTTGCTCCAGCAAGGCCACGGCGGCGCGGAGACCGCGCTGGCTCTCGAAGAAACGTTGGGCCAGGCTATCCATCAGCGACAAAAAAGACAGCAGATCGTTGACGCGGCGGCGACGGTCGGCGGCATGTTCGTTATCTGCCGAGCCGCCCAGCATCTGCGGCGACAGAGAGTCCCGGCACTGTCGCAGCGTGTTGAGGATGGGATCGATTTCGCGGCGTTTGCGCTGAGCAGCAACCAGCGTGAACATTTCCCAAACATCGCTGAGCGATTCGTAGTAATCGCGCCGGTCGCCACGCTTGTGAACGCGGCGCACCAGGCCCCATTCGGCCAACTTGCTCAGGTTCATGCTGACGTTGCCGCGCGAGATGCTCAGGCGGGACATAATGTCGTCCATAGACAGAGCGGCGCCCGTGATGAAAAGCAGACCGTGGATCTCCGCCATCGTCGGACTTATGCCCCACAGCGAACTCATACTTCGCCACAGGCCAATAAAATCTTCCTCGACACGATCCAGCGTTCGCCTCAGGTCCGCTCGTTGCGTTTTCATGGGTTTTAGCTCCATCTAAAAGAGATGAAAGCATGGTAACTTGACAGCGTCAGCCGATCAAGGGTCAGTCGTAGGGTGGGTCGAGCGCAGCGAGGCCCACCGATG
>DATBHJ010000039.1:0-12809 GCA_036557565.1 Gemmataceae bacterium
AGGGGGCTGACGCCCCCCGCTCGCCAGAGAGTAGCGCCATCAGCAAGCTATCCGATTCCTTCACGCTATCGTCGGCGGTGAAGCTGCCCGGCTCGGACAGTGCCCTGCACGGCAAGAGCAAGAAGACGACGTACTGGCAGAGCGTGGCGCAGATTGGCCTGCAAGTTGCCGAGGCACTCGAATACGCGCACAAGCAGGGCATTCAGCACCGCGACATCAAGCCGTCGAATCTGCTTCTGGACACACGCGGTACCGTCTGGGTGACAGACTTTGGCCTGGCGCGTGCGGAGAATGAGGACCATTTGACGCAAACGGGCGACATCGTCGGTACATTGCGATATCTGCCGCCGGAGGCGTTCGAGGGACGGACGGACAGGCGTGCCGACATCTATTCGCTGGGACTGACAATGTACGAAATGCTGGCGCTGAGGCCCGCGTATGAGGAACGCGACCGGCATCGTCTGTTCAAACGTATCACGACCGAAGAGCCTGCGCACCTGGACAAGCTCAATCGCGCCATCCCGCGCGATCTGGTGACGATCGTTCACAAGGCCATCGACCGTGAAGCATCGCGCCGCTATCAGACGGCAGCGGATCTGGCAGCGGACTTGCAACGCTTTCTCGACGATGAACCGATCCAGGCGCGGCGCATCTCGAGTGTGGAGCGGCTGGGACGTTGGTGCCGGCATTATCCCGGCGTGGCGAGCTTGACGGGGATACTGGTCTTGCTGCTGGTCGGCGTAAGCGTGGTATCGCTCTTGGCCGCGGCTCATTTCGATCGCTTGGCCCAGCACGAATCGCAGGCGGCGGAGAATGAGCGTCTGGCCCGGCAGGAAGCCGAGCAGGCCAAGAACCATGAGGCCGCGTTGCGCGGACAGGCCGAAGAGGCGAAAAAACAGGCAGATCAACAAAAGCGACAAGCCGAGTCCAATTTCGCCAAGGCCCGCAAAGCAGTGGACGATTATTTCACCACGGTCAGCGAGAGCCAACTGCTTCAGGTGCCGGGGATGCAGACTCTCCGCCGCGAGCTGTTGCAATCGGCCCTGGTGTTCTATCAGGATTTTCTCAAAGAGCGCGGCGATAATCCGGCCCTTCGCGGCGAACTGGCGGCGGCGTATCTGCGCGTGGGCAAGATCCGCTCCGAGCTGGAAGAAGGGGCCGAGGCAAACAAAGCCTGGGAGCAGGCGCGGGCGCTGTATGCCGCGTTGATGAAGGAGGCTCCGGAATCCGTCGAGTGGCAGCACGGCCTGGCCCAGTGCTATTTCTGGCTGGGCTACGTGAATGAGGCCATCACGCTATGGGAGAAGCTGATCCAGCCCGATCAGCTGCGCTTCCGGAGAGAACTGGCCGAAGCCTATAACAGCCAGGCGGTCGAAGCGATAGAGTTCGGCCAACTAACGAAGGGCTTGGAGTACCACCAAAAAGCCCTGGCCAACCGGGAGATGTTGGTCCGTCTCACTCCCAACGATGCCGAGGCCCATCGCGATCTGAGTGGAACGCTGAATAACATCGGCGTGGAGTTGGCCAAGAAGGGACGAATCACGGAGGCCCTGGTGATGTATCGCCGGGCCGCCGAGCTTGCCGAGGCCGCCTTCGTCCAGTCCCCGCAGGTGATAATTAACGGTCGCTTCCTGACCTTTCAGCTCAAAAACATCGCCGACCTCGAACGCCAGCTCGGGCATGTAGACGAAGCCCTGGCGGCATTCCGGCGCGTCGCGGAGATAAGGCGGAAGCTGGCGGCGGAAAACCCAGCTGTTCCGAGCCTGCACAGTAGTCTCTGGGGCGCCTATCGCGACCTCGCCATCTACCAGCGTGAACTGAAGCAGATCGAAGAGTCCAGACGCACCCTGCGTTTGGCCGGCGGAGTCATCGACCACTTGCCCAGCGATGGCCCCGAAGCCCAGTTCAAGCTGGCCTGCGTCCGGGCAGAATGCGCAGCGATCCTTGGTCAAGGGAAAGCGAAACTGACAGGCGAGGAAAGGGCCGAACAAAAAAATGAAGCGGATCTGGCGATGGATGCCCTGCGGACAGCCGTCGCCAGCGGCTTCCGCGATATGGAGCGACTCCGCAAGGCCACAGAGCTGAACGTGCTACGCGGTCGAGTGGACTTCAAGATCCTGGAATCGTTCCTCAACTCCTGGGTGGCCGCGGCGCCGTCGGACAAGCCACTCCTGAGTCTGCGAGACCTGGCCAAACGTCAGAAACCAAGTGAAAGCGATCCCAACAACAAACGCTTGCGATCCGACCGCGCCGCCAGCCGGCACGCCCTCGCTCTCATCCAGCTCGAGGCTGGCAACCTGGGCGAAGCACAAAAACATCTCCAGGAGGCCATCGCTCTCCGCGAACCGCTGGTCAAGGAAGAGCCGAAGAACCCCCAGTACCAGGCCGACCTGGCGGCGAGCCGCTTTGCTCTGGGCGATCATTACTGGCGATCGGGGAAGTTGGCCGATGGGGCCAAGTTATTGCAGCAGGAACTCCGCAATCTGGAAGCGATCCGGAACACGGCCGGGGACAGGTTGGTCCCGTCCAGCCAACTCCTCGCCATGCGGCGAAGCCTCGCTCAACATTATGTGTTTGCCGGGCTATGGTCCGAAGCACTCTCCCTGTGTCGCGACAGTTCTGGGCGGTTTATTCAGGTGAAGGAAACCTCCGAATACGACTATTTCTGTGTCGCCTGCCTGGCTCTTCTGGCTGGAGACACGGCCGCTTATCGAAACGTCTGTGAGACAATGGTCAAGCAGTTCGGTGACAAGCGAGAATTCTACGCGCTTGCCTGGATGGCCTGGGCTTGCAATCTGGGTGAGGGTTCGGGGATCGAGCCGGCCACCACCCTCAAGCGTGCCCGCATGATGACAGAGCAAGGCTCGCCCAACGAGTTATGGCAGTCTCATCTATTAGGACTGGCTCATTACCGGATCGGAGCATTCGCCGAGGCAGAGAATCAGGCGAGCAAATCGAATTCCAGCAGTCCGACCTGGGAGAGTCGCATTCTGAACTGGCCGGTACTGGCACTGACGCATCACCGTCTGGGCCACGCCGCCGAGGCCAGGGAATGGCTAGAGAAATCCAAACAAGAGTGGCACCGCCTCAGCCCCCTGACGCGCACTCCGGGCGAATCGACGATCCTGCCGTCCTCGACGGGGCACTGGCACGAGACCTGGCATGACTGGCTGGTCTTTACGATCCTTCTCCGCGAAGCATCGCTCACGATCACCGGTTGTCCTCAGGTGGAAGACGCCTACGACCATGCGCATCGCAGCCTGCTATACAGCCGGCTCGGCGAAGCTGCCAAGGCCGAAACCGAATGGCAGGCGGCCATCAAGATTCTGCCCAGCGATCCAATGATCTGGTTGTCCAGCGCCCACCAATTCGTTGAACAAGAACGCAAGAAGGAAGCTGACAATGTCCTGGCGAAGATCGAGGCATCTCCCTCCACCGATGCGAACGTGTGGAAGGAATGCGGGCGGCTCCGCTTCGCGCTGGGTCAGACTGACAAGTCAACCACCGACTTGCAGAAGGCTGTGAATTTGCTAGGCGACAAAGCCCTGCCGACCCAAGCAGCCGCGTCCGGTGCCGACAAGCTGTTCTCGCAGCTGTGCGATAAGGCCCTTCTGCAACGGCTGACGACGGCCGTCGAAGGCGACCCGGAGGATACATCGAAACGCTGGAATCGCGGCGAATGGTACGCCCAGCATCGGCGCTGGAAAGAAGCCGCCGCGGATTTCCGGATGGTTCTGCAACGCAACCCGCCCAATGAGACCTGGCAGTGGCTGCACGCCGCTCCGGTGCTGGTTGCGGCTGACGACCGCGCGGGCTACCTCCAACTGTGCCGCGCGATGCGGAACCAGTTCAACGATACCCAAGATCCCGTTACGGCCGAGCGTCTCGCCAAGGCCCATCTCGTGCTCGCCGACGCCGACACAGTGGATTGGGCGGGGCAGATGGCGGATCGATCCGTCGAGCTGGGGAAAAAACACAATTACGAGGTCTACTTTAACTTTTGCAAGGGATTGGCTGACTACCGACGCGGAGATTATCGCGCCGTCCTGGAAGCGCGCAACACTCTCTTGCCACCCCGAAACCAAAGACTGGATGTGATCGTCGGCTATCAGCCGATCCTGGCGATGGCCCATCATCAGCTGGGAAACGCGCAAGCGGCGCGCGAAGAGCTGGCTCTGGCCGCCAAACTCCTCGATCAGTATTTACCCGATCCGGACCGTTTCCTTACGCAGGGCGACGCCGGCTACGATCATGACTGGCTGATCGCCTGGCTCCTCTATCGCGAGGCCAAGACGCTGATTGGAGACAACAAAACCGAGCCACACAAGTAAAACAGTGGGAGCTTGAGCAGGTAGCGATCAGCATTCCGCTTTCTGTGTTTGCTGATCGCTGACTGCGGATCGCTCCTTGAAACCAATCACGAACACGATCACCAAAAGCGACATGAGGACCGCCCCAAAGGCGAAGGCCGGTCGCAGTTCGCCGCCGGCCCAGCGCCTGAGCGCGCCAAACAGCAGATTGCCAACCAGCAAGCCCATGCCGTTGATGAATGTCAAAAGCGATTGCACGCTGGCGCGCAGGCCGTCATGAACGCGGCCGTTGACGAAGACCTGGCCGGCCACGAAGACGTAGGCAATGACCAGACCGAGGCCACCTAACGAACCAGCCACAACCAGACGCGAGGCGACAAACGCTTGGACAAACAGATAGACCGTCATCGCCAAGAGGCCTGCAAGGACCGTACCACGGACGCCCAAACGCCGCAGTAACAACGGCAGCAGGGCCAGAGCAATCACTTCCATCGCCTGAGCGATCGTCAGGATGGCCGGCAGGTCCGCCTCGTCGGTGTGAAGTTCCCGCAACAACAACAACGGCGATCCCTGGGTGCCGAAGGAAAAGGTGGTGACCACGCCCAAAAAGCACAGTGCGTAGACGAAAAACTCCCGGCCGCGCAGCAGTTGCAGGGCGGCCAAGGGCGCCAGGCGACCATCTTGGCTCGGCCGCGGCGCCGTGTACGGCAGCGTCAGCGTGTAGAGCGTCAACGCAAACGACATCAGCCCGCCCACACGAAACAGGTCCGCTCGTTCGCTGTTCGGCAAATCCGGCCGCAGCCAGCCAACCACTTCGCATATCCATTCGGGATTCTTGAACCAGTAGCTCACCATCCAGGCCGACGCCATCCAGCCGACCGTGCCCCACAGGCGCACCGGGCCGTACTGTCGCTCGGGATGTTTGAGATGGGCGAAACCAATCGTGGCGCCGAGCATCCAGATGGGTCCGGTCAGGAGCCAGTAGATAAGCGTGCCAAAAAAGATCGGTATTGGCTGATTCTGTTCGGCGAGCAGGCACAGATCCAGGCCGGCGATGAGCGAACAGAGGCCGAGAAGGCGCTCGGCCGACATCCAGCGATCGGCGATGTGGCCGGCAAATAGGGCGGAGCAGATCATGGCGACCGCCTGCGTGGCGCAGCAGACGGCGATGCCCATGTTGGTGAAATTCAACTCTTCTTGCAAGTAGGTGCTGTACAAGGGCAGCACCGCGCCCGCCGGCGCGTACTGCAAAAACATCATCAGGCAAAGGCGAAAGCGCAAGGGAAACCTTCGGATAAGCCAGCCCGAAGCGTAAGCGAGGGCCGCCCTCGCTTACGCTTCGGGCTGGTAAGAAAACTCATTCCTCGCTGCCATCCAAACACGAGGCGAGGTACTCGCGGTTCAACTTGGCAATAAACTGCACGCTGATTTCCTTGGGGCAGGCCGCCTCGCACTCGTAATAATTGGTGCAGTTGCCGAAACCTTCCCGGTCCATCTGTTCGACCATGTTCCGCACACGCTGCCGTCGTTCGGGATCGCCCTGCGGCAACTGGGCCAGGTGCGATACCTTGGCGGCGGTGAAGAGCATGGCCGAGGCGTTCTTGCACGCAGCCACGCACGCTCCGCAACCGATGCAGGCCGCCGCGTCCATCGCCCGCTCGGCATTCGTCTTGGGCACCGGCACGGCGTTTCCGTCCGGCGCACCGCCGGTGTTCACCGAGACGAAGCCGCCCGCAGTAACGATGCGATCCAAAGCACTCCGATCGACGACCAGGTCCTTCACCAATGGAAACGCCCTCGCTCGCCACGGCTCCACGTAGATCTCCTGACCATCGTCGAATACGCGCATGTATGTCTGACATGTCGCCACGCCGCGCTCCGGGCCATGCGGGATGCCGTTTATCATCAGGCAGCAGCTACCGCAAATGCCCTCACGGCAATCGCTGTCGAAGGCAATCGGCTCCTCTCCCTTCTCGATCAACTCCTGATTGATGACGTCGAGCATCTCCAAAAACGACGTATCCGGCGAGATGTCGCGGGCATCGTACGTGACCATGCGCCCCTCTTCTTGAGGGCGCTTCTGCCGCCAGACGTGCAACGTGAAATTCATGCTTATTTGTAACTCCTCACTGAGGGATGCACTTCCTCGAACTCCAGCGTTTCCTTGTGCAGAATCGGCGCTTTATCAGCGCCAGCGTATTCCCAGGCGCTGACGTAGGTGTATTTCTCGTCGTTGCGTTCCGCCTCGCCGTCGGGCGTCTGGTGCTCGATGCGGAAGTGCGCTCCGCAGGATTCATCGCGGTCGAGGGCGTCGTGACAGAGCAATTCGGCGAACTCCAAAAAGTCGGCGACGCGACCGGCGTACTCCAGCTCCTGATTCAGCTCCTGCTCGGCGCCGGTGACGCTGAGGTTGCTCCAGAACTCCTCGCGGATGGCGGGAATCTCGTTGAGGGCTTTTTTCAAACTCTGCTCGCTGCGCGCCATGCCGCACTGGTCCCACATCAGCTTGCCGAGCTGGCGATGAAACGACCCGGCGCTGCGCTTTCCTCTGATCGCCAGCAGCCGCTGGATACGTCCGAGAACTTCGGTCTCGCAGCGCTTGAATTCGGCGCCCTCGACCGGGGCCGGCGTCTGTTTAGTGCTGGCGAGATAATCGCTCAGGGTGTAGGGAATGATAAAGTAACCGTCGGCCAGGCCCTGCATGAGGGCGCTGGCCCCGAGGCGATTGGCGCCGTGATCGGAGAAGTTGGCTTCGCCGAGGACGAACAGGCCTGGGATGGTGCTCATCAAGTGATAATCGACCCACAGGCCGCCCATCGTGTAATGCGGCGCGGGGTAGATGCGCATCGGCTGTTTCAGGCCGTCCTCGCCGGTGATGCGCTGATACATCGGGAACAGTTCGCCGTAGCGCTCGCGGATGACGTGTTCGCCAAGCCGACGGATGGCGTCGGCGAAATCGAGATAAACGCCGCGACCGTTGGGTCCGACGCCGCGGCCCTCATCGCACACTTCCTTGGCCGCCCGCGAGGAGATGTCGCGCGGAGCAAGATTGCCAAAACTGGGATATTTACGCTCCAAATAGTAGTCGCGGTCTCCTTCGGAGATCTGATTGGGTAGGCGGCGATCACCGGCGTCCTTGGGCACCCAGATGCGGCCGTCGTTGCGCAGCGATTCCGACATGAGCGTCAGCTTGCTCTGATAATCGCCAGTGACGGGGATGCAGGTCGGGTGGATCTGCGTGAAGCATGGATTGGCGAAGGCCGCTCCGCGCTTGTAGGCGCGATGGGTCGCCGTCACGTTGCAGCCCTTGGCGTTGGTGGACAGATAGAACACCGTGCTGTAACCGCCCGTGGCCAGCACCACGGCGTCGCCGCTGTACGACTGAATCTGCCCGCTCACCAGGTCGCGGACGACGATGCCGCGCGCCCGGCCATCCACGACCACCACATCGAGCATCTCGGTGCGCGGGTGCATCTTGATGCGTCCGGCCCGAATTTGCCGGCACAGGGCTTGATAGGCGCCAAGCAACAATTGCTGTCCGGTTTGTCCGCGACAATAGAATGTGCGCGACACCTGAGCGCCGCCGAAGGAGCGGTTGAAGAGCTGGCCGCCATATTCACGGGCAAACGGCACGCCCTGAGCGACGCACTGATCGATGATGTTGACGCTGACCTGAGCCAGACGAAAGACGTTGGCCTCGCGCGAGCGGAAGTCGCCGCCCTTGATGGTGTCGTAGAAAAGCCGGCGAATGCCGTCGCCGTCGTTCTGATAGTTCTTGGCGGCGTTGATTCCGCCCTGGGCAGCGATGGAGTGAGCGCGGCGCGGGCTATCCTGGAAGCAGAAACACTCGACGTTGTAACCCAACTCGGCCAGCGATGCCGCCGCCGAGCCTCCGGCCAGGCCGGTGCCGACAACGAGAAGGCGAAACTTGCGTTTGTTCGCTGGATTGACCAGCTTCATCTCGAAACGATGTCGTTCCCATTTCTGCGCCAGCGGACCGGAAGGAACGTGAGGATCAAGCTTCATGAAGGTCACTCCCGCAGGATGCTATCTAATAAATCCAGCCCATCAGTATGACGAGCGGGATCGAGCAATTGCCGATAACGATGATCGTGGCCACCACCCTGCCCAGGTTGTTGACCACGGCGTCATAGCCGCGGCCATTCAGCCCCAGGTGTTGCAGCCAGCTGCTGCCACCGTGCCACAGATGCAATCCCAGAAAAATCTGCGCCAGGATGTAGGATGCCGAGATCAGCGGTTGCTGAAAACCCGCAATAACCATGCCGGCCACATCTCCCTCTTTGGGTTCGATCGAATACTTGAAATGATTCGGATCGACCACGCCGAAAGTGAAGTGGAGTAGGTGATAGATAAGGAAAAGGAGAATGACCACGCCGGTCAGCATCATGTGCCGCGACGCCCAGTTGGCCTGGATGGTGTCCTCATGGACGTAGCGGATAGGCCGGGCCGACTCGTTTTCCTGCCAGGTGCGTAAGGCGAAGAACAGGTGGATCAGAAAGATGGCCAGCAATCCGCTCCGCGCCGACCATAACAGGAAGGGGTGCTCCATCAAACCGTGAGCATAGGCGTTGACTGCATCTTTGCCAAGGAAAATGAGCAGGTTTCCGCTCATGTGGCCGATCACGAAAATCATCAAGCCCAGGCCGGTCAGCGCCATAACATACTTTGAGCCGACCGACGAGAGCACCAACCGCGACAACCGATTCATCCTCATCCTTTCGACGACCAAGGCGGGCAGCCAGCTCAAACATTGCGCCGGCCTTCTCTATTCTTTATAGATGTTCCCTCCGCGGGAGCGAGAGGCGAATTCCTAAACGGCAAGCGATAAGCCCCACGAGGACTTCGATGCACGAAAACACTTCACCAGGCCGCACCATCAGCCACCAGCCCGCAGCGCTAGCAAGGGCTTCTTTCGCTCTTGCTAGCGCTGCGGGCTGGTCGCTGCTATTCGGTCTCGCTTACACGCAGCCGCGCTTGTACTACTCCAACCAGAATCAGTATTTCCTACACGGCCTGGCCAAGGGCGGTCTGGGATTTCTCAAGGACGATTGGCTGGCGAACACCGCCGATCCCACGCCGGTCTTCAGCACTCTGGTCGCCCTCACCTATCGCCATCTGAATGAGCCTTGTTTTTACCTTTATTACATCCTCATTCTCGGTATTTATCTCCGCGCTCTTCTCGACATCTTCGAGCATCTAAGCGGCGGCCGGGCGACGCCTCGGACGCGCCTTGGTTTCATCGCTCTTCTTTTTCTTCTGCACTCGGCGCTGCTACGCTGGAGTTCGGCCCAGTTGTTCGGCGTCGATTATCCCTGGTATTTGCAGGCTGGCGTCGCCAATCAATACATCCTCGGTGCGGGCTTACAGCCGTCGGTGTTCGGCGTTTTTCTCGTGCTCTCGGTCGCCGACTTCCTGCACGATCGGCCGTTCTTCGCCGTGACCTGGGCCGTGCTCGCCGCCGGAATGCACTCCACCTATCTGCTTTGTGCCGCGTCACTGACACTGGCCTATCTGTATCTGCTCCTCCGCGATCGCCGCATCCGCGAGGCTATCTTCATAAGCGGGTGGGCGTTGCTTTCGGTGTTGCCGACATTGATTTACATCGTTCGCACGTTCGGTCCTACCTCGCCGGAGGTGTTCGCCCAGGCGCAGCATCTTTTGGCTCACTTCCGCATTCCGCATCATGCTCAAGTAGATCGCTGGCTGGACTCCATTGCCTGGGCACAAATCGGCTGGATTCTGGCAGCGATGTACCTTGTTCGCGGCAGCCGGCTTTTTGTCGTCCTGTCCATGTGCTTCGTTGTCGGACTGGTGCTGACGCTCGTGCAAATCGGCACCGGCAACGATACACTGGCGCTGTTATTTCCCTGGCGCGTAGCATCCATCCTGGTTCCCATCGCCACGGCGATTGTTCTAGCACGGATCGTCCAGCGCGTGGCCGCCTGGTCCTCGCCTGGCTCGCTCTGGCAAAAGCGCGTCATGCCGACGGCATGTGTCGCCCTGATCGCGCTGGCCGTTGCGGGAGGAGCATATATCACCTATTTCGATCTTGGTTATCGCACGACCACCGACGAATTGGAGTTGCTGGATGACATACCCGATATGACAACGACAGGCACCGTTTTCCTGCTCCCGGTTGAAGTGCCCAAGCTCACTACCTCACGAGGTGCTGCTTCGCTCAACTTCACGCCGCCGCCGCAGCGGACCACGCAGGACCAGAATATCTCGGTCGATTTCCAGCAATTCCGCCTTCTCACCGGCGCGCCTATCTACGTCGATTTCAAATCGGTCCCCTACAAGGATGTCGAGGTGCTCCAGTGGCACGAGCGCGTTCTGTGGAGCCATCGGCTCTACGAACAACGCGACTGGAACGATGAGCAAATTATAAGAGAGCTGAGGCGCCGCGGAATCACGTCTGTCGTGACGACCGCCGACCGCGACATCCGCTGCGACGCTCTGTCACCAGGCTTCTACTCCTATAAGCATTACCGGCTCTATCACGTGAAGCCAGAGATCGTTGACGCGAAGCGACAAGCGAGATAGATTGCGGACTCCGCCCGGAATCTCAACCAACCGGAAAGGATCGCATCATGACTCGAACGATTCTCCTGGGCCTCTGGGTTCTGCTAGCGACGGCCAATCTGGCGGACGCGCAGAAGAATCGTGAGGAGAAGGTACGCGACGATCGCAAGAAAGTCGAGCAAGAAGGCTTCTGGATCTACAACGACCTCGCCGCGGGTTTCGCCGAGGCGCACAAGACGGGCAAGCCCTTGCTGGTCGTGCTCCGCTGTATTCCCTGCGAGGAATGCGTCAAGCTCGATGACGATCTCGTCGACCGCGATCCGCGCGTGCGGCCGCTCCTGGAAAAATTCGTTTGTGTGCGCGTGGTCTCCACCAATGGCCTGGATTTATCGCTCTTTCAGTACGATTACGACCAATCCTTCGCCGCCTTTCTGCTCAACGCTGACGGCACCATCTACGGCCGATTCGGCACGCGCTCGCACCGCACTTCCTGGGCGGATGATGTGTCCATCGACGGACTGGCCCAGGCACTGCGCGGCGCACTGGTGCTACATGCGGAATACCCGAAGAACCGTGGAGCGCTGGCCGGCAAGCACGGCCCGAAACCGGAGTTTTCCACACCGGAGACATATCCCACGCTGCGCGGCAAATATGGCCCGAAGCTCGACTACGCCGGCAAGGTCGTCCCTAGCTGCATCCACTGCCATCAGATCGGCGAGGCTCAGCGCCAGGTCTACCTCGCGCGACGGCAACCGCTGCCGGAGAAGCTGCTCTTCCCCTACCCTCACCCCAAGGCGATCGGCCTGATTCTCGATCCGAAGGAGAAGGCGTCGGTACGTCGAATCGAGGAAGGCACGCCGGCGGCGCGGGCCGGCTTCCGGGAGGGTGACAAGATCGTATCACTGGAGGGACAACCGCTCTTGTCCCTCGCCGATGTGCAATGGGTGCTGCACAACGCTGCGGAGGAGGCATCGCTGACGGCACAGGTGCAGCGCGATGGCAAGCCGGTGTCACTGACGCTGACATTGCCGAAGGGGTGGCGGCGGCGCGACACGATTTCCTGGCGCGTCTCCAGCTGGGCACTGCGGAGAATGGTCGCGGGCGGAATGGTCCTGGAGGAACTGACGAACGAAGCGCGAAAGAAGGCGGGTCTGAGCGAGGCAGAGATGGCCCTGCATGTCCGTTACCTCGGCCAATCCGGCCCACACGCCGCCGCCAAACAGGCCGGATTCCAGCAGGGCGACATCCTCGTGTCCTTCGATGGCAAATCCGACCTGACGCGTGAGACAGACCTGCTGGCCTACACCGTCAACGCGCACAAACCCGGGGAGAAAGTGGCGGTAATCGTGCGCCGCGGCGACGAGCGTATCGAGTTAATGCTGCCGATGCAGGAGTGATCGAGAATCGCTTTGCCACTTCCGATGCTGCCGGCAACTAGGCACACTGTCATCACCGTTTTTCCTCATTCTCCCGCCAGCGACGGCACCGGTCGGAAGCCGCTTCGGCCCATTCTGGGAACTGGAACACGAAACCGGATTTCAGCAGACGTCCCGGGACGACACGACGGCTCTTCAGGACCAACTCCGTTTCAGTTCGCATGAAGAAGGCGCCAACTTCAAGCATCCACTTAGTGGCCGGTAAGCCGAACCCAATGCCCCAAGCGGCACGGAGGGTGCGCATGAACTCGGCATTGGGCACTGGATTTGGCGAAGCGAGATTGACTGGCCCTTGCAACTCAGCGTGGTCAATCAGCCAATAAACGGCCCTGATGAAGTCCTGATCATGAATCCACGAGACGTACTGGCGGCCGTCTCCGCTAGCCCCTATTTCTCACCAAAGGACTGGCGCGATGGTTCCGCAGTTGGCATAAAGAGAATAACAACAACCTCTTGCTACCAACTTCGGAGACCACCGCGCCATGACACACTGTAACGACACGCAACTGCTCTTCCAAGA
>DATBHJ010000040.1:0-15228 GCA_036557565.1 Gemmataceae bacterium
TATCCGGGGCGTGGACACGCCCCGCTCGCCAAGCGATAGGAGTAGCCCATGACCAGAATTCCCGATAGTCATCTGTTGCATTTGCTGATGGAAAATATTCCGGATGGGATCTATTTCAAGGACCTTCAAAGTCGCTTCATCCGTATCAATCGCGGTCAGGCTCAGCATCTCGGCCTGTCCGATCCGGCCGAAGCGATCGGCAAGACCGACTTCGATTTTTTCAGCGAGGAGCACGCACGTCAGGCTTATCTGGACGAACAAGAGGTGATCCGTACGGGCCGACCTCTGGTGGCGCGAGAAGAGGCCGAATACTGGCCGGATGGCCGCGTTACCTGGGTTTCGACCACCAAAATGCCTCTGTGCGATCTCGACGGAGCCATCATCGGCACCTTCGGCATCTCGCACGATATCAGCTACCGTAAACAGACAGAAAAGTGGTTGCGCGATTCAGAAACTCTGTATCACTCCCTGGTCGAAGCCTTGCCCGTCTGTTTGTTTCGCAAAGATCGCCAGGGACGTTTCACTTTCGCCAATCGGCCCTTCCTCGCCGAACTGAACTTGTCACTCACCGATCTGGTCGGCAAAACGGACCGAGACCTCTACCCCGCCGAGATGGCCTATAAATACATGCGCGACGATCGCCGCGTCATCGAGTCCGGAAAAGTGTTCGAGGCCGTCGAGGAGCACATCGGACCGGACGGCGGGACGAGCTACGTGAGTGTCCTGAAAGTCCCGCTGCGGGATTCCAACCAGGAAGTGATCGGCATGCAGGGCATTTTCTGGGACGTGACGCCGCGCATGCGCGCGGAAGAACAACTCCGACAGGCCAAGCATCTCGCGGAGGAAAGCGAGAAACGCACTCGTCTGATTGTGGACAGCGCCTACGATGCCTATGTCGCCATGGACGCAAATGGCGTCGTCATCGACTGGAATAAACAGGCCGAGCTGACTTTTGGTTGGTCGCGCGAGCAGACCGTCGGTCAGCTGTTGCACGAACTCGTGATCCCTCCCGCCTACCGGGCAGCTCACGTCGAAGGCGTGCGACGCTTTCTCAGCACGGGAGTGGGACCGCTGCTCAATCGTCGCGTCGAGGTTCCTGCTCTCCGCCGCGACGGCACCGAATTTCCCGTCGAAATAACGATTTCATCGATCCGTTATCAATCCGAATGGATTTTCAGCGCCTTCTTGCACGACATCACCGAGCGCAAGCAAGCCGAGGCGGAGCTGCGCCTGGCACGCGATGCCGCCGAGGCCGCTAGCCGGGCCAAGAGCGAATTCCTGGCCAACATGAGCCACGAGATTCGCACACCCATGAACGCCATCATTGGTCTCACGGAGTTACTGCTGGATACGCCGCTTAACGCCGAGCAGAGCGATTATCTGGAAACGGTGAAGAAGTCTGCCGATTCGTTGCTCTCGGTTATCAATGACATTCTCGATTTCTCCAAGATCGAGGCCGGCAAGCTGGAGCTGGATTATTCGCCGTTCGACCTGCGCGACAGTCTGGGCGATACGCTCAATACCCTCGCTCTCCGCGCTCATCAGAAGGGACTCGAGTTGGCCTGCCACATCGCTCCGGATGTTCCGGAAACCGTGATCGGTGATCCGGTGCGGCTGAGGCAGATCCTGATTAATCTGGTCGGCAATGCCATCAAGTTCACCGAGGGCGGCGAGGTTATTGTGGATGTGGCTATCGCGCCCCCTTTCGGATCGCGGCCAAACGAGGAGGATGCGAGCGTATGCGCTCTCCATTTTCAGGTGCGCGATACGGGTATCGGCATCCCTAAAGACAAGCAAACGATGATCTTCGATGCTTTCGCCCAGGCGGACGGTTCGACGACGCGGCGATACGGGGGCACCGGGCTGGGGCTGGCCATTTCCTCGCGTCTGGTACAGCGCATGGGCGGAGGCATTTGGGTCGAGAGTGAGCTGGGTCAGGGCAGTACCTTTCATTTCACAGCGCGCTTCGCGCGGCACAGTGCGGCGCTGGAGCGACGAATGCGGCCTGATCCGGGGCGGCTGCGCGGTTTGACGGTTTTGGTGGTAGACGACAACGCCACGAACCGCTTCATCCTCGCCGAAACGCTGACGCAATGGCAAATGCGGCCAACCACAGTTGCCAGTGCGACGGTGGCGCTGGAGGCGCTGGAGTCGGCCTATCTAAGCGGTGAGCCGTTCGCCCTGGTTCTGCTCGATGCGCACATGCCGGAGATCGACGGATTCATGCTGGCGGAGCGCATTCATCAACACCCCGATTTGGCCGGCGCCACGGTCATGATGCTGTCCTCCGCCTGTCAACCGCTCGAAGGGCGCCGCTGTCGAGATTTGGGACTGGCCGCCTACCTCAGCAAGCCGATCAAGCAGACCGAGCTGTATCGCGCCATCCTGGCTGCACTCGGCAGCCCGGAAATGCGGCCCCAGTCCCCGACTCCGCCGACGCCCCGAGAAGGGCGTGCGCTGCGCTTGCTCCTGGCCGAAGACAACCTGGTCAATCAGAAGCTGGCCGTGCGTTTGCTGGAGAAACAGGGTCATTCCGTCGTCGTCGCCGCCAATGGACGTGAAGCCATCGAGGCGGTTCAAAAACAGAACTTCGATCTGGTGCTTATGGACGTACAAATGCCAGAGATGGACGGCTTCGAGGCCACGGGCGCCATCCGTCAATCCGAACACGGCACGGGCCGGCATCTTCCCATCCTCGCCATGACGGCCTATGCAATGAAAGGCGACCGCGAGCGCTGCCTGGAGTCCGGCATGGACGGTTACGTCAGCAAGCCCATCCAGCCGCGCGAGCTGGGAGAAATGATTGCCAAGCTCGTCGCGCCGGGCGACTCGGTCCCCATGGAGGAAGCTCCCGCTCCTGCGAGCGTTGTCGATCGCAACGAGATCCGGGAGCGTGTCGGCGGGGACACGAAGTTGCTCCACGAGTTGATCGAGGTCTTCTTCGAGGATTGCCCGCGCATGTGGCAGAGTGTATGCGACGCCCTGTCGGAAGGCGACGCTCTGAAACTGAGACGCGCGGCTCATACGCTCAAAGGCTCCGTCGGCGTATTTGGCGCCCAGGCCGCGCGTGAGGCAGCCGAGCGACTGGAACAACTGGCCCGCAACGGCGATCTCCAGCCGGCTGCCGAGGTCGTCGCCCAACTGGAAGCGGAATTGGAACGGCTCAAGCCGACTCTGCTCGAACTGGAACGCTCAAATCTCTAGAGGGGCACAACCAGATAGCACAGGCATTCTTGCCTGTGCCACTCTTACGGTAAGAAGAGGAACGCTATCGTGAAAGTCCTAATAGCCGAGGACGACACCGTTTCTCGCCACTTGCTCCAATCCTATTTGCAGCAGTGGGGGCATCAGGTCGTGACAGCGCCCCACGGCATGGCGGCGTGGCGGTTGTTCCAGGAGCAGGACTTTCCGTTCGTCCTCAGCGATTGGGTAATGCCGGAGATGGACGGACTCGAGTTGATTCGCCACATCCGCGAGCTACCCAACGGTGCTTACGCGTACATCATCCTCTTGACCGCTCGTACTCAAAAACAGGACGTGATTGCAGGTCTGGAGGCTGGGGCTAACGATTTTGTAACCAAGCCGTTTGACCGCGGCGAATTGCGCGTGCGGGTGCGCGCCGGCGAACGCATCATCGAGTTGGAACAGACGCTGGCGGCCCAGAACAAGGTGCTGCGCGAAGCGCAGGCGGCCCTGGTGCAGACGGAGAAACTGGCCAGTCTCGGTCAGCTGGCCGCCGGCATGGCCCATGAGATCAACAACCCCATCGCCTATGTCACGAACAATCTCGCCGTGCTGCGCCGCGATGTGCCCGCCGCCCTGGAAGTGCTGGACAAGTACCGTGAGGGCCGTGAAGCGTTGCGAAGGATATCCCCGGAGGTCGTCGCGGAGGCGGAACGCCTGGAAACAGACATCGACTTGTCATACATCCGGTCCAGTCTGCCGCGACTGTTCGAGCGCTCATTGGATGGACTGGCGCGCGTGCGTGACATCGTGAAGAACTTGCGCGACTTTGCTCGGCTCGATGAGGCGGAGTTCAAGGAGGCAGATCTCAACGCCGCCCTGCTCTCGACGCTGGAAATCGCCGGACACGAGATCAAGGCGAAATCCATCGACTTGCAGACGCATTTCGCCGAACTGCCGCCCGTCCCGTGTCATCCGGGCAAGATCAATCAGGTGTTTCTGAATGTGCTTCTCAATGCGATACAAGCGAGCCAACCGGGGGGCGCCATCGAAGTGCGAACACGGCCAGACGCTTTAGTGCAGGGCGACTCCGTCGTGATCGAGGTGCACGACACCGGCTGCGGAATCAAGCCGGAGCATTTTCCGCACATTTTCGATCCCTTTTTCACCACAAAGCCGGTCGGCGAGGGCACCGGTTTGGGCTTATCCGTAAGCTATGGCATCATCCGCGATCACGGGGGAAGCATCGAAGTGGAAAGCGAGGTTGGACGCGGAACGCTTTTCCGCATCCGACTACCCCTGCGGCCGCTCGCTTGATGGGCATCTTACCTCATACCCGGCATCGTATTTGCCTCACAAATCTCTGTTCGCCTGAGCTAGGGAAATCGCTGTGGGAGAGAATACCGATGGCGTCGCGGATTGAAGACTATGGTTTGATAGGAGATTGTGAGACCGCGGCCTTGGTGGGCAAGGATGGCTCTTTGGACTGGTTATGTTTGCCGCGTTTCGATTCGGGAGCCTGTTTCGCGGCACTCCTGGGCAACCAGGAGCATGGCTGCTGGCAAATCGCGCCTGCCGGTGAAGTTCGCAAAGTTTCTCGTCATTACCGCCAGGGTACGATCATTCTGGAAACCACCTTCGAGACGGACGAGGGCACTGTCACGCTCATCGACGGCATGGCCATCCGCGCCGAGCATCCCGTGCTGATCCGCTGTGTACGCGGAGATCGCGGCCAGGTTCACATGCGCTTGAAACTGGTCCTGCGTTTCGATTACGGATCGATCGTCCCCTGGGTGACGCAACTGGAGGAAGGGGGCATCCGGGCTATCGCCGGTCCCGATACGCTTGTATTGACTACACAGGTTCCGCTGCGCGGCGACGACCACAGCACGGTGGCGGAATTCACCGTATCGAAGGGACAAGAAGTGCCCTTCATGCTCGCCTGGCGTGCCTCCCACGAACGTGAGCGGAGGGCCGTCGATCCCATGAAGCTCCTGCACAAGACGGAAACCGCCTGGCGCAAGTGGTCCAGGGGCTGCGAGTGCTCCGGTCCGTGGGGCGAGGCGATGCTGCGTTCGCTGATAACCCTCAAGGCGTTGACCTACGCGCCAACCGGTGGCGTCGTGGCGGCGCCGACGACATCGTTACCGGAACAACTGGGCGGCGTCCGCAACTGGGATTACCGCCTGTGCTGGATTCGAGACGCCACGTTCACCCTCTACGCCCTCATGGCAGCCGGCTACAAGGAAGAAGCGCGTGCCTGGCGCGAGTGGCTGTTGCGAGCGGCCGCCGGCAATCCCGACAAGCTACAGATCATGTACGGACTGGCTGGTGAACGCCGACTCACGGAATGGGAGGTGGATTGGTTGCCTGGCTACGAGGGGTCACGGCCAGTGCGCGTCGGCAATGGTGCCTACAAGCAATTCCAACTCGATGTGTATGGCGAGATGCTTGATGCCATGTATCAATCGCGGCGCATCGGCCTGGAACCGGAGGAGGCTGCCTGGAACTTGGAAAAAGCCATCATCCATTTTCTGGAATCGGCCTGGAAGAAGCCCGACGAAGGGATTTGGGAAGTGCGCGGTCCGCACCGCCATTTCACGCACTCAAAGATTATGGCCTGGGTGGCCTTCGACCGCGCGGTCAAGATAGTGGAAAAGTTCGGTGTGGAAGGCCCAGTCGATCACTGGCGCTCCATTCGAGACGTCGTTCACAAGGAAGTCTGCGAGCAGGGGTTCAACAGCGACAAGAATTCATTCGTGCAGTATTACGGATCGACGGAGCCGGATGCCAGTCTTCTGATGGCACCGCTGGTCGGTTTTCTGCCAGCCGACGATCCGCGTGTGGCCGGAACCGTTGCTTGCATCGAACGCGAGTTGCTGCACGATGGTTTCGTTCAGCGTTACAAAACGCATCCCGAAATCGATGGCCTACCACCGGGCGAGGGCGTGTTTTTGCCCTGCACATTCTGGCTGGCGGACAATTATGTGATGCTCGGCCGGCAAAAGGAAGCCAAGCAAGTCTTCGAGCGTTTGCTTGGATTGTGCAACGATCTGGGACTTATCTCCGAAGAGTACGATCCCCAGACGCAGCGACTGGTTGGTAACTTCCCGCAAGCGTTCACACACGTGGGCCTTATCAACACCGCCTTGAACTTGAGGCGACAAGGAGACCATCCGGCGGAGCATCGCAGCGCGTGATCGGCTCGCATTCCTTGACGCTCCCCCGTACAAGCAGTAGCATCCCGAACAGAGAGATCCGGGCCGGAACGGGAGCGCACCATGCCGCACGCCACGCAAATGTCGGCCGCTGATACCGGTTTGCTGGTCATTGACGTTCAAGAAAAGCTCGTTCCCAAGCTCTTCGACGCCGCCTCCCTGGTGCGCAACATATCCTTTCTTCTGGATGCTGCCCGTCTTTTGAATATGCCGGTACAATGTACCGAGCAGTATCCGCGCGGACTCGGCCCGACGATCCCGGAGTTGGCCGGCAAACTGCCGCAGCGACCGGATAAGGTTGCTTTCAGCTGCTGCGCCGTGCCGAGCGTCGTGCAGACGTTCCAGCGCGAGGCGCGGCCGAAGGTTGTTCTGTGCGGCATTGAAACGCATGTGTGCGTGCTACACACTGCCCTGGATCTGCTGGCCCTGGATTTTCGTGTGTATGTCGCTGTTGATGCCGTTGGGTCGCGCGACCGTGTCGATCACGAAATTGCTCTGCGCCGCCTGGAGCGGACGGGCGTCCTTCTGACGACCAGCGAGATGTGCGTTTTTGAGTGGGTCGGCGGCGCCGGTCATCCCCAGTTCAAGGCCGTCAGCCAGTTGATCCAGGAGCGCATGAAAGCAAAGGATGTAAAATGAACATTCCCGGTCCCTTGAATCCGCCCTCGCGACTGTTGCTCGGTCCCGGTCCCTGCGACGCACATCCGCGCGTGCTTCGCGCCATGGTCACGCCGCTCCTGGGCCATCTCGATCCGCAATTCCTGGAGATCATGAATGGCGTTCAAGAGATGCTGCACGCCGTATATCAAACGCAAAACCCGGTGACGTTCCCTGTCAGTGCAACGGGCATGGCCGGGATGGAGACCTGTTTCGTTAACCTCGTCGAGCCCGGCGATCGCGTGGTCGTTTGCGTCGCCGGCTTTTTCGGCCAGCGCATGGTCGAGATCGCCACTCGGGCAGGGGCACAGGTTACGGTGCTGGAACGTCCGTGGGGCGAGGTCTTCGATTTGCAGCCCATCCGCGAGACGCTGCAAAAAGTTCGTCCCAGGCTGCTTTCCATCGTCCAGGCCGAAACTTCCACAGGGGCCTTGCAGCCGCTTGAAGGACTCGGCGCATTGTGTCACGAATTCGACACTCTACTGCTTGTCGATGCCGTGACCTCGCTCGGTTGTGTTCCCGTGGCCGTGGATGATTGGCAAATCGACGCGATTTACAGTTGTTCACAGAAGGGTCTCGGATGCCCGCCGGGTCTGTCGCCGGTGTCGTTCAGCCCGCGGGCCGTCGAAGTATTCAGCAAGCGCAAGACGAAGGTGCAGAGCTGGTATCTCGATGTCAACCTCGTCGAACACTATTGGGACAGCGATCGTTTCTACCACCACACCGGCCCGATTTCGATGGTGTATGCGCTGTACGAAGGGCTGCGGCTGATCCTGGAAGAAGGACTGCAAGCGCGTTGGGCACGGCATCGTCGCAATCACGAAGCGCTCAAGGCGGGCCTGAAAGCGCTGGGGCTGACTTACACCGCCAATGAGAAACATCAGTTGCCGCAGCTGAATGCGGTGCGCATCCCGGCCGGCGTGGAAGATCTGCCCGTGCGGAAGCGATTGCTCACCGAGTTCGGCATCGAGATCGGCGGTGGACTCGGCGAGTTCAAGGGCAAGGCTTGGCGCATCGGATTGATGGGACACAACAGCCGACCGGAAGTAGTCTTGTTGTTCCTCGCGGCACTGGAGCAATGCTTGGTGGGCCAGGGAATCAAGGCGCAACCCGGTAGCGGCGTGGCGGCGGCGAACCGTGTATACTTAGGCTAGACCGATGGGCCATTGGAGGGGAACATGAGCAATTCCATCGAATCTCTGGATCGTACACGATACTTCTCACGGAAGTCTCTTGTTATTGTGGCTGCTCATGGCTTTCTCTGGGGGATCTGGTTGTGGGGGTTGTTCGCGTTCGCGCCGCGCTACGAGAGCATGTATCGCAAGCTCAATCTCAAATTGCCGACGATGACCGAGTTTGTGCTGTCGCTGTCGCACGGATTCATCCCGGCCGCCCTACTTCTGGTCTTCATTTTCGTAGCCCTCGACAGTGCCGTGTATTCCCGCTTGCGTCGCCCGATAACTGAAAAGCTGTGGTCGGGGGTGATGACGCTGGTACCTGTCACAGCCATCTTGATAAGCTGCGCGGCGATTTGTCTTCCGTCCTTGAAGGTAGTGGAAGGTCTTGTCAAGTAATCAGCGTTTCTGGATTCAGAGACCTCAACGATGGCCAGCAATGGGCACTCTGCCTCTCCCCATTCCTGCGATGGTGGGTTTCCAAGCATCCGTTCGCGCCGGCTGCGCCATCATCCGCTGATACGTAATCTCGTCCGCGAAACGTACCTCACGGTTGAAAATCTCATCCTGCCATTGTTCGTCCGCCCCGGTCACGGCATCCGCAAAGAAATCGCCTCGATGCCGGGCAATTATCAACTCAGCATCGATTGTCTCGTGGATGAAGTTGGTGCCGCGCTGGACTTGGGCGTCTGCTCCTTCATTCTGTTCGGCATCCCGACGCACAAGGATGCCACCGGCTCCAGCGCCCTCGATCCCGAAGGCATCGTGCAACAGGCTCTCCTCAGTCTGCGTAAACAGTACGGCCAACGAGCCCTGCTGGTGACCGATGAATGCTTCTGCGAATACACGGATCACGGACATTGCGGAGTGCTGACGGAGACAACCGGCCGGCTCGATCTCGACAATGACGCGACACTGCCGCTCTTGGCTGAGCAGTGTGCCAGCCATGTTCGCGCTGGCGCCGATGTCGTCGCACCTAGCGGGATGCTCGACGGCATGGTGGGCGCCATTCGTACCGCGCTCGACGCCGCGGGCTCCTCACACGTGCCGATCATGAGCTACTCGGCCAAATACGCCTCCGGTTTTTATGGTCCCTTCCGTGACGCCGCCGAATCGCCGCCTCAATTCGGCGATCGAAGCAGCTATCAGATGGACCCGGCCAACAGTGACGAAGCAATGCGTGAAGTGGCGCTGGATCTGGCCGAGGGAGCGGACATCGTAATGGTCAAGCCGGCACTGGCGTATCTGGACATCATTCGCCGCGTCAAGGAACGTTTCGGTGTGCCAGTAGCGGCTTATAATGTCAGCGGCGAGTTTGCTATGGTCAAGGCAGCAGCCCAGAAGGGCTGGATCGACGAACGCCGTGTCGCCCTGGAAATCCTCACGAGCATCAAACGCGCCGGCGCTGATATGATTCTGACTTATTTCGCGCGCGACGCGGCACAGTGGCTACAATGAAAGTCGAACGACATCCGGACAAGAAAAGCAAACCTGAACTCGAAACCGCAAATCTGAAAACCGCCCACTGAGCATCCATAGGGACATTGTAGACCCGAAGGAGGGTCAACCTATGCCCACAGTCGAAGAGCGATCCCGTTACGAATCCGACTTCGGCGTCTCTTGGCTGCGCTTGCCAGTCCTGGTTGCTGGCGCCTTACTGGCAGCAGTCGCTGTGGCATGGGGTTTAAAGCTCGCTTTCGTCCACGGCTGGTATCTAATCATCCTGTTACCGGTCGCAGGGGGAGCAGCACTTGCCGGCGTGCTCTATGTACTGGTGGGCTGGACGCACTGCCGCAATTACTGGCTGGCCGGCAGCATCGGCGTCCTCGTGGGACTGATTGCCTACCTGGGCTACTATCATCTCTGCCTGATGGATCTGCTGCCGCCGGGAAACGCCTGGCGCGTCGATGTGCTGCCGAAATACATCCAGCTTCGGATGCAGACAGATGTAGCAGAGGAGGTAGGCAAACCCAGGCTGAATCCACAAGGCAAAAAACCATTTGCTCCCCTGAATTACTTCGGCTTTGCCTGCGAGCTGTTGATGGTTGTGGGCCTGGCCGCCTCGTTTTCCTGGAACCGGGCGCGTCGTGCCTACTGTATGGAATTGGGCCAGTGGATGCAGCAAGATAAGGCTTTGCTGGCGCCCCATTCGAGCACGAAGTTTCACACTGCGCTCGACACGGATACATTGTCGCAGTTCGTCGCACAGACCGCCGCCGGCAGCGATCAGCAAACGGCAAGCCGTCTCATCCTCGAATACGCGGTGCCAGAAACCGGCTCGGCCTTCGAGTTTCCGATCTACGCGTCCTTCGAAGACCTTCCCGTGCCCAGGCCGTGGTACCGTCCCCGACAGTTGCGGCGCACCTTTGTGCGCCAGGTGGAGCTGGAGCTGGCTGAGATACTGGCGCTGCGTCCGCTTTTTCCCAAGTTGGCTCGACTGCTCGAAAGCCAGCACAGCGAGCTACGCGATCTGCCGGCGGAAGTTCTCTCTACACCAAGCCCTCCTCTTGAGACCAGCGACCGAGCCGAGATCACCCCAATCCCCGAATCCTATCGCCGACGAGTCCGGGGAAAAGGATATGCCCTGCGGGTGAACCTTCTCGGACTAACGCCATTGATCTATCTCTTTGGTGGTATGGGGCTGATTGTCGGCAGTATCGTGCTGTTCAGGGACGTATCCATCCCGCTTGGCTGCATTGCAGAGGTCGCGGGCGGGGCCGGCATCTTTTGGGGCATTTACGTTTCCCAGTTCTGTTCTTCGGTCCCCGAGAATCGCTGGATCGAACGCCGGTTACGCCAGGAAATCGCTGGGCGTCCCGAATCGATTGTCGATCCACAGGACCCCGAATCGAGCTTTGTCTCGCTCATCCCTCGTGAAAGTTTCTCTAAAATACAATGGACGATGGCTTCCGATGTGGTTCTGTACAAGCTGGACAAGAATCGCCGGCAGCTGCTGATGGAGGGAGATGCGGATCGCTATCGCATACCGTCCGGCGCGATTTCCGTCTGCGAGCCACAATGCTTCTTTCATCCGATTGATGCGGGGCACAAGAAGCAGATCTGGATGGTGCGTCTGATGATTGTCGTCGAACAGGGGGCGCGAGAGTTGCTCCTGAGCATCAACCAGACGCGCTGGAACCCCATGACGAATGAACGCCGCCGCCGGCTAGCGGAGGACACCTGCCGGCGCATCGCCGAGCTGTGCGGCCAAGACAAAGCTTAATTTCGGATTCGCCGGAGAGGTTATGCTAGTTGGAAAACAATTTGGTCCCTTCACGATCGACAAGGAGCTTGGCTCCGGTGCCATGGGGACCGTCTATCGTGGCCGCTACACCAAGACCGGCCAGGTCATGGCGATCAAGATCATGGCTCCCGGCATCGGTTCGACCAACGCCGCCGCCGTCGATCGATTCGAGCGCGAAATCGCTATCTTGAAGCAGCTCAATCACCCCAACATCGTCCGCTTCTACGGCGCCGGCAAACAGCAGAGCATGCGCTATTTTGCGATGGAGTTAATCGATGGCGAATCGCTCGACAAGGTTATGTCCCGGCGCGGCCGGATGACCTGGGAAGAAGTGGTCGAACTGGGCAAGCAACTCTGCTCCGCGCTCCAGCACGCACACGAGCAGGGCATCATTCATCGCGATTTGAAACCCTCCAACATCATGGTGCTGACCGACGGCACCCTCAAGCTGACCGACTTCGGCATCGCCAAGGACAGGGATCTCGAAGGGTTGACGGCCACCAACTGCACGGTGGGCACGGCCTCGTACATGTCGCCGGAGCAGTGCAAGGGCGAACGCAATCTGACGTCCAAGTCCGATCTGTATTCGCTGGGCGTGATGATTTATGAGCTGGTGACGGGCCAGAAGCCGTTCCAGGCCGACAATGCGATGGAAATGTTCATGGAGCACGTCAACGGCACGTTCGAGCGGCCATCGCGGATCGTGCTGGACATCCCGATCTGGTTGGATACGCTGATCTGCCAGCTTCTGGAGAAACAGCCGGAGAAGCGGCCACTCGACGCCAACATGGTGGCGGTCGCTCTGGGGAGCATTCGAGAAAAGGTCGAGGCGCAGCAGAGCGCCGGCGTCGATGCCGTCCGCCGACGTCTCATCGATCGCACCCCCGGGCAAAAGCGCGTGGAGGAAGAAGACAAGGACGCAGCTCGGCTTTTGATGACAGGCAAGGGCAAGACCAAGCGCAAACGAGGGAAAAAGCCTATCTATCAGAAAGTGTGGTTCCAGGCGATTGGAATTGGTTTCGCGCTCTGCGTCGTGGTCACGCTTCTCCTTCTGGCATTCCGTGGTCCGTCGGCAGACAGGTTGTATCAGCAGGCCAAGGCCGTGATGGACTCCGGCGATTTCGAGAAGCAAGAGGCGGCCATCGGGCCGGATGGAGTTATCACGAAATGCGAACGCGCTTTCAAGGGACAGGATGACGAGCGGAGTCGAGAAGTTAACGGCTGGAGAGTGCACATTCAGATGGCTGAAAACGAGCGCCTGCTGGATAGACACCGTCAAGATGCGCGCGAAAACAAGGGAGGGGTGTTCAAGCGACAGCCAAATCTCGGGACTGAAGATGATGCTTTCAAAGCCGTGGACGGGGAAGAGAAAGGCGACCGTGAATGGGCTGTCAAGCACTGGGAGTCGATCAAACGGCGTGAAGGGGATACGAGCTGGGGCCTCATCGCCGACAAACATCTGGCGGAATGGAACGAGGTCAATCGGATCGACGAGCAATTCACGCAGATGTACGAGCGCATTCTGAACACCGGCGAGGAATCGCCGCTGACGGACGAGATTCGACAAGAGGCATTTCTCGCCTGGCGCATGGAACAATCCTCCAAAACGGACGAAAAACATTCCTCCGGAGTCGGCGATCTCGGATGGGCCAAGACAAGGTTCAAGTCTCTCCGGGATAGGCTGGAGAAGGCACCTGGCTCGGACCGGCCCTGGTATCTGTTCGCGGGCTGGCACAGATTCAAGTTGAACGAAGAGCCGTCCACCAAGAAGGACGACCTCAAAGAAAAAGTCCACAAGCGCCTCGAAACCGTGCGCGATCAGCGAAAACAAGAGAAAATCACTAAGATCTATGCGAAGTTCGTCTGCCTGGATGTTTTGGCCCTTTACACTCAAGATGAAGACATGGCCCCGGTAGTTGAGGAAGCCAAAAAGCTTCTGGAAGAAGTCTCCAAATAAGGTACGGATAGTAGGGAAACATCATGCCGGCCTCGCGTGTCCGAAGTCGAGATGCGTTTGAACGAGCTTGCCGTCTGATCCCCGGCGGCGTCAACAGTCCGGCCCGCGCCTTCGGCGGTGTCGGCGGACAGCCGCTGTTCATCGCGCGCGGCGAAGGCGTCTACCTCTACGATCTCGACGGCAATCAGTACCTCGATTACGTCGGCTCCTGGGGACCGCTGATCCTGGGACATGCGCATCCGCGCGTCGTCCGCGCCATCGAAGAAGCGGCTCGCCGCGGCGCCAGCTTCGGTGCACCGACCGAGGCGGAATCGCAGCTGGCCGAGCTGATTATCGACGCCGTTCCCTCCATCGAGATGGTCCGCATGGTCAGCTCCGGCACGGAGGCGTCGATGAGCGCCATCCGTCTGGCGCGCGGCTTCACGCGCCGCGACGTGATCGTGAAATTCGCCGGGTGTTATCATGGCCACGTCGATAGCCTGCTCGTTCAGGCCGGTTCCAGCGCGACGACGCTCGGCGTGCCCAACAGTCCGGGCGTTCCGGCTGGATGCACGGCCGATACGCTGGTGTTGCGCTTCAACGACGTGCAGGGATTGTCCGACGCCTTCGCGGCGCACGGCGAACGCATTGCCGGCGTCATCGTCGAGCCTGTCGTTGGCAACATGGGTCTTGTGCGTCCCTCTGCCGAGTTTCTCAACGAGCTGCGGCAGCTCACCGACAAACACGGCGCGCTCCTGATCTACGACGAGGTCATGACCGGCTTCCGTCTGGCTTACGGCGGGGCACAGCAGTTGTTTCATCAGATGCCGGACCTCACAGTCCTGGGCAAGATTGTCGGCGGCGGTCTGCCGGTCGGCGCGTTCGGTGGGCGGGCAGATGTCCTGAAGCACGTCCTGCCGGCCGGTCCCGTGTTCCAGGCGGGCACGCTGTCGGGTAATCCCCTGGCTATGGCAGCGGGCATCGCCACCTTACAGGAACTGCGTGATCATCCGCCATACACCCGTCTGGAACAACTCGGTGAGCGATTGGCTAACGGCTTGCATGACGCCGCCCGCGCCGCCGGATTGATGCACTGCGTCGCCCGCGCCGGCAGCATGTGGACTTTGTTTTTCACCAGCGGTCCTGTCGTCGATTACGATACAGCCAAGCAAGCAGACACGTCGAGGTTCGCACGCTTCTTCTGGGCAATGATGAATCGCGGTGTTTATCTGCCGTGCAGCCAATTCGAGGCGGCATTCATTTCCGCGCTGCACACGGAGAAGGAAATTGATCGGACCATCGCCGCTGCCTGCGCAGCGCTAACCGAAGTGGCATAACGTGCATCGAAGGACCAGGAATCTGAAGAGCCAGTACGGCGGGGCTCAGTGATGTGTTCAATTTCCTGCCTGGATCGACATAACTAACGGCCATGCCCGTTCGCTCAATCCCAGGCTGCTCCCGAAACAGTGTGGGAGATTCTGACCAGTGCGCCTGGATATGCAGAGTGGAACCCCGAAATCGTCGCCATCGAGGGCCGAATGGAGATGGGAGAACGCATTCAGGCCCAGGTAAAAGTTGGCGGCGGGGCTATACGAACGGTGCCACTTCGTGTGACGGTCTTCGAGGCGCCATCTCGTATGGAGTGGACCGGCGGCTTGCCGTTGGGTTTGTTTACCGGGCGTCGGATATTCACGGTTACACCCGGCGAGAGTGCAGTCGAGTTCCACATGCTGGTCCAGATGAGCGGGCTGCTCGCCTCTTTGATGGTCAAAGCCGTTGGCGATCGTCAGTCAGAAATCGATGCCTTCTCTTCGG
>DATBHJ010000041.1:0-42977 GCA_036557565.1 Gemmataceae bacterium
CCCCCCCCCCCCCCCTCGCCGGTTGTGACGCGCACCATTTGGGATTGGTATTATCTGCAACAGCTGAAGTTGGATTGGCGCGAGGTTTACAAGACGGCCCGCGAACTGGCGAGTTCTTCCGATCCCGCTGCTTCCTTTGCCTATCTCCACGCCCTGGCCAATCGCACCACAAACGCCGGCTACTTCTATCGTCCCAAGCGCACCAACAATGCACCGGATACCACGCCAGCGCTGCCCAAAGAGGAAATCGACCTTGTCTTGGCAGCGTTTCAACGGTTGCGCAAGGAAAAACCACAATGGCTAACGTCCGATGTTCTGACGAATGTGCTCACTGAACTGAAACGAGCCAGGCGAAGCAAGGATGAGGAGCAGATCTACCGCGATTCCGTGGCCACGGCACTGACGAGCGGCCAACTTTTCATCGTCCAAAACGTCCTTACGATTGCCGCTGATCGCGGGGATCAAGAGACGGCCTTGAAATGCTTCGAGCGCGTGGAGCGCTTGCAGGGCGGCGCCTCGCGCGTTCGCATCGGTACGACGCCGCTCCGTCAAGCAGCCGAGGCACTGGGCGAAGCCATGCGCGCCAGTGCCGATGCCAAGAATCATGATGCGCTCCCACGACTGTATCGCGCGTATCTGACGGCCGCGCGGCGTCAGCAGAAGACGTCGAGCCGCACGGCATCGAAACCGATCTCGTCCATGAACCCAACTTATTTCTTCGTTTATGTTGGCCGAAATCGCCAGCGTGTGCAGATCGACTTCCCGCAGCCCAACGACTATCTCGACGGCGGCGCCATCGAGCTGCTACGCAACGCCTTCGAGCTGTATAAACGCGACGATCTGCTGAGCGATCTGTTCACACACTTTCGCATCGAACTCGACAAGGCCCCCGCCACGGACAAGGTTTCTCTGCATTTGACCTTGGCCGCGATGCATAACTGGAACCGCGAGCAAGAAGAAGCCTTGGCCGAGATGAACGCCGCGAGCGAGCTGGCCGTCGGCGACGTGAATCTGCGGCTGGAAGTGGCCCGACTTCGAGAGCAGAACAACGAGTTCGCCGAGGCGCTGGCCGTTCTCGACAGCATCACGCCGCTGGATCATACCGCCATGCAGCAGCGCGAAATTGCCGCCCTGCGCCTAGCCGAGCGCACCGGCAATGTCGATCGCGCTCGGCAAGCCGCCGAGCGCCTGTTCGGTCTGCGTCTGGATGCCGAGACGCAAGTGCAGCTGGCCGCCCAGATGCACCATCTCGGCATGCACGATGCCGCCGAGAAAGTGCTCCAGCGGGCCGGGCGGCAGGCCGGCCATCGCACCGCCGCTCTGGTCAGCTTGATGCACCAGTATCAGTCTCAAAACCAGATCGAGCTGGCCTTGCAGATCGCCCGTAAGCTGTTGCGTAAAGGGCCGACGACTCGGTTCCTGCCCTTTTACTATTACAACGAAAGCGATGGCCGGGCCGAAGCGATTCAGGTTCTCGTCCGCTCCGGCAAGCTCGGCGATTCGATCGCGCGGGCCGAGGCACAGCTCAAAAGCTCGCCGCACTCCGTCGAGTTGCATCAGACCTTACTCGAATACTACAAAGCTGTGGGCGACAAACCCAAAATCAAGGACGTCGCCGAACGCCTGGCCAAGGTGCGGCCCGATGACGGCAAGCTGCGCTTTCAACTGGGCGAACAACTCCAGCAGATCGGGGAGTTTGCTGCCGCTGCCGAGCATTACCGTGCCGGCATCCGCAAGGAACCGATCCTCTTCGCCTACAATTTTTGGGAAATTCAACAGGTCTTCGATCGACTGCACAAAACCGAGGAACTGATTCAACTGATCGAAGAGATCGACTTCAAAGCGGCGGGCGGCAGTTATTTCGCTTTCATGAATCTGTTGCAGCCGCTGTTCAGGCAGGAGCGCACGCGCGCCCAGGGATTGCGCTTGTTCCGCAAGGTGTGGGACGCCTACCCACAGGAACGTGGCCGACTCCTGGCTTACATTTACCAGGACGAACTGTGGCAAACGCCAGAGATTTACGACTATGCGCGGCAAGCGGTTCTGCCGGCGGGCGACGATCCGGTTGATCCCTGGCAAGCCAGCGATCAACCCATTCGCTACGAAGGTGACGGTCGTGTCGCTGGAGTGGTCACGCGGCTCCTGATGGCCGCACGCCGGCAAAATCGCTTGCGGCCGTTGGTAGTAGATGTCGAGCACATTCTGGAAAAACATCCGGAGTGGAGCACCGGCAAGGGAATTCTCGTGATCCTCAATCTACAGCGTGGTCGCATCGACGAAGCGCGGCGCGGATGGCGCGAGCTGCTCGACGACAAGAAGTATCCAATGCCGTTGTGGTCGCGCTACATTCTCGGCCAGGAAATCGCTGACTTCGACTCGATGCGCGATCTCGCCCTGGCAACGTATGAAGGTGCGCTGGAGGAAAGCCTCAATGACATGAACATCAACATGAGTTTCAGTCCGTTGCGTCGTCTCGTGTTGCTGTATCGAGACCTCGGCCGCAAGCAGGATGCGCGGGCGCTGTTGTTGCGCTGCACGCGCTCACCGGCCTGGGTGTTCGATTCGGGCTACAACGCCTATTGGCGTATCTCGAACACATCTGCCGTCGCCAATGAGTTGACAGAACTGGGCTATGCGGTCGATGCCTTGCGGCTGTGTAGCGAACTGGTGAACGACCGCGAGACAATTCAAGCGGCGGTGAACTGGAACGGCCCGTGGATGAAAGAAGAAGCGGAGCAAGCCCTGCGGACGGCGGTGAAGGGACTCAAGCCGGAGACACTGGCCCAGGCGGTGCGCGATCTGTTGACACCGCGAGCGATGGTGGGACCGGCGTCTCGCCGGGCGAATGCCAGCACTGGTGGAACCGGCGTCTCGCCGGTCAAACAGAGAAATGACACGCTCGATCTGCTCCTGTTGCTGCAACCGCGCGAACTGCCGGATGCGCGGCTGACAAGCATGTTGGAGCAAGCCCTGCACGATGCCATGAGGAAACCGGAATTGCGTACCGAAGCGCAGGGCGCCCTGAAAAAACTGTTGGCCGAGCATCCCGACGATTTGTCCGTTCGAATCGTCGCCGCACTGGAAGCGGGACTGGATGAAAAATCGGCTCTGTTTACTCAGGAGACCGAGAAACTGGCGCACTTGCTCGAAGCGCAGCCGCTGGAGCAGTTGGCGAAAGGTCAACGCGCCAACTCCCGCCAACGAAACGAGGCGGCACAGCAGATCGGCGTATGGCTGATTGCGCGGCAATGCCTGCATCGTCCGGACCTGCGGGCAATCGGCGAGAAGCTAGGGGAGCGCGCCGTCGAGGCAGCTCGGCGGCAACTGGAGCCGCATTTCGCTTTGGCGATGCTCCGTGAATGGGGGCAGATCGAAATGGATCGCGGCGATCGGCAAGCAGCGGAACGTCGTTGGGCCGAGATGCTCGATGTCGTCCTGCCTCACTCGGTTAGCCGCGACCCGAAGGGGAGCGCGAGGGGCGACGCGCTCCCCTTCGGGTCGCGGCTAACCGACAGATTCGTGTTTGCTCTCGATCCTCCTCCCTCTCCTCCGAAACCGCAGGCCCCAAACCCTAACCCCCAAATACTAAACCCCAAACCCTCACAGGTGCCGGCCGTTACCATCGAGCAGTTCGAGGACGCCGCGCGCGTAGCGCTGTTGACCGCCGACAAGAAGATGTTCTCGCTGTCGCTGCGTTCGCTCGGCGATGCTCTGCGCGGTGGGCCGCCGGTGTCCGGCGCCGAGAATCTCGGGCGCCGTGCTAATATCGTGCGGGCTGCCGGCCAGGGTGCCATCAACAATGACAACAAGGATCAGCACAACGCCATCGTCGCACAACGCGTCGCCACCCTGGTGACGCGCTGGCAGGTCGGCGACGTGCCCTCGCAGGACATTTACGCTGTGCTGGCCAGCGCAGTGCTGCCCGAGGCGCGACCCGCCGAGGTGTTCCTGTATGCACCACCGACTCTCGCCGATCCCACGCAACCCAGCGGCAGCGTCGGTCAGCAGCTCGTCTCCATTGCCGTCAAGGCCAGACGTCTCGACGACCTGCGCCGCCGCACGGCAGAGCGTCAGGACAAACCACTCGGCGAACTGAACGCCCGCGTCTTGCTGGCCCACATCGCCGAGGCCGCCAAGGACGAAGCCGGTTTGCGCGCCGCTCTCAAGGACTTTGCGCAACGCCTGGAAAAAGACAACTTGCAGTACACCGCTTTGCTGATTTGCCAGGCCGTCGTGCCGCTTTTGGATCATCGGCAGTTGGAGGCGGAGGCCAGGCCTGTCCTCGAACGCGCGGCCAAGAACCTCATCGCTGCCGGCGCGGAGGACGCGGCGGGTAATCTCCTGATTTTCCTGGCTCGCCGCGATTTCGAGAAAGGTCGTAGCAAGGACGGACAAGCGAGACTCAAGGAAACCTCGGGGTTGACGCGCCGCACCGGCGTCGGCAATGGTCAGCAAGCCGTTCTCGATCCGCGAACCGAGCGCGTTGCCCTCGAATATATTCGTGCCGATCTCCTGGGCGATGCGCTCGATCTGTTCGGCGTCGCCGCCGATGCGCCATCGGAGCAACGCGCGCGCACACCCGACAACATGCTGCACAACCTGCTGGCCGCGTTCGCCCGCCAGCTCTCCAAGCATCCCGTCCCGCAGCGCTACCAAATACTCAAAACGTGGACGCTACCGACGAACACGCGCCAATCCGTCCGAATCCTAGCTGGCTTCGTCCCGGTCCAGACGCCGCCTTCCGCTTTGGGCCAGTTCATCTCTCCCTCCGACGGTGTCGTAAGTCTGCCGGAATTGCTGATCGAGGCCGCCCGACAAGCGGGGCGGCTGGCTGAGTTGACCGCCGAGGTCCAGAAGCTGGCGGCGAAAAAAGTGGAGAATGCCGATGTTTTGTATGCGTTGATCCAACTGGCCGAAGGCAAAGGGGCGACGGTCGAGGATATTGTGAAACGCCAAATCGACGAGGTGCGCAAGAAAGTGATGGCACCACCCCCGATACGCTCGCCGTTTTACTATGGCCCGGAGTGGGTCGGCCCAAGCGTGGAGTGGACAGAGTTCCTACTGGCCCGCGCCTGTTTGCGCGACGAGAAGCAAGCCGTTCTCGGCGAAGCGTTGACCGATCTGTTACTGTGGTTGGCCCAGGGTAGATCGGGCGAGTCCGAGGGCAACAAGAACCGCGCTCCGTTCGGTGGGTCCCAAGAGAACAGCTCCCACTGGTCGATGGTGATTCATCTCCGCGAGGAGGTGGCACAGAGCCGTGCTTGGCGAGCGGGGGGTGTTAACCCCCCGGTCCAGGCTGACCGGAGGGTTAACACCCCCCGCTCGCCGGAATCGCCTTTGCCAAACTGGCACTCGGTCGGTTACAGCGACACCGCCAGCCGCCGCGGCGGAACTTTACCTCCCTGGTGGATCGCTCATGAGGGACATGTCGCGCATCTCGTCGGCGGGCAAGACGATTTCTTGCTTTTCGATTATCCCCTCACGGGGACGTTCGAGTTCTCAGTCGATGCCTACCAGGGCCAATGGGCGGAAGGATACGTCAGCTACGCGGGCATGATGTTCGAGCCGCATTCGAGCGGCGGTGGAATCTCGCCGGTTGGGGGACACGAACGCCTGGATCTCACCGGCGACGTTCTCCGACGCGAGAGTTTCAATCGCTTCACCATCCAGGTCGATGCCGGCAAAGTACGCTTTCTCGTCAACAACCGCCTCATCCACGAACAAATGGACGCTTCCTCAACGAGTCCCTGGCTGGCCGTCTATGCCCACCGTGATCGACACACGGTCTTTCGCAACCCGCAGCTCCACGGCCAGCCAAGAATCCCTCGTGAGGTAAAGCTCACTCATGACGACCGTCTTGAGGGATGGGTGAGCAGGTTCTACGACGAGAGCCAACCGCCGCGACTCAGCAAACACCAACAACCGCGCAATCGCTTCTACGTCGATCCGTCCACGCAGAACCAGGATCCTTCTTCGTTCGATTGGCATGCCCACGACGGCGAAATCCACGGCCGCCGTGATCCGTCGGCGGAGGCGCACAGCAGTGCGTGTAGTCTGCTGTCGTACTTTCGACCGCTGCGTCCGGGCGAAAGGCTGCGCTATGAGTTTTTCTACCGCCCCGGCGAAGTCATGGTGCATCCGTGCCTCGGCCGGCTGGCATTCTTGCTGGGACCGCAAGGTATGCGCTTGCACTGGCTGACCGACAAGGACGGCAATGACTGGACCGGCCTGGATACGGAGAACGAGGTGGAGGTGCCGGGTTCGGTGTCGCTCAAGCCCAGCGAGTGGAATCAACTCCAGCTATCCGCGACAGTGGACAGTGTGAAGATCGAAGTGAACGGCGTCGCGATTTGCGAGCGGAAGCTGGATGCCAACGAGGACCGCACTTTCGGGCTGTTCCATTACAAAAATCGCACAGCGGCACGGGTCCGCAACGTCGTCTTGACCGGCGACTGGCCCGACAAGCTGAGCGAAAAGGAGATGGCCGAATCGTTCCTTGCGCCTGGCGGCGGGGATAAACTCCGCCGCTCGCCGGATGGGGCTGTCCGCCGCGCATTGATCGGCGATTCCTTTTTCCTTCAGAGCGCCGGAAATGTTCTGAGGCAAGCTCGCAACTTGCCGCCGGAGCAAGCCTATGAACTGTTAAAGACCTGGGTGCTGCCTAACGACAGTCATTCTCTCTTCCAGATGGCGGGCGAGTTTACGCCGGCCGATCCGGCTCCTCCGGCGGCGTTAAAGGCGTTGCCCGCGGGACATCGCATTGCGTCCGGAGGCGAGCTGGAAACACCGGCTTTGGAATTGGTCGCTCTGGCCAAGAAACTTGGCAAGCTCGACGAGTTGGTCCAGCGCGTTGAACAAGCGAAGGAGCCGGCACAGGTACGTGGTCGCCTGGCAATGTTGGCGTTAGTGCGGTCCGCCCAGGAACGCGACGAACCAGCGCGAAAGTCGCTTGAGGATCTTGGCCAGCTGATCTCGCCCACGCCACTGAACGAACCGACCTGGAAGCGCTGGCCGGAACTATTGGCCGCGCAAGCGGCAATGGATAGGCCTGGCCTGCGCCAAGCGGCGCTGGTTTTGCTCGACATTCAGATCAAGAAGCTGGAAGAGAGCATCGTTCGCTTCATTCCTGTGCAGGGCCGTGATTCGTGGTTGCCGCACGTCCGCCAAACGCGCGCCGCCGTGCAAGTATTGGGTCTGCCGCCGCCGCATCATCAATTTGGAGATACTCCTAGTCTGAAATCCTGGGATGTGGTTTCGCACACTTCGGCAAAGGCGCGCGGCCTCGGTGCGCCACGAACTCATTGGAATCTTCGAGATGGCATCGTCCAGCACTATCCCGGCCGTTCGCAAGACTATTTGTATCTTCATACACCCCTGCGAGGCGATTTCGAGGTTTCCTGCGAATTGACGTCTTTCGGTTGGCGCGAAGCGCGGCTGGGCTACGGCGGACTCCGCTTCGATCTTCTGCCCACCCTCAAGCGCTACAATCTGTTCCGTTTTTCGCACCTCATCCGTGCCATGGACATCGATCCACCGCTGTCCGATCCTGGTCCCTGGTACAAGTTCCGCCTCTCCGTTCACGGCGAAACCTACACGGTTCACATTAACGATCGCAAAATGTGCGATGAGCCGCTGCCCTTCAATCCCGATCCCTGGCTGATGCTCTTCGCCGAGCATTCCAATACGGCGGGCATCCGCAATTTGAAGATCAGCGGAACGCCGAACGTGCCAGAGTCATTGACTCTGTCGGCGTCGCCTGACCTGGCCGGTTGGCTTTCCTACGACGAGAGCGAGTGGCACAAGCGCGGCGAGGAAATCTCCAACGATGGCGCCCGGTCCACACATGACCCCGATCAACCACCCCGGCCACGTACATGGCTGGAAAAGGCCTTGCACTATCATCGCCCACTCCTGGAAGACGGAGTGATCGATTACGATTTCTATTATGAGCCGGACAAGGTTCACGTTCATCCCGCCCTCGATCGTCTGGTCTTTCTGCTCGATCCGAACGGCGTGCGCATCCATTGGCTGACCGACGGCATTCACGATCGCACTGGCCTGACGCCGGACAACGCCGCACTTGAGCCCAAGAACCACCGGGGGCCAGATGTTCTACCCTTGAAACCAAAATCGTGGAATCACGTGAAATTATCGCTATCTGGCGATACGATCACCCTGCAGCTGAACGGCACTGTCGTCTACGAACGCGCCCTGGAATCGACGAATCAGCGGACATTCGGCCTGTTTCACTACGCGGATGAGACGTCTGTCCGGGTCCGTAACGTTACCTACCGCGGTCAATGGCCGCGCCGCTTGCCGGACGCTGACGAGCTATGGGCAGTCAAAGGGGAGAGCAAGTAAGGCAATGCGGGAGAAAGCTATGCAGCGTTATTCCCCTATCGGTGAAGCGATTCTGACCCTCTTGGTTGTGGCGAATCTGTGTCCTGGCGCTCCGATTGAGCAGCCTGCAGCGCCGCGCTCTTACCCCGAACCAACGAAGTTCGATCCCAAGCCGACCGCACTGGGCGATGACTCCGCCGAGATGCTCGCGGTAATCTATTCGCCCGATCGTGAGACACTGGTGACCGGCGGCGCCGACAAGTTGGTTAAACTCTGGGACGCCGCCAGTGGTAAACTTCTCGCTTCGCTTTCCGGGCACGGCGACGCCATCGCCAGCCTGGCGTTCTCGCCGGACGGTAAAATCCTGGCCTCGGGCAGTTACGATCAAACCATCAAACTGTGGGACATTGCCGCGCGCAAGGAGCAGCGCACGCTGTCAGGACATACAAACTGGATATTCGCATTGGCCTTTTCGCCGGACGGCAAATGGTTGGCCTCGGCCAGCTACGACCGCACGGTGAAAATCTGGGACGTGGTCAGCGGGAGCGAGCGGGCCACGCTCAAACGCCACAAGGGCACCGTCCGCACAGTAGTCTTTTCGCCCGACAGCAAGCTGCTGGCTTCCGGTGGCGCCGATCGTCGCATCCGTGTGTGGGACACAAGCACTTTCGAGGAGAAAACCCAGTTAATTGGACACGAAGGGACGGTGCGCGGCCTGGCGTTCTCGCCGGACGGCAAACATTTGGCCAGCGTCGGTGAGGACCAGGCCGTCAAGTTGTGGGACGTGGCGACGGGCAAAGAATCGCTGTCGCTGGAGGGTCACAGCGATGGTGTGTTCTCCGTGGCGTTTTCGCCGCGCGGCCAGCTGTTGGCCACGGGGAGCTTCGATCGCAACATCAAACTGTGGGACGCACACAGCGGCGCGGAGTTGGCGACTCTCGAAGGCCACTCCGAGGGCGTGACGTGCCTGGCGTTCGCGCCGAGCGGCCGGCAACTGGCGAGTGCCGCTGCCGACCGCACCGTTTATTTATGGGACGCCAGCCTGCCGCGTTTGCAAGCACGGCATACCCAGCGCTGTGGACACGGCCCGCGAGCCGTCGCCGGCCTTTCGCTCGACGGCAAAACCGTTGCCACAGCCGGCGAAGACCGAACGATCCGGCTCTACGACGCGAAAACCTGGCAGATCAAGGCAACCTTGCGCGGGCATCGGGCCGCGGTGACCGCCCTGGCGTTTTCGCCAGACGGCAAGTTATTGGCCAGCGCCAGCCGCGACCGCACGGCGCGCTTATGGTCGGTACACGAAGGCCGGTCGATCGCGTCGCTCGGTGGACATCGCAATGCCGTCCGTGCCGTCGCCTTCTCGCCCGATGGCAAGACACTGGCCACGGCCGGCTCCGATCGCGCCATCCTATTGTGGGATGTGCCGGACCCTTCGGCGGTGCCCGATCCGCTGCGTGAACGTGCTGTATGGACAGGACACGAGACGAGCGTCACTTGCCTGGTTTTCTCGCCGGATGGACGATTGTTGGCCAGCGGCGGTGACAAGGATGGCAAAGGAGCAGGCATCGTCAAACTCTGGGACGTGTCCAGCGACAGGGAGTTGGCGAGTTGGTCCGCCCACTCCGGAGATGTGACTGCACTGGCCTTCGCTCCCGGTGCTCCACGCCTGGCGACAGGCGGCAGCGACCTGGCTTTCAAGATTTGGCAAATAAACGATCGTAAATTACTCCTAACACGCCGACAGCGCAGCGCCGTCCGCGCGTTGGCCTTTGCTCCCGACGGCAAACAGTTTGTCAGCGGCCATATCGGGTCCGACGTGGTATTGTGGGATACCGAGACCTGGCAGGAACAGGCGCGATTGACCGGCCATCACGGCGCCATCAATTCTCTCGTTTTCGCCCACGACGACACCTTCCTGGTCAGCGCCGGACAGGACGAGATGCTCAAGCAATGGAGCCTGGAGCCGCGGAAATTGTCGGTGGTACGTTGCAGTGGACACGACGGGTGGGTGACGGCCGCCGTCATGACGCCGGATGGACGGCGCATCCTTTCGGGTAGCTGGGACGGCACGCTCCGTCTGTGGGATGCCGCCAACGGCAAAGAAATCGCCGTCTGGGAGGGGCACAGCGATAAGGTGAACGCCGTGTCTATCAGCACAGACGGGCGGTTCGCCCTGTCGGCCAGCAGCGATCGCACGGCGCGCCTGTGGGACGTTGCAGCCGGCAAGGAAATTCGACAGTTCAAGGGACACACCCATGCGGCGACGTGCGCTGCTTTCTCTTTCGATGGCTGCCATGCCATCACCGGCAGCCGCGACGGCACGGTTCGTTTGTGGGACGTGGCGACCGGACGCGAATTGCAGAAGCTCAAGGGCCTTGCCGATTCTTTGTGCGCCCTCACTTTTTCGCCGGATGGCAAGACAGTAGCAGCCGGAGGGGGCGAGGACCATGCTTGCGTGCTCTGGGATCCTTTCGCCAATAAGAAATTGGGATCGTTCAAGGGGCACACCGGTCCTGTGTTGGCGATCGCCTTTTCTCCCGACGGCAGCCAGTTGTTGACCGGCAGCACGGATCGCACGGTGCGCTTGTGGGACGTGGCAACACGGAAAGAGAAACGTCAGTTGGATGGACACGCCGGCTACGTTCGTTCGGTGTGGTTCGCGGCCAATGGCCGATATGTCTTGACCGGCAGTTACGATCACACGACTCGGCTTTGGGACGCACACACGGGAGAATGTCGAGACAGTTTCGAGGTGCATGACAAGCCAGTGCTGAGTGTGGGACTATCGAGCGATGGCCGTCGAGCTTTCTCCGGCGGCGCGGATGGTATCGTGTGCCTGTGGGATCTGACACAATAGAGTTTACGTTTCTCGATGCGTCGTGAAACGTAAACTTTCCTCTGCGGAGGACTCGATCATGCGGCGGCATGCTATAGAACTGTTGGTTCTGGTTGTGTCTCTGTTTGGCAGCTTGCCGCTCAGGGCGGCTGGGCCGCTGAGCGAACAGGAACTGGCGAAGAAAATCGATCAATTCCTCGCCGCGCCCCAGAAAGCGGCGAAAGTCGAACCTGTCGCCTTGAGTGACGATGCCGAGTTTTTGCGCCGCCTTTATCTCGACCTGGTCGGCCGTATTCCCTCGCGGCAAGAGGTCCACAGGTTTCTTGACGACAAGACGCCGGACAAGCGCGAACGGCTGATCAGTCGCTTGCTGGAGGAAGGCGCGCACGTCGAGCATTTCGTCAATGTGTGGCGCGAGCTGCTTCTTCCGGAAAACAATCATGTCGAGGTGCAGGGACAGCTGGCCGGCTTCAACGACTGGCTGCGCCAACAGTTTTCGCAGAACGTGCCTTATGACCGCATGGTGAGAGACCTGCTCACAGTCCCTTTTGGCAGCGAACGCGTGCGCGGCCGGCGAGTGATGCGAAGCGAACCGAGCGATCCCGCCGCTGCGTCGCCTCGTGCCTTCTACCTCGCCAAGGATGCCAAGCCGGAGAACCTGGCCTCCTCCACAGCGCGGTTGTTTCTGGGCGTAAGCATCGAATGCGCCCAGTGTCATGACCATCCGTTCGCGCCCTCCTGGACTCGCGAACACTTCTGGGGCTATGCTGCTTTCTTCGCCGGACTGCAACGGGATGGCGAGAACAATGGGACCATCCGCGAGGTGTTCGATCGCCGCGACATCAAGATGGCTGGCAGTATCGCCAGCATCGAGGCTCGCTTTCTCGATGAGACCAAGCCGCGCTGGAAATACAATGTCGGCGCCCGCGTCACGCTTGCGGAGTGGCTGACTGCTGCCGAGAACCCTTACTTCGCCCGCGCCACGGTGAACCGGATTTGGGCGCAGTTCTTCGGCGTGGGGCTGGTCGATCCTGTGGATGATTTCCGCCCCAAGAATCCGCCGAGCCATCCCGAATTACTCGACGAGCTAGCTCGCCAATTCGTCGCTCACCACTTCGACCTGCGCTATCTCCTGCGGAGCATCACCGCCAGCCGCGCCTATCAGCTCACCAGCGCCGCGCTCACTCCGTCCGCGCCTCGTTTGTTCGCGCAGATGGCCGTGAAGGGGCTCTCTCCCGAACAACTCTTCGATAGCCTGGCCGCGGCGACTGGCTATCGAGCGCCGCCCCGCCCGCGTCCGATGGAGGCGGCTCCCCCCGATCCGCGCGAGGAATTCCTGGCACAATTCGCGGGTGGCCAGCCACGCACCGAGATGCAGCGCTCCATTCAGCAAGCGCTGATGCTCATGAATGGCCGATTCGTCGCGGACGCCACCCGCCTCAAGGATGGGACTGCCCTGGCAAGCATCGTGAACGATCGCTCGCTGGATACAGCCGGCAGAATCGAGGAACTGTATCTGGCCACGTTGTCGCGCAAGCCGACACCGCAGGAAGTGCGGCGGTTCGTGAAGTACGTGGACGAAGGCGGTCCCAATAAGGATGCGAAGCTGGCCCTGGCCGACGTTTTCTGGGCGCTGCTCAATAGTGCGGAATTCAGCCTTAATCATTGAGCCAGGCGTGATGCCAAGAATACGGGAAAAAAGAAAATCGAACGAAGGCTCGGCTTTTTTCCCAAATATCCTTGACTCTTTTATTTAACAAACGGAAAATAAAAAGCATGAGAGTTCTGCCAGCTCTCATGAAACCGCTTCTCGGGGAAGAGATCACTTTGGCGGCGCGTCCCGACGGCACACCTTATCTCTAGTTCGAGATCCCGCCAAATCATTCTAGGAGGGGACGTCATGTTTTCCGTCACAGGCCTCTCAAAGGCCGGCTATCTTCTCGCTTTTTCGCTCGTCGTCACTCTTTTGGTATCGTCCAATCCGTCGAAGGCCCAGCACTTCGGCGTATCGAGCGGGTTCCGCTCTACACCGGGCCTGCCGATCATCGCCTTCCCTGTCTTTAGCGCCAGCACGAGTGGATTTGGCGGCGCTGTGGGCGGCAACGGCGGCGTTGTAGGCTTTGCGGCCGGCGGCGGCGCCGCTGGCGGAAACGTCAGCGGCTCGTTCAACACCTCCATTCAGACCTTCAACCTCGGCAGTCTCTTTCCCAACAACGGCCAAATCATCGGTTTACCGCCTCCGACGCTGATGCCGCCGCTGAATAATGCCGGGATCATCCTCACCGGTTTCAGCTTCTCCCCATTCTTCATCAACCCATTCGGTTTCGCCGCCCCATTCGGCATACCGCCGTTCAGTTTGTTCGGCGACTCCACCGGCTCCCCCCTGGCCCTGCTGACGGCGATGGGTCTTCTCGGCGGCGGCGGCATCGGTGGCGGGGCAATAGGCCTCGGCGGCGGCCTGGGCGGCGGATTCGGTGGTGGCCTGGGCGGTGTCGGTGGTGGTCTGGGTGGCTTCAATTTCGGAGTCGGCGGCGTCACCGGCGGAGGCGGTCTGGGCGGATTCGCCGGCAAGGGCTTCGGCGGATTCAACGGACGCAAACCGCTCTAAGGGCGCCTCCGACCATCTTCTCCACCAGCCCGAAGCGTAAGCGAGGGCGCCCTCGCTTATGCTTCGGGCTGGTGTAAGAATCATCTCCTACGAAACCAGTGTGAAAAACAACTCTTCGAGATCCTCCTTGCGATAACTCTGACGCAGTTCCGGTAGCGTGCCGCACGCCTGCACCCGGCCGCGGCTGAGGATGGCCACGCGATCGCAGAGACGTTCCACCTCGCGCAGAATGTGCGTCGAAAACAAGATGCACTTGCCCAGCGCCCGCAACTCTGAGATGGTGTCCAGAACAGCCCGGCCAACCAGCACGTCGAGTCCAGCCGTCGGCTCGTCGAAAATCAGCACCGGCGGATCATGAACGATGGCTCGCGCGATCGACACTTTTTGACGCATGCCCGTGCTCATTTTGGCTCCGAGCGTATCGCGAAAGTCATTCATGCGCAAGGTCGTGAACACCATGTCCAGGCGCTTTTGGAGCCGCTCCCCTTCCAACCCGTAGAGCCGGCCAAAGTATTCGACCAACTCCCAGGCGGACATGCGATCGTAGATGGCGGTGTTGGCCGACAGAAAGCCGATGTGTTGTCGCACCAGGGCGGGCTGCGTGGCCACGTCGTAACCCGCTACAAGTGCCGTGCCGCCGGTGGGGCGCAGTACAGTGCAGAGAATGCGCATGGTCGTGGTCTTGCCGGCGCCGTTGGGACCGAGCAGGCCGAAGATTTCGCCCGGCCGCGCCTCGAAGCTGACGCCATCGACGGCATGCACCAGGCCGCGCCGCAGATCACGAAACGATTTTCGGAGATTGTCAACCTGGATCATAGACCGTCATCCGCTCGCCGCTGTGCGCCCACCCCACGAAAAGCATAGAATACAAGGGAGCTAGAGGAATGATTTGTGGAGGGATTTCCATGAACGCATGGCGCCGAGGGGCTTACCTGATCGTTTTCCTTCTCCTCATCGCATCCGGATGCGCGCAGGATAGCAGTGCTCCGCCACTGGACAAGGAAGCCAAGATCAAGGCATCGCTGGACCAGCTCGATCCCGCCGACCGTGAACTGGCAGAGGAACAAAAATACTGCGCTGTGGAAAACGAGAAACGACTCGGCTCGATGAACAAGCCGATCAAGATTCTGGTCAAGGATCAGCCGGTATTCCTGTGCTGCAAGGGCTGCGAGAAGAGAGCTCTGGAAGATCCGGATAAAACACTGGAAACGGTCAAGAAACTCAAAAGCCACCACGAATCACACGAATTACACGAATAAAAGATAAACAGCTTCTCCTTCCCAACCAGAGCTTGGGAACCAGGAGGAGAAAGACGCAAATTCACTTGTGCGTCAGTTGGCTTGTGCCATTTCTATTTTGTTTTTATTCGTGTTATTCGTGTGATTCGTGGTTTCCTCTTCTTTATCGATGTATTCGTAGAGCACGTTTCGTTGGCGCGGAATGTAGCCAGCTTCGCGGATGGCGTTCTTGATTTGCTCCAGCGTCAAATAATGCACCGTGCCTGCCGAGGCGACGACGTTCTCTTCGATCATCAAGCTGCCCATGTCATTGGCGCCGAAAAACAGCGCCAACTGGCCGATCTTCAATCCCTGCGTCACCCACGACGATTGAATGTTGGGGATATTGTCAAGATACAGGCGAGCGATGGCCTGCGTCTTGAGATATTCAAACGAGCCGGCAGGCGGCACATCCGCCATAGCCGTGTGTTCGGGCTGAAACGTCCAGCAGATGAACGCCGTGAAACCGCCGGTCTCGTCTTGCAGCTGTCGCAGACGATCCAGTGTCTCGATGCGCTCGGGCAGTGTTTCGATGTGGCCGAACATCATCGTGCAGGTCGATTTGCCGCCCAGCTCGTGCCAGACGCGATGCACTTCCAGCCATTCGTCGGTCAAGCATTTGTTGACGGTCATGGCATTGCGGACGCGGTCGACGAGAATCTCGCCGCCGCCACCAGGCAGACTACCGAGGCCCGCGTCCTTGAGTCGCCGCAGCACTTCGCGCAACGGCAGCTTGTTGATTTTGTGGAAGTGCCAGATCTCCGGTGGACTGAAGGCGTGCAGATTGAACTTCGGATAGCGCGCCTTCAAATCGCGCAGCAGATCCTCATACCACTCCAATTTCAGACTGGGGTGCAGGCCGCCCTGCATCAGCGTTTGATCGCCGCCCAGCGCCATGGTTTCCTCGATTTTCTTGTAAATCTCTTCGCGCGGCAGGACATAGGCGTCGGCGTCATTGCTCTTGCGGTAGAACGCACAGAAATCACAGACGGCGGCGCAGACGTTGGTGTAATTGATGTTACGATCGATGTTGTAAGTGCGGTACGGCTCGGGATGCAGACGGCGACAGACGGCGTCGGCAGCACGGCCCAGGGCCGGCAAATCATGGCAGTCGAACAGGGCGACGCCTTCGTCGAAGGTCAGGCGCTGGCCGTCAACGGCTTTTTGCAAGATGTTCTGGATGGTAGTATTCAAGGCTCACTCCTCGCGGTGCCAACCCCAATTCGCAGGCCAGCGTGTAATAGCGTCGCAACCCGGCCTGCTCGCGCGGCCCCAGATCAAAGTGCAGGATGTTCGACAGATAACGGCGACAGAATCCGGCATCCAGTCCCAGGCGCGGCGCCTCATTGCTGGCGATGAGACCGGCCCGCTCCAGACCGCGCTCCTTGGCCTGACGCAGCGCCTCGTCCACGCCGCACAGATCGGCCCCTTCTCGCACTGCCCACACCGCATAGACAAACGGCAAGCCCGTCCAGTCGAACCATTCCTGACCGAGATCGAAAGCGTGCTGAAAACCGGGCAGACAGGCCCGCATGGCTCGATCGCCGATTAGCAGCACGGCATCCGCGTCCACATCCTCGGCCTCGCAGTCGAGCGGCAGCGATGTCACCTCCGCCGATACACCGTAACGCATGCCGAGGAGGATTCGCGTCAGTGCCGCACTGGTGCGCGAGCCGTCGTCGAGGGCAACTCGGCGAATCGAGGTCCACGGCACACGACTGAACAGCGTCACACTCAGCACGGGACCGCGCGACGCGATGGCGATGTTCGGCACCACGGAATAACCACCGGATCGGAAATACTCGATGACAGGGATCAGCGCCACGTCGAGCTGTCCTTCTGCCAGCAGATCCGCCAGGCGGCTCGGCACGTCGAGAACAAGCTCTGCTTGCGGCGCCAGTTCTTCCAGGTCGCAAATGAGAGGCTTGGTGTTCAGATAATTGACCGCACCGACGCGAACGGGATGTTCCATGACCGTCTCTCCCACGGCTTGTTCCCTTGCTCCAGACGCATTATAGGACCATGCGTTTTTCTTCAAAGCGCCTCGCGCCTGGGCCACCTGCATAACCGCAGCTCGCGGGGAGAGACAACAGCGAAGGGTTCAAGAGACAGCAATAGAACGCAGATGACGCGGATACGGCGGATCGGACACAGATTAAATCCGCGAAAATCCGTTGCATCCGCGTCATCCGCGTTCTATTTCGAGACTGACTGCAAGCCGGTGAGCACCAGTTTCTTTCCCAGCCGGTGCAGACCGGGTATGCGCTTGAACGCATTGTTCAACTGGTCCGCGATCCGGTAGCGAACGCATCCGCGCTGACTCTCGGTCAACAGCTGCTGCAAGCGCTGTATCTCGCGGTCTTTGCGGCAGATCTCCATCAGAAGCTCCAGACGTTCCCCGCCCGTGTTCAAACTGTTCGGAATCTTGCGATTTTCGCCGATCTTTGCCGGAATGGGGTATATCGGCGTGTGGCTGCCGATCTTTTCGAGGAACACACCGTCGGCGTGCAGGATAACGGCGCGATCCTCCGGCCAAAACTCGCCATCGGGGAAGAGGTCGAACAGATCGGCCCGGTGGCACAGTTGCAAATAGTCCACCTGGCAATCCAACGAACCGCCGCCGCAACAGCTCCCTTTGACCTCCTGGGCGAGCAGCTCCCGAAAGAGCAGTTTCTCTCCGTTGGCACTGACGCCTGTCAGATCGACCGAGGCGTACATGGCCTTTGCTTTCGGATGGGAGTACGCGTAATCATGGAACGCCTGGAAGGCATTGGGATAATACAGATCGTCGTCACAGAGATAGGTGACGAAGGAGCCCTTGAGCAATCTCTTACGAAAGCACTCGTTGAAACACCAGGACGCGATCGTTTTTGCCTGACGGAGTTCCTCTGTCTCCCAGGATCGAATCAGGCGAAAGCGCGGGTCCTTCATCGCCGGCAGAGTCGAGAAATAACCCTGGTCGTACAGGACGCCGCTGTCGAAGACCACCGCTTCCCAGTCGTGAAACGTCTGGGCGAGCAGGCTGTCGATCGCCTCGCCGACGTGTTCGGGCTTGTCATGGCTCAAGAGGATGCAGGAGATAAAGGGCATGATTGCCCTCCTGATTTGCTTCCTTCCGTTTTCGCCCTCGGTGCAAGGAGCACCGCAAACGGAGAGCGGGAATATGGGTATATCACCCACGTCCGCGCCGAATCAAGCCGAATCGAAAGTAGCTCTGGTGGGGAAGACAGGAATGTCTGCCCCACCAGAGCTACTCGCACTTCGGTAATCTTGACAGTCGGTTGCTCGTTCCGTTATACACGCCCGTCCTACAGGGCGAGGTTCGTCCTGGAGACGGCCTCGCCCCAGCAGATCTGCCAAGGCACTTTGAGGCGGAACGGAACATTAGGCAAGGATGCAGCACGGAACAGCAGTCTTCCCAAGACGGACGAATGAAACTCCCCTTGATTCATTCTTCCACTTACCTCATCCTTTAGGAGTCGGGGAATGATTATCTCCCGCACGCCCTTTCGTATCTCGTTTCTCGGGGGCGGAACGGATTATCCGGCCTGGTATCGACGACACGGAGGGGCTGTGGTGGCGGCGACCATCGACAAGTATTGCTACCTCACCTGTCGCTATTTGCCTCCCTTCTTTGAACACCGTTTCCGTCTCGTGTACCGAGAGATCGAAACCTGCCATAGCATATCCGACATTCGACACCCGGCCGTGCGGGAAGGACTGAAATTCTTGGGGATCAACCGCGGCATCGAGCTGCACCACGACGGCGACCTGCCGGCGCGCAGCGGTATGGGTTCTAGCTCTGCATTCACGGTCGGTCTGCTCCACGCTCTGCACGCTCTGAACGGCCGCATGCCGTCCAAGAAGCAGCTCGCCTCCGAGAGCATTTATCTCGAACAGGAAGTGCTCGGTGAGACGGTCGGCTCTCAGGATCAAGTCATGGCCGCCTACGGTGGCTTGCGGCATGTGCGCTTCGAGACTAACGGCGAAATCGTCGCCTCTCCGATTGTGCTGCCCCCCGAACGAATGGCCGAGCTGCAATCGCACTTGATGCTCTTTTACACCGGCATCGCACGCACCGCCGCGGAGGTCGCCAAAACCTACGTCGATGGAATTGACTCACGGCGGCGACAGCTGCGGCTGCTGCAAGAATTGGTCGAGGAGAGCATCGACGTTTTGACAAGCGGCAAGGACATCCGTGTTTTGGGCGAGCTGCTTCACGAAGCGTGGGAGGCCAAGCGCAGCCTGAGCGATAAAGTTTCCACCTCCGCCGTGGACGCTCTCTACGAGCGAGCACGGGCGGCGGGGGCGATTGGCGGCAAGCTGACCGGGGCCGGCGGCGGTGGGTTCTTGTTGTTGTTTGTCCCTCCCGAACAGCAGCGCGATACCGCCGAGGCGCTCAAACAGCTGATCCATGTGCCCTTCGCCTTCGAGTCCCGAGGCAGCCAAGTTATTTTCCACGAGCCGGGTATCGACTACCAGCAAGCGGAAAAAGCTCGCGAAGTGCTCGTGGCGCGTACAGTGCCGGCCCTGGCGGACGCCGCCTGATCGGAGGGAGTCTTGAACGAGACCTCGCGCATCTACGTCGCAGGAGGCGACACGCTCATCGGGGCGGCGCTGCGGGAGCGGCTTCGAGCTACCGGGTTCACGAACCTTGTCGGCGAACCTCCCGCGGAACCGGACTTGATTTCTTCGTGGCAAGTCAAAGACTTCTTCGCCTCCGAGCGTCCCGAATATGTATTTCTGACAGCGGGTCCATCCGGCGGCATCCGCGCCAATCAGAACTACCCCGCCCAGTTGATGCATGACAACCTCTTGATGGCCGTCCATGTCATCGATGCCGCCTATCGCTTCGGCGTCTCCAAATTGCTTTACCTCGCCAGCTCGTGCAGCTATCCCCGCTTGGCCCCTCAGCCGATGCGCGTCGAATCACTGATGACTGGGCCCTTGGAGCCAACCAACGAAGCCTACGCAATGGGCAAGCTGGCCGGGATGGCGCTATGCCAAGCGTATCGCCAGCAGTACGGGTCGCAGTTCCTCACGGCCATTCCTGCCAATGCTTTCGGTCCGCACGATGATTTCAGTGCCGAGGATTCGCACGTCATTCCGGGGCTGATCCGCCGCTTTCACGATGCGCGCTGCCGCGGCCAGGCCGAGGTCCGCATCTGGGGAAGCGGGCGCCCTCGCCGCGAGTTTCTGTATTCCCTCGATTTGGCCGATGCCTGCCTCTTCGTCATGGAAAAGTACGATGCCGATGAGCCGATCAATCTCGGCGGCGGCTCGGACCTGTCGATCGCCGAGACGGCCAATCTCGTGGCCGAAGTTGTTGGCTACCGCGGTCGATTGAGCTTCGATGTCAGTCAGCCCGATGGAATGCCTCTCAAAGGACTGGACTCGCGGCCACTCAAGAAGTTAGGCTGGGCGCCGGCGACCGAGTTCCGCACCGCACTGGCCGAAACTTACGATTGGTTCCTCCGCATTATCCTCCCCCAGGAGAACAGGGATGTTCGAAAGGCTGTATAGGTCGCTCTATCGAATCCGCCGCCTGGAAGAAGCTTTTGCTCGCGTCTATCCCTCAGACAAGATTAAAAGCCCCGTTCACTTGTCGATCGGCCAGGAAGCCGTCTCGGTCGGCATTTGCGAAGCCCTGCGGTCCGACGATGTGGTGTTCGGCACCTACCGCGGCCATGCCCTCTACCTGGCCAAGGGTGGCGAGATGAAGGCGATGGCCGCCGAACTGTACGGAAAGGCGACCGGATGCACACGGGGCAAGGGCGGCTCGATGCACCTGATAAGCACCGAGACCGGCATGATGGGCGCCTCCGCCGTGGTGGGCACGACCATCGCCAACGCCGTCGGCTATGCCTACGCCCTCCAGCACAAGGGGCGGGATGCTATCGTCGTCAGTTTCTTCGGCGACGGTGGCAGCGAAGAGGGCGTCTTCGCCGAGAGCCTGAACTTCGCCGCGCTCAAGCGTCTGCCGATCCTCTTCGTGTGCGAGAACAACGGCTACGCCATTCACACGTGCCAGGAGCGACGCCAGGGCCGACCGGACATCTGCGCTCGAGCGCGGGCTTACGGCATCCCGGCCGAACGTATCGAGCACAACGACGTTCTCTATTTGTTCGAGCGCGCGCGGGCGCTCACCGCCAAGGTTCGCGCAGGGGATGGCCCCTACTTTCTCGAAGTCATGACCTACCGCTGGCGTGAACACGTCGGACCCAACAACGACTATCACCTCGGCTACCGCACGGCGGAGGAGGCGATTCCCTGGATCGAGGCCGACCAGGTGAAGCGCCTGGAGTCCATGATTCCACCCCAGAGGTGCCAGCAGATACAGGAAGAAGTCGAGGCCGAAGTAGACGCGGCCCTGGCCTTTGCCGAAGACAGCCCGGAGCCGGAGTTGGCGGAACTGTATACCGATGTCTTTTAAGAGACCCATCCTCATGCCACAGACGATTACGACCTCTCCCGCACAGCGATCGGCGCGACAAGCTCGCGTCGAGCGGACCCTGACGTACGTCGATGCCATCTGCGAAGCGACCGACCAGGAGATGGAACGCGATCCGTCGGTGCTGGTGTTCGGCCTGGACGTGGATGATCCCAAGGCCATCCAGGGCACGACGCGCGGCCTTCTGGAGAAATACGGCTCCGGCCGTGTCTTCGGCACGCCGCTGTCCGAGGACGCCATGACGGGAGCGGCCATCGGCATGGCCCTGGCCGGCTTGCGGCCCATACACGTCCACATCCGCATGGACTTTCTGATGCTGGCCATGAACCAGCTCATCAATGTGGCCGCCAAGAGCCGGTACATGTACGCCGGCAAAGTCTCGATACCGCTGGTCGTTCGCTCGATGATCGGCAAGAGCTGGGGCCAGGGCGCACAACACTCGCAGGGACTGTACAGTTTTTTCATGCACGTTCCAGGACTCCAGGTTGTAGCTCCGACGACACCCTACGACGCCAAGGGCTGCCTGATTGCCGCCATCCGCAACGACAACCCAGTGCTGTACGTTGAGCATCGCATCCTCCATTTCCATAATGGGCCAGTCCCAGCCAACGACTACACTGTGGAACCGGGCCGAGCGCGAATCACCGCCATTGGCCAAGACGTGACCTTGGTGGGCATCTCGCAAATGCAGAGCGAGTGCCAGAAGGCCCGGCTCTACCTCGAAGAAGTCGGCATCCAGGCCGAGGTGATCGATCCCATCTGGCTCAGCCCGCTTGACATCGACACCATCGCTCTCTCGGTGGAGAAGACGGGCCGACTCCTGGTCGTCGATAATGGATGGGTCTGCTGTGGGGCCTCTGCGGAGATCATCACTCAAGTCACCGAGCGCCTGCAAGGGCATCGTCTGTTCCGTACGCGGCGGATGGGTTTCGCTCCGGTCACTTGCCCGACCGCTCCGAACCTGGAACGACTCTATTACCCCGATGGCCGTACCATCGCGGCGGCGGCGCGAGACCTTGTGGAAGAAACCAGGACCGGCTGGATGCCGCGCGAACGGCCGGAGCTGAATTCCTTCGTCTTCAAGGGACCTTTCTGATGCAAACCAAACAAACCACCCGCAGAGGACTCGACTGGCCCCTGATGCGGAACAATGTCACACGCGAAGATCTTGATGCCGTCATTGAATACCTGAAGCAGGATGAGCCGATCCTCACCCATGCGGCTCAGGTCCGCTCCTTCGAGCGCGAGTGGTCTGACTGGGTAGGCGTGAAGTATAGTGTCTTTGTCAGCTCCGGCTCTTCGGCTAATCTGCTCACGTTGGCGGCGCTCAAGGCCCTTACGGGTGAAGGCGAAATCATCGTTCCACCGCTCACCTGGGTCTCTGACATTGCCGCTGTCCTGCACTGCGGTTTCGAGCCGGTGTTCGTCGATATTGACCCGCGCACACTGGGTATGGACCCAGAGCAAGTGATCGCCAAGCTGACGCCGCGAACGCGGGCTGTTTTCCTGACCCATGTACTGGGTTACAACGCCCTCACTCAAGAATTGCTCGATGAGCTGGAGCGCCGCGGCATTCCGCTGATCGAGGATGTATGCGAGTCCCACGGTGCGACATTCCAGGGCCGGAGGCTCGGTTCCTTTGGTCTGGCCTCCAACTTCTCGTTCTACTACGCCCACCATCTGAGCACGATCGAAGGGGGAATGGTCTGCACCAATGACGCGGATCTGTACGAAACCGTTCGCATGATGCGCTCGCACGGCATGGTGCGCGAACTGAGTTCCCAGGAGCGCAAGGAGGAGTACTGGGAATCGCACCCTGACTTGAACCCCGACTTCATTTTCGCGTATCCGGCCTGGAACGTGCGCAGCACCGAGATTAACGCCATCATCGGCCGTTCGCAGTTGCCGCGCCTGGACGACAATGTCGAGCTGCGAACCAAGAACCTGCTCCTGTTTCTGGACAATCTCGACCCGGCGATCTACCAGACCGACTTCGCCATCGAGGGAAGTAGTAACTATGCCTTGACCCTTGTCCTCAAGGAGCCAGATGCCGACCTGTGGCAGCGAGTCTCGACAAGCCTGCGAGCCAACGGAGTCGAATTCCGTCGTGGTCTGTCCGGCGGTGGCAATCAGCTGCGGCAACCCTATCTTCGTCGCCTACTCCCACCGGACGAATACAAAAAGTACCCGCGCGTGGACCACGTGCATTTTTATGGCTGCTACATCGGCAACTATCCGACGCTGCCTCAGGAAAAGATCATGCGGTTGTGTGAGATGTTGAATGGACTCGCCAATGGCCGTGGCCGACGTTCGGCTTAAACCGAGGCGCGATCTTAAGGGAGCGATCGCTCCTGCCGCTCCCGGACGGTCGCGGCTCGGATAGACAGAGGAAAAATCATGTCGAACAGGAAGAAACTCGATCTGGTCCTCATCAACCCCAGCAGCCGCACTCATGTCTATCAATCCCTGGGGAAATCCCTGGCGGCCGTAGAGAACCCCGTATGGGCCGGCCTGATGGCCACGTTCTGCCGCACGCGGGGTTTATCGGTCGAATTGATCGACGCCGAGGCGGAGGAGCTGACGGTTGAGCAGGTGGCCGAGCGCGTCGATTATCTCGATCCGGTGCTGGCCGTCGTTGTCGTCTACGGCCACCAACCGTCGGCCTCGACCCAGATCATGACCGCCAGCGGTCATGTTTGCACGGCAATCAAACGGGTGATACCCGATCAGAAAGTGCTGCTTGTCGGCGGCCATGTTGCCGCCCTGCCGGAGCGAACGCTTCGCGAGGAGAGCGCCGACTTCGTCGCCGTCGGCGAGGGCCTGCACACGATGGTGCAGTTGGTAGGCGCCCTCCGTTCGCCTGTTCCGGCTTTCTCCAGTGTCCCCGGTCTCTATTACCGCGAGGAAGACGCCATCCGCAAGACACAGGATACGCCACTGATCGGCGATCTCGACCAGGAGATGTCTGGCGTGGCATGGGACCTGTTGCCGATGTCTCGCTATCGCGCACACAACTGGCACTGCCTGGGCGGCCTGTCGCGCAAGCCCTATGCCGCCCTGTACACAACTCTGGGTTGCCCCTATCACTGTTCCTTCTGTTGCATCCAGGCGCCGTTCAAGAGTGGCGAGCACGCGGGCGGCGTCAAGGAGACGACCAATAGTTACCGCTACTGGAGTCCGGACAACGTTATCAAGCAAATCGATGTACTGGTCAAAGACTACGGCGTCCGCAACATCAAGATTGCCGATGAGATGTTCGTCCTCAATCGCAAGCACGTCCTTGGCATCTGCGACCGGATCATCGCCCGTGGCTACGATCTGAACATCTGGGCTTATACGCGGGTCGATACCATCAAGGACGGCATGTTGGACAAGCTAAAGGCAGCGGGTGTCAACTGGCTGGCCTTCGGCATCGAGGCGGGCGCCGACCGCGTGCGCGACAACGTCGATAAGAGCTTCGATCAAGAAGAGGTTTATGAAGTGATTCGCCGGGTACGTGACGCCGGCATCAACGTCATCGGCAATTACATCTTCGGACTGCCGGAGGACGACCTGGAGACCATGCAGGCGACATTGGACCTGGCTCTTGATTTGCGTTGCGAGTTTGCCAATTTCTACTCGGCCATGGCCTACCCCGGCTCACCGCTGTATGCGCAGGCAGTGCGGCAGGGAGTACCGCTGCCCCAGAAGTGGACCGGCTTTTCGCAGCATTCGCGCGACTGTTTGCCCATGCCGACGCGCTACCTGCCGGCGCGCGAAGTTCTACGCTTTCGTGATGAAGCATTTGTGAAATACTACACAGATAAACATTATCTTGAAATGGTCGAGAAGCGTTTCGGGACAGATACCGTGGCGCATCTGCGGGAAATGACGAAACACAAGCTAGAGCGCCATCTTCTGGACGGACGGCTCGACGTGCCCGCAGTCACTCTTCCCGAGGAGGAGCCGGCCCTGGTCCCTCTGCGATTGCCCATGGCTGTAGTGGGTTGATTACCCGTCCCTTGGCGATGAGATCGCCCCTTTCTGGAGAACTGTTGTCATGATCTTTCAGAATGCTGTCGCCTCATCGTCATCGGTACTCGGCCCACAGCGAGAAACCAAGAAGAACACAGTCACTCTCCTGATTCCGACTTTGAACGAGATCGTCGGCATGAAGGCGATCATGCCGCAAATCAAGCGGCAATGGGTTGACCAGATCCTCATCCTGGACGGCGGATCGACGGATGGGACGATTGAGTGGGCGCGGGACAACGAATACGAGATATACGTCCAGAAACAACCCGGCATCCGTCAGGGGTACATGGAGGTCCTACCACTGATCGAGGGCGACATCATCCTTACCTTCAGTCCCGATGGCAACAGCATCCCCGAGCTGATACCGACCCTCATCGCCAAGATGGATCAGGGCTATGACATGGTCATCGCCTCGCGGTATCTCGGTCCGGCCCGGAGCCAGGACGACGACTGGTTGACTGCCTTCGGCAACTGGCTGTTCACCAAGACTGTCAATCTCCTGCATGGCGGGAAATACACCGACGTCATGGTGATCTACAGGGCTTACCGCAAGCAGCTCATCTGCGACCTGGAACTGGACCAGGACCGCTGGTATCTCACGCCGGAGAAGCTGTTTCGCTGTCGCATCAGCTGGGAGCCGATGCTGTCGGCTCGTGCGGCCCGGCGACGCCTGAAAGTCGCGGAAATCCCCGGAGACGAACCGGCCCGCATCGGCGGCGAACGCAAGCTCCGCATATGGCGCTGGGGCGCCTCCTACTACTACCAGTTCTATCGAGACGCCTTGCTGTGGCGCTGAGCCGCATCGCACGGAGAGAAACAGAGATGCCCCCTCCAGCCACGAACTCCCGCCATTGGAATTACCCGTTCCTCCTGCTACTGCTCGCGGAGTCAACCGTGCTTTTCGCGATGGCATGGTGTCACCGCGTCCCACGTGAGCACGACGGCTTCGGCTATTTCGGTCTGCAATACTATTTCCTGAACAATGCGGCGGTGGCGGGAGAACTGCCCCAGTGGATTCCCTACATGACGCACGGGAGCGTGGCCAACTGGTGGTACGCAGTGCAAGGAGGAATCTTCACGAATAGCGTTGCCCTGCTCGCCGGCCCGATGGGTTTCCTCAAGGGACTGAATTATCTGCCCTTCTTCTATGTCGGCATTTTCTTCGATGGGCTGGTTTTACTGGTGGGAACCTGGCTACTTGCCCGTCGGCTATTCCGTTCCACGGCCACCGCCTTTTTCGTCTGCTTGATTGTCGTTGGCCCCTGTATCTGGATGGACCAGCCCTGGTATAACTTCCATTTCTTTTACGCCCTGCCCTTGATCCTCGCTCTGGTACACCGCTTCCTGGACCGCGGTTCCTGGATGAGCCTGTTACTGGCGATGAACCTCTTGGCTCTACAGACGATCGGCAATCTCCCGTACTTCATACCCATATCGAGTCTGGTAATCGCGCTGTATTTCGGTCTGTTCACGGCGTTCAACTGGCAGTCACAGATAGCGGCCGTTCGTCGTCTCCGGTTTGGCTTGCCGGCAGTCCTGACCGTACTGCTGGGCCTTGGCGGCTTGGCGGCCTCCTTTCTGATCTTGCGTCTGGGAACGGCGGAGATCGCCAACTACAACACGGGGCGGGGGTCAGACGCGCGAGTCGCCCTCGACACGTTCCTTACTTACGGGGGCGAGATCACGTTGCGGAAGTGGGCTGAACCGTTCCTTGGTGTATCGCCCTCGCTGGACAATACTCTCTATATGGGCTTGCTCTCGATGCCTCTCTTGGCTGCGGGCTGTATTTTCGCGTTCCGGCGGCGGTATGCCCCCGTCCTCATCCTTTGCGGTCTTCTTCTACTCTTTGGGCTTGGGAGTATCGTTGCTGCTCCGGCTTACCACTGGTGGCCGTTCATGAACTACTATCGTCACATCGGCCTGACAGGCAGTGTGACGCGGGTGTTCCTCTGCTTCCTGGCTGGGTGTGGATTCGAGGCTGTCTTCCTCCGACACCTGACGAATCGGCCCCTGCGTGCAGCGGTTGTCCTTCTCGCCGCGGGATTGTGCGTTCTCGCAGTGGGACTGTTCTATCTCGCAGTCGATACGGCCGGTGCCCAACGGGTCCTAAAGGCCATGCATACACAGGTGCCGACGAGCCTGTACGCCGCCAGTCCGCGACCCTGTCCCGTCATCTTCGAGTCCGGTCTCCTGCGAGGCAGGCTCGTTGTGTCCGGCTGCCTTGCCCTGTTGGGAGGCGTCCTACTGGCCGGCCGCGGGCTTCTAGCGAATGCGAATGCGCAGAAGAGCCTTGCCGCCTTGGCGTTGGCTCTCGTCACGCTGGACGTATACATCTACAAGTGCGACGAGGCGTGGCTGCGGACGAATTCTCTACCTTCTGAGGACATGGACCTGCTCGCCTTCCAGAAGTTACCCTACCGCACTCGACGCTCCCTCTCGTTCTTCACTCCTAATCCTCGCGTGGAAGCGTTACGGCATGACTTCGCCTTCCCGGGCCTCATGCACTGGTCCACCAACCCGTTTGCCTTTGTCGATGAGGTCGGTAGTTCGTTCCGAGTGGACTACTGGCTACTTCCACTGGACCGGTTTCTCCGTCTTTGGCGGGGACAGGACATCATGGACCGCAATGTGCCGATAGTGGGCTTGGCTGTTGGCGCCGGCCTGGAATTCCCTCCACAGGAAGCTGCACGTAAGTTGGCCGGAGTCACGACGGACAAAGTGCAGTTCTTCCGCCAGGCTCACGTTTTGGGCAGCAGTAGAGATGTCGCAGCGCGAATGTCGGACCCCCATTACAAGGGCAACGAACTCTTCGTATCTGCGGCGATCGAGCCATCTCCACCCGAGGCGGGCATTGCTACTCCAGCTCCGGACTATATCTGGGAGGGATTCGATGAAACAATACAACCAGGTGCGGACGATCGGGTGGAATTGGAGTATCGCATCGAGCAGTTCGACTCGAACAATCTCGTGTTGGCAGTGCAGAATACCACCGGTTCACCCGTGTGGCTGCTATACAGCGATGTCTGGCATCCGGGGTGGTCCGCTTCCGTGAATGGTCAGAACGTGCCGGTCTACCGGGGCGCGCTGGCCTACAAGGCGGTACAGTTGCCACCGGAGTCTAGCCGGGTCCATTTCCGGTTCTCTCTTCCGGGAGTATCGCCTCTATACTTCTTCTTCAGCCTGTGCTCGATTCTCTGGTTAGGCATCCTGTCCGCTCTTGTCATCCGAAACTGTCGGAGTGTGGCGGACGACATGGGGGTATCGGAGAATCAAGCAGTGGGCTTGTGTCCATCCTTCGCTACGGAGTAATATCCATCGGGCAGCTGCACCTCGCGCTATCACTCCTGATTACCGAACTCCGTGATCTAATTCCGTTAGCAGCCTCACTTACTCGTCACCCATTTTGCCTCCCGAACTCATGCACGAGTGACGTGCTAACGAGTGTAAACAGAAGCAGGAACCAGGAAGAGGAATTGCCATGACACTCTCATCGGAGGAACGCCAAGCCGACTCGCACCCGGAGTCCGCATCGATCCCAAGCGGTCGAGTAAAGCGAGGGTATGTTCTGATGATGTCGGGGCTGCGTCTGTCCCCGGCCGCGAGTTGGCGGCAGAAGGGGATACACCTCCTTCTGCACCCGCTCTGCGCTATCGTCTTCTTCTCAGCCCTGACGGGAGTTGGGCACGCTCTCCTCCTGGCAGATTGGAACCCCATCCTCTCAGCCGATACGCACTATTACTACGAACCGACTCTTGAAATCTTGAATACACCCGAGCGCGGCTTCCGGCAGCTATTCGTGAAACCCTTTTTTCGTCCCGCGCGGGACGCGATGCCCATGGCCAATGAGGTCAAGCCCGTAATTGTCTGCGCCCTGCGCTTGTGGCATATCGGCTGGAAGCGCTGGATTCAGCCGGACCTCGTCCTTCCCGATGCTCGTGCTTACGCAGCTTTCGTGGTTGCCAGCTGCGTCCTTGCTTTTTTGAGCCTGTGTGTGCTGGGCTGGAAATTGGGCCATCCGTGGATCGGAGTGGCGACGGCAGTTGCAGCCCTGTGGGGGCCTTGGGGGCTATCCACCTGTTATTTCGACACCTACACGGCTTTCTCCCTCACTCTTCTCAGCTGGACCTTCTTCCTGCTCCTTTGCAGATCCCAAGCAGCATTCTGGGCTGCGGGCATTGTCATGTCCCTGGCCCTGCTGTCAAACCAATCGATGACCGGTTTTGTCCCGGCGTTTCCTTTGTTCATTCTCTTGCGCAAGGGCAAAGAGGGCCGCCAGAGCGTCACCAATGCTCTGATCGCTTTTTCCCTCGGCATGATCCTTCCCTTTGCGGTTGGCCAAATCCTTGGTGCAACCGACTGGGTGAAGGTAATGTTTGGAGGCGCTCCCATCCAGAAGCCCTTCGACATCCTCGAACTGTACCTGACTCGGATACGAACTGAGCTGCAGGAGACACTGCCAGCCTATCGGCGCTCTTTCTTCCTCATGCTGAGTTGTTTCAACTCGTGGGTCTTGACTGTCTCTGGGATCGGGATCAGTGTTATTTTTTCCGCTCTTGTCCTGGTGTGGGCTGTGAAGGGAAAAACGGCCGGGTTGATGAGAAAACTGGCGGACCCGGCAATCCAGAATGGTTTGCTGATGCTCCTGCCGGGCCTGACTCTCCTCCTCGTTATCGACGGCAGGAATGGCATCAAGGTCAGCCGAGCTTATTTTCTGACCCTGCCCTTTCTGGTCATGGGGTTGTTCCATCTCGGGCATTGCCTGGTGCAAAACCTTCCCAGCCGTTTGGTTCGATTTTCGATCTTTTGCCTGGTGCTCCTCGCCGGTGCCGAAGACATCTTCCGCGTTCGCGATTTCTACCGAGCCTTTCAAGGCGTCCCCCACGAACTCCGAACGCTTTCGAGCCAACCAGGGCGGGTTGTTGCCTTACAACAGGACATCTATGCACCGTTCTTTTCCTATATGGCGCCCATTGAAACCATCGACTCCAGCCAACCCATTCCCGATGGGGTGGAGTATCTCGTCACTGGCCCGTATGTCGCCGGCGCTCTGGAGCATAGCACCGGACAGATGAACTTGTGGGATTATTTCCGGCGAAATGAATCGCGATTGACACCCGTTCGGGTAATTCCCTTCTTCTCACTGTACCCGTATCTGGTTTATGAAGATCCGCGCGCCACTTTCAGTCTCGAAGTCCAGCACATTTTCGATCGGAGGTCGTACCGGGAACTCCTAGGGTCCGTGCAAATCTGGCGTGTGACCGAGTCTCCGTCACATGCACACTTGCCTGACTCTCAGCGCTCCGACATACACGAATTGGAGCCTGGGCACTTTGCCCCTGATCGACCAACATCCTCTTCCGTCCCGCTCAGGACAGCCACTGCTATGCCCCTCTCGACGGGTCCGCACGGGCTTCCAGCCTTCGCAATCAATTCTCTAGGAGGTGCGGAGTGAAGTTCTCTCGTTTCACCGGCCTGGCCTGTCTCTGGCTTGGGATTACCGTCGGTTATTGCTGGCTGCATTCCTTCGTGGACTATGTCTGGGACGATAGCCCCAAGGTGTGTGCGATTCACTATGACTACCCCGATCACGCCGACCTGTGTAATCGCCAGACAATCCTGGCGCGGTCTTTCGGCGCCGAGTGTCGGCCCTTGCATAATCTGCAAGAATACATCAGCTATTATCTCTATGCGCACGCGCAGATCGATCCGATGCCCTGGTACGCAATCGGAGGAGCGGCATTGGGACTGCTGGCAGTGGCGACCTATCTTGTTGCCCGACGCTTCACCCAGTCAACAGCGGGCGCCCTGCTTGCCGTGTTCTTGTTGTTGTTCTCAACGCCCATCATCACGGGTTCGTGGCCGGTGATCTTCAGCATCCAGGCCATCGTCCCTCTGTCCATCTGCCTTGGCTTCCTGGCCTACTGGCGGGCCGTCGAAGCACACGGTAGAGCCGGCCAGATTGGCTGGACGGTCGCCCTTGTCATCGTAATGTTTCTGGCGCCGTGGTACCGAGAGTTCGCCGGCCTACTGCCGCTGTTGGTGCTCTGGCTGGAAGTGAAGCGCGTTCGTCGTCCAACCTGGATCATGGTACTCGCCGCGGGCTGCTTCCTACATGCTGTGTATCCCACAGCCCTGCTCACGTGGTTATTCTTCCCCGACCATCCGATTAAATCGGTCTTCAGCACAGGTCACCTGGTCGAAGTCCTGGATTCCAGCCAGGCGCTCCCCTGGTGGAAGCGGCATCTGCAAGGCTTGAAATGGGAGGTGCCCGGTCAGTTCTTGGTGCTCTTCCCTCCGCTGCTGCTCCTTCTGGCCCTTCTTGGATATGGGACGAGAGCAGCACAAAGGGTATTCTCTCCGGCTCCGAAGGACGACAAGAAAATTCCGAAAGACGAACTGACGGGTCATGGCATCTGGGTGGTTGCCGCTTCGTTCCTCCGTGGACGGGAGGCCTTTCTTCGCAGGCTGTGCCGGGCCGCGATTCCTGTTGCTTTCCTGGGTATGGGTATCGCCGTTCTTGTAACGAAGACTGTCGGACTTTGGGGTACCTGTTACCTCATCCTGGGCGTCACCCTGATTGCCTGGCAAGCGGACAGCCTGCTGGCCATTTGGTTCCTGCTCTCGTTCCTGCCCTTTCTCAAAGTGTTCACCGAACAAGTCCACCTGGGATACGCGGTGTTGCCGGCCAGCATTGGAATCGGTTGTGCGATAGAGCACTTGATCGGGACACTGGTATGTCTGAGGGGACGGCTACCTGTGCTCCGCTATTCTGCTATCGCCGTGCTGACGATCGCGCTTGCCGACCATGCCTTGAACCTCTACGGCAGCTTCCAGGTGGTCACAGGCATCGACCGTTCGATCCACCAGGTGGCCGATTGGTTTCGAGCGAACGTCCCCGCCGGTTCCATTGTGGTGGGCAACGCCCTGCACTTACAGGACATTCGTCTGGCCAGTGGCGGACATTTCGAGACTTACTGGACCGTAGGCTTTGGCATCCCTCATAACGAATCGGACCTCTCCGACCCCGCTCGTTTGCAAGCGCTTCTGGAACGGAAAAAAGGCGCCGTTCCGGTCTATTTCCTGGACATGGAGTATCCTTATCTTCCGTGGAAGACGGTGCATGCACACAAGTACGTCCGCAACCGAAGCGTGGAGCGGGAGAGAATTGGCAAGATCGGCGTGCTGTGCGTCCGCTACCCTTACCTGGACCCGTTCAAAGCCTTGATCTTACGGCAATTCGTATCATTCCTGAGCGGTCCGGATCTGGAGAATGATTTTTACCACGGTGCTGCCCTGGACGGCAGCTTGTTTCTACGGGAGGTCTCTGTCGAATACCACGTCTACCGAGTCACCGGGACTCCGGTCGCGCCTTCGTCCTACCAGCCCTCTGAACCTTCGGTGTTTTCTTCAAGTGATTCCTCGGCGGCATCCCCACCCGCATCCCAGAAACCGCAGCCGCCGCTCATGCAGATTCCGAACAAGTGAAGAAGGCCTCTGCCTGGGCGTACGACTCAGGAGTTCCGATGTCGAGGAATCGGCCCTGCGAGGGGAAGCCGAAGCAGCGTTTGCCGTCAGCCCAGAGCGGACACATATCCCGTTCCAGGGACATGGGTACATCCACAGGGATCTCTTCGATCAACGAGCGGTTCATGAGGTAGATACCGGCGTTCACCCAACCCGCTCCGCCGGCGCTGTTTTTCTCCTCGAAACGCGAGACTCGCCCGTCTGATCCACGGTGCACGCAGCCGTAGCGAGAGCAATCCTCTACTTCTGTGAGGACGAGGCTGAGGTCCGCTGCTTGACGCTGGTGATACTCCCAGAATTCGGGCAAGGAAGCTGCGCAGTACGAGTCGCCGTTCAAGAGCAGGATGGTTGAGGAAGTAAGGTAGGGGAGCGCTAGCCGCACGGCCCCAGCGGTCCCTAAAGGCGATGGCTCAGGGGAGTACATCAGTCGTAGACCTCGATAGCGGTCGCCGAAGGTCGAGCGAATCTGATCGGCAAGATAGCCCGTCAGGAGGACGACGGTACGGACTCCCGCGTCGGCTACTTGATCCAGTAAGTAGGCCAAATAAGGCTGGCCGCCAACGGGGGCAAGCACCTTGGGTCGATCGGCGATGCGGGACCGTAGCCGCGTGCCCAACCCGCCGGCCAGGATGGCGGCAGTCACATCCGCGAGTCTCTGGGACATAGCTACTCACCAGAGAGGAAACGAGGGTGCATCAATAATATCTGGTGACGTTTTTTTCGTTAGCCCAGCCCTTCAGGGCTGGGGAAAGCGGCGGATCTGATCACGATTTGGGGGCTTTAGCCCCTCCCTTTTGGGGCTTTAGCTCCTTCACCGTGCATCGCAGGCGTGGCGGAGGGCCTAAAGGCCCAATCTCATTCATTCTCGTCATCCTATCCCCAGCCCTGAAGGGCTGGGCTAACGAAAAAACACCTCCAGATTCGGCGCACACGTCCGTGAACGAACGAAAGAAGAGGCGCTTTCTAAGGGCTAAAAGCTGGTGATAACAGGCCGTTTCTTTCGTTTCTTCGTGTTATTTGGGGGAGTCATTGCCGCGCTTTTCCTCCGGAGCAGGCGGTTCTTTAGCGCGACCCAGGCACTGCGAAGCTTCCAGAATTTACTGCTCTGCATTCTGCGGACAACGTCGTAGAGAAAATCTCGTTCGGCGGACCATTGTTCCCATTCCACCCAGGCTTCATCTCGTTCGGCCTCTTCATGCCGCAAATCCGGCTGCAATTTTGGAACCGCCAAGCTGAATTCGCGGACATCGAGGATATCTCGGACCCGCGAGGCTCGGAGGGAAATATCTTCGGCCGTAACGTCGATGCTCTCCAGCATCCGGAGCGCTTCCCGAAAGAGGATCGAGCCATCGGCCAGCTCGCGCAAGAGACGGCTGGCCGCTGGTCTGTCTTCGGGCAGCCCCCGGCGGAGCAGTTGGCCGGCATACCACAACTGAAAGAATGGAAAATCGGGATCGAGAGCGGTTGCGGCCCCGAAATCATCGAGAGCCTGCGAGTAAAAACCGTGATGAGCAGGATAAAAACCTCGATAGGCATGTAGTGATGCCAGAATTAACCGGCATAGATCCGCTTCGACGGGAATGCCTTGCATCAGGTGCCCCGTGGCGCGATCGAAGTAGCCACGGTAATTGAAGAACTGGGGGAAGAAATCCCATGGGAACACATCCTCCATCACGTCGATCTGCCAGTAGTTGGGCGGGATGCTAAGTGTCTCATCCAAGAGCGCGAGCGCTTCGGGGACGAGCTTCGGCGTGCCGTAATGCAGCATGACGCGAATGTCATTGAAGCGAACCACGAGGGAGCGCGGGAAGCGTTCACGTGCCGTGCGGTACACATTGCGGACAAACGCCAACCACTGGTGAACAGGAATTAAGTCTGCCTCGGCCCGAGGGCAATTGCAAAGAACAGACTCGCGGGCCAGATCGATGTACACGTGAGGAGAAGAAGGCGGCGGCGTGAGGCCGGCCTGCATCTGCCGGTAATTGTGGACGGCGATGCTCTTCAGGACTGGACTCTGGCGAATGTCTCCACTGGGCAGCCAGCCTTTGCACAGGACGCTGCGTTTCTGATAGAGTTTGTTGGCTCTGGACAGCGAACGGGAACCGCGTGGCTTGGCGGCCAGGAACGTCAAAAAGCGTAAGTACTGGGACGCCACCCGCGCCAGCGAGAACTCCTGACGTACAAATCGAGCGCCGGCCTCCAGACGCCGGGCGAACTCCGGCCAGTGATCGATAATCGTGCGAATCGCCCTGGGCAAGTCGTTGTGCTCCAGCTGGTAAGTCAACACGCCCTGCTCTGGGCCGGCAAAGAGCGTCAGAACGTTGCCCTCTTGGACGATCAAGGCGCAACCCATGGCCAGCGCCTCCAGTCCACGGGTCGGCAGAGCGGTGGGATGGCGCACGAACGTGATGCAGATTCTTGAACGGTTCAAATTGTCATAGTATTCGGCCGGCGCCGAGAACCCGTTGACGATCTTGACACGCAGTTCCTGGATTCCCAGGAGTTGTTGGAAGAGTTGGGCCTTGTCCAGATGGTAGGGGTGCAGCACCGAGCCAGAAAGGTAGACATCGATATCGCGCTCAACCTGCCGCAAGCGCGCGATGTCTGGGGGCACACCGAAGGATTTCGGAAACGTGTAAACAGGGGCAGACACCAGGCGCGAAACGTCTCGCCATTCGCTGGGGTCGGTGACGAGGATGGCGTCGAAAAGCCGTAGCCAGGGATGCACCGTCTGGATGTGCAAATCGTAGTCACCGGTCTGTCCGAAGATGGGGCAGGGAAGCTCTCGGAGATTCGGCGGCACGAGGTGCCATTCGACCATGGCGCAGGCATAGAAATCCGGAGGCTCGGCGGATTCGTAGTAGTCGTGGACGTTGCAATAAGGTTTGTTGGGCAGGTCGTCGGGGTGAAAGCTGATGTTGGCGACCCTGAAGCGTGGGTCCGATGCAGCCCCGCCGAGCAAGTCAGAACAACCACGACGGACCCAGGGCCACTGTGCCAGAACGTTGATGTTGGGCTTCTTGAGAAGGGTGAGCAGGTTCTGTGCATGGGCGGTAGGGATCGACTCCAGGAGCCTGGCAGCTGTCTCGTCTTCGCCGCCGATCCAGTGGGCCACCGAGGAGTAGAAAGCGGCCTCCGCGTGGTCGAAGTGATCCAGACCCTCCACGGCCTCGCGCGTCCTGCCGATCAGTCCAAGAGCGGCGTAGGTTTGCCACTCATGCTTCCCACCCGTGCGGGCGACACTGGCATAATCTCCTTGCGCGAACCGTTCGGCTGTCTTGCCATGACAAGGTGACAGAGTGACAGGGTGACAAGGTGACGAAATCTCGGATACCCCACCCGTTTCTATACGCATGCCTTGCCTCATTCACCTTGTCAGTTTGTCACCTTGTCATCTTCTCAGGCGGCATTCTTGAACAGAGCACGGCCCATCATGCGGTAGCCCTTGAGCAATTCTTGAATTCCTTGATCGAGTGAGCGCCTGGCCTCGAAGCCGGCCTCGCGTAATCGCTGGTTGGAGACGATGTAGTTTCGCTTGTCGGGGTCCTGCCCGATCGCCGCAAAGTGGATGTAAAAGTTGGGAACGTAATTCTTGACTTTCCGGGCCAACTCTTCCTTGGACAGGTTGGCACTGTCCAGGCCGAGGTTGTAGGGCTTGCCGGTCATGCGCGCCGCGTTGGCGATGGAGTAGAGCATGCAATCGGCCACATCGCGTACGTGGACGTAGTTGCGTTTGAAATCCTTTTCGAAGATGACGATGTAGCCCTCGGTCAAGGCGGTGTAGACGAAATGATTGACGAGTAGATCCAGACGCATCCGGGGAGACATGCCGAAGACCGTCGCCAGGCGGAACGTGATGACATTGGGGCTGTCGAGCAGATGTTTCTCGGCCTCGACCTTGGTGCGACCGTACAGGGAGATCGGTTTCAGCGGCGTGTCTTCGGTGCACATGGAGGCGCCGTCGGTGACGCCATAACCGCTGTTGGTGTTCGGATAAATCACTAGCTGGCGAGGACTGCGAAGACAGTTGAGCAGACGCACCGAGTCGAGGTTAACACCACTGGCCAGCTGCGGATCGCGGTCACAGGCCGCCGCCCCGACGATGCCGGCCAGATGGATAATGACGTCGGCATCCTGGATGGCCGACTTCATGACCGCCTCGTCGCGCACATCGCCCTTGATGAAGTCGAAGGCCGGTCGGGCGCAGAGGTGGAAAAGCCCCTGCTGGCCGGTTCCGTACATGAGGTTATCGAGGGCCTTCACATGAAAGCCGGCCTCGAGCAAATGCTCGCAGAGGACACTGCCAAGGTAACCGAGACCTCCGGTGACGAGGACACGCTGCGCCATCGGCTACTCCAGTAAAGCTGCGGGTCGCCAGAAATACGCAAGGCGGTCGAGGGCGGCGCGACCGGCAAGGTCACCGCCTGACCTGGAGGGCAACATCATGTCCCGAAGGGACAACCGAGTCAAGATGCGTTCAGTGCGGAAGCGGCGAGCGGGGGCTTACGCCCCCCGCTCGCCAAAAAACAGATGCCGCGCCGCGCCTCTATCGCTATTGTCACCTCAGAACGCGCACGCATCCCGGATGCGACAACCAAGGAGATCCTCGCATGGGCATCAACGCACCACTCAACCGCAAACTCCGCATGGCCCTGGTCGGCGGCGGCCAGGGCGCCTTCATCGGCAAAGTTCACAGCATCGCGGCCTGTCTCGACAATCGCGCCGTACTCGTCGCCGGCGCGCTTTCCTCCGATCCGGCCAAGGCCAAGGCCTCGGCCCCCGAGTACGACATCCCGGCCAATCGCGCCTACGGCTCGTATCGGGAGATGATTGACGGCGAATTGAAACTGCCCGCCGATCAGCGCATCGATTTCGTGTCCGTCGCCACGCCCAATCACACACACTTCGAGATCGCCAAGGCCTGCGCTGAGGCCGGTTTCAACGTCGTCTGTGACAAGCCGATGACATTCGATCTGGTGCAGGCCGAGGAACTGGCCAAGGTCGTGCAGAAGACAGGCGTGGTCTTTGCCGTCAGCCACAATTACACCGGCTATCCACTTGTTCGTCAGGCCCGCGAGATGATTCAAGCCGGCGAGCTGGGCGAAATCAACGCCGTTCGTGCCTTCTACATCCAGGGCTGGCTGCGGACGCGGCTGGAAGCATCGGGGCAAAAGCAGGCCGGTTGGCGCACCGATCCGAAAAAATCCGGCGCCGCCGGCTGCTTCGGCGACATCGGCACGCATGCGTATAACCTGGGCCGCTTCATCACTGGACTTCTGCCCGAACAGATCTCCTGTCAACTCAAAGCGTTCGAGCCCGGCCGAGTACTCGACGATTACGGCACGGCTATTCTCCGCTACCAGAATGGAGCGCTCGGCACCGTAACAGCCTCGCAGATTTCTCATGGCCGAGAAAATGACATCTGGATCGAGGTGGACGGCACCAAAGGAGCGCTCGAATGGCATCAGGAGGAGCCGAACAAGATGCTGCTGCGCGTCAACGGCAAGCCGCATCAGATTTACACGCGCGCCGGCGGTCCTTACCTCGGCGAGTTGGCCGGACGCTCCTCGCGCATTCCCAGCGGCCACCCGGAGGCGTTTCTCGAAGCATTTGCCAATATTTACACAGAGGCATATGAAGATATGATTGCACGCGCCGGCGGACAGAAGTTCGACTCCGCCCACAGTCTTTATCCCAACGTCGCCGATGGCGTCGATGGTATGAATTTCATCGCCCAGTGCGTCGCCAGCTCGGCGGAGAACGGGGCATGGAAGTCGTTGAGGCACCCGCTGTGCCGAGCGTGAGCGGGCCCGGCAGGTCAGCCGCGACCCGAAGGGGAGCGCGACCACGCTCCGCTGCGCGTCGCGGCTGACCTGCATCATGGCGCGGGGCCATTGAAGAAACCTTCGCCGAGAGCTAGAATTGCGTTGATTGGGTAATGTTGCCTTCCACAAGTCTGTGCCCAACGACGGGCCGGCGGATAGAAGGAGCAAGTCTGTGCAGATCAAAATCTCTGTGCGGCATGGACACCTCGGCGATGACATGCAGCAGTTCATCCGCGACAAAGCTCAGAAGCTCCTGCACTACTTCGAGCGCCTCACCATGATCGAGGTGACGGTGGACATCAAGAAAGACCAAAAGCAGGTCGAGTTTGTGGTGCAGGCCGAACACAAGCACGATATCGTGGCTCGCGAGAGCCATTCCGACCTGACGGCGGCAGTGGATCTGGTGGTGGACAAGTTAGCGCTGCAATTGCGCCGCTACAAGGAAAAGATTCAGTCCCATCGCCGGACGCCCTCAACCGGCGATGTGGCCCGCTCACCTGCGGCCGAACAGTCCGAAGAGTGACGGAGGAGCTGGCATGCGAATGTCCGACTTCGTGGTGCGTGAGGCGATCATCCCGGAGCTGCCTGCCACCAACAAGGAAGGCGTCATCCGCGCCATGGTCGAGAGCCTGCGAGCGGCCGGCCAGTTTCGTGGCGCCGACCTGGAAGACATCATCCGGGCCATTCTCAAACGCGAGTTTCTCGGCTCGACGGGCATTGGCCGAGGCGTCGCCATTCCTCACACCAAGCACAACAGCGTCGAACGTCTGGTCGGAACCGTCGCCATCTCCCACAAGGGCATCGCGTTCGACAGCCTTGATGGGGAGCCGGTCCACGTCTTCGTCTTGCTCATCTCGCCGCAGGATCGCCCCGGCGATCACTTGCGTGCCCTGGAAAATGTGTCGCGCTCTCTCCGCGACGACAACTTTGTCCGCGCCCTCCGCGGCGCGACCACACGGGAAGAAATCATTGCCCTGCTGGACAGGGCAGAACACTAAGCAGTTTTCGGTTTTCCGTTTTCCGTTTTCAGTAACCCGTTGGTGGCCGATGGCCCTGCTCGGATTACTGAAAGCTGAAAACGGAAAACCGAAAACTGATGATGGATAGCCATGAATGGGGACCCCCTCAGACAAAAGGTTGTCATCACCAACCCGCAAGGGTTCCACATGCGTCCAATGGCCGCATTCGCACAGCTGGCCTCGCGCTTCCAGAGCAGCGTTAAGGTCAGCCGGGAAGGGCAGAGCGTCAATGGCAAGAGCATCCTCGATCTCATGCTGCTAGCCGCCGCCCAGGGGACTGAAGTGACGCTCGAAGTCGCCGGGCCGGACGCTCAAGCCGCCCTCGATGGTTTGGTGAAGTTGCTCAAGACGCCCACGGAGGAAGAAGCGTCCGACCCGTCCATCTAGGACTTGCGGACAAATCCTCGGTAGAAACAGCTTGTTATGGAAATCAAACGCGGCATCGCTGTCTCTCCCGGCGTCGCCATCGGTCCCGCCCTGGTGCTGGACTCGGAATGGTTTCGCATCCCCCAACGAGCCATTTCTCCCACCCAGATCGATAGCGAGTGTCAACGATTGCACCAGGCCCTCGAACAGGCCGCCGCCGAGACGCGCGCCAATCAGGAAGCGGTCAGCGCCAAGCTCGGCCCCCAGTACGGTGCCATCTTCGCCGCTCATGCCCTCATGCTCACCGATCCGACGCTGGTGCAGGAGATCGAGGCGCTGGTCAAGAACGATCACTTCGCTGTCGAATATGCCGTCAGCCGCGTCATGCGCCGTTACGCCAAGGCGCTGGAGAGCATCGAAGGCGGATACCTCGCCGACCGCGTGGCCGACCTCTTCGACATCGAAAAGCGGATCCTTCGCCATCTGCTCGGCCAGCGCCGTGAGCAGCTGCGCGACTTGAGTCAGCCGGCCATCGTGCTCGCGCATGACCTGACTCCCAGCGAGACCGCGTCCCTCGATCCGCAGCGCATCCACGCCTTCGCCACGGAATCCGGCGGACGGGCCAGTCATACCGCCATCGTCGCCGGTGTTCTCGACATTCCCGCGGTGGTCGGCTTGGGTCCATTTATTACCGACGTTTCCGGTGGCGATCGCGTCATTGTGGACGGCCATCATGGCTTGCTCATCATCGATCCGGATGAGGAGACGCTGAAGCGCTACGAGCATATCCAGGCCACTTCTCGCACCCATGCTAGCCAGTTGGCCGAACTTCGCTCCCTGCCGGCCCAGACGCGCGACGGCATGAGCGTCCTGATGCTCGGCAACATCGAGTTTCCACAGGAGAGCACTCAATGCCTGGAGCATGGGGCGCAAGGCGTTGGGCTGTATCGCACCGAGTTTCTCTATCTCGGCCGGCAAACCGACCCGACAGAAGCCGAACACCTGGAAGCGTATCTGACGGTCCTGCGGACAATGGGGACGAATCGACCGGTGGTCATCCGTACCCTGGATTTGGGGGCGGATAAGTTCTTGCCGCATTCGGAACGAGCTTCTCCGGAACACAATCCGTTCCTGGGATTGCGGAGTGTGCGGCTGTGTCTGCGAAATTTGACCTTGTTCAAAACGCAGATGCGTGCCATTCTGAGAGCGAGCGCTTTTGGCGACGTGCGCATCATGTTTCCCATGATTAGCACGTTGCTGGAGCTACGCCAGTGCAAGATGATCCTGGCGGAGGTCAAAGAGGATTTGGAGGAAGAAGGTCTTGCCTTCAATCCCCGGCTCCCGGTTGGCACCATGATCGAGGTGCCCTCGGCCGCGATTTTGGCCGAGCAGCTGGCCCGTGAAGTAGATTTCTTTTCCATCGGCACCAACGACTTGATTCAATACACCCTGGCGGCCGATCGGAACAACGAGACGGTGTCCACGCTGTACAGTCCCGGTGATCCGGCCGTTCTCCGCCTGATCGAGCGTGTGGTGCGGGCCGCCGCCAAACACAACATTGCCGTCAACGTATGTGGCGAGATGAGCGGCGACCCCCTCTATACGATGTTGCTTCTGGGCATGGGGATACGTCAACTGAGCGTGACACCGCACAGTATCCCCGGCATCAAGCGTGTGATTCGCTCCGTGACGGTCGAGGAGTCCGCCACGGTGGCCCAGGAAGCCATGCGGCTGGAAACAGCCCGTGATGTAAACAATTATTTGCGGGAACGGACCCGACGGATTCTTCCCGAGGTGTTTGAGTAAATATGCGATTTATCGTTTCGCGCGAATCGATAAGTCGCTCTCGACATTGGTCCTTTCCCCGCTCATAGGGACGAACTGTGCCTGGGGCACCCGATACACGATCCCGCGGCGCCGCGCTGCCAAACCAGCGCCCCGCCCGGACGGAAGTCAAACATCCCGTGGATAAGGCGCGCATCCGCTTCCGCAAGAGCGACGCCCTGCGCCTGCTCAGTCATCACGATCTGATGCGCACCTTCGAGCGCCTTCTGCGCCGAAGTGAGTTGCCCTTTCATCGCTCGCAGGGGTTCCATCCCAAACCGCGACTGATCTTTGCGCTCTCGTTGCCTCTGGGCGTCATCGGCTGCGAAGAAGTCGTGGAGCTGGAACTCGATGAAATCCTGTCTCCCGAAGAAATACACTCCCGACTCGCACGGCAAGCGCCGCCGGGTCTGGACATCCTCTCCGTTTGTCGCATTCCCGTGAACATCAACGCTCAGGTTTGCCGGCTGTCCTACGCCGTGCCGGTGCCGGCAGAGCGACTGCCGGACCTGAAATGCCGCATCGCCGACGTGCTGGCGAGAGAGGCGTGCTGGATCGATCGCCAGCGGCCTCATTCGGGCCAGCCCGAGCGTCGGATCGATGTGCGCCCCTTCCTCGTTGATCTGTTGATTCAATCACTTTGCGGATCTTCTGACTCCGCGAAACTGGAGATGGTCCTGCGTTTGACTTCCGCCGGGACGGCCCGTCCTAATGAAGTTCTGGACCTTTTGGGACTTAAAGATTTACTCGACGCCGGTGTCATCCTCGAACGCAGCCGGCTGGAACTTCACGATGAATCGTCGCATTCCTAGAGGAATTGCGGCACCGAACTGGAAAAGGGATCGCATGAAAAAAGAGATGCTGATTAACGTGTTGCAGCCCGAAGAGTGCCG
>DATBHJ010000042.1:0-20386 GCA_036557565.1 Gemmataceae bacterium
CTCCCAAGGGTTTGGCTGTTCGCCAATGAAAGCGGTACGTGAGCTGGGTTTAGACCGTCGTGAGACAGGTCGGTCCCTATCTGTTGTGGGCGTAGGAAACTTGCGCAGCTTCCTCCCTAGTACGAGAGGATTGGGAGGGACGTACCTCTGGTGTTCCAGTTGTCGTGCTCACGGCAGCGCTGGGTAGCTAGGTACGGCTCGGATAAACGCTGAAGGCATCTAAGCGTGAAACCCTCTGCCAGACGAGGTTTCCTGTCCGCAAGGACGAAGGCTCCTGGAAGACCACCAGGTCGATAGGCCGGACGTGTACGTGTGGCAACACACTCAGCGGACCGGTACTAACAGCCGAACGCTTCGCCGCATTGATCCTCTTCTCGACCCCCTCAGGGCTTGACAGAGAAAACAACTGCTACCGCTGCCAGATCATACATTGAGGAGCTTTCTCGGTGAGCTTACCTGGATGGTCCCACCCGTTCCCATTCCGAACACGGCCGTTAAGCATCCAGGGCCGATGGTAGTCCTTCGCGGGCGAGAGTAGGGCATCGCCGGGAATTGATGACGGCCTCCTGCGGCAACGCAGGGGGCCGTTGCCTTGCGCATCTCACGTCTTCTTGTGATTCCCCTTCATCCGCCTTATCATTCAGGAAAGTACCTCTTCACCTTCCTGGAGCCTCTCGCATGTCGGCCCGCTTCTTCTTCTCGATTTTCACCATCATCTTTCTCATTGTGCTTTCCCTTCCATTTGCTCCCGCGTTCGGTACTCCCGATCCGGATCAATCCAACACCACTCCCCCTGCCGCCCCGGAACCCAAACTCGTCACTCTGCAATCCGATAAGTTGACACTAAATCAAGCCCTGACCGACTTGGCGAAACAAACCGGCATCCGCGTCGAAGACGCGCGTGGTTTGCCGGATCAGCCTCTGCATCTGGACTTAAAGAGAGTATCCTTCTGGCAGGCGGTCGATGCCATCGCGGCGGCCACGAAGGCGCGCGTGAACCTCTATCCCACCACCGGACGCATCGCCCTCGCCAAGCGCGGCGCCAACTATCGCCTGCCGCCGATCAGCTACGACGGCCGCTTCCGGCTCAGCGTCAAGAAAGTGACGACTTCGCGCGATCTGGAAGTCGGCGAGGATGCCCCTGGCCACGGAGCTACCAACGTCACCATCGAGATCGCCTGGGACCCGAAGTTGCAACCGCTCTATCTCGAAACGCGGCCGCACAAGGTTCGCTTGGTGGACGATAAGAACAACGTCCTCACCGTCCCGGAGGACGGCAGTTCGCTCGCCCCGGTGGATGGCCTTATCGCGCTCGGCCTCGACCTCCATCTGCCCGTGCTGCCACGCAACGTCAGCAAAATCAGTTCCCTCAAAGGCCAACTGTCGATGATCGGGCCGAGCAAAATGCTGACCTTCCACTTTGACAGGCTGGACCGGATCGCCAAGGCCAATGCCAACGATCCGGAGCGCAGTCTCCGACAGGAAGGCGTCACCTGCCGCATTCTCGACGTGAAACTTCGAGACGATCACTGGACCGTTCAGGTCGCGCTCGATTATCCGCCTGTCCTGAAGCAACTCGACAGCAATCAATCGTGGGTAGTCAACAACGAGATGACGCTGGAAGCGCTCGACGGCAAAAAGCGCTTCGCCAGCAGCAATTACGCACTGGAGTTGGCGACGGCGCGGCGGGCCGTTTTGAGCTATCATTTCCGGGACAAAAGCCTGATGCGCGACAAGCTGCGCAACTGGAAACTTAGCTACCGCGCGCCAGCCAACCTCATCGAGGCGCCGATCGCGTTTGCCTTCAAGGACATCCCGCTTCCTTGAAGTCGCGAAGGAGTCGCTCGCCGACCGCTGGAGAAATGGTATACTGAGCTTTGCCGAGCCGTGCGCCGTCGTGGAGAGGAGGTTGTCGCGGCATCGCCATCGCCTTTTGTCAGGGAAGTTCATGGCCACGTTTCAGCCTGCCGACAATCTCCGTTCGCGCACCTTCCTCGGCTTACTCATTGCGCAATTCCTCGCCGCCTTCAACGATCAGGCCATCCACGCCTCGTCCATGTTCTTCGCCATTAACCAGAACGCGATGAGCAAGAAGGTCGCCATTTCGCTCATGCCCATCCTCTTCTACGCGCCGTGGGCGCTGTTCTGCACACTGGCCGGCTATCTCGCCGACCGCTACAGCAAGTGGAACTCGCTGGTGTTCTGGAAGGTCGCCGAGATCGCCATCACCGCCATTGCTCTACTTGGTTTCTGGCTTGGCTCGCACGGCATAACGTTCGGACCGTATATGGTCCTGTCCACAGTGTTCCTTATGGGCACACACAGCGCTTTTTTCGTGCCAGCCAAGTACGGTGCGATGCCGGAGATATTGCAGCCCCACATGCTATCGCGCGGCAACGGACTGTTGGAGTCCTTGTCGTTCCTGGCTGTCATCCTCGGCACCGTCCTGGGTGGAGTGCTCTCACAGGTCTTCCGCGGCGAAGAGTATTACATCGGCTTGATTCTCGTGGGACTGGCGGTAATCGGCGCCCTGGCCAGTCTGCTCATTCGTCGAATGCCAGCGGCCAATCCGAATCGGCCGTTTCCCCCGTACTTGTATCAGCCGTTGTGGCAAAGCATCCGCACACTGTTTCGCTCGCGGCCATTGGCCGTGGCCGTCATCGGCATCGCCTTCTTCACCTTCATCGTCGCGTTCATGCGTTCGACGATGTACATGCACGGACAAACGCGCGTACCGCCCTGGGAGGAGGCGCGGACAAGCGAAGTCGTGGGCATGGTCGCCCTGGGCATCGGCCTGGGTAGCCCGCTGGTCGGTTTTCTGTCTGGCGGCAAGGTCGAGCTGGGCATGGTGCCCATCGGCGCACTGGGCATGATCGCCGCCACGCTGATCGCCGCGTGTGCTCTCGATCATCTGACGGCACTTGTCGTGTGCCTCACGCTCATCGGCTTTTTCACCGGCTTTTACATCGTGCCGCTGTTCACCCTGTTGCAGCACCGCGCTCCCAAGACGAGCAAGGGCGACGCCATCGCCACCAGCAATTTCATTAATGTCACCGGTGCCATCGTCTCCTCGGTGTTGTTTTTTCTGCTGGTTGGTGCCGCTCATCTGACAGGGATCACGCCGAGAGTCGAGCCAGCCACGCGGTTCGAAGGCGAACTGGCAGAAGACCCCCAGTACCGAGAAGGCAAACCAGTGCGTATCGTCCTGATGGTGGAAGGCAAGAGCCGGGTGATCCGAGCGAGAGCAAACGGTGATCGAACACGTGAGATCGACCTGGAGACGGAATTAATAGACGTATTCGGCGGCGGCCTGAGGGCGGGTGATCGAGTGATCGACCGGAGTTATCGGCTCGAATCGGTCACATATCACCGCATCCGTCGCGCCGATCAGGACCCTAAGCCATTTTACGATGAATCCGGTTTACCACGTTTGCTCTTCATCGGCGCCGCTTCCCTGACGCTGTTGACGTTGTTACTTTTATGGCGGCAGATGCCGGACCTGTTTTTAAGGACCCTCATCTGGCTTCGGACTCAGCCACGCTACCGCCTGGAGATCGACGGACTGAACCACTTACCAGACAAAGGTCCAGTATTGGTGGCGACCAACGCGCGCGGCCTGGAGTCGTGTCTGCAAGTGGTCAGCGCCACTGACCGCGCCACACGTTTTCTGTACGCGGAAGATGAGCAATCGGCGTCTCTGCCGGCCTGGTTGCGCCTGTTGGCGTGGTGGTCTTCGCTGGGCAGATGGCTTCCGGGAGCCAAGGGAACCGATGAACGACCGTTGCGACGAAGGATTGAGCATGTGTTGTCGTGTGGCGGGGTCGTCACTCTCTCGCAAGATGACGCCAAGACCATGGGGCACTTGCTCAGCGAACTGGCGGCACCCATCTTGCCCGTGTGGCACGAATCGGCACCTCGGCCGGACGGAAAGCGACGAAGACGCATCTACATCCTCGCTGGCCGCCTGCTGCCCGCCGGGAGCACAATGACGGAGGTCGAGAGCGAATGGCAACGCTTGGCCGATGACGTCAAGCTGCGAGCTGCTCGCGGAGGCCCGCTCCGACATATCGAATTCGTGGAACAATAACGTGGCACCCGAAACGTGGAGGAGGGCGGTTCCGGTAAACTGCAACGATCTTGACGAAGGAACCGTCTTTCGTTTCTCGATGCCGTGTGCGTCGTCTTTTCTTGTGCGATCCCTTCATTCACCAAAGACGAAACGACCGAACAATAAGGCGATGCTTAAGAGCGCCCATTTTTTCTAGATAGGAACGGAAGCCTATGAGAAGCCCATGGAAGTGGCTGGCGCCGCTGGGTAGTTCCCTGCTCCTCGCCGCCAACCTTTTCGCCTTCTCGCCCGATGCCGACCCCAATCAAAAGGCTGCGAACGAGCAGCAGCTCCGCCCCTTGCTCGATAAGCTTACCGAATTGAGCCAGTTTATCGAACGCAACAGTCAATCGCCCCAAATCTGGCAGTACCACCTGGAGCAAGCGGAAGTGCTGCTTCGTTTGGCTACACAGTCGCAAGAGAAGGAACGTGAAGGCGTTTTACGCATGGCCGTGGACGCTTTTTACAGCTCCGCTCTCCTGTGCCCGCGCGAGCAGCCGACCGCCTTTGAACGGTTGCGGCAGCTGCCCGGACGACTCGCCCAAATGTTCCCTGGAAGCTCCGCTATTCTTTACGCCGTCCTCCAGGAAATCCAGGCCGACTGCGTCCTTGTGCTGGAGCAGTCGGGGGGCGATAGCGTCAAGAGCGAGAAACACCGCTGCGAACGCTTGATGCACTTCGCCCGTGAGCATCCCGATGTGCCGGAAGCCGCGAAGGCGATCTTGCAAGCGGCCCAGACTGCCGAGTCGATCGGAGAGAACGACGAGGCAGGCCGGTGCTATCGATACCTGATCGATCACTTCCCCACCGATCCCGGCACTCGCAAGGCGGTGGGAGCTTTGTGGCGACTTGGACAAGATCATCAGCCGATGGTCCTGGAGTTGCCGCTCCTGTATACGTCCGCCAACATCAGCAACGCTGTCTTCAATCTCGATGAGATGCGCGGCCGGCTGGTGATCGTCTACTTCTGGACAAGCACCGGCGAGCGCGTGTCGGAAGAGTTCCAGGCGCTCAAGCAGCTTACCGACCGCTACGCCGGACGGGGACTGCAGATCGTCTATGTGAACATGAATTCCGATCCTGCCGAGGGACGGGTATTTCTGTCGGGCCGTCTGACGGCAGGCGTTCACGTGTACCAGCCGGGCGGACTGGAGGGAGCCATCGCCGAGCGTTACGGACTCCAGAAAGTTCCGCAAGCATTTCTCGTCGGGACCGACGGAGAACTGCTGAAACACTCGCTTTCCGCAGAGCAGCTGGCGACCGAACTTTCCAACCGTCTCCCGAGTGGCCGGTAATCCGAATTACGGAGCCGCGCACGCAGCGCAGCGGAGTAAGCGGGGGCCAGTCCGCCGCTTACTCCGCTGCGCTGCGTGCGCGGCTCGGACGGAAGCTGACAACCAAGCCGCGGGTTGGTAGACTCAAGGAATCGCGGTCCCGAACCGCTCCACCATGAGTCTGAACCTCCAGCGAACATGCAAAACGAACCCAACACCGCGCAAACACCTTTCCAGATCGACGTGGCCGATCGTGTCAAGCGTTTGCCGCCGTATCTCTTTGGCAAGATAAACGACCTAAAATATCGCAAACGCCGGGCCGGCGTGGACATCATCGACCTGGGAATGGGCAATCCCAGCGACGTGCCCGATGCCCAAGTGATCGATAAACTGTGCGAGGCCGCCCGCGATGAGCGCAATCACCGCTATTCCGTGAGCAACGGTCTGCACAATCTCCGCCGCGAAGTCGCGCTGCGCTATGTCCGACGGCACGGAGTGCAGCTCGACCCAGACAGCGAAGTTCTGGCTGGGCTGGGGTCCAAGGAAGTGTTCAGCCACATGTGCCTGGCTCTGCTTGGCCCCGGCGATACCGCGATCGTGCCTGCGCCGTCGTTTCCTATCCACGTATATGCCGTCGCCCTGGCTTCGGGCAACGTCATTAGTCTGGATTGCACGCAACCTGACCGCTTTCTCGCCAACGTCGCCGCGGTTGCCGAGCATCTCTATCCTCATCCCAAGGTGCTCATCCTCAATTATCCGCACAATCCTAGCACGACGGTCGTTCAGCGCGATTTCTTCGTCGAGGTCGTGGCCCTGGCGCGGCGTTTCGGTTTCATGGTGATTCACGATTTCGCCTATGGCGACGTTTGTTTCGACGGCTATCGAGCGCCGAGTTTTCTGAGCGTGCCGGGCGCCAAGGAAGTCGGCGTTGAGACGATCACCATGAGCAAGGGCTACAACATGGCCGGCTGGCGTCTGGGATTCTGCGCCGGCAATGCCGAGATGGTCCGCGCCCTGGCCACTATCAAGGGCTATTACGATTATGGCATTTTCCAGCCCATCCAGATTGCCGGCATCGTCGCGCTGCGACACGGCGAGGACCTTGTGGATCGACAGGCGCTGGAGTATCAGAAACGCCGCGACGTACTGGTCGATGGCTTGCATCGCATTGGCTGGGAAGTGGAATCGCCCAAGGCGACGATGTTCGTCTGGGCGCGTTATCCGCGCGAATGGCGTGAGCGCATGGGATCGATCGATTTTGCCATGAAGTTGATCGAAGAAGCCGAGGTCGCCGTCAGTCCGGGTCGCGGTTTCGGCGAGGCCGGCGAGGGCTATCTACGTCTGGCCCTGGTCGAAAATGAACATCGGCTTCGCCAGGCCGTGCGTCAGATCGGCCGTTGCTTGCGTTCGGACATCTGAGCCGCGCACGCAGCGTGGCGGAGTAAGAGGTCGTCTGACGGGCCGCTTACTCCGCTACGCTGCCTGCGTGGGTCGGTTAACCTTTATCTCTCCTCTGGTATTCCTGTTCCAGCTGCCGCATCGTTTCTGGCAAACGCTCCATCAATCGCCGTGGAGAGCGCGCCGGACGCGCGGCGAGCGCGTACACAGTCAAAAGCGGGAGAGCAACCGTGGAATCGAGGTAGCATGTCACCGTATCGGGCAGCTGTTGGGGATCCACTTTGCCCCAGGTCATGGCTTCCTGCGGAGTTGCCCCGCTGAGTCCGCCGGTATCGGGACGAGCGTCCGTGATCTGCAAGAAATAGTCATGGCCGCTCTCCGGCAATCCCAAGACTTCCTGAATTTGCGGCTCCGTTTGCAGGATGAAGTTTTTCGGCGAGCCACCACCGAGAATCAGGACGCCGCTGCGACCTCGTTTTTTGGCGTTGTAGACGATGGCCGCGCTCTGGTTTACGTCGCGCAGGGGATCGAGGAGCAGGGCACAACCTTCCATTTGCAGGGCCGCCAAGTTCATGCCTATGGAGCTATCCCCAGGCGACGATGTGAAAATCGGCACGCCATGACGATAGGCCGCCGCCAGCAGACTTCGACCCTTATGTCCGGTCTCATCCTCGCGAGCTGCCAGATATTTGCCGACCAGATAGTGAAACTCCGCCGTGCTCAACGTCTGCTGAAAGGATTCGCCACGGCACAGCGTTCGATAGAAACGATCCGTGCCGAGCAGGTTCTCGTAATCGAAAACGATGTCGTAGATGCGAATGACCTGATGCTCGCGCAGCTGCAAGTCGTCCAGCCCGGGCCGCGACTGATGCAAGTCCATGGCCAAGGCGAAATGGGTATCGTGATACAGGTTGGCCCCTGTGCTGACAATCCAGTCGATGAAGCCGGCCTCGATGAGCGGTACCAGGCAGGAAATGCCTAACCCAGCCGGCGTGAGCGCCCCACTAAGTGACAGGCCAACAACAACTTCCTCGGCAAGCATCTTCGTTGCGAACAACCGGCACGCCTCACGTAGCCGCCCAGCGTTGTACGACAGGAATACTTCGTCAAGGACGCGCGGCAGTGGCGTCTCCGCGGTCAGTTTCGGTGGATCGATGCGCCGATGACTGATCTTGTGCAGATACGTGTGTGTTTTGTTTGGCTGGTGTGTCATGCGCTCAAGTTAGGTCCACGAGTGCGGAGCGTCAACCAGCGCGAATCTCTGACCAACCCGCAGCGCCAGAAAGGGTGAAAGACGTCCTTGCTGACGCTGCGGCGTGGTGGAATGGACTTTTCACGGTTTCGTCTTGCCTGCGTCTGTTGACTTCCAGATCTCCATGTTGCCGTGGGCATAGCGCAGGTGATAAACACTGCCGCCCAGTGGACAGTCGGCGGACATGCGGAGCTCGCCGTTGTCGTTGGCGCCGACCTCTAGTTCGCAATCCGTCGCGTGCAAACCTCTATTCCAAGTGCCATCGACAGCGGTCTTTTTCTTATTCGGCAGAATTTCGCCGATTGGTTTCCCGTTGCGGGGACAGTATGGACACTCGCTCGGCTCACTCGACTCACTCGATCCGGCCGGTCGGGTTGCAGGTGAATTCGACAGTAAGTGCATCTTGTAGACAAGCGGATCGGCTTGAACGCTCTCCGGGTCGAGAGCATACGCCTGACGCGCAATCTCGGATGCCTCTCTCTGCATACCCTGAGTCATCAACAAGTGACACGCCTTCATCAGGTCGTACACCATCTGCTCCACACCGGGCTCAACTGTACGCGCTTCGGCGGCTTCTTCGCTCGAATTCAATGGCGCGATGATGCCCAGTGCGAGTTCGAGCAGGGTATCCTCGGCACGCCTCGCACACGGACTACCGGGACAAAGTTCCGCAGCGCAAGCGCAGCATTCGATCGCTTCGACAGAGAAGCCGTAAGAGGCCAGTTCCTTCGCCAATTCCAGCAGATTATCCGCTCGCTTCAAGCGCTCGAGATTCTCGAGTACCTCACGGTTCATCCCCGGATCAGCGATTTGAAGGACATGCCGATCGATGCTCTGCTTGCGCAGATAGGGGCAGGTGATGTCGGCGTCCTCGCGTGGCATGGGCAGATCCTCAGAGGTTGCGGCAGGCGGCGATTGCGCTTGCTTGACTGTGAACGTGCCATCCTCCGGCAGATCGGGCGGTTTGGCCCAGACGAGAGGCGGTTCGGTCAATGAAGCCACGAGGGCGACGACTACGCCGGTGCTGAGGATGAGACGAATCATGAACGACTCCTTCCGTTCCGAGGGATAGTCCGTTGAGACACGGTCTCACCGGGAAGACACAGGCAGCCCTGCCTACGCCGTCTTGTGTCGAATTGCGCCCAAATGATGGGGCGTTCCGATTGCGTGTTCAGAGTTGCAAAATGCTCGAAGGATGAACGATTGCCTCCCGCGTGCTTGGCCTCGGTGATATCGGCTTGAATCGCAGATAGCGCACGGTTGCGGGGGGCACATTGATGAAGATGCGTTCGCGGCGAATCTGATAATCTCGAATGTAGCCGCGCATGACCCGGCCGACGCGAAAGAGTCGGCGACGCTCGCGACGATCGACAAAGGGCGTCTTCAACTGGCGAACCAAGGTGTACTCGTAGAAGGTCAGGGTTCCACCCGGCTTGAGCAAGCGATTGTATGTCGCGAAGATTTCTCGTACTTCATGAGCCGGGAGATTGTTCAAAGGCAGTCCCGAGACGATCAAGTCGTACACCGCCTCGCCGGGAAGATCCTGCACGGCCGCATGAATGATTTCGATCTGATCGCGGCAGCGAGCAAAGACGCGCTCCTGTCGAACCCGGCGCTGCACCATTTCGGCGAAGTGACCGTTGATCTCCACCGCGTCCAGACGATCGCTCGTCAACATTCGACGGGCGATCTCGCGCGTCACCGCACCGGTGCCGGGACCCACCTCCAAAATCCGCCAGGACGGCCGGGCACCGTGCAGCGGCCGAACCAGAGCACGCGCCAGAAAACGACTGCTGGGCAAGATCGCTCCCGTAGTATGGAAGTGCTGCCGACATTCGCGGAAGAATTTTCCGCACTCCACCCAGATGTACACCGTGGCTGCCTCACGTTCTTGCGCGCCGACCGTCCGTTGTAACCGCGTGTAGCTCGACGAATATGACCAGGCGGCGGCCCATGTCCTCGGAAGGGGCGAAGCGCTTCGCCGGAGTTGTCAGCATACGCTTTTTCAGCAGCGCAGCAACGGTAAACTCCCCAAGGTTCGTCCTTTAACGGCCTTATCGAGCAACACGGCATCCACTCAGGTGCTTTCTCATTGCAAAAATGCTGCCACGCGTGTCTGTTTTCTCGTCAATCTGTGCATTACCATCGTCACAAATCGCGACAACTCATAGCGGCTACTCGCCAAGAAAGCAAGCCGATCAGCGGAGTTTACTGGATGGCCCGTCCATGAGATGCAAATAGGTATGGGCCAAAGAGTTGCCGGGTTCATTTGCTAGTGGCTCTTGGCCTTGCCGCCCGGGGGCGAGGAGAGCTTGACGGAACGCTTCTTTCGCCTGTTGAGGCCGGCCGTGTTCCAGAGCCATCATACCGGTAACAATGTGCAGCATCACCTGAGTCCGCACTTCTTCTTTCTCCATCTCGGTAAAACGTTGCAATTGCTCTGTGAATTGGGGGATCATTTCCGTGCGTGCCTGCTCCAGCAACGCTCGCACTACGAACTGACGTGTTGCACGTAGAGCGATCTCCTGTCGGAGCACTCTGGCGATGCTGTCTCGCAACCCGCGCCGATTCTGCACAAGTTGCTGTTGGCGCTGGGATGAGACGCGCAATTGCTCTCTCACATCGGCTTGAACCTGCTCGTAGTCGCCGTTCGCTGCAGTCTGGCACAGGAGCAGCCATTCGTAGGCAGGAAGATGGTAGGATGGTGCCGTACTGCCCGGCAGGTCCAGCGTCATGACGCCGAGGTTGGCCTTGTTGTCTTTCCAGTCGGGTGACTGGAGCTGCTCACGGACCAGATCCATCTGTCCCAGCATGAGTTGTAAGCGTACTTGCAAGCGGATGCCCTCGCCTCCCAAGAGCACGATCGATGTGGGCATCAGAACCTCTTCGAGTGCCAGGCGACCCAGGCCCATGCGCACGGCGAGTTCGGCCTTGCGGTACGGCTCGGAGCCGAGGTTGCGCGTCTGGACCGAGAATTCGTTCCTGAGGTCGCTCACGCGGCGTTCCAGCTCCTGGATGTTGCGTTCCCCCTCCTTGAATCGGCGGGCAAACTCGTCTGTCGTTTCCCCGCGGAGCGGCCCCATCCGTCGCGTCAGTTGTAGAATGGCGCGGCGATGCTCGAGGGCGGCATCGAAGAACGGCGGATTGAGAAAAGGTGGGAAACGACCCATGTAAAGAAGCGCCAATTGCTCGTGGGCACGGAGTGCGTCCAGGAGATTGGGAGCGCGTCGCAGGGCGTTCTCCAAGGCAGTAGCGATCTGGATATGACGCAGCTCGGCCAAAGGTCGCAGCAGCTGGAGTTCGCTGCTTTCCCCGGTCTGTCGAGCGAGAGCAAGATAAGCGAGCCCGAGTTGCAGATAGGCGTGACCGTCATCCGGGTTCTCTGCCAGCGCTTGGCGCGCGGCTCGGACGGCCAATAAGGGCAGGGCCGGCGGTTGCTCCCCAAGATTGAGCGGATTCAACGGGGAACATCCGATATGGACAGCCAGGCGCATCAGACAGTCCAGGCAACCGGACCGGAGGGCCGGCAGTCCTAATAGGGAAAAGGCCGCGTGAAATCGCTTTTCCGTTTCGTAGGGGGACTGCAAATCGAAATAGTCCAATAATACGGCCGCGGCACTTGACTGCCAGGGTGACGGCGCGACGGGTCTCTCGAAGTGCGACCAGAAATGTTCCGGTCGTGGTCCACGCTGTGGTCCCTGGCCCGGCGCCTCTGCCAGTGAAACGCCTTGCTCGTTCGCCGATGGCGGAGAGAAGGCAAGACGTTGAGGCTCGAAGGGCTGAACGCGCGGCGGCAGGATTCGTCTGCCCTCGCGCCACCCGAGTATCAGTGCCTGGCCATTGATCTCCAGAAGCCTCCACGCGCCTTTTTTGTCAGCCAGTTGCGCTAGGGCCGGTCCGAGCAGCCGCATCTCGGGATCGTAGAGCACCAGGTGCGTGACACCCCAGTCTCGCAGGCGGGAGCGCCATTCGGAGTTGGGTTCGACTCGTCCCGAAGAAAGCCCGGGGATCAAGGCCTGGCAGATCTCTTCATACGGAGTGGCCACGTGGTAGAACAAAGGGAGACGCAGATCGAGAAAGCCTTGCTCTTCGGGGCAATAATAGGCGCAATAGTGGACCAGGCTGGGGTGAAAAAGAAAACCTCGACCGATGCCTAGCTTGCCTTGCTCGTGCCATGAGTGGAGCGTTTCGGCAACACGGCGCAATGACCCATCGGGCTGCACGGACCAATCGACGTGACGCCCCCTGTCCTGAAATCCTTGTAGCCAGCCCGGCCACGCAAGTCCGATCAGCGCTAATGCCGACAGTACAAGGGCAAAATAAGATGAGCCGAGCAGTAAGCGCCCTCGCGGTTCCTGACGGGACGAAAAAGCATCTCCCAGATTCAGAGCAGTGATGGGAGCTGCAACAACGGCGAAAAATGGGATTGTCCCTACCAGCCACGCCGAGAGAGAGGCGAAAGTCAGCCAGACCAACAAGCGCCATCCGGTCAAATTGCGGAAGTTCAGAATGAAAGACAGTGTCCCCGCGGCGAGCAGGACCAGGTAAGCGACTCTGGCCAGATTGACTCCGGCTAGCGAGCCATAGTAGAGGCTGCGATGCCAGGGAGATACGTACAGTTGGGCGAAGCGAACATCATTTCGCAGTGCATCCGGAAGCGGCATCAACTCCGGCGGCAATGTGAAGGCATAAACGTGATACGGATTGATCAGACAAACCGCCAGTCCGGCGAGCCATAACCAACTCGGCGTCCGAGTCCCTTTGCCGGATGGGCCAATTGTCTCGCCCATCTTTCGCGGCAAAATCCAATCGCCCAGCCAAAAAAGCGCGGCCGTCAAGGGACCTAACAGGAACCAGCCGTCAATGTTCACCCACAAGATCGATAGCAACAGCCACGGAGCGTAGTGCCTCAACTGTCGTAGAAACGAAGCGCCATGCTCGATGGGCCGCCACAAGAGCCACAGAGTGAGAGCCAGGAACAAATAGGACAGACAGGTTGAGTGAAGTAACAGACGCGGACTCATGGCCAAGACGGCCAACAACGTGACGACGGCCGACCAACCCAGGCGGCTATTGGGTCGGCGTACGTTCATGAGGACCAGCGCCACAAGACTGACGAACAGCGCTTTCAGGACAACGACGACCACTCCGCCAACCTGTTCGCCCAGCCTAGTATAGAGTAGATACAATGGCCAGTCGAACAACCAGGCGTGGTTGGCCCAATAGTGGTTTTCAGTGGTGAACGCGAAGGGGTCGGCTCCGAAGGGATATCGCCCCTCGGCAATCAACCGCCCGCTTGCCAGATGGAGCCAGAAATCGCTGTTACGTACGGCGAAGGATGCAGCAAAAAAGGCGAATATCAGAACCAGGCCGAGCAACACCAAGTCGAAGAATCGTAGTCGCATAATGGCTTTCGGTTTTCGGTTTTCGGTTTTCGCAATCGATGTTAAGTATACCGAAAACGAAAAAGCGGATGCCAAATTGCTCTTGCACATTGTTTGCTTTCCGGCTATTGTCCCGCCGATTCCGAATACCATTGGAATTGTTTTGGAGGGCGGGTCCATGCGCCATTGCCTGGGGAAGGCCTGCGCCGTCATGCTCTTATTCGCAGTGGCCGGATGCACGGTCGATTCGTTCCTGAATCGCCAGATCGTGGTATGGGGACCCAAGATAATGGTCCCCGGCAGCGTCGGCGATGTCGCCGCGAAGTTACGAGATGGCTTGAGCGAAGCCGGTATGCTCGTAAACGCCAAGCGCACGGACACCGACTACAGAATCTCAAGCGTCTGGAAGGAGTCGGGTACAGTGTTTTGCCTGCATCTGCACCAAATGAACGATGAGGAAGGAATCAAGACACGAGTGCGTATGCAATGGGATCGCGGCGGGAGCGAGGAGTTGTGGCAGCTGATCCTGAAAATCCTGAACGCGCCAGCCACTGGGGAGGACTCAGCCAGCCAGCGAACGGAGTCGCCTGGAAGCCCTTGACGATCGGTTGAAACGCTCTCTAAGATGTTTTCTGTCTCCACCGCAGAGGACGCAGAAGCGTTAGCGCCGAAGTGGCGGAACTGGCAGACGCGCCAGGTTCAGGACCTGGTGCCCTTAACGGGCGTGGAGGTTCGAGTCCTCTCTTCGGCACTTTTCGCTAAAGGGCTTACGGCAGATCGTGTCGTAAGCCTTTTTGCTTTGATGGTCGTGCTTTCCGCCAATTTTCCGTGACCAGGGCATTTTCAGGGCGTCACCGAGAGCGACAACCGGATCAACGGACTGCCGAACGAACTCCGACAGCCTCGGACGCGCCAAATAAGGACGTCCGGACTATCGAATTGCAGGTGAAAGCATGGAATCGGACTGAATGGGATCGTGTTCCGAACATCACCAGCTACTCTAGCCCGTCCGCCACTTGTGCTACCTCTTATCGGAATTCCTCGTTTCGCTTTACCATCGCGGTTCCGAAGTTGTCGTTTTACTGACAGTCGCTCGGCACCTCCAGACGGCAACATCCAAGATCAAAATACTCTACTTTATGCACATGCTCTTCCCGTTGGAGAAAACCCGGCGGGAGTGAATAGTATACGTATCGACCCGATTTTTTCCCACGAATCAGGCCCGCCTGACGGAGGACGCTAATGTGGTGGGATACATTGACCAGCGTCGTGCCCAGCAACCCGGCAATCTCGGTGACGTTGCGCGCTCCTTCGCGAAGGAAGCAGAGAATTCGCAAGCGCTCGGGTGCTGCCAGGGCGTGCAACTTCTGGGAGCAGACTCGAGGCCGGATCGTATTCTTCATAGTCCATCCTTCCCCTGGTAGATCGCGCCGGCAGCTTCCTTAACGGTTCCCAGCGCGTCTGGCTTCCTCGGGGCTGACCATTCCATCACCATCCGCATCCAGTTTGTGAAGTACTTCCGGTGGTCCGACAAATTCGCCCGGCGAGAGGAGACCATCGCCATTGCGATCCATGACCTGGAACCAGCGAGGCGCTCGAGTTGTGTTCGCAGACCCGGAGTGGGGACGTTTGGCTACTGCTGGAATTGGTGCACCGCCCCAGGACTTCACTGTGGGACCACCGAACGAGAGCTGGAACTGCCGGGGCAAGCCCATCCCTTCTGCAACATCGCGGCTCATCAGGCCCGACGCTCGGGCCAATTCCTGGTAGCTCAGTCGGCCGTCGCCATCGGTGTCCAGGAAGAAAAAGGGGTTACGGTCGTGATCCACAACTTTGATCCATATCTGCGCCGCCATACCCCGCTCGACGAGCTTGAGGTACTGTTCCAATTCCGCAAGACTGAGTTGATAATCCGCGTTCCGGTCCGCATAAGGAAACAACTCCAGAAGGCCGCTTAACGCCGGGTCTTGCTCCACGTCGGCCTTCGCCAGCGCGACGCGCTCGCCAAGGACCGCCTTGAACTGGGCAACAAGAAACTCCCTTGCTGAAACAATATCAGGCATCATTCGCTGCAGTCGAAATACCATGGACCAGCGGCCTTCGGGACCGTAAAGCCGCTGCACAATGCCAGGGACAGACGCAGTCACGAACCGAAGCGATTTGGCGTCTTTCCCTGTGATCCTTGTTGTTTCAGTTTTCGCGCCGACATCCAGATGCAGAACCGCATCTGGCTCTTTGCCATGCTGGCTCAATCTCACCTGGGCACGGCTGGTTTGTGGACGGGGCATCGCTGAGGCAAGAAGTTCGGCCAGATTCAGGTATTCGTCTTCGTTCAGATCGTATTTGCGGAACGCTTGCGGGGCGTGCCGCCACTCCGTCCCGGCAAGTTTGCCATCACGATCGGAGTCCAGGCGCCGAAGGAATAATTCGGTCAGTTGCAGGTCAGCTGCAGGTGGCGGTTCCACGACAACAATGACGGGACCGAATCCATGATTTCGGCAGAATGCCTTGAGTTCCTCCCGACTTCCTTTCCCATTGCCATCAACATCGAGTTTGTCGAGGTCAATGGTTAACTCTTTGCCGCCAGGCACGGGAAGCGGAAGCATCCGGCTCACCTCAGCTCGACTGAGCGAACCATCGCCATCCCGATCGAAAAAGTCGAACAGGCGATCAAGGAAGTTGCCCCAGGCTGTCGTGGAGGGACGGCCATCAACGGACACATCCAGCCTGATCCGGAAAGGCTCTTGGTCACGCGGTAGCAGAAGAACGGGATCGGCCGATTCTTGCTTCGTCTCCTCCATCGTCCATGCCGAGCACGAAGCCAGGCACAAATACAGGGCCACAGCGGCCTCTTTCATGCCAGCACCTCCTTGATAGGTTCGGCGGCAGGATCGACAAGGCGAATTGGCCGGTTGACGTTGGACAGGTTTTGCTTCTTCGGATCAAGACCCAAGGCCAGACAGATTGTTGCCATTAGGTCGGGAGCGCTCACGGGACGTTCCTCGACAATAGAGCCGTCCTTGCTTGTTCGTCCGATCGTCTGACCGCCCTTGATTCCGCCTCCACCCAGGACAACGCTCCAGGCGCCCGGATAATGGTCCCGCCCGTTGCGTGGATTGATCCCAGGCGTGCGGCCGAACTCACCCATCCACACAAGGAGGGTGCTGTCCAGGAGGCCGCGGTCCTTGAGGTCCGCGATCAGGGTTGCCCAGGCTGGGTCGAGGACGCCGGATAGCGACTTGACCTGCTCGAAGTTGTTGTCGTGCGTGTCCCAGCCGCCTAGAGTTACCTCCACGAACGGCACGCCGCGCTCCACCAATCGCCTGGCCAGCAGGCAACCCTGTCCGAACAAACTTCGGCCGTACTGGTCGCGTAAGCTGTCCTTTTCCTGCGAGAGATCGAATGCCCGTGCGGCCGCCTCCCGGCCCAGTCGCACGGCACGGTCGTAGGCGGTGACGTGACTGGCGGTAGCCGTCCCTCGCCGCGTGGCGAGGAAGTTCGCCTCCATCTTGTGCAGCAATTCCAAACGCTCCCGCGAACGCTGCGCGGAAACGGAAGGCGGTTTCAGATCCTCGACCTTGAGCGTCTCGCCGCTGCCGGCGACGACGAGTGGGGCATGAGACGGGCCAAGAAAGCCTGCGGCGACGGCTGACTGGGCGAAAGCTCCTTGTGATAGCACGCTGACAAATCCGGGCAGGTCCGCATCCAGGTCGGCCAACTCGTTGGACACGAGCGCTCCCAGCGAAGGGAAGCGGATTGGCTCTTGCGGCAAGTAGCCGGTTCGCAGGTTGGCGGTGGCCCGTTCGTGATCTCCTTCGCGCGTCCGCATCGAGCGCAGAATCGCAAGCCGATTCATCTGCCTGGCGAGTTGGGGGAAATGCTCGCTGATCTTGACGCCGGAGGCAGCGGTAGCGATCTCCTTGAAAGGGCCGCCGTTGGCGTGTGTGGGTTTCAGGTCGAAAGTATCCAACTGGCTGGGGCCGCCGGCCATCCATAACAGGATGCACGAACGCTTGCGGCGCGGATCATCCGCCGCCCGGGCAGCCAGTCGTCCCAGCCAACCGGAGAGCGACATGCCTGTCGCCATCAAGGCAGACCGACGGAGCCAGGAACGACGAGTTAGCAAATCAACCGAAGTCATGACATCTCTCCCAGGCGAGATCAATGATTCATGCGGAACTCGGCGCTGTTTAACAACGTCCAGAAAACGTCCGCGAGTCGCTCGGCCTCACGGTTGGACTTGGCCTGGAGGACATAGCGTTCCAGGGGATCCAGTTCCTCTGCCTTGGGCTTGCGACTGATTGTAGTCAGGTAGAGCGTCTCGATTCGCTGAGCGAGACTCATCCCTGGCGTCTGGGTGGCGGCAATCAAGGTCGGACATTTTTCTGGATCGGTGGCCCAGGAAACGAAGCGGCCATTGAGCAGTGTCAGGGCCTGTTGCACGGAGGTCTCGGGCTCGCTCGTGGAACCGGTCAGGGTGAAGCGCGTCAAAAACTGTCGCCTGGCGGCGCCCTTGTCCTGGTCCTCGCGGTAGCCGGTTGCCAGGGTCAGGCTGTCGAAGAACTGTTCTGCTGTCAAGGACTTGACAGCCATTCGCGCCGGTAGCCGCGCGTTCTCCTGGCTCGCATCCGTTCGGGCGCTGGTCCGCTGATACGCCCGGCTCAGACAGATGCCCCGTATCAGAAACGGCAAGTCGAAGCCGGACTCGACAAAGGAGCGAGCCAGGTCGTCGAGCAATGCACCATCGCTGGGCGGATTGTCGTCGCGGAAGTCGTCCACCGGATCGACCAGTCCGGTGCCGAAAAAGTACCCCCACATGCGGTTGACGGTAGCGCGAGCGAAGTAAGGGTTGTCCCGCGACGTGATCCAGTCGGCCAGCACCGCTCGCGACGTTCGGTTCTTTTGCCATTTGGGAGTATTGCTATCGAGAAAGGCAGCCTGGAGCAGCTTGCTGCTGCCCGATGCGGTAATCTCGTGCTGGTTGACGATCTCGGTCAGCGGCGCGAACAGACCGTCGCCCTGTCTGCGAAGTCCCGCGAAGAATGCAGCCTGGCTCCAGAATTGCTCGCGCTTCCACTGCGCAAACGGGTGGTTGTGACACTGAGCGCATTCCAACCGGATGCCCAGCAGGGAACGTGAGACCGCTGCGGCGAGGTTCTCCGGCCGCGCCGCCTTGACGGCAAAGAACGCGAGCGGATTGGGCCGTTCCGGATCGCGCAGCACCGGCTCCGCGTCCTGCCCTTCGGCCGCGATCGGTACCGTCAGCAGTTCGCGCACCAGTTGGTCGTAGCCGACTCCGGCGCGAAATCGCTCGCGCAGCCAGCTTTCAAAGCCGCGCTGGAATGCAGCTGCTTCACGGTTGCTGGCAATCTCTGGCAGTAACTCCGCTCGCCAGACATTGGCGAAATGCACGGCGAAGCGAGGAGATTCAAGCAACTGGTCAATCAGCCGAAGGCGCTTGTCAGCGGAGTTGTCCGACAGGAAGTCGTGAACATCCGCAGGGCGTGGAATGCGGCCGGTGATGTCGAGGTAGACGCGGCGCAGAAACTCGGCATCGTCGGCGCGCGGGACGGGTTGGATCTTTTCGGCCTTCCAGTGGTTTTCCAGCCGCCGGTCGATCTGGGCAGCCAGCTCGTTGGCATCCCTCGGCCCAGCGACGGCTGGTTGTGCAGAGCTTACTCCCACAGTGAGGATTAGCATCAAGAGACGGATATGACTCTGCATCATGTCGAATCTCCTTAGATGTCAAGTCACCAGGAACGTGAATTGCTCCGCGGCCGGCCCCAGACGCAGTCGTTCGGCTTGCGACCAGCCAACCGCGACTTGCTCGCCACGACGATAGATTGTGCCGTCCTCGTCCTTGACCTGCTCGAACGGCCCCTTGTAAACGACAGTTACCGTAGGCCAGGAAGAGCCGGCCGTCTTCCAGCCGACAATCCGCATCTCGCGCAGCTCGACGCCGTTGACCTCAAAGCAATGAATGTCGCCGAGCTTCTCGTAGAACAGGCCGCCGAAGCCGACTCGCCGCAGAGCTTCCAGCGGCTCCGTTTCGATCGGCACACGTTGAACCATCGACGCGAGACCCGGCAAGCCAGGGGTGCCCGGAAACGGTCGGTCTCCGACCAGTGCATGGACCGAGACGCGGCCACCGGGCCGCAGCACTCGGAACGCCTCGGTCAGCAGGGCATCGAGCTGATCCGGCGCGACAAGGGCGTTGAACGAGCCTTCCAGCTGCACTTCATCCAGGGCGCCGTCAGCTCGATCAATCCGATGGGGAAAGGGCTCTGTCAGGCGATGCTCCCAGACATGCTGTGTGACGGGCGCCGCAGTCACGGGCGGATCGTCGAAACCGGAGTGATCGATGTCTTCGTGCAACGTATAGATTTCCCACAAGACGCGATCGGGATCGGTGACCCAGAACTTGGTCTGACGAGCGTAACAGCATTCCACGCCTTCCTGCCTCTGGGTAGCGATACCGTGCTCCTCCAGCCGCCGTTGCATTTCGACCAGCATGGCCGATTCGGGCAGGCGCAAGCCTAAGTGGTTGAGCGCGCCGCCAACCTGTTGCGGGCTGGGGTACAGGGCCAGTACCAACGCCGCCCGGTCCACCTCAAACTTGGCGTAGTCGTCGTAGTGTTTGGCAGGTTCGATCCCGAACAACACTCGGTAGAACTTGACAGCCCGATTCAGGTCTGACGTGTGCAGCCCGACGTGAAACCGAACAGCGTTAGCGGAAGTGACGACTGGCATGGTCGGATTCCCCTTGATTGAAATGAGTTTGCGCCTCGCTTTGTAGGTTAGTTCGTCACCCGCGGCAGTGGGGATAACGGATCCTAGTAGTATTTTTTTCGTTAGCCCAGCCCTAAAGGGCTGTCTATTACCAACATTTTCCCGGCCTCGATGACGGCTCGTTCACGGAGCATGGAGATGGATACCCAGAAGCATGTCTTGCAAACGCTGGTAGCCACGC